>NZ_AUKQ01000003.1:0-680495 GCF_000424825.1 Streptomyces sp. CNH287 | reverse complement strand
ACCGAGCAGGGGAACGTCCGGCCTGATGCGAGCCTGAACGCGATCATGGGTGAGCGGCGGCAGCTGATCAATCTCGCCTACCGCCTGCTGGGCTCCCTGACCGACGCCGAGGACGTCGTCCAGGAAGCCTGCACCCGCTGGTACGCCATGACCCCCACCGAACGCGAGGCCATCACCTCCCCCGGCGGCTGGCTCACCACCGTCACCAGCCGCATCTGCTTCGACCTGCTGCGCTCCGCACGCGCCCGCCGCGAAAGCTACGTCGGCGACTGGATTCCCGAACCCCTCCCCGACCACACCGAACGCACCCCCACCCCCGGCAGCACCACCACCGACCCCGCCGACCACGTCACCCTCGACGAATCCGTCAACATGGCCTTCCTCGTCGTCCTCGACTCCATGACCCCCGCCGAACGCGTCGCCTTCATCCTCCACGACGTCTTCCGCTACCCCTTCGCCGAAGTCGCCACCATCGTCGGCCGCAGCCCCGCCGCCTGCCGCCAACTCGCCTCCTCCGCCCGCCGCCGCCTGCGCACCGCCCAGACCCCAGCACCACCCCCCGCCCAACGCACCCAAACCGTCCGCCACTTCAAACAAGCCTGGGAAGCCAAAGACATCCACGCCCTCATCAACCTCCTCGACCCCGACGCCACCGCGATCGCCGACACCGGCGGCCTCGCCCCCGCCCATCCCCGGCCGATCCAGGGCGGCGAGCAGGTCGCGCGCGCCTATCTGGAGATCGCCCGCGCGGCGCCCGGCCTGACGATCCGGCGGAGCACCGTCAACGGCCAGCCCGGCCTGATCGCCCAGCAGGACGGCGTCACCGTGACGGTGTACGCGTTCGAGGTCGTGGAGGACCGGATCACGCGCATCTGGGCCGTACGCAACCCCGAGAAGCTCCGCCCCTGGACAGCTGGCGCGGTACGGGCCGACACGGATGGGCACGGGTCGCACACGGACTGAGATGTGCCTCGCACGGACGGAGACGTGCCGGGCACGCAGCGTGCCTCCGCGCGACCCGACTGGAAAAAATCCTCGGAAGCGTGTCGATTGGACTGTGCCCCGTTCGTCGTCATGGTGTCAGGCGGTCACCGCCACCACGGCGGCCCGCCACGCGAGACACAACCCGACAGGAGCCGGACCATGAAGTACATGCTGCTGATCCACGCTGGTGCCGTCGACGAGAGCGGCGGCGCCGCCGAGTGCACCGTCGAGGACTGGATGGCCTACGACAAGGACGTGCGGGACGCGGGCATCCTGGTGTCCGGGGAGTCCCTGGCCGACCTGGTCACCGCCACGACGGTGCGCGTCGGCGAGGACGGCGCGCGCAGCGTCACCGACGGCCCGTTCGCCGAGAGCCGCGAGGTGCTGGGCGGATTCCTCGTCATCGACGTGCCGGATCTCGACGTCGCGCTCGACTGGGCCGCGCGCTGCCCCGGCGCGCGCGGCAGCGGGGCGGTCGTGGTGCGGCCGATCGCCGACTTCGGCGCCTGATGGCCATGGACGAGGGAGCCGCCGGGGCCGACGCACCCGGCACAGCGCCCCGTACGCCGTCCGCCGGGCCGCCCGCCGCGCCGGGCCCGGCCTCGGCCGCGGAGGTGGCGTCGGTGTTCCGCGAGGAGCGCGGCCGGCTGCTGGCCTCCCTCGTCCGCCGCTTCGGCGATCTGGACCTGGCCGAGGACGTCACCTCCGAAGCCGTCGAGGCCGCCCTGGCGCGCTGGCCGGCCGAGGGCGTCCCGGCCAGGCCCGGGGCCTGGCTGCTGACGGTGGCCCGGCGGCGGGCCGTCGACCGGCTGCGCCGGGACCAGGCGTACGCCGCCCGGCTCGCCGTCCTGCGGGTGGAGGCGGACCGGGCCGACCCCGTGCCGGCGGCCGACGCGGACCGCGACCTGCCCGACGAGCGGCTCCAGCTGTTCTTCACCTGCGCCCACCCCGCGCTCGCGGCTGAGGACCGTACGGCGCTGACCCTGCGGTGCCTGGCCGGTCTGACGACCCCCGAGGTGGCCCGCGCCTTCCTGGTCCCGTCCTCGACGATGGCCCAGCGGATCGTGCGGGCGAAGCGGAAGATCCGCGAGGCGCGCATCCCGTTCCGGGTGCCCGGCCCGGACGAGCTGCCCGAGCGCCTGCCGGGGGTGCTCCAGGTCGTCTACTCCGTCTTCACCGAGGGCTACACGGCCAGCTCCGGACCGCGGCTCCAGCGGCTGGACCTGGCCGAGGAGGCCATCCGGCTGGCCCGGATTCTGCGCCGGCTGCTGCCCGCCGAGCGGGAGACCGCCGGTCTGCTGGGACTGATGCTGCTCATCCATGCCCGGCGCGACACCAGGACAGGCCCGGACGGCGAGCTGCTGCTGCTCGACGAGCAGGACCGCGGGCGCTGGGACCGCGCCATGCTCGAGGAGGGCCGCCACCTGGTGGTCCCCGCCCTGACCGGCGGAGCGCCGGGCCCGTACGCGGTGCAGGCGGCGATCGCCGCGCTGCACGGCGAGGCGGCCGACCTCGCGTCCACCGACTGGCCCCAGATCGTGGCCCTCTACGACGTGCTGTCCGCTCTCGCGCCCTCCCCCGTCGTCGCGCTGAACCGGGCCGTGGCCGTGGCGATGCGCGACGGCCCGGAGGCGGGGCTGGCGCTGCTGGACGAGCTGGCCGACGAGCCTCGGCTGCGCGGCTACCACCCCTATCCGGCGGCCCGTGGCGACCTGTTGCACCGGCTGGGGCGGCCGGACGAGGCCGCGAGCGCCTACCGCGAGGCGCTCGGTCTGGCGGGCACCGAGCCCGAACGGGCCCATCTGCGGCGCCGGTTGCAGGCGGCGCTGGCGTCCGGACCGACGGCGGAGCCGGGCGGCGGTACCGGCTGAGGGGGGGCACCCGGCCGGACCCCGGGCTCCCGCGGCTAGTGCCGCGTCAGGCAAGGTTTGCCCGGTAGCGAGGCGTCCTGGTGCGGCCGGCCGGAAGGCGCCTGATCGGCCTCGTAGTGGGCTACTCGGTCGATCGGGCAACGCAGCGGATGGGCCTGCCAGGACGGCGAACGGAGTGAACCTTGCCTGACGCGGCACTAGCCCAGGCGGCGCAGCCGGGCCGAGAGGTGGTGCTGCAACGGCTGCCCGACCGCCGCGAGTTCGTGGGTGAACGTGAGCGTCTCGTCGTCGCCCAGCACATAGCGGCGGCGGGTGGCGTCGACCTCCTTGGCGGTGGGCGTGCAGGCCACCTCGCCGGTGGCGAGGTCGACCGAGGTGCCGGTCGCGCGGCCGGCCGCGATCTCCGCGATACCGGTGGGCTGGGTGATCAGCGCCTCTACCCGGCCCTCGGGCTGGAGCCGCCACCAGCCGCTCTCCCGTGCCGACGGCCGCAGTGGCGCCCCGTCAGCGCCGACCAGCCAGGCCCGCGCCTCGTAGCGGAGGAAGGGGCGGCCGTCGTGGCTGAAGGTGACCTCCTGCTCGTACGCGAAATCCGCCTCGAGGGTGGGGTATCCGCCCTCGCCCCGGCCGCGCCAGGTGCCGAGGAAGCCGGTCACCGGCGCAAGCAGCGCGTGCGGCGCGGGCGCCTCGCCGGGGCGGTGGCCGTCGGGGTACGGGTGCTCCGGTACAGGGTCGAACACGGTGCGCGCTCCTGGGAGTCGGGGCCGGTGCCGGGGGCAGCCTATGCCCCGTTCCGCGACGCGTGGCGGCTGCGTGCGGCGTGGCGCCCGCTCCGGCTCCACGCCCCTCCTGTCCCGCCCCGCCCCCGGCCAGGATGCGCGCCCTGGACCTCGTGATCCCGCTCTTCGACCGCTTCGAGCCGCTCGGCGCGAGGGGGCCGTACGAGATCCTGGCCCACGTACCCGGCACCACCGTGCGCTCCGCCCCGGTAATCCGAGGCGGAGCGTTGCGACGGCACCTCAGCCGCCCGACGTGCCACCGGTGTTCCGGATCATCTGCTGGAGGACCTTCAGCGTGGTGACGTAGTCGGCGTCGTCGATGCCCCGGTGGATGTCCGAGCGGATCTGCGGGGCGTGCTGCTTGAGACGCAGGCGGGCCTCCTCCCCCTGCTCGGTGATCCACAGCAGCCCCTCGCCGTCACGGCTGAGCCAGCCGCGCTCCAGCAGCACCTCGGCCTCGGCTGCCAGGTCGTCCTCGGCCCTGAGGTAGGACTGCATGGCCTGCCGCAGGTCGGTGAGGGTCCGGCCGTGGCCGTCGGCGGAGAGGTCGGCCTTGGAGAGGTTGCGCAGCAGCCAGAACTGGGGCTGGGTGAAGCCGAGTTCGGCCTGCTGTGCGCGGGTGAAGGCGATGAGGGCCTCGTAGGCCACACCGGTCCAGTACGCCGCCGGCTGGGCGGCGAGTTCGGCGTCGGTGCTCTGCTGCTGGGTCATGTGCGTGCTCCTGCTCCCGGGGGACGGTTGCTGATGCGAGCACGCTAAAATGTGAAGTGCAGTTGAAGTCAACGAGCGGCCATCGGCCGCCCACCGCCGTCAGATGCCGAACCGGGAGGCGATCCCGTCCAGCACGCAGTCCAGGCCCGTCTCGAACGTCCAGGCCGCGTCGTCCTTGCGGGTCGCCCGCAGGCCGTAGCGCTCGTAGGTGGGGTAGCGGCCGGTGCTCATGAGATAGGTCATCTGCGGTGAGAGCCCCGCCCGCATCTCGTCACCGGAGGTCCAGCCCAGCGATTCCGTCCACTGCCGCAGGGCCCCCTCGGAGACCGCCGCCCCGTACGCGAAGGCGCTGACGGTGCGGAAGCTCACCATCATCGCGTCTTCGTCGAGCCCGAGCCCGTCGAGCGCGGCCAACTGCCGTTCGGTGACGGCCATCCGGCCCGGGGTGAGGACGAACAGCGCCGTGGGCAGCTCGCCCGCCCACGGGTGGCGCAGCACCATCTCCCGGGTCAGCAGCCCGAAGGCCCGCAGCACCTCGCGCCAGCCGGTCAGCCCCTCGGGAATCGACTGCTCGGCCGCCACCCGCTCGGCCATCAGCGCCCACAGGTCGTCCTTGCCCGAGACGTGCCGGTACGCGGCCATGGGCGCGACCCCCAGCTCCGCGGCGAGCCGCCGCATCGTGACGGCGGCGAGGCCCTCCGCGTCGGCCAGTTCCACCGCGACGGCCCCGATCCGCTCCAGGGAGAGCGCGGCGCGGGGCGCGACCCTCGACTGCTCCAGGCGCTCCCAGAGCGGCTTGCCCGGCACCGCCGCGCCGTTCTTCTCCTGACCGGCCACAAGTGTGCTCCTCACCGTCGGCCGTAAGCGTACAACGTATCCATGCGTGGACAACGTACACATTGACGTATACGTTGTACGCGCCAAGATACGCCGTACACATCCAGCTCCGCACCGAGGGACTCCCATGACCAGCACCAGCCAGCCGCTCCACGTCGCCGTCCTCGTCGGCAGCACCCGCGAGGGCCGCTTCAGCCCCGTCGTCACCCGGTGGCTGACGGGGCAGCTCGCGCGGCGGAGCGATCTGACCACCGACGTCGTCGACCTCGCCGAGGCCGCGCTGCCCACGGTCCTGCCCGCGTTCGGGCAGCCGCTCGCGCAGGCCACCGAGGAGACGCTCGCGCCGGTGGCCGCGCGCCTCGCGGCGGCCGACGCGTTCGTGTTCGTGACCCCGGAGTACAACCACAGCTACCCGGCGTCCCTGAAGAACGCCATCGACTGGCACAACGAGCAGTGGCACGCCAAGCCGATCGGCTTCGTCTCCTACGGCGGCCTCTCCGGCGGCCTCCGCGCGGTGGAGCACCTCCGCGTCGTGATGGCCGAGCTGAACGCCACGACCATCCGCAACACGGTCAGCTTCCACAACGCCTTCGGCAGCTTCGGCGCGGACTCCTCCGTCGACGACCCGGCGGTCGACGCCGCCGCCGAGGCCCTGCTCGACCAGCTGACCTGGTGGGCGCACGCACTGCGGGACGCCAGGGAGGCACGCCCGTACGCCGCCTGACGCTGCGTCAGCCCGTCAGCGCGACATTCCGCCGCCGCACGGCACCGCACGGCACCCCGCCTCGCCCTGCCACACGCCATCTCCGCTGGGGGAACCATGAGCCGACCGACCGAAGACGCGAACACCCCGGAGCCGGAGGCGGCCGAACCACCGCCCGCAGGCGGGGGCGGCCCGTCGAAGCTCGTGCTCTTCGGGCTTCTGCTCGGCCTGATGCTGGGCATGCTGGACGGCACCATCGTGGGCACCGTCCTGCCCACGATCGTCGGCGACCTGGGCGGCCTCGACCACCTCTCGTGGGTGGTCACCTCCTACCTGATCGCCGCCTCCGTCTCCACCCCGCTGTGGGGCAAGCTCGGCGACCTCTACGGACGCAGGGGCAGCTACCTCTGGTCGATCACGCTCTTCCTCGCGGGCTCCGTACTCTGCGGACTCGCCCAGAACATGGGGCAGCTCATCGCCTTCCGCGCCTTCCAGGGGCTCGGCGCGGGCGGCCTCATGGTCGGCGCCCTCTCGATCATCGGGGTGCTGCTGCCGCCGTCACAGGCGGGACGCACGCAGTCGATGGTCGGCGTGATGATGCCCGTCGCGCTCGTCGGCGGCCCGCTGCTGGGCGGCTTCCTGACCGACCAGCTGGACTGGCGCTGGGTCTTCTACGTCAACCTGCCCCTCGGCGCCCTCACCCTGCTCATCATCGGCATGCGCCTGCGGCTGCCCGCCACCGAGCGGATCGAGGCGCGGATCGACTACGCGGGGGCCGGCCTGCTCTCCGCGGGCATCCTGGCCCTCACGCTGCTCGGCAGCTGGGGCGGCACCACGTACGGCTGGACGTCCCCGCAGATCCTCGGGCTCGGCGTGCTCGGAGTCGGCGCGCTGGTCTGGTTCCACCGGGTCGAACGGCGGGCGGCCGAACCGATCATCCCTCCCCGGCTCTTCGCTGACCGCAACTTCACGCTCGTCCAGGTGCTGACCTTTCTGGTGGGCGCGGTCATGCTCGGCGTCTCCACCTACCTGCCGCAGTACATGCAGTTCGTGCGCGGCGCGTCCTCGACGGCCAGCGGCATGCTGCTGCTCCCCCTGATGGCGGGGATGTTCGGGGCGCAGCTCCTGGTGGGGCGGCGCGTCGCGCAGAGCGGTCGCTACCGCGTCTACCCCATGCTGGGCAGCGCGCTGGCGGCCTCGGGCGCGCTGGCGCTGCTCGCCGTCGGTGCGGACACCCCGACGGCGGTGACCTCCGCGCTGACCCTGCCGCTGGGCGTCGGCCTGGGCTTCGTCTTCCAGAGCACGCTGCTGATCACCATCAACAGCGCCGACCCGCGCGACATGGGCGCCGCCACGGGCACCACCACCCTCCTGCGCACGATCGGCGGCTCGCTGGGGGTCGCGGTGCTCGGCGCCGTCTACACCGGCAGGCTCGCCTCGGGCGGGATGCCCGAGGGGGCCGCGGAGTGGACGCCGGAGGCGGTGCACGGGATGCCGGAGGCGGTGCGGGAGGGCGTACGGCACGCCGTCACCAGCGGGTTGCACGGCGTGCTGCTGGGCGCGGCGCTGCTGGGCTGGGCGGCCTTCCTGGCGGCCTGGCTGGTGCGCGAGGTGCCGCTGCGGCAGAAGTGACCCGCTGCGGGGCGCTCGGGGGCGGGGCACGGAGGCGGGGCGCGCCGCCCCTGCGGGCACCGGCGGGCGGGCGAACGGGAGAGTCATAACCGCGTGCTATGCCCAAACGTGATTACCCCGGTGCCCGCCCGTCGGCAATCCTGGTGACTTCCCCTGGACGCTACGCGCGCGACACCGCGCGTCTTCGGAAACGAGGAACCTTGCGAATAACCAGGATCATCCCCGCTCTCCTCGCAGCCCTGCTGTCCGTGCTCACCCTCACCGCCAGCGCCACCGCGGCCACCGGCACGGCGGCCTCCGGCACGGCGACCGCCACGAACGAGGCCGCGGCGGCCCACTCCGCCGCCCCGGCCGCCGACCGCGGCCCGCAGCCGATCATCGGCGGCGGATACGCGCAGAACGCCCCCTGGGCCGCCCGGCTCTTCTCCAACGGCCGGCAGACCTGTACGGCGACGATCATCGCCTCCAACTGGATTCTCACCGCGAAGCACTGCGTCAGCGGCGGCGGGCTGTCCTTCCGCATCGGCAGCCTCGACCAGTCCAGCGGCGGCACCGTGGCCAACGGCGCCCAGGTCTACAACCACGCCTCCTCGGACCTCTCGCTGGTCCGCCTCGACCGCGCCGTCTCGGCCACCTACGCACGGCTCGGCCAGCCGGGCTCGGTCTCGGTGGGACAGAACGTGCAGGTCTACGGCTGGGGCGCCACGTCCCGGTGCGGCTCGGAGATCAACTGCCAGTCCCAGTACCTGAAGGTGGCGAACGTGACCGTGACCGGCGGCTGCCGGGACGCGTACAACGGCTCGGCGATCTGCGCGCGCCGCGGTGACGGCATCACCGCGGGCGGCGACTCGGGCGGTCCGATGATGGCGAACGGCGCGCAGGTGGGCGTCGCCTCCACCAGCGACCGGCAGACCACCACGGCTTACACGAACGTGACGGCCTACCGCTCCTGGATACAGTCGATCGCGGGTGTCTGAGCAGCACCGGCGCGGTGCGGAGCAGCGCTGCTCCGCACCGCGCCGCCCCGAGCCCGACTGAGTCCGCCGGCTCACGTCCCCCGGGCTCCGGCCCCGGCCCCGACCGCCCTGCGGCCGGGGCCGGGGGCCGTACCGGCTAGGCTCGCTGTCCGGCGGTGCTCCCGGTCAGGGCTTCGCCCAGCCACTCCAGGAAGCCCGGTTCCTCCAGCACCATGTGCCCGCCGGGCACGGTCTCCACCGTGCACTCGGCCGTCGTCTCCTCCGCCCAGCGGTGCAGGCCACGGACGCTGCTGAGCGGATCGACGTCACCCGCCACCGCCCGCACCGGGCAGGCCAGCGGCGCGTGGTCGCCGCGCTGGTACAGCTCGGCGATCCTGGCGTCCGCGCGCAGCGCGGGCAGGAAGACGTCGAGCAGCTCGGGCTCGGCCAGCAGCGGCGGCGGGACGCCGTCCAACTCGTCGAGGCGCTCAAGCAGTTCGGCCGTCGGCAGGTGGTGCAGCGGCGGCACCGGGTGCGGCACGGCGGGGCCGTTGCGCCCGGAGACCAGCAGCGCGACCGGGTCGTCCACGGTGCCGTCGCGCAGGGTGTGCGCCAGCTCGTACGCGAGCAGCGCGCCGAGGCTGTGTCCGAAGAGCAGGTAGGGGCCGTCCACCAGGTAGCGGATCTGCCGGGTGAGGTCGCGTACGAGCGCCTCCATGCTCGTGAGCAGCGGTTCGCCCCGCCGGGTGCCGTGGCCGGCCAGGTCTATCGGGTGAATCCTGACCTGCGCCCCGAAGCGCCGCTTCCAGCGATGGAACATCACGGCGTTCCCGCCCGCGTGCGGGAGGCAGAACAGCTGCGTCTTGCGGTCTTCCACGATGATTCCTCCTCTGCCCGGCTGCCCGTGCCCGATCCGGAGCGCCCGGTTCAGGAGACCGCCGGGGGCTTGGTGGTGTGATCGGTGAGGTGGCGTTGGACGACGGGGGCGAACAGCGCGATGACCCGGTCGAGCGACGCGGAGGCCACCGGCTCGACCGGGGTGATGTGCCGCAGCATCATGAGGCCGACGAGCTGGGCGCCGATCATGATGGTGTGCGGGCACGCACCGGTCGCCGAGGGAGCGCGCGCGCAGCCCCCGGAGGTGCCCAAGACCTCGGGGCTGAGCAGGGCGTCGAGCAGCCGCCCGGCGTCCTGGCGGGTGATCGAGGCGCGGATGATGGCCAGCACCGCGCTGCGGTACTCCGCGGACTCCCAGCGCGGCAGCACCCTGCGCAGCAGGTCCTCGCCCGCCGTGGTGGCGGGACCGGCGGCGGCGCCCTCCACCCGGGGCGGCTCCAGGAGGCGCGCCAGGTCGTCCAGGGTGGCGCGCAGAAGCCCGGCCTTGGAGCCGAAGTAGTAGTAGATCAGGCTGCTGTTGACCGCGGCGCGCTTCGCGATGCCGCGGATGGTGCTGCCCTCGTAGCCGCATTCGGAGAGTTCCTCGCGGGCGGCGCGCAGGATGGTGTCGCGCGCCAGGGTCTCCCGCTGCGCGTCGTCACCGCCGGACGACATCGCTGCCTCCGGCCGCCGCGGCCTGGGTGGGCACCGCGGGGGCCGTCGGCGCTATCTCGAGGTCCAGGACGGTGTCCAGCTGGACTTGCAGGTACTTCCGGCGCAGGCACTCCGTCGTGTCCTGCTGCGGTTCCGACAGGCCCAGCGCGCCCGATTCGACGAGCACCGCCAGGCCCAGCAGCTGGCTGGTGAGCATCACCTGCCGCAACTCCCCCTGGTCCGCGGGCGGCACGGGCGGCGCGGACGCCGGCGGCGCGACGGGTACGGGCGCGGCGGCCGGGGCCGCGACGGGCGCGGGGGCCGCGAGCAGCCGGGCGAGCAGCCGCAGCAGCCGGGAACCGGCGGGCGCGTGCGTCATGGCCGAGGCCATCAGGGCACGCCAGGCCAGGTGGTCCGCGCACCAGGTGGCGTGCAGGCTGTCCGCGAGCCGGGAGCCGTGGGACTCGCCGCGCACGCGGCACTGCTCGCCCCCGAGCTCCCCTCCGGGCTCGCGCGCCGCGTCCGCGCGCCCGGGCTGGGTGGCAGCCCGGAAGAGCAGGGTCTTCGGCCCGAAGTAGTGGTGTACCAGGCGGACATCGACCTGGGCGCGCTTCGCCACGCTGCGCATGGACGTGCCGTCGTACCCGTGCGACGCCAGCTCCTGGCGCGCCGCGTCAAGGATGCGGCTCCTGTTCGACGGACTGCGCATGGGTGCCCCCAGAGGGTAATTCATCCAGTAGTGAGATCGAACTGTAGAGGCTCCGCTGCGCCTCCGACACCCCCCATGGGAGAAATGGGACATGCCACACCGGGCCGGGCCCCGAGACGACGGCACCCGGCTCAGCGCGGCGCCGGGCCGGGTGGGGCATGCTGCGAGGAGGGGCTCGATCCGGCGGCGTACGCGGCCCGTCGGCACCGGCCGGCGCCCGTCCGCACCCGCACACGCGACGACGAGCCCCCCGGCTGCGTAATGCGGGGGAGCTCGTCGGCTCGGGTACCTCGGTCACGGCCGCCGGATGCGGCGCCGCGCGATGCTCACATGCCGTCCGCGGATTCGTCCCGCAGCGAGACGACGAGGCGGGTGATGCCGTCGAGGTTCTTGAAGTTGGCGCCGACGATCTTCTCCGGCGGGATGCTGACCCGGTAGCGCTCGAGGATGAACGAGATCAGCTCGGTCGTGCTGAGCGAGGTGAGTATGCCCCACTCCAGGAGCGGCGAGCTGGGCTGGAGGCCGGATTCACCCTCCGGCAGATACCGCTGCTCCAGAAATCCCGTCAGCTCGGCGATGATCTCTTCGTACCCTTCGGTGCGAGTACTTTCCGTCATGCGTGGGACCTCCGGGGTTCCGGGCTTTCATCGGTGAGTTGGTGCGCGCAGGTCGGTTATTCCGGTCCCCAGGATAACGAGCCGTTCGCCGTATTTCTTCGGCTCAGTTGATGAATCCGGGAGTTGCACCTTTTGATGAGAAGCGGCCTGCGGCGAGCCCGGAGCAGGCACTGCGGACGGGGACGGCACGGCCCGGCGTGAGGGCTCGACCGCCACGCAGCCGACCAGTCGCGGACCGAGGGGCAGATCCAGTGCCCGGAGCCCGCCGAAGTCCGCGCCCGCCACCGTCTCGACCTGGGTGAGGTCCGTCGCGATGCCCGTCCCGACGCCCTTCAGCAGCGCTTCCTTCCGCACCCAGCAGCGCAGGAAGCGCCCGGGGTGCTCCGTCGCACCGCCGCGCAGCACCCAGCGGCGCTCCCGCGCCGTCAGACACCGGGCGAGCAGACCGTCGAACGCGGCGAGCGGCCGTACCCGCTCGACGTCCACGCCCACCCGCTCACCGCCGGGTGCGACGGCGAGCACCCAGAAAGGCCCGCACCGGGAGTGGTTGAAGGATATTCCGGTGGCCGGTGCGGTGATTGCGGGACGGCCGTGCCGTGTATCGCCGCAGCCGGGGCACGCATGGCGTCCGAATTCGATTTCTGCGGCCCCGCATTCGAGATATCGGGCCAATATCCGCCGGACTCGGGCATGGGCGCCGACGTAGTGCCCCGACTCCACCGGGTCGGCGAACCGGGCGGCCCGCGCGCGTTCGGCGGCGGAGAGGACCGCGGCGTCGGCGGGTGTCGCCTCCCCGGTCTCGCCGGACCAGAGGTGCACCTCCGGGATGGTCACGCCGAACTGCCCGGCGGCGCGGGCTTCCCGGCTTCGGCGGCGGCTCCGGCCACCGGTCGCGCACGCTGGGGCGGCCGGCGCGGCGGCTCACCGCCGGGCGGCACCGTTGTGACGCCCAGCAGGTGCAGCAGCGGGCCGGCCATGGCGGTGGTGAGGACGGCGAGGACCACCATCATGGTGAACATATCGCCGTCTATGACGCCGAGTTGGCGCCCGACGTCCAGCACGACGAGTTCGGTCAGCCCGCGGGTGTTCATCAGGACGCCGAAGGCGCCCGCCTCCCGCCAGGACATGCCCGCCGCCCGCGCCGGGAGTGCGGCGCCCGCGAACTTGCCGACGACCGCCACCGCCACCAGGAACAGCAGGACCAGCAGCCCGGACGGGTCGAGCGCGCCCAGGTCGACGGTGAGCCCGGTGACGATGAAGAAGACCGGCAGCAGCAGCGCCACGACCTTGCTCATCGGCGCGGCGACGTGCTCGTGCACGTCGCGCGAGACGGTGCGGGGCATGGCGAGCCCGAAGGCGAACGCCCCGAAGATGGCGTGGATGCCGATCCAGGAGGTCACCCAGGAGGAGAGGAACACCCCGGAGGCGGCCAGCGCGAGGAACGTACCGCTCGCCGCCGACCGGGACGAGCGCGCCGCCCGGCCCACCAGCGTTCGCAGCAGCGGGCGCACCACGCACGCCATGACCAGCCCGTAGGCCACGGTCAGCGCGATGACGACGAGGAAGCGGCCCGCCCCGTCCGCCTCGGACACGGCGATCACCAGGACCAGGACGCACCAGGCCAGCACGTCGCCCACCGCCGCGCACGCCATCGCCATCGTGCCGACCTTGGTCCCGGACATCCCGCTGTCCGTGATGATCCGGGCCAGCACCGGGAAGGCCGTGATGGCGAACGCGGTGCTCAGGTAGAGGATGAACGTGCTCCGGTGCACGTCCTCGCCGCCGTGGCGGGTGAAGAGCAGCGCCGCGGCTCCGGCGCCGAGCGCGAACGGTACGGCCATCGACAGCCCGGCCAGTGTGGACACGGCCTTGCCCCGGCCGCGCAGCCTGGTCAGATCCAGCTCCCAGCCGGCCAGGAACATGAACAGCAGCAGCCCCACCTGGGCGATCACCGAGAGCATCGGGCGCGCGTCGTCGGGGAAGATCCGGCCCGGCAGGTCACCGGGCAGCAGCCCCAGGACACTGGGGCCGAGCATGATGCCGGTGGCTATCTCCGCGACGACCGGCGGCTGCCGCATCCGGCGGCTGAGCCTGATCATCGCCGCACCCGCCAGCAGCACGATGGCGACATCGGCCATGACGACCGCCTCCAGGGTGAGCCCGGTGTCTGCCATCTCGCCTCCACTGCGGTCCGGGGCGCTTGGCCGCCCAGTGAGAATCCTTGTGAACTCCGGGCGCGCGCACCATCGGCCGAAGTGGGGGATTCCGAGCGGAGGGCGGCCGGGCACCTCGCACTTGAGAGGGAGTCCCAGCAATAGGGATGAGTCCCGAGCGGCCCTCCCGGCCCGTTTGCGGGGCGGTTGCGCTGCGTAGGCGGCGGAGGTCAGGCGCCGCCCGCCGCCCGGCGCGCACAGTGGGGACCGTACAGACGTTCCCGTTACTGACGGTTCATCAGGATTCTGTCACAGAACTGTCGCACCATCAGGCGGACTTCACCCGTCTCCGCCGGAGGCCGGAATCACCGCAGGTCATCGACGCAGCAGGAGCCCGGCGAGCCGGACGGGGAGGGGAATCGGGCCCTTCATGGCGCCAGGAGGCGCCGATCCGAAGCCTTGCGCCGCACTTGACGCCTTGTGTACTTTCACCTGGGTGGAACTAATTCAACGGTGAAAGAGACTACGTACAGTAGTTCACACATCCTTGACAGCTTGTTCACGCCGCGGCCTTCATGCGCGCCGCGGCCACGCGTCTCACTACCGGCACTACCGGCACTACCGGGGGATTCCTGATGGAGTTCGACTGGACCGCGGTTCAACAAGATCGCTACCTCACTACCCTCCGAGCCGTCCGCGACGCCTTTCCCACGGACCGGCCCGATCCGCACCGCCCCTTCAGCCGCCAGGACTGGTCGACCCTCGCCCGGCTGGGCCTGCTCGGCTCCTGCGTGTCCGACAAGTACGGCGGCCAGGCGCTCGGCGCACTGGACACCGCCCGGCAGTTCGAGGCACTCGGCGAGGGCTGCGCGGACACCGGCCTCGTCTTCGCCGCCAGCGCGCACCTCTTCGCCTGCGCCGTGCCGCTGAGCGAGTTCGGCAGTGACGGGCTCAAGTCGCGCTATCTGCCCGGCCTGTGCGACGGGAGCGCCGTCGCGGGGAACGCCATGACCGAGGCGGAGTCGGGGTCGGACGTCTCGCGGCTGCGGGTGACCGCGACGGAGGTCCCCGAGGGCTACCTGCTCAACGGCGAGAAGAGCTTCGTCAGCAACGGCCCCGCCGCCGACGTCTTCGTCACCTACGCCACCACCGACCCGGACTCGGGCCACCTGGGCCAGACCGCCTTCGTGGTCCCGGCCGACGCCCGCGGGGTCCGCTCCGGTGAGCTGTTCGACAAGATGGGGCTGCGCTCGTGCCCGGCCGGCACGGTCACCTTCACCGACTGCCTGGTCCCGGCCGACCACGTGCTCGGCGTCCCCGGCATGGGAGCGACCATCTTCCAGCAGTCCATGGGCTGGGAGCGCGCCTGCCTGTTCGCGGGCTACGTGGGCATGATGGCCCGGCTGGTCGACCGCTGCGTCGAACACGCCAGGACGCGGCGCCAGTCCGGCCGCCGCCTCGCCGACTTCCAGGCCGTCTCGCATCGCATCGTCGACATGAAGATGCGGCTGGAGAGCGCCCGGCTCCTGCTCTACCGCGCCTGCTGGGAGATGGACCGGGGCAGCCCCGCCCGGCTCTCGGTCGCGCTCTCCAAACTGGCCGCCTCCGAGGGCGCGCTGGCCTCGGCGCTGGACGCCGTCCGGGTCTTCGGCGGACAGGGCTATCTCGCCGGTTCGGGCATCGAGTCGGCGGTGCGCAACGCCATGCCCGGCGTGCTCTTCTCCGGCACCTCCGAGATCCAGAAGGAGCTCGTCGCGAAGGAGCTGGGGCTGTGAGGCTGCACGACCTGGTCATCCGCGCGGCCCGGCACAATCCGGCGGCCCTCGCCGTGCACGCGCCCGACGGCGCCCTCAGCTACGGGGCGCTCGACCGCCTCGCCGACCGCTACAGCGCGGCGCTCGCCGCACAGGGGGTGGGCCCGGGAGACCGCGTACTGCTCTGGGCACCCAAGAGCGGCCGGGCCGTGGCGCTGATGCAGGCGTGCCTGCGCCGCGGGGCGGTCTACGTCCCGGTGACCGAGTCGAACCCGCCCTCCCGGCTGGCGCTGATCAGCCGGGGGTGTGCGGCCTCGCTCGTGGTCACCGACCCCTCCGGCGGCGAGCGCGCGGAGGCGGCGGGCTGGGACGCCGCGCCGCTGACCACCTTCGACGCGCTGCTGGAGCGCGCCGGAGCCGACCCCGCGCCGGCGCCGTTCGACTCCTCCCCCGACGACACCGCGTACATCCTCTACACCTCCGGGTCGACGGGCGAGCCCAAGGGCGTCTGCCTGAGCCACCGCAACGCCCTGGCGTTCGTGGTCTGGGCGAGCGACACCCTGGGGCTCGGCCCCGAGGACCGGCTCTCCAACCACGCGCCGTTCAACTTCGACCTCTCGGTCTTCGACCTGTACGCGGCCTTCCACGCCGGGGCGGCCGTCTTCCTCATCCCGCAGGAGATGGCGTACGCCCCCCGGCAGCTGGTGCGGTTCCTGCGCGAGGAGCGTCTGACCGTCTGGTACTCGGTGCCGTCCGCGCTCACCTTGATGATGTCCGGCGGCGGGCTGTTCGACGAGGGCCCCCCACCGGCGCTCAGGGCGTGCATCTACGCCGGTGAGCCCTTTCCGCTACCTCTCGCACAACAATTGCGACTGCAATGGCCAAAAGTGCGCATGTTCAACTGGTACGGACCGACGGAGACGAACGTCTGTACCTCGTACGAGGTGACGGAGGCCGATCTGCACCGGGAATCACCGCTCCCCATCGGCACCATGTGCTCCGGTGACTCCATGGAGCTGATGCCCGGGGAAACCGAAGGGGAGTACGACTTCTGGGTGTCCGGGCCGAGCGTCATGCTGGGATATTGGGGCGCCCCGGCGCACGCCGGCGCATATCCGACGGGAGATATCGTCCGGCTGGACGCGGAGGGAAATCTCGAATACGTCGGAAGGCGCGATCAGATGGTGAAGATCCGCGGGCAGCGGGTCGAGCTGGGGGAGATCGAGAGCGTACTCGGCGCACATCCTCAGGTGGCGGACGTGGTGGCCGTCGTCGTCGGGGAGGGCATGCGGGCGGCGCTGCACGCCGTGCTCGTCGGGAAGGACCCGGGAAAGCCCGTCTCGCTGCTCGGACTCAAGCAGTGGTCCGCCGAGAGGCTGCCCTCCTACATGGTCCTCGACACCGCGCACTTCGTCGACGAGCTGCCCCGCACGGCGAACGGCAAGACGGACCGCAGGCGCATCGCGCAGAGCATCGGGTGACCAGCGCCTGAGCGGAGCGGCGGACCGGAGCGCAGCCGGTGAGCACGCAGGCAGGCCCCCCACCACCCGGCGGTGGGGGGCCTGCCTGCACTGCTTCCGAGGGGCCCGCGCTCAGGGGGCCGCCGGCGCGAGGGCCGGGGCTCCGGCCCGGACCATGCCGACCTCGTACGCGTAGATCACCGCGTGCACGCGGTTGCGCAGTTCGAGCTTGTCCAGCATCCGCTGGACGTGGGACTTCACCGTGCTCTCGCTCACGAAGAGGACGGACGATATCTCGGCGTTGCTGCAACCGCGGGCGATGAGCCGGAGGACGTCCGCCTCCCGGCGGGTCAGGCAGCCCAGATAGACGTTCCCGGAGTCAGGGCTCGACTCGCCCTGCGCGGAACCCTGGTCGAAACTCCCCTTGCCGCTGCCGGGCAGCAGCAGCGCGTAGCCCGCGGCCACCACGCGCACCGCGGAGACGATCTCCGCCGGACTGGACTGGTTGAGCAGGAGTCCGCGCACTCCGGCGCGCAGTAATCTGTGCACGCGCTCGTCGAATTCGTCGATCAGGACCAGGACGGGCGGTGCGGCACCATTGGATTCCGCTGCCATTCGACGGACGATCTCCACCGCGTCCAGCGCGTGAGAATGCCAGTCGAGCACCACGATGTCCGGTCTCAGGCCGGCCGCACTGCGCACTGCGTGCTGAGTGTCACCGGCGTCCCCCACCACCACAAGATCCGAATTGCCCTCGAAGAGCATTCGGTATCCGGCTCTCGTCACGGTGCGGTCATTCACCACAAGAATACGTGTAGCCGCTCCCTGCCTCACGGCACCCCCGATCGCCTGTATCATCGTTTAGTCAAGATAGCACAGCGAGGGCCTTCATGAGAACCTCACACAGGCCGCTCCGGACGTCGCCGAAATCCATAAAAAGCGTTTACTTTAGTAAATCAATGATCTGCTTTGTTTGTATTTCAATTTCCTTCTGACAAACATTCAAGAAATTCACAATCCCGCAACGCCCGTGGTCACGGCCGCCCTGCGGGTCCGGGTTGCGGCGCCGGACGGCGGGCGGGGCCCGGCGGGACGTACCGCCGTTCGAGCCTGCGGCAGGGCAGCACGGCGCGCCGGGCCCTTGCATTAGCAAGAGGTCCGGGCGCGAGGGGCGGTACGCCCCGGGTGGGCGGAGTGCGCGCGCGGGATGCCCCGCGGGTCACTTCCCGGCGTCCTCCAGGCCTGTCAGGACGGTCACCAACTGCCGGGCGTCCTCCTCCGTGAGGTCCAGCTCGCCCAGGATGTAGCGCTGGATGTTCGGCGCGACGAGCTTGACCACCAACTCGCTCCGCACGCTGGCCAGCGGCTCGTAGTGGAAGATGTACCGCGCCAGGGTGAGGCCGATCAGCTGGCTGGAGACCAGCGAGGCGCGCAGCGGGATCTCGGCCGGATCGACCACCGTGTCCAGCCTGCTGAGCACCCGCCGGATGATCTGCGTGGTGAAGTACTCCCGCAGCAGCAGGCCCTGCCACTGGTGCGACACCGCACCCCGCAGCAGGCCGAAGAGGGCCGGGCCGGTCGCCGGGCCCTCGCAGATCCCGAGGAACGACTGGACGATGCGCTCGGGCACCGCCTCGACACCCGCGCCGAAGATGTCGGCGATCAAGGCAGCCGGCTCGACGGGTATGTCCACGACATCCCGGAAGAGCTGTTCCTTGGTCCCGAAGTAGTGGTGCACCAGCGCGGCGTCGACGCCGGCCATGGCGGCGATCTGGCGGATGGACGCGCTGTCGTACCCCCGCTCGGAGAATATCGTCCGGGCCGCGGCCAGTATCTCTCCGCTGGTGTCCCGGTTACCCGGCCGTCGGCCGGTCCGCTGTGCCATCTCTACTCCGGCTGAACGCATAGGTGTCGGTATCAGAAGTGGTGGCCGCGGCAGAGCCGCGGCCACCACTCCGGCACCGAATCATGTGGTTGTGTCAGGTCTCCGCGGACGCCGTGCGAGGGCGCCGGTGCACTGGTGAGGCGACCGGCGCACGCCGCCGGCGCGTCCGTACCCGCGGTAAGTCATCATTCGGTGAGGATACGATCTCCGGCCGCGCGGGTGAAGCCCCTTTCGGGTAATCGGTTCGCCTCCTTCGGGAATCAGCCCCCGCCACAGGGCGGTTCGGCATCCGGGCTACCCGGCCGCGGACGCGGACCGGCGGAAGGCCAGCGAGACGTTCTGCCCACCGAAGGCGAAGGAGTTGCTGAGCGCCCCGGCGGGCCGCCGCGGCAGCTCCCGTGCCGCGCCCCGCACGACGTCCAGGCCCGCCGCACCCTCCGGGGTCTCCAGGTTGAGGGTCGGCGGTACGACGCCGTGGTGGAGCGTGAGGACGGTGGCGACCGCCTCCACCGCTCCCCCGGCGCCGAGCAGATGCCCCGTCATCGACTTCGTCGAGGTCACCGACACGAACTCCGCCGCCGGCCCCAGCGCCGACCGCAGCGCCGCGCTCTCCGCCGCGTCGCCCTGCGGCGTACCGGTCGCGTGGGCGTTGACGTGCGCGACATCGGCGGGGTCCATCCCCGCGTCCGCCAGCGCCCGCGCCACGGCCACCGCCGTACCGGCCCCGGTGGGTTCCGGGTTGGCGATGTGGAAGGCGTCGGCGGAGCGGCCGAAGCCGGCCAGCTCGCCGTAGACGCGGGCGCCGCGGCGCTCCGCGTGCTCCGCCGACTCCAGCACCAGCACGCCCGCGCCCTCGCCCAGCACGAAGCCGTCCCGGGTCGCGTCGAACGGGCGGCAGGCGCGCTCGGGGTCGTCGTTGCGCCGCGAGAGCGCCCGCATGGCGGCGAAGCCCGCGACCACCACGGGATGGATCATGGCCTCGGCCCCGCCCGCCAGGACGACGTCCACCCGGCCGGTCCGGATCAGCTCCACGCCCCGGGCCAGCGCGTCCGCACCGGAGGCGCACGCGCTGGCCGGGGCGTGGAGTTCCGCCGTCGCGCCGAACTCGATGGACAGCCAGGCCGCCGAGCCGTTCGCCATGTACCGGGGCAGGGTCAGCGGCGAGACCCGCTGCCAGCCGCTCTCCCGCAGGACGTCGTACTCGTGCAGCAGGGCCTGGAGCCCGCCGCCGCCGGAGGCCACGGCGACGGCGAACCGCTCCGGCTGCGGCTGCGGGCTGCCCGCGTCCGCCCACGCCTCGCGGGCGGCCGTCAGCGCGAACTGCTGTACGCGGTCGAGGCGGCGGACCTCGAACGGCGCGAGCCGCTCCGCCGGTTCCTCCGCGGCCACGCCCGCGATCCGCACGGGCAGCTCGTCCGCCCAGGCTGTGCTGATCTTGCGCACACCGGAGCGCCCGGCGGTCAGCGCCGCCCAGCTGGTCGCGACGTCACCCCCCACGGGGGTGCTCGCCCCCAGCCCGGTGACGACCACGCGCGGTGGCGCGTCCGCCGCCCCGGTGTCCCCGGTGCCCCCGGTCATGCCGAGACACCCGCCCGCCGGATGTAGTCGATCAGGTCGCCGACCGTGCGCAGGGACTTCATGTCCTCGTCGGGGACCTCGACGCCGAAGCGGTCCTGCGTGACCATCGCGATCTCGTACATGGACAGCGAGTCGACGTCCAGGTCGTCCACGAAGGTCTTGCCCGGCTGCACCTTGCCCGGCGGCGTCCCGCACACGTGGTTCAGGATCTCCGCCAGGATGCTCAGGATCTCTTCCTCGGACCGTGCCATGTCATGTCCCTCTTCTCTCGGTTCCCTCGGTATCTCTGGTCACCCCGGCACGCCCGCGTCCGCGGGGCCAGGGCCTGTCTGGCAGTCCCTGGGCCGGGCCGGTCACCGCAGCTGCCTGGCGGCCCGGAGTTCCTCGGCGATGTGCGGCGGAATCCCCAGTTCGGCCGCCTCCGCCTCGGTGAGCGAGACGGGGATGCTCTGCGGGTGGCGGAAGACGTCCTCCGGGTCGTACCGCTTCTTGACCGCCATCAGCCGGGGCAGGTTCTCCTCGTAGTAGTCCCAGAGCCAGTGCTCGACGGTCAGGTCGATGGTGTTGACGTAGCTGCCCCTGCCTTCGGTGTGCGCGGCGACGCTTGCCCGCAGGTTCTGAATCCAGGCGAAGTTGAGGTCGTCCTCCGCCTCGTCGTCCCAGTCGGTGTGGTAGTTGAGCGCGACGGGGGCGTCCCGGTGGACGAACGCGGTCTCCCGGCGGCCCTTGGCCGCGACGGCGCCGCCGAGCCCGTAGAGGACCACCTCGGCGCGGTGGCTGGGGGCTTGGGCGAGGGCCTTCTTGATCTCCTCGACGGCCCTGTCGCCCAGCGGTTCCGTCACGAACGAGAGGTTGCCCTTCGCCCGTACCGAGGTGGCCTTCATGGCCTCGCCCTGCATGGTCTCCACGAAGGAGAGCGCCTCGATCCAGGGCATGGTCTCGGCGACCTTCTCGGTCGGCTCGACGGCGTGCACCAACGGTGCGATGAGCGGCTCCAGTTCGGCCGCGTCGCCCTCGAAGCAGCCGAGCGCGGCGAACATGTCCTGGTCCTGCGGGTACGCGATGAACAGGGTGTTGATCCGGCCGTCGGCGGTGGCCAGCCACTCCTGCCACGCCTTGATGGCCTCGGCGCCCCGGTCCCAGTCCCAGGCGATGGTGAAGAGCGTGACGTCGCCGATGGGCTGGGTGCGCAGCGTGAAGGAGGTGGCGATGCCGAAGTTCCCGCCGCCGCCGCCGCGGGAGGCCCACAGCAGCTCGTGGTGGCTGTCGTGGTCGGCCACCACGATCCGGCCCTCGGAGTCGACCATCTCGAGCGCCACCAGGTGGTCGCTGAGGAATCCGCGCGAGCGCACCAGGATTCCCGCGCCGCCGCCCAGCACATGGCCCGCGATGCCGATCTCCGGGCAGAAGCCGGCCGGGACCGTGACGCCCCTGGCCCACAGCGCCCGGAAGATGTCGCCCAGGTGCGCCCCGCTGCCCACGGTCACAGTCGAGGCGTCCTCGCTCACCTGGATGTCGTCCAGGCCGCTGACGTCGAGCACCGTGCCGTCGTCCAGTACGGACAGCCCGGACATGGAGTGGCCCCCGGAGCGCACCCGGAAGGGGCCGCCGCGCTGCCGGACCTCACGCAGCGCGCGTACGACGTCGCGGGTGTCCGCGCAGTAGACGATCTCCTTGGGCCGGGCGGCGAAGCACTCGTTCCACACCCTGCGGGCCTCGTCGAACTCACCGTCGGCCGGACCGATCACCCGACCCGTGAACGGGCGCTTGCCCTTCGTGCCGCTCGTCTGGCCGGTCTCGCTCAACTCGTCCACCTCGTTCACCTCGTCCGCCTCGTTCATGTCGCTCCTCTCGCTGGATGGGTCCGCCGTCACCGGCCGCGCAGGGCGATCCGCAGCCCCCTGCGTACGAGCGGCCCCAGGTCGTCCGGCGCCCGGGTGAAGGACCACAGGACCAGCCGCAGGACGGTCGCCGGCGTGAGCCGGACGAACCGGGTGGCCGGGTCGTCCAGCCCCAGGACGGCGGGCACGAAGTCGGCCTCGCGCACGGCGGCGAAGACCCGCCCGGCCGCCTCCGCCGCCTCCGCCCGGCCCGACGCCACGGCCGCGCACTCGGCGGCGGCCGTGGTGAACAGCCGCTGGTAGCCCGCGTGGGTGGGGAAGAGCGAGCCGGGGTAGGGCGCCTTCTCCAGCTCGCGGAAGGCCGCGTCGCTGCCCGTCGCCAGCAGCTGCCCGTACGCGTCCAGGGCCGGGAAGCCGCCGAAGCGGAATCCGGCCTGGAGCACGTACAGCGCGGACTTGGCGAGCGCGGCGTCGCACAGCGAGGCCGTGAGCATGGCGGTCAGGTCGTCGTTGGCGTTGAGGCTGCGGCGGGTGAAGCGGTCCAGGGGCTCGAACCGCTCGGTGGCGTAGTCGCCGTCGCGTACGGCCTCCAGCAGCCGCCAGGCGAGCATGTTGACCGCGCCGAGCCCGGCGGCCAGAGCGCGCGAGTTGAACGGGTCGACGTATCCGGCCGCGTCCCCGATGACGCACCAGCGGTGGCCGACGGTGTGCGAGACGGAGTGCTGGTGGCGCCCGGTGGAGACCCACGGCTCGACGGGTTCGGCCCCCTCGAACTGCTCGGCCAGCGCCGGGTAGCGGCTCAGGAATTCGGCGAACTGCTCCTGGGGAGCGCCCTGTTCGGGATGCAGGTCGGCGTCCAGGGTGAGCGTCACCCCGGTCGAACGTGCCGCTGCGCCGGGGTGGTTGCCGAACGGGATGGCCCGCAGGTACCCGCCCGCGAACAGGTGGTGGGTGCTGCCGCCCGTCCAGGACGCCGCCTTCCCGTACGCCTTCGCCGGGCGCATCACCTCCTCCATCGGCCGGCCTCCGGCCAGCCGGGCGTACAGGGACCGGGTGCGGGTGGTGAACCTGCTGCCCGGCTCAATCAGCCGGCGGTCCGTCAGGAAGACCGACCCCGGCCCGCTGGCGTCCACCAGGTAGTCGGCGGTCAGCCGCTCCCCGTCGACGTCCGTGACGGTGACGACGCCGTCCGCCACGCTCACCCGCGCCACCTTGGCCCCCGTACGCACCGAGGCGCCCAGGGACTCCGCCACCTCGCGCAGCCGCCGGTCCAGGGCGGGCCGCCGCAGGTTCGGCTCGGGCGGCGCCTTGGCGGGCATGCTGACCTGCATGACCTCGGACGGCTCCGGGGAGCGGCCCGGCCGCTGGTAGACGAAGCTGTGGCACAGCTCCGCCCCCAGCGGCGCGGGCAGCTCGGCGAGGAGCGGTTCGAAGGCGGCGAATCGCTGGAACTCCGGCACCTTGTAGCGCGCGCCGAGCACCCGCAGGTGCCGGGTGACCTCCGCGCCCATCTCGTCGAGCCCGGCGGCCGGATGGGCCTCGTCGCCCGCCATGACCACCTTCACGCCATGGCGGACGAGGACGGCCGCGAGGGCCGAGGCGACCGTACCGGTGCCGAGGATCACGATGTCGTGGTGGGCGGGGCCCGCGACGTCGCCGTTTCTCACCGGCCGGCTCCCGCCGTGCCGTCGGCGGACTCGATCAGGCCGCTCTCCACCAGCTGGTCGAGATAGGTGTCGAACAGGGCGTCGTCGGGGGCCGGGCAGCTGATGCCGCTGCCCTCGAGGGCTGCCTGGAGCGCGTCCGTACGGTAGACGGTGCCCGCCTCCGACGGCGTGCCGCCGCCGGAGGCACCGTTCGCCGCCGCGACCGGCCAGCCGCGGCGGCGCAGCTGGGCGAGGAGTTCGGCGCCGGTGACCGGGCGCGGGTTGACCAGGTGGAAGTCGCTCCCGTACGCCTCGGCCGTGGTGGCGATGTGCACCAGGGCGCGGGCCGCGTAGTCGACCGGGGTGACGTCCACGCCGTCGGCTCCGGCCCCGGTACCGGCGGTCCCGGCCGTCACGTGGGCGCGCAGGAGCGTGGCGAGGGAGCCGTCCGCCGGGCCGCTGCCCGTGGTGGAGTCGCCCGCCACCTGGCCCAGCCGGTAGACGTTGACCGGGATGTGCCGCAGCCGCGCCTTGGAGATCACCGTCTCCGCGGCCCACTTGCTCTGGCAGTAGCCGTCGCCCAGCCGCCCGGCGTCCGCGAGGTCGCCGTCCTCGGCGCGTACGGTCCCGGGCTCCGGCGCGGTGCCCCAGATCGTGTGCGTCGAGACGTGGTTGATGGCCTTGAGCGGGCCGCGGCAGGCGAGCCGGACGATCTCCTGGGTGCCGCCGACGTTCACGGCGCGCAGCTGCTCGTAGGTGCTGGTGGGGCTGGTCTCCGCACCCGCGTGGTAGATGCTGCCGACCGTCTGCGCCAGCTCGTCGAACGCGGTGTCCGAAAGGCCGAACCGCGTCTTGGCCAGGTCGCCGGGGACGATGACCAGCCGTGCCGTGTCCTCCTCCCGCCACTGCGGCAGGTAGCGGGCGGCGTTCGCCCGCACCCGCTCCAGGCCCTCGGCCGGGTCGGTGCAGCGCACCAGGCAGTGGACGGCGGCGTCGGTGGCCTCCAGCAGGCGGGCCAGCAGGTGTGCGCCGACGAAGCCGGTGGCGCCGGTCAGCAGGACCGCCTCGGGCGCCCGCCAGCTGCCGCGCATCGGCTCGCCCGGCCGGATGTCCGGGTCGAGGCCGCCCTCCTCCTTGAGCCGTTCCGGGTCCGACCAGTCGATGTCGGCGGAGGCGGTGGCGCGCTCGCCCGCACCGGGCAGCTCGTGCTCGCGCTCGACGCGGTCGGTGATGAAGTCGGCCCACTGCTCGATGGTCGGGCGGTGGAACAGCTCCCGGGGCGAGAGGGTGATGAGCAGGTCGTTGCGGCAGGCCGTCACCACCTGCATGACCAGGAGCGAGTCGGCGCCCAGTTCGTGCAGGTCGGCGGCGCCGTCGATCTCGTCGGCCGGGGTCCACAGGGCGGTCGCCAGCATGGCCCGCAGGTAGTGGGCGACCTGCGCCGGGCGGTCCGCAGCGGCGGCCCCGGCCAGGCTGCCCAGCAGGGGCGAGCCCGCGGGGCGCTCCGTACGGGCGGCAGCCGCGCCGGCCGCGTCCGCGGCGGCTCCGGAGGCACCGGTGGCCGCGTCGTCCTGGTACCAGTACCGCTCGCGCTGGAGGGCGTAGGTGGGCAGCTCGACGCGCTCGCGCGAGCCGCCGGCGTACAGGCCCTGCCAGTCCACCGGCACCCCGAGCACGTACAGCTCGGCCAGCGCCTGGCGGATCTGGTCGCCGTCGGTGGTGCTGCGGCGCAGGGACGAGATCCAGCTGTCGCGGCCGGGCTCGGACACCGCGTGGGCGCCCATGCTCAGCAGCGTCCGGCCGGGGCCGCACTCCAGGTAGGTGGTGTAGCCCTTGCGGTCGAGCGTGCGCATGCTGTCCCGGAAGCGGACCGCCTCGCGGGCGTGCCGGACCCAGTAGTCCGGGTCGGACATGGTCTCGGCCGTCGCCTCCTCGGCGGTGAGGTTGGAGATGAGCGGCAGCGTCGGGGCGCCGAACTCGACGCTCGCGGCGACCGCCCGCAGCTCCTCCAGCACGGGTTCGACCAGCGGCGAGTGGAAGGCGTGCGAGACGCGCAGCCAGCGAGCGGGCAGACCCAGCTTCTTCAGCCGGTCCACGACGGACTGGATGGCGTCCTTGGCGCCCGACAGCACGATGTCCTCGTCGCCGTTGACCGCCGCGATGGCGGCCCGGCCGCCGGTCTTGGCGACCTCGGCGGCGGCCTCCGCCTCGGTGAGCGGTACGGTCACCATCGCGCCCGGCTCGGACAGCGACTGCATCAGCCGCGCGCGGGCCGCGATCAGCTTGGTGGCGTCCGCCAGGCTGAACACCCCGGCGACGCAGGCGGCGACGTACTCGCCGACGCTGTGGCCCACCACGGCGCTGGGACGTACACCCCAGGAGCGCCACAGCTCGTAGAGGGCGTACTCGACGGAGAACAGCGCGGGCTGGGTGTACTCGGTGCGGTCGATGAGGGCGGCGTCCTCGCCGCTTCCGTAGACCACGTCCAGCAGGGGCTTGTCCAGGTGGGGCCGGAGCAGTTCGGCGCACCGGTCCATGGCCTCGCGGAAGACGGGCTCGGTGTCGTAGAGGCCGCGGCCCATGTCCGGGTACTGGGTGCCCTGGCCGGTGAAGAGGAAGGCGACCTTGGCGGTGGCCCGGGTGGCGACGCGCCGGGAGCTGACGCCCGGGTCCCTGGTCCCGCTGACGAACCGGTCCAGCCGCTCGCGCAGTTCGCCGGTCGAGCCCGCGACCACGGCCAGCCGGTGGGGCAGGGTGGCGCGGCCGGTGGCGGCGCTGCGGCAGACGGCGCCCAGTTCCGCGGCGGGGCCGTCAGCCAGCCGCGCCGAGTAGCGCCGGGCCAGTTCGCGCAGCGCGGCGTCCGACTTGGCGGACAGGGGCAGCAGTTCGTGCGGGCGGGCGGCGGGGGCCGGGGCCGCGTCGGGGGCCGGTGCCGGGGCCTCACCGAGGACGAGATGGACGTTGGTGCCGCTGACGCCGAACGAGCTGACCCCGGCGTAGCGGATGTCCTCCCCGGCGCGCCACTCGGTGGCCTTGGTGGGCACGTCGATGTGCAGCGCGTCCCAGTCCACGTTGGGGTTGGGCTGGGTGAAGTGCAGGCTGGGCGGGATCTCGCGGTGCCGCAGGGACAGGGCGAGCTTCATCAGCCCGGCCACCCCGGCGGCGGCCTCCAGGTGGCCGATGTTCGTCTTCACCGAACCGACGTACATACGCCGGTCGTCCGGCCGGCCCGCACCCAGCACCGCTTCCAGGGCGCGCAGTTCGATCGGGTCGCCGAGCATGGTGCCGGTGCCGTGCGCCTCGACGTAGTCGAGCGTGCCGGGGGCGACGCCCGCGTCGGCGAGGGCGGCGCGGATGACCTCCTGCTGTGCCATACCGTTGGGCACCGAGATGCCGCTGGAGCGGCCGTCGTGGTTGACCGCGCTGCCGTGGATGACGGCGGCGATGCGGTCGCCGTCCGCGAGCGCGTCGGAGAGCCGCTTGAGGACGACCACGCCGCAGCCCTCGCCCCGGCCGTAGCCGTCCGCGCTCGCGTCGAACGCCTTGCAGCGGCCGTCGGGGGCGATCGCACCGGCCTTGCTGACCAGCACGAAGCCGTACGGCGTGAGCATCAGGTTGACGCCGCCCGCCAGCGCGAGGTCGCACTCCCCGCGGCGCAGGCTCTGGGTGGCGAGGTGGGCGGCCATCAGCGAGGACGAGCAGGCGGTGTCCACGACGTGCGAGGGGCCCCGCAGCCCGAAGTGGTAGGAGAGGCGCCCGGCCAGGAAGGCGGGTTCGCCCATGAGCTGGTACGGGTCGACGTCCTCGATGTCGGCGGTCTGCTGGCGCAGCCGTACGTAGTCGTTGGTGCTGGCGCCGATGAACACGCCGGTGGCGGAGCCCTCCAGGCTGTCGGGCGCGATGCCGGCGCCCTCCAGTGCCTCCCAGGCGACCTCCAGGGCGATCCGCTGCTGCGGGTCCATCGCGACCGCTTCGGTCGGCGAGATGCCGAACAGCGAGGCGTCGAAGGAGTCCACCTGGTCGACGAACCCGCCGTCGACGCAGTACGCCTTGCCCGGGGCCTCGGGGTCGGCGTCGTAGACGGCGTCCGCGTCGCCGCGTTCGGCGGGGAAGCGGGTGACGGCGTCGACGCCCTCCCGCAGCACCCGCCAGTAGTCGTCGGGCGAATTGGCGCCGCCGGGGAAGCGGCAGCCCATACCGATGATCGCTACGGGTTCGGCGGCCCGCTCACGCTGCTCCAGCCGTCCCCTGAGCCCGGCGATGGTGTCGAGCGCGCGGGCGAGCCTGGCCCGGTCGTCCGTATCCGATGCGGTCATTGCTTTCGCCTCTCTGCTGTGTCCTGCTGTTCCAGGTGTGCCGGTGCTGCCAGGTGTTCCACCGCGGCCATCTCCCGTTCGAAGCGGGCGGTCAGGTCGTCCTGCGCGGCGGCCGAGTCGTCCCGCGCGGCCGGGCCGGGGGGCGCGGCCGTCGGCGCGGGCGGCGCCGACGGCGTCAGGCCGAGCACGTCGGCCGCCAGATATCCGGCGAGCGCCTCGGCGTTCGGGTATTCGAAGGCGAGCGTGTTCGGCAGTACGCAGCCGAAGCGGCGCTCCAGCCGGACCTTCATCTCCAGCGCGGTGATCGAGTTCATCCCCAGGTCGAAGAAGCCTTGCCGGGTCTCCAGTTCGTCCGCGGACTCGGCGCCCAGGACCACCGCGGTCTCGGTCAGCACCTGCCCCACCAAGGAGCGGTGGCGCTCCTCGTCGGGCAGCGCCGCCAGCTGTGCGCGCAGGGCGTCGACGGCCGCCTCGCCGTCCGGGTCGCCGCCCGCCTCCAGCGCGTCGAACAGCGGCCAGCCCGTCTGCCGGTAGAGCGGCAGCATGATGCCCCAGTCGACCCGGCAGACGCCCGCCTCGACGGCGTCCGCGGCCACCAGGTGGTCCAGGGCCTCGATCGCCGCCTCCGGCGGAAGCGGCTCCAGCCCGGCCCGTACCATCATCGACCGGGTCGCCCCGGAGAGCAGGCCGACCTCGTCCCAGGGCGCCCAGCGCACGCACAGGGCGTGCTCGCCGCGGGCGCGGCGCCGGTGGGCGAGCGCGGCGAGCAGCGCGTCGGCCGGTGCCTGCCGGGCGACGCCCAGGGAGCCCCAGTCGGAGGCGATGCCGCCGAAGACCACGAACAGGTCCAGGTCGGCGCCCCGGCACAGCTCGTCGAGGTGCCGCGAGCCGCGTGCGCGGCGGTGCACGGCCTCGGTGAGCTGCTCGGGCCCCACCTCGGCGGTGTCGCCCAGCTCCCAGTCGACGGCGAGCCACAGCACACCGCGCAGCGGCATGCCGTCCGCCCGGGCGTCCGCCAGCAGGGCCGCCGCCCCGGTCCGGTCGGCCGGGTCGCACCGCAGGGTGCGCACCTCCGCGCCCGTACGGCGCAGGGCGGCCAGCTCGCTGGTGAACTCCCGGTCACGGGAGGGGTGTTCGTCGGTGTGGCTGAGCACGACGCGTTCGGCGCCGCGGCCGACCAGCCAGCGGGCCACGTGCAGGCCGAGGCCGTCGGCGCCCTCGGCGACCACGTACGCGCCGCCGCGCCGGCCGCTCCCGGGCGTGCCGACCCGGGGGGCGGCGGGGCGGCGGACCACCCGCGGGATGATCCGGCGGCCGTCGCGTACGGCGAGCTGGTCCTGGCCGTCGTCGGACAGCAGGCGCTCCAGCACGGCGGCGGCCTCGGCGTCCGCCGCGGAGGCGCCTCCGGCGGCGGCCGGGTCGAGGTCCAGCAGGCCGCCCCAGGCGTTCGGGTGCTCCATCGCGGCGACCTTGGCGAGGCTCCACACGGGGGTCTGCGCGGCGGCGACCGGCTCGGGTCCCGTGCCGGTGGCGCGGGCGCCCCGGGTGAGGTACCAGGTGGGGCGTACGGCCCGGCCCGTGCCGAGTGCGCGGGCGAGGGTGAGCACCGCGTCGTAGACCTGCGCGCCCGCCTCGGGCACGGCCTCGGCACCGCTGCCGCCACCGGCTCCGGTCTCCGCCGGCAGGTCCAGCGCCCACAGGTGGACGGCGCCCCGGCAGCCGGGGCCGCGTACCGTCTCGTGCGCCAGCTTGGCCAGCCCCGCCGGGTCGGCGGCCTCCTGGCGCGTCACCAGTACGGGGCGCCCGCCGCGTGCGCGCAGCTGCGCGGCGAGCGCCTCGGCCACGCCGCCCTCGTCGGCCAGCAGCAGCCAGGTGCCGTCCGCCGCGGGGGTGTTCGCGGCCGGTGTGTTCGCCGCAGGAAACTGGGCGGGCGGCGGGCAGGGCAGCCACTCCTGGGTGTAGAGCAGCCGGTCGAGCCGGGCGCGGGTCTCGGGGGGCACCGGGACCACCGGCGGCCCGCCCAGCACCACGCCGGTCAGCACTGCGGCCACCGTGCCGTCCGCGCACAGCAGTTGGACGTCGCCGCACATGCGGCCGTCCGCCGTACCGGTGAGCTTGGCGCGTACGGTCAGCCGGGGGCCCGGCTCGCGCAGCAGCACCAGCCGCTCCACCGCCAGCGGCAGCAGCGGACCGCCGCGCTCGGAGCCGTCGGCGGCCAGCGCGAGGGTGTGCAGGCACGCCTCCAGCAGGCCGGGTTCGAGTGCCCAGCGGGGCACCGGACCGGCGGCGGGCTCGCGTTCGAGTTCCACCGTGCAGGCGCCGTCGCCCCGGGCGGCCGAGCGCACCCGCAGGCGCTGGGTGCAGACGCCCGACGAGGCCAGCAGGTCGGCCACTTCGGCGGGCGGCAGCGCGGCGGTGACCGCGGGTGCCCCCCAGGGCTCCGCGTCCGCCGGGGCGGCGCCGGTGAGGCGGCCGTCGGCGCGCAGTACGGCTTCCTCGCCGTCGGCGGCACCGTCGGCGGCCGGGTAGGTGTGCACGGTGAAGCGGTCCGCTCCCCGGTCGCCGCGGCTGCCGGCGTCCCGCTCCAGGGTCAGCTGGGCGGTCGGCACGGCGGCGCCGTCGTGGCCGTCGCCGTCGCCGTCGAGCAGCAGCGGCGGGTGGAGCGACACGTCGGCCAGCGCCAGGGGCCCGGCACCGAGCCGTTCGCGCCCGGCGGCCAGCGCCATCTCCAGCCAGGCGGCGCCGGGTACGAGGCGGGAGCCCCACAGGCGTCCGGCCGGCAGCGCGTCCAGCAGCGCGGCGTGCAGGTCCGCCTCGTACAGGCGCATCCCCGCCCCCCGTACGGCCCGGACGCGGCGCGCCAGCAGCGGGTGGCGGCCGGCGGCCGGGGCCCACGCGGCGGTGCCCGTACCGGCGGAGTCGCCGGACGAGAGCCAGTGGCGCCTGCCCTGCCAGGCGTAGGACGGGGTCTCCACGACCCGGCCGCCGCCCGGGTAGAGCCGCGCCCAGTCGACGGGGTACCCGGCGCAGTGCAGGGTGCCCAGGGAGCCGAGCATGACGGTGAGGTCGTCGGTGTCCCGGCGCAGCGAGGGCACCAGGACGGCGTCCGTGCCGCGCTGCCGCAGATCCTGCTCGATGGAGGTGAGGAGGAGCGGGTCGGGTGAGATCTCGATGAAGGTGTCGTGCCCCTCCTGCGCCAGCTGCCCGATGGCGGTGGAGAAGCGGACGCGGTCGCGGAGGTTGCGGCCCCAGTAGGCGGCGTCGTGCGCCTCGCCCGCCAGCAGGCCGCCGGTCACCGAGGAGTAGAGCGGCAGTTCGGCCTTCCGTGGGCGCAACCAGCGCAGGGATTCGGTCAGTTCGCGGTCGAGCGGCTCGACGAGCGGGCAGTGCCCGGCCCCGGCGGCGTCGATGCGGCGGCTGAAGACGTTGCGGGCCCGGCACGCGGCCAGCACCTCGGTCAGCGCGGCCTCCTCGCCGGAGACGACGGTGGTGCGCTCGCTGTTGCTCAGGGCGACCCACAGCCGGTCCTCGTAGCCCTCGAGCACTGCCTCTGTCTGCTCGACGGTGAGCCCCAGTACGCCCATCGCGCCGCTGCCGACCAACTGGGCCTGCACAGCGGCCCGCACCCGGATCAGCCGGGCCGCGTCCTCGATGGTGAGCACGCCCGCCGCCTGTGCGGCGGCGACCTCGCCCATGCTGTGCCCGACCACGGCGGCCGGCTCGACGCCCAGGCTCCGCCAGCGGCGGGCCAGCGCAACCTGAACGGCGAAGATCAGCTCCTGCTGGCGGGGGCCGTCCGGGGCGGGCTCGCCGCGCTCCAGGTGGTCCAGGACGGACCAGCCCAGTTCGGGGCGCAGATGGCCGTCGCACCAGACCATGACGGCGCGGAAGACCGGGTCCTCGGCGAGCAGTCGGCGGGCCATGCCGGGCCACTGGGAGCCGTGCCCGGAGAAGACGAACACGGGGCGGCGGTCGGCGCCGCCGGGCACCGCGCCCGTGCTCAGCCCGAGCGCGCGCTCGCCCGCCTCGAACGCGGCGAGCCGCTCGGCGAGTTCGGCGCGGGTACGGCCGACGACGGCCACCCGGTGGCCGAGGTGGGTGCGGCGGGTGCTCGCGGTGAAGCACAGGTCGTGCGGCGGGTCGGCGGCGGCCGGTGCGGCGGGGTCGGCGGCCGGTGCGGCCGGTTCCGTGAGCAGCCGCCGGTACGCCGCCGCCTGGGCGGGCAGGGCCGAGGCGCTGCTCGCCGAGAGCGGCAGCAGGTACGCCCCGCCGGGTGCCCCTTCCGCGCCGTCGGCCGCGTCCGCCGTACCCGCAGCGCCTGCGGCGGGGGCCGTACGCGGCGGGGCCTCGCCGAGCACCAGGTGCGCGTTGGTGCCGCTGAAGCCGAACGCGCTGACCCCGGCGACCCGGCGGCGCTCGCCGCGCGGCCACGGCGTGCGCGCGGTCGGCACCTCGAACGGCAGCTGGGCCCAGGGGATCTCGGGGCTGGGCTCGCGGAAGTGCAGGTGCGGCGGGATCTCCTGGTGGCGCAGGCTCAGCACCGTCTTGATCAGCCCGGCCACCCCCGAAGCGGCCTCCAGGTGACCGAAGTTGGTCTTCACCGAGCCGACGGCGGCGGGTGCTCCGTCCGGGCGCTCACCGAGCGCGGCGCCCAGCGCCTGGAGTTCGATCGGGTCGCCGAGCGGGGTGCCGGTGCCGTGCGCCTCGACGTACCCGACATCGGCCGGGCCGACGTCGGCGTCCGCCAGCGCGTCCCGGATCAGCGACTCCTGGGCCGGTCCGTTGGGCACGGTGAGCCCGCTGCTGGGGCCGTCCTGGTTGACCGCCGAGCCCAGGATCGTGGCGAGCACCTCGTCGCCGTCGGCGAGCGCGCGGGAGAGCGGCTTGAGGACGACCACGCCGCAGCCCTCGCCGCGCGTGTAGCCGTCGGCGGCGGCGTCGAAGGTCTTGCACCGGCCGTCGGCGGCGAGCGCACCCGCCGCCTGGCTGGCCAGGTGGATGGTGGGGCGCAGGATGACGTTGACCCCGCCCGCCAGCGCGAGATCGCTCTCGCCGCTGCGCAGGCTGCGTACCGCCAGGTGCGTGGCGACCAGGGAGGAGGAGCAGGCGGTGTCCACGGCCAGGCTGGGGCCGCGCGCGCCCAGGAAGTAGGAGAGGCGGCCGGAGGTCGAGCAGAAGGAGTTGCCGGTGCCGTAGAAGGCGTCGATGTTCTCCGGGGCGTTGGCGATCAGCTCGACGTAGTCGTGCGAGTTCATGCCCACGAACACGCCCGTACGGCTCCCGGTCAGCCGGTCGGCCGGCTGGCCCGCGTGCTCCAGCGCCTCCCAGGCGACCTGGAGGAACAGCCGCTGCTGCGGGTCCATCACGCGTGCCTCGCGCGGCGGAATGCGGAAGAACTGCGCGTCGAAGTGGTCGACCTGGTCCAGCCACGCGCCGCGCCAGCGGCTCCCGTCGTCGAAACGGCCCTCCGGGGACTCGGTGATGGCGTCCGTGCCCTCCTGGAGCATCCGCCAGTACGCGGCCGGGCCGGTGGCCCCGCCGGGGAAGCGGCAGCCGACGCCGATGACCGCGATCGGCTCGGGGGCTGCCGGGGCGGCCTGCCCGAAGGGGGCCGCCGCACCGGCGGGCACCGACCGCGGGGCAGGGCCCTGCCCCGCGGCGGGTGCCGGTTTCGGGGCGCGCTCCCGCAAGAAGGCGGCCAGCCGCTCGACGGTGGGGTGGTCGAAGGCGACGGTGGCGGGCAGCCTGCCCACCTCGTGCTGGAGCAGCGTGCGCACCTCCAAGGCGGTGAGCGAGTCCATGCCCAGGTCGGTGAAGCCCTGGCGGCGGCGCAGGGTGGCGGGGTCGTGCCCGAGCACCTGGGCTACCACGCGTGCGACCAGGTCCTCCAGATCGCGGTGCCCGGCGGCGGGCTGCTGGTCCGCCGGTGGGGACAGCTGGTCCGCCGGTGCGGACCGCGCGGGCTGATCCGCGGCCCCGGAAGCGGCGGCGGCGCGGGGGGCGGAGCCGGCGCCCGTACCTGTGCCGGGCAGGTCCAGCCGCAGGTCCGTCGCCTCACCGACGACCCGGCCGTGCTCGTCGTACACCCGCAACTCACCGCGCAGCGCGCCCTGCGGCGCGGGGGCGGGCGCGCCGCCCGCAGCGGGGGCCGACTCCGGCCCGGTGCGCTGTCGCGGCGCTGCGGGCTTCATCCAGTACCGCTTGCGCTGCCACGGGTAGCCGGGCAGCTTGACGGGGCGCCCGTCCGGCGGGCCGACGGCGCGCCAGCGCACGGGAGCGCCGGCCGCGTAGAGCGCGCCGAGCGAGCCCAGCAGGGTGTCCGCCGCGTCCGTGTCCCGGCGCAGCGAGGGCACCACGAGGGGGTGGCCCACCTCGTGGTCGTCGAAGGCGTGCGCGAGCGGGACGGACAGCACCGGGTGCGGGCCCAGTTCGACGAAGGTGTCGTGCCCGTCGGCCAGCAGGGCGTCCACGGCGGCGGCGAAGCCGACGGGCTCCCGTACGTTGCGGGCCCAGTAGTCGGCCGTGAAAGCGTCCTCCTCGGCGAGCAGTGTGGTGGTGAGGATGGGGACGGTGGCCGGACGGGGCCGGAGGCCGGCCAGCAGCGCGGCCATGCGCTCCTGGTACGGGGCCATCAGCGGGCTGTGGAAGGGGTAGTCGCCGGGCAGCACCCGGCAGCTGGTTCCCCGCTGCTGAATGCCCCGGGCCCACTCCTCCAGTGCCGCCGCGTCGCCGGAGACGACGGTGGAGCGGGCGCTGTTGCAGGCGGCGATCCACAGCCGGTCCGCGTACGGCTCCAGCGACGCCCGGGTGTGCGCCTCCGAGAGGTCGACGGAGGCCATCGCGCCCTGCCCTGCCGAGTCGGCGAGCAGCTCGCCACGATGGACGATTATTCGTACGGCGTCCGCCAGTTCGAGTACGCCGGCCACGTGCGCGGCGGCCACCTCGCCCATGCTGTGGCCCACCACCGCGGCGGGCTCGACGCCCCAGGAGCGCCACAGCGCGGCCAGCGAGACCTGGAGGGCGAAGATGACCGGCTGGGCGTACTCGGTGCGGGCGAGGCGGGAGTGCGGTGCCTCGGCGGCGAGTTCGTCCGCCGCCGACCAGCCGGCCTGCGCGCGGATCAGGGCGTCGCAGGCGTCGAACGCCTCCCGGAAGACCGGCTGCCGCGCCAGCAGTCCGCGTCCCATGCCGGGCCACTGCGAACCCTGGCCGGAGAAGGTGAAGACGATGCGCGGCTCCCGCTCCTCGTCCGTGCCGCCGCTGCTGAGCCCGGCGGCCGGGGCGCCCTCCAGGTAGGCGCCGAGCCGCTCGGCGAGCTGCTCCCGGCTGTCCCCGCTGACGGTCAGCCGGTGCTCCCGGTGGTGGGCGCGGCCCGCGCCCAGGGTGTGCGCCAGGTCCCGGAGGGGGGTGGCGGGGCCGCCGGTGAGGTGTTCCCGGTAGGTGCGGGCCAGTTCGGTGAGGGCGTCGCCACTGCGGGCCGACAGCGGCAGCAGCACCGGCCCGGCGGTGGCGGGGCGGTCGTCCGTACGGGGGGCCGCCGCCTCCAGGATCAGGTGCGCGTTGGTGCCGCTGAGCCCGAAGGCGCTCACGCCGGCCAGGCGGGGGCGGGCCGGGCCGTCAGCGGCCTCGGCGGCCCCGTCGGCGGGCCAGGGGGTGGACTCGGTGGGGACGACGACCGGCCAGTCCCAGCGGATGAGCGGGTTGGGCGTGGTCAGGTGCAGGTTGGCGGGGATCTCGCCGTGCTTGAGGATGAGCGCCGTCTTCAGCAGCCCGGCGATGCCGGCCGCCGAGTCCATGTGGCCCAGGTTGCCCTTGAGCGAGCCGACGAACAGCGGGCGTTCGGCCGGGCGTCCCGCGCCCAGCACGCCGCGCAGCGCGCTCATCTCGATGGGGTCCCCCAGCGGGGTGCCGGTGCCGTGCGCCTCGACGTAGCCGATGTCGGCCGGGTCGACGCCCGCGCGGGCCGCCGCCTCGCGCAGCAGCCGCTGCTGGGCGACGCCGTTGGGCACGGTCAGGCCCGCGCTCGCACCGTCGTGGTTGACGGCGGTGCCGCGGATGACCGCGAGCACGTCGTCGCCGTCGGCGCGGGCGTCCGAGAGGCGCTTGAGCGCGACGAGCCCGCAGCCCTCGCCTCGGACGATCCCGTCGGCGGACGCGTCGAACGGCTTGCAGTGCCCCTGCCGGGACATCGCCCGGACCTTGGACATGAAGATGCTCAGCTCGGGCGAGAGGATCAGGTTGACGCCGCCCGCCAGCGCGAGGTCCGACTCGCCGCCCAGCAGGCTCTGGCAGGCCAGGTGTACGGCGACCAGGGACGAGGAGCAGGCGGTGTTCACCGAGAGGCTGGGGCCGTGCACTCCCAGCAGGTGCGAGAGCCGGCCGGGTCCGAAACTGAACTCCCGGCCGCTGGCGTACCAGGCGTCGATGCCCTCGGTGCCGCTCTCCTTGGAGTGCAGGAGCGTGTAGTCGGAGCCGATCACGCCGGTGTAGACAGCGGTCCGGGTCCCGGCCAGATCGGCCGTGGCCTGGCCCGCGTCCTCCAGGGCCTCCCAGGCGACCTCCAGGAGCAGCCGCTGCTGGGGGTCCATCTCGTTGGCCTCGCGCGGGGCGATGCCGAAGAACGCGGGGTCGAACTGGTCGACGCCGTCCAGGAACCCGCCCCGGCGGGTGTACATGGTGCCGCGCTTCCCGGGCTCGGGGTCGTAGAAGCGCTCCAGGTCCCAGCGCTGCGGCGGCACTTCGCCGATGGCGTCGACCTTGTCCCGCAGCAGGTTCCAGAATTCCGGCAGTCCGCCGACTCCGTGTGGAAACCGGCAGCCCGCTCCGATGATGGCCACCGCTTCCGGTACGCCTCGGACTTCCGGTACGTCTCGGTCCTGAGCTGAGCGCATCTACGATCCCCCTTTCAACCAGGAAAGCCTCGACCGGCCGGTGGCCTAGAACATCGGCGCGGCACTCGGGGCGCGCAGTGAGCCCAGGTGCTTGTGCCAGAGGTGGTCCGGGTTCTCCTCGACCTGCTTGGTGATTTCGCGCATCGCCGCCAGCGCCTTGGGCTCCTCGTCGTCGTACACGTCGCCCTGGAGCATCTTGAGTACGTCGAGGCGGTATCGCGGGTCCTGCACGAAGGCGGTGAAGAGGATGTTCAGCCGGTAGTAGATCGAGATGAACTCGTACCAGTTGCTGACGGCGCGGCGGATCTTGCCCTCGTAGTTGCTGAACATCTCCTTGCGGAAGTCGCCCTGCTCCGCGGCGGCGATGATCTCGCCGGAGATCAGCCGGGCGCTGTTGAGCGCGACGCTCACGCCGCTGGAGAAGATCGGGTCGACGAAGCGGGCCGCGTCGCCGATGGTCGCCCACTGGTCGCCCACGATCTGCTTCATCGCGTAGCTGTAGTCGCCCTCGGTCTTGAACGGGCGGACCTGGTCCGACTTCTCCAGCGCCTCCTTGAGTTCGGGGCGGCTGCCCACGCACTCCCAGAAGAACCCGTCGAGGTCCTCCTTGGACGCCTTGAACTGCTCCTTCTGGGTGACGACGCCGATGCTGGTGATCGTGTCGGTGATCGGGATCTGCCACACCCAGGTGTCGGTGACCGGCAGGAAGTGGATGAAGATGTAGTCGGCCTGTTCCTTGTTGACCGACAGGGCCGTGCGGTCCAGGTTGTCGAACCAGGTGTGCACGGCGTACTGGTTGAAGACCGGGTCGGACACCTTCAGCTTGAGCTGGCGGCCGAGGAAGGTGTTCCGGCCGCTGGCGTCCACGACCATGCGCACGCGCACCGAGGTCTCGGTCTTCCCGATCGGGAAGATGATCCGCGGGTTGGTCTCCGAGAAGTCGACGCGCCGGACCCGTACGCCCTGGTACACCTTGGCGCCGAGCGAGGCGGCGTGCTGGAGCAGCATCAGGTCGAACTTGGCGCGGTCCACGTGGTACGTGTAGTCCTGGGTGACGCCGAGCTGCTCGCGCTCGTGGAACTCGATCTCGGCCGCGCGGAATCCGTGCGACATTCCCTCGAAGCCCATCGTGGGAATGTTCTGGTCGCTGGCCGAAGTCCAGGCCGCGCCGTACTTCTTGGGGAATCCGGCCGTCTCCATCTGCGGCAGGAATCCGATGTCGTCGAGGACCGGGGTGGTCGCGGGGATCAGGGACTCGCCGACGTGCTCGCGGGGGAAGATGTCCCCCTCGAAGATCACGCAGTTCAGACCTGCCTTGGCCAGGTAGGACGCGATCGCCGACCCGGCCGGTCCGCCGCCGATGATGCCGATATCGAAGTCAACTTCAGACACAGCCCAGTTCTCCTTTTCAGCTTTCATTGACCTGGAACAGCGGGAAGTACGAGTCGAGATTTCCCTCGGTGTAATCTCGCGCGAGCTGGGGGATCTCGTCGAAGTCGTAGATCCGTTGACCTTGGAGGTCGAGCATCCAGCCGGTGCTCTCCTGGAATTCCATGATCTCTTCGATGTCGTGGTAGCGGCAGGCGTGCGTGTGGACGTGGATGTGCCGCTTGATGCACTCGTTGGCGCGCATCGTCTCCAGCCGCATGCCGTGCTTCCAGCCGACGGTGGTGAGCACGCCCTGCCGGCCGAGGGCCCGCAGGGTGGCCCGGTAGACGGGCTTTCCGATGTTGTCGATGATGATCGCCGCGCCCCGGCCGCCGCTGATCTGGGCGATGGCGCGCAGGAAGGCGCGCTCCGACTCCCGGTAGCGCTGCCGGTACCCGGGGTCGTCCATGCGCTCTTCGTCGTAGTTCAGATCCGGGAAGAGCCGGCGGTCGACCGGGATCATGCCCTTCGCCTCGATGTCCGCCAGCCGCTTCGGGCTGGCCGAGGCCATCGCGACGGCGAAGCCGTCCCGCCGCGCCAGCTCCAGCTCGGCGATCGTGACGCCGCCGCCCCAGCCGAAGACCAGCGGCTGGTGCTCCATGTCCTGCGGCCGGACGGGCACCTGGGAGCGGTAGCAGCCGTAGGCGACCTTCCAGTTGTCCCAGGCCGTCCAGTAGCGGCCGTAGGAGGCGGCCCACTGCTGGGTGGTGAACCTGGTGTCCGGCCGCAGCGGGGTCAGCAGGTGCTCGCGGATCTTGGTCTGCAGAGCCAGGACGCCCACGGTGCCCGGCGCGTCGTAGGCGTGCACCAGCTTCACGTAGCCGAGTTCGTCCGTGCGGGCGAACGCCTGCATCAGGCAGAGGTCGCCCTCCTTGACCCGGGTGACGTCCCGGCCCGTACGGACCACCCGTACGACGCCGAAGTTCCCGATGACCATCCGGTCCTCGCCGCGCTGGCGGCACACGTCGACCGGGGTGCGCTCCAGCGCGTGGCCCATGTTCGCTTCCCAGGAACCGAACAGCGGCTCGACGAGCGCCTCGTTCCCGGTGACGTCGGGAAACGTGTACTTCTCCCGACTGAGTTCTCCCGGTACGGGATTGTCAACGGCCATGTCGGCCGGTCCTGCGTGCAATACCCAAGCATCGGTCGTTATCACCTGCACCCGGCCCCTCGATAATCCGGAAGGTCATCATTCGACTCGCCGCGATTCCCTGTGTGTGGCAGGGCCTCGATATGACCAACATAGGGAACTGCCGGGGCGTGCGCTTCCCTCGCTCTGATGAATTCAGCGGGCGCAACTAAAGGATGAGGGTTCGTCCTTAGGGCGGAGTCGGGCGCTCCCCGCGGGCCGCGCCGACGGCGTGCACCCCGCCGTCCGCGTGCACGATCTCGCCGGTCACGGCGGGCATCCAGTCCGAGAGCAGCGCGCAGACCACACGGGCCACCGGGGTGTGGTCGCCCAGGTCCCAGCCCAGCGGCGCCCGGTGCGCCCACGGGCCGCTCACCTGCTCGGAGCCGGGGATGCCCCGGGCGGCGGCGGTGAGCAGCGGGCCGGCGGCGACGAGGTTGACGCGGGTGCCCTGGTCGCCCAGTTCGGCGGCCAGGTAGCGGCAGCAGGACTCCAGACCCGCCTTGGCCACGCCCATCCAGCCGTAGGAGGGCCACGCCACCGTGGCGTCGAAGTCGAGGCCCACCAGGGAGCCGCCCCCGCTCGCGGCCAGCAGCCCGCCCAGTCCGCGGCCCAGCGCGACGAAGGAGTACGCCGAGACCTGCACCGCCGTCGCCACGTCCGGCCATTCGGCGTCCAGGAAGCCGTCGCCCATGATGTGCCCCGGCGCGTACGCCACCGCGTGCAGGACGCCGTCGAGCCGCCCCCAGCGCGCGTCCAACTCGGCGGCGACGGCCGCGAGGTGGTCCTCGCGGGTGACGTCCAGCTCCAGGACGTCGGGGGTGGCCGGCAGCCGGCGCGCCACCCGCTCGGTGAGGCGCAGGCCGCGTCCGAAGCCGGTCAGGACGACCTCGGCGCCCTGCTCCTGTGCCAGCCGGGCCACCCCGAAGGCGATCGAGGACTCGTTGAAAACACCGGTGACGAGAATTCGCTTGTTTTCGAACAGCATGGATACGTCTCCCACTCCCCCGCAGCCGTGCACAGCGGGCCCGAGAGTAGCAGTGGATTCCGGCGTGGCCCTCTCATCATTTCGGACCAGTTTTCGCCGGGCCAGGCGCCCGAATTCATCGCGGAGGAGGAAGAGAAGGCACTGCGGCGGCCGTTAGTCTGGCGGCCGGACATCCCCGCTATGGACGTTGTTTCACTGGAGGCCGCAGTGTCGAAGATCAAGTATCTTTCTTCCGAGTATCTGGCGGAGTTGGAGAAGCGGGGCAGCAGAATGCCGGAGAAGGCCGGTACGGACGTGGACATCCAGCACCTGATCCGGGAGGCCCCGGACGGCGGCGAGATCCACTACTACTTCAAGATCCGCAGCGGGCAGCTGGTCGAGGCGCGCCTCGGCATGCTGGAGGACCCGACCTGCACCCTGAAGCTGTCCTACGAGAGCAGCGTCAAGATGACCAAGGGTGAACTCAAGCCGCTCTCCGGGCTGGTGACGGGCAAGATCCGTCCGGGCGGTGACGTCGCGAAGCTGCGCTCCAGCGCGCCGACGCTCTCCACGCCGGAGTTCAAGGCCATCTCGGACGAGGTGCACGAGCTGACCGACTACTGACCGGCTGTCGGCCGATCGCTCCGGACGGCTGCCGGAAGGCTCCGCCACCCACCGGTGGCGGAGCCTTCCGCACGCGCGGGACGCGGCACCGCGGCGCCCCGGTAGTCTGCACCCCCTGCACAGGAATTCCGGAGCTGGAGGGCATCCACGGAGCATGAGCATCGTCGCCGGACTGGACAGCTCGTCCGCCTACACCCGCGTCGTGGTCTGCGACGCCGACACGGGCGCGGTCGTCACGCAGGGGTACGCCGAGCACTCCGGTGAGCGGGACGACCCGCAGTCCTGGCTGCTCTCGCTCGGCGAGGCGGCGGGCGCCGGCCAGCTCGCCGACGTACGCGCCATCGGCGTCGCCGCCCAGCAGCAGGGCGTCGTCGCCCTGGACTCCGAGGGGATGCCGGTCGGGCCCGCGCTGCTGGGCAACGACCGGCGGATGCAGACCTCCGCCGCCGACCTGACCGACGCGCTGGGCGGCCGGTCCGCCTGGGCACAGGCGGTGGGCGCCGTACCGCAGGCCGCGCACCCCGTCTCCAAGCTGCGCTGGCTGGCGCGCCACGACCCGGCGACGGCGGCCCGGATCACCGAGGTGCTCCAGCCGCACGACTGGCTGGTCTGGCAGCTGCTGGGCCGCCCCGAGCGGCGTACGACGGACCGGGGCGACGCCTCGGGCACCGGCTACTGGTCGGCCGCCCAGCAGAGCTACCGCCCCGACCTGGTCGAACTGGCCCTGGGCCACCAGGTCGCGCTCCCCCAGGTGATCGGCCCGGCGGACACCGCCGGGCACACCCCGGAGGGCCTGCTGATCTCCGCGGGCACCGGCGAGACGATGGCCGCGGCCTTCGGGCTGGGGGTCGGCATCGGTGACGCGGTGGTCTCCCTGGGCGCCTCCGGTTCGGTCTTCGCCGTCCACCACGAGGCCCTCGCCGACCCGACCGGCACGATCACCTCGTACGCCGACGCCACCGGGCTCCACCTGCCCGTGGTACGGACGCTGAACGCGGTGCGGGTGCTGCGCGGCACGGCCGAGCTGCTGGGCACCGACCTCGACGGCGTCTCCGAGCTGGCGCTCAAGTCCACTCCCGGGGCGTCCGGGCTGGTGCTCCTCCCCTACCTGGAGGGCGAGCGCACCCCCGACCTCCCGCACACCGCGGGCTCCCTGCACGGCCTGCGCCGCGAGAGCATGCGGCCCGAGCACCTGGCGCGGGCCGGGCTGGAGGGCATGCTGTGCGGCCTGGCCGACGCGCTGGACGTGCTCCGCGCCCGCGGCGTCCAGGTGCGGCGGGTCTTCCTGCTGGGCGCGGCGGCCGACCTCCCGGCGGTGCAGTCGGTGGCTCCCGGGATCTTCGGGGTGCCGGTGAAGGTCCCGCAGCCCGCCGACTACACGGCGCTGGGCGCCGCGCGCCAGGCCGCCTGGGCACTCGCGGGCGGCGGCGCGCCACCGGCATGGCCCGCCGCGGCGTGCCAGGACTTCGAGCCGGGGGACGAGCTGGCGGTGGGGCAGGCGATCCGGCAGCAGTACGTGGCGGTGCGCGAGGAGGCGCACCCGGGCGCGTTCGAGCAGGCGTCGGCACCACCGGCGCAGGCGTACGGCGCGCAGGGCTACGACGGCCAGGCCTACGACGCGCGGGCCTACGACGGCCGGCAGGCCTTCGGGCAGCAGGGTTACGACGGGCAGCAGGGCCACCCGGGGCAGGGCCACGACGGCTGACCCCAGCCGCGCGGCCCGCCCGCTCAGTCCAGGTAGCCGCGCAGCTGGTCCGCGAAGGCGTGGTCCCGCAGCTTGCTCAGCGTCTTGGACTCGATCTGCCGGATGCGCTCGCGGGTGACTCCGAAGATGCGGCCGATCTCCTCCAGCGTGCGCGGACGCCCGTCCGCGAGCCCGTAGCGCAGCTGGACGACCTTGCGCTCCCGCTCCCCGAGCGTGGAGAGCACCGCCTCCAGGTGCTCGCGCAGCAGCAGGAAGGCGGCCGACTCGACCGGCGAGGGCGCGTCGCCGTCCTCGATGAGGTCACCGAGGTTGACGTCGTCCTCCTCGCCGACGGGCGCGTGCAGCGACACCGGCTCCTGCGCCAGCCGCAGCACCTCGCTGACCCGCTCCTCGGACAGGTCGAGCTGCGCGCCGACCTCCCCGGGCGAGGGCTCGTAGCCGCGCTCCTGGAGCATGCGCCGCTGTACCCGCACCACACGGTTGATCAGCTCGACGACGTGCACGGGCACCCGGATGGTGCGGGCCTGGTCGGCCAGCGCGCGGGACATGGCCTGGCGTATCCACCACGTCGCGTACGTGGAGAACTTGTAGCCACGCGCGTAGTCGAACTTCTCGACAGCCCGGATCAGGCCGAGGTTGCCCTCCTGGACGAGGTCGAGCATGGTCAGGCCCCGGCCCACGTAGCGCTTGGCGACGGAGACGACGAGCCGGAGGTTGGCCTCGATGAGGCGGCGCTTGGCCATCCGGCCGAGCACCACGACCTTGTCCAGGTCCAGGGCGAGCTGGCTGTCCAGGCTGGTGGCCGTGGACAGCCGCTCCTCGGCGAAGAGCCCGGCCTCCACCCGGCGGGCCAGGTCGACCTCGTCGGCGGCGGAGAGCAGCGGGATGCGGCCGATCTCGCGCAGGTACTGCCGGAACAGGTCGGCGGAGGGACCACCGCCCGCCCCGGTGCCGGGCTTGGGCGGCGGGGGGCCGTCCAGATCCGGTTCCGGATGGCCTGCTTCGGGCGGCGCCGCGTCCGGCTGCGCACGGGGAGCGGGGGGCGAAGGGCTGGGGGGCGATACGGGGACCGTGGGTGCGGCGGGGACCGCACTCGTGAGGGTCTGGGTCTGCACGGGGGCGACCTCCAAGGTGATCGCTGCCGGTTCGGGGGCGGCGTGCGGTACGGGAGCGTTCGCGGCCACGCCGCGCTCCGTCCCGTGAACGATGTGCGGATCCGCGGAGGGCTGTGGCCCCTCCCGGCCAGCACCGCCGCGCTCCGATGACTCAGGCACCGCCCACCAGTGTGGGGTACGACACACTCCCGCCACGAGAGTCGTGCGCCCGGTTTTTTCCCGCACGGCGCCGGGCCGCGCGGGGCCCGGCGACGCGCCCTGGTGCCGTCGCCCGCGCGCGACGGCACCGGGTCACCTGCCCGCGGTCACCGGGCGGTGGCCGCCTCCGGCTTCTGCGCGCTGGTGAGTCCGTATCTCCACAGCTGGTCCACCCGGCTGCTCTCGGCCGCGTTGGGGCGGGGGTTGGTGCAGGAGGGTCCCGCGCCGCCGCCGGACATCAGCTCGCTGCACGGGCCCGAGTAGTGGTCGGGCAGGCCGAGGATGTGACCGGTCTCGTGCGAGACGATGCGCAGCGGCGCGTACTGCTGGGCCTGCCGGTAGTCGATGACGATGTAGCCGCGCCCGTGTCCGTCGGTCGAGGCGTAGCTGCCGCGTCCGCTGTTGGCCTCGTAGTAGGAGAAGTGGCCCTGGCCGCTGGTCTCCTGGAGGGTGACGTTGGAGACCGCCGCGTTCCAGATCTGGGTGCTCTGCGCTATCTGGCTCTGGAAGCTGGGCGCGCCGCTGTCGTTGTAGGTCACGGTGACGGCCTGGAAGCCGGGCTCGGCGTCCTGCTGGCGCTGCGCGGCCTCCCGTACCGCGTCGATGAACGCCTCCTGGTCGAAGCGGTCGGCGTGCCCGTGCCGCCCCGCGCCGTCGCCGCTGGTGTACGCGGCGGTGGCGGAGCCGTCCGCCGCCGCTGGGGGCGCGGTCGCCGTGGCGGGGGCGGCGGCCAGACTCGCGACCGCCAGTCCGAGGCCGAGCACGGTGGAGAGCACAGTCCTGGTGTGGTTCACAGGGATGGTTCCTCTCGTCGCCATGGGGGATGGCCGCAGACCGACGGGGGTGCGAGAGGTGCGCTCCGGCGCCGTCCGCGTCTCGTGGAAGTCCTGCTTCCGCAGAGTGTCGGGGCGGCGGGGGCGGGGCGGATGATGTCAGCGGGCGATAGGGCGGCCCTAGCTCCGGTAAGGGCGGCCCGCCCGCTGCGGGCAGCCCCGGCGCTCGGCCGTGCGGCGCCGCCTACAGCGCCGCCGCGCCGCGCTCGCGCAGGCCGCGGCCGTACTGCTGAAGCTCCCACAGCTGTGCCCGCAGCGGTGCCGAGCCCTGCGTGTCGTGGCGGGCCTCCAGCCTCCGGGCCGCGCCCTCCAGCTCGGCGATACGGGCATCGACGGCGGCCAGCCGGACGGTGACCAGCTGCATCCCCGCGTAGATCTCGTCCGCCGTGCGGGCGCTGTGCAGCGGTTCGACGGCCAGCTCGGTGACCAGCGTGCGCACGGTGTCGTCGGGCGCGGCGTCGCGCACCCGGACCAGGAAGCCGTCGTCCGCGCCGGTGACGCCCCCGGCCGTCTCGACCGCCTCGCGGATCACCGCGTACGGCGGGGCCGTGAACTCGTCCGCGCCGTAGGCGTCGAACGCGGGGGCGACCAGCTCGGGCCGCTGGAGGGCGAGCTTGAGCAGCTCGCGCTCCACCCGGTGGGCGGGGCTGCGGAGGTTGAGCGCGGGGCCCCGGGAGGACGGACCCGTCCGCTCCGGTGCCGCCTCGCGCGCGGACCCGCCCGGCGCCGCCGCCGCACGCCCCGCGCCGCCCGCCGCGCCGCCGGGCCGGGACGCGCCGCGCTCGCGCGCCCACCGGGCGAACTGCGCCACCCGCTTCACCACGAACTGGGTGTCCAGGATGCCCAGCAGCCCGGCCAGCCGTACGGCGTGCTCGTGCTGGATGGCGCCGTCCTTGATCCGCGCCACGATGGGCGCGGCCTCCTCCAGCGCCGCCGAACGCCCCTCGGCTGTCTCCAGGTTGTGCTGTTCGACCACCGACCGGATGGCGAACTCGAACAGCGGCGTCCGGCTGTCCACCAGCTCCTTGACCGCCGCGTCGCCCTCGGCCAGCCGCAGGTCGCACGGGTCCATTCCGCCGGGCGAGACGGCGATCCAGGTACGGGCGGCGAACTTCTGGTCGTCCTCGAAGGCGCGCAGCGCGGCCTTCTGCCCGGCGGCGTCCCCGTCGAAGGTGAAGACGACCTCGGAGCGCGAGTTGTCCAGCAGCACCCGCCGGAGGATCTTGACGTGGTCGCTGCCGAACGCGGTGCCGCAGGTCGCGATGGCGCCGGTGACCCCGGCGAGATGGCAGGCCATCACGTCCGTGTACCCCTCGACGACGACGGCCCGGCCCGCCTTGGCGATCTCCCGCTTGGCGAGGTCGATGCCGTAGAGGACCTGGGACTTGCGGTAGAGCGGGGTTTCGGGCGTGTTGAGGTATTTGGGCCCGTTGTCGTCCTCGCGGAGCTTGCGGGCACCGAAGCCGACGACCTCGCCCGTGATGTCCCGGATGGGCCACAGCAGCCGGCCGCGGAAGCGGTCGATGGGGCGGCCCGAGCGGCTGTCCTGGGCGAGGCCGGAGAGGATCATCTCCTTGTCCGAGAAGCCCTTGCCGCGCAGGAACCGCACCAGGTGGTCCCAGCCCGCCGGCGCGTAGCCCACCCCGAAGTGCTCGGCCGCCTCCGGGCCGAAGCCGCGCTCGGAGAGGAACCTCCGGCCGATCTCGGCCTCCTCCCCGGCGAGCTGCTCCACGTAGAAGCGGGCCGCGACGCGGTGTGCCTCCACCATCCTGGTGCGCTCGCCCTGCTGGCTCGCGCGGCCGTACCCGCCCTCCTCGTACCGCAGGGTGATGCCTGCCTGGGCGGCGAGCCGCTCGACCGCCTCGGAGAAGGAGAGGTGGTCGATCTTCCGCACGAAGTCGAGGGTGTCTCCGCCCTCCTGGCAGCCGAAGCAGTGGTAGAAGCCCTTGCTGGGGCTGACGGTGAAGGAGGGGGACTTCTCGTCATGGAACGGGCAGAGGCCCTTGAGGTTGCCGCCGCCCGCGTTCTTGAGCTGGAGGTACTCGGAGACCACGGCGTCGATCGGAACCGCGTTCCGTACCGCCTTCACGTCCTCGTCGTTGATCCTTCCCGCCACGGAGGAAGTCTACGGCTCGCCGCCGACAGCCGGACGGCCGCCCGGCGGCTCGGCGGGAGAGGCTCAGCGGGGGCGGGCGCCCGAGAGGTCCCGGGCGAGGACGACGTGCGGCCCGACACCCTCGATGACGAATTCCTCCCCGTACACCTGGAAGCCGTGCCGCTCGTAGAAGCCGCGGGCGCCGGTCCGGCCGTTGCACCACAGCAGCCCGGCGCCGCGCACCCGCACCTGCTCCGTCCCGGCGCGCAGCACGGCCGCGCCGTAGCCCCGGCCGCGCACGGGGGCGGCGCTGGCCATCCCCCGGATGCGGTACGCCAAGACCCCCGGGACCCCCGGGACGGCGGCGGGCGGCGCCTCCGGGGAGAAGCTGCCGCAGCCCAGCACCCGCGCACCCGGGCCGTCGTAGGCCGCGAGGTGGAACGCGCCGGGCTCGCCGTCCTCGGGGAAGGCCGCCGCCGCGGGCGGTCGCCCGGGCAGCAGCACCTCCGCCCGCAACGCGATGATCTCCGCCACCGGCACCACTTCGGTCCGCACCGTCATGCCCGCCACCCTACGAAGGCCCCGCACTCACCCGCCCGGCCCCCGTCAGGCTCGCGGCGCGGGCAGTTCGGTCAGCGGCACGTCCGGGTCGGCGAGCGCCCGCCGGTCGACCGGGCGGCCGGAGCGGATCAGGTCCTGGATGGGGTCGGTGACGTCCCAGACGTTGCAGTTGAGCCCGGCCAGCACCCGGTCACCGCTCAGCCAGAAGGCGATGAACTCGCGCTTGGCGACGTCCCCGCGGTGGACCACCTGGTCGTACGAGCCCGGCGGCGCGTATCCCGAATACTCCAGCCCGACGTCGTACTGGTCCGAGAAGAAGTACGGCACCCGGTCGTAGCGCACCTCCTGCCCGAGCATGGCCCGCGCGGCGGCCGGACCGGAGTTGAGCGCGTTGGCCCAGTGCTCGACCCGCAGCCGGGTGTGCAGCAGGCTGTGCTCGACGGCCGCCGCGTCCCCGGCGGCGAAGATGTGCGGGTCGCTGGTGCGCAGCGAGCCGTCCACGGCGATGCCGCCTCCGGGCCCGGGCGCCAGCTCCAGGCCGGCCGACTCGGCGAGGCCCGTGCGGGGCGCGGCGCCGATGGCGGCGAGCACGTCGTGCGCCGGGTGTTCCTGGCCGTCGTCGGTCTGCACGGACGACACCACGCCGGCGTGCCCGCCGATCCCGGTCAGCCGGGCCCCGAAGTGGAAGCGCACCCCGTGCTCCCGGTGGAGGTCGGTGAAGAGGGCACCCAGTTCGGGGCCGAGCACGGTGTGCAGCGGCCCCGGCTCGGACTCCACGACGGTCACCTCCGCGCCGTACCCGCGCGCCGCGGCGGCGACCTCCAGCCCGATCCAGCCCGCTCCCGCGATCACCAGGTGGCCCTGCTCCCGGCCACGCGCCGCCAGGACGCCGCGCAGCCGGTCGGCGTGCGCGAGGCGGCGCAGGTGGTGCACCCCGGCGAGGGAGGTGCCGGGGATCTCCAGCCTGCGCGGCTCCGCGCCGGTGGCCAGCAGCAGCATGTCGTAGTGGACGCGGGTGCCGTCGCCCAGCCGGACGGCCTTGGCCTCCCGGTCGATGTGGACGGCGGGCTGGCCAAGGTGCAGCTCGATGTCGGCGCTCGCGTACCAGGCGGGCTCGTGGACGAAGACGCTGCTGCGCTCGTCGGTGCCGATGAGGTAGCCCTTGGAGAGCGGGGGACGTTCGTAGGGGTGGTCGCGTTCGTCACCGATCAGGATGACCCGGCCGCTGAAGCCCTCCGCGCGCAGCGTTTCCGCCGCCTTGGCTCCGGCCAGGCCACCGCCGATGATGACGAACGTCCGATGTGCGTCGACCACTTGATGCCTCCTCGCTGTCACGCGCTCCCCCGGTGTTTACCCGATACCGTTACAGGGAGCGTCCCGCATCGGCTGTGCTGCGGGAAGAGGCAAAGGAGTGGAGTACGGGCGGCGGCTCTCGCGCTACGCCCGTAGATTCCCTGGCGGGATGGGCGGTCGGCTTGCGACGCCTGGCACGCGCCCCTCGGCCCTTCGGGCCGGCGGAGGCCCCCATGCCCTCTCCCTGGCATCGCCGGGAGGTGCCCCTTGCGTTGTCGGAGCCGCCCACGTACGTCCGGTGCGAGGACGTGTCCATAGCCTTGCGAACACGCTCGGCCTGCGGAGACCGGGAATGAGGGCAGGGACGGAGTGAGCGCAGCGAACCCGCGGCCCGGGCCGGACCGGAGTTGGTGGCGGAGGGACGGCTCCCCCGAGGACGACGCTCCGCCACCACGCCACGAGGATGCTCCGTGTGAGGATGATTCGCGATGGTTTCGTGGAGAATGCAAATGGAATGTCTCATTCCGCGTCCTTCTTCCTACGGTGAGACGTCCGGCGGGTCGGGGAGGGCGGTCGCGGATGCTGCGGATCGATTTCAGCAGCGAAGAGCTGAACCAGCTGCGGGTGGCGGACGGCCCCGACCCGCTCTGGGAGGCCGCGCTCAGCCTCCACCTGTTGCAGCGGGAACAGGTGCCGCTCGCCTACGTCCCCTGGCGCCGTGAGGTGCTCGCGGGTCTCGCCCGGGCCGGGCTGACCCGGACGGTGCGGTCGCTGGCGCGCCTGTGCCCGAACGCGAAGTACTTCCCCGACTTCCTCACCCCCGCCGCCGGCAGCGCCGACGGGCAGGACCTGGAGACCGGTCTCGACCTGGTGCTCTCCACCCCCAGGACGCGGCTGGCCAGGGAGCTGAACCGGCTCTACGCCGACACCCGCGGCCGGCTCCCCCGCGGCGCCCGGCTGCTCGCCGCCGGCGACACCGAGGCGCTGGCCTGGCTGGGCGAGGCTCTGCGCCGGTACTACGCCGTGGCGGTGCGCCCGTACCTGCCTCAGATCCGCGCCGAGGCCGCCGCCGACCGGGCCGGGCGGGCGGAGGCCAGCCTGCGCGGCGGCCCGACCGGACTGCTGGCCAGCTACGGCGACCAGTCGGCGTGGCGGGCGGAGGGCGGCAGCCTGCTGGCGCCGTACCCCTTCCCCCGCGAGCTGCGACTGGCGGGGCGCCCGTTACGGGTGGTGCCGTCCTTCTTCTGCGTGCGCAATCCCGTCGCCATCGCCGACGCGGCGCTGCCGCCCGTGCTGGTCCATCCGCTCTCGCCCGCACCGGGCTGGCTGATGCGCGGGCGCGACCGGGCACCCGGCGACAGCCGCTGCGGTCCGGCCGGCGCGTACGCGGCGGACGCCGGGCAGGGCGCCCGGCCGGAGGGCGCCGGGTGGGCGCGGCGTACGGACCCGGACGGCCGCAGCCGCGGCGCCGCGCAGGGCGCGGGCACACACCCGATGGTGGCCCAGCTGATCGGCGCCTCGCGCGCCCAGCTGCTGGAGACCCTGGACGGCCCGATGACGACGACCGAGCTGGCCGCGTCCTTACGGCTGGCGCCGTCGACGGCCAGCAGGCACGCCTCCGTGCTGCGCGAGGCGGGCCTGGTCGCGTCGCGGCGGCGCGGCAGCTCCGTCGTACACTCCCGCACCCCGCTGGGCGAGGCGCTGCTCAACGGCTCACCGCGGGCGGGGTGACGCGGGCCGGGTGAGGCGCGCGTGAAGGGCGCGTGCGGAGGCGTCGGTGAGCGAGCCGATCTGGTCGACCAGGACGCGCAGCGCCGCGGTGTCGTCGGACGCCTCCTCGAACAGGGCGCGGAACTGCGGGTCCAGCCCGACGGGGGCGCGCAGCACCAGCGCGTCGGCCAGTTCGGCGAGCACGATGCGCTGCTCGGCGCGCAGGCGTTCCTGGTCGGGGCGCTGCATCACGAAGCGGTCGGCGACCGCCTTGAGCACGGCGCACTCCAGCCGCACCGCGCGCGGCACCACCAGCTCGGCCCCGTAGCGGGTGAGCCGGCCGGTGCCGTACGCGGCGCGGGTGGCGCCCTCGGCGGCCAGGCAGAAGCGGCCGATGAGCTGGCTGGTGGCGTCCTTGAGCCGGGCCTGCGCCAGGGCCGTGCCGTCGTATCCGTGCGGCCACCACTCCTGGGCGAGCAGCCGGTCGAGTGCGGCGGCCAGCTCGGCGGGCTCGGCGCCGGGGGCGTAGCGGGCGGCGACGACGGCGAAGACCTCCTGGCGCTCGGGCGCCGCGCGGAGCACGCCGGGGTCGAGGTGACCGGCGTGCAGGCCGTCCTCGAGGTCGTGCACCGAGTAGGCCACGTCGTCCGACCAGTCCATGACCTGGGCCTCGAAACAGCGCCGGGTCCCCGGTGCGCCGCGCCGGAACCAGTCGAAGACGGGCAGGTCGTCCGCGTACACGCCGAACTTCGGTGAACCGGGGTCGTCCGGACGGCCGCCCAGCGGCCAGGGGTACTTGGTGGCGGCGTCCAGCGCGGCACGGGTGAGGTTCAGCCCGACGCTCCGCGGGTGGCCGCTCTCGTCGGCGAAGCGCTTCGGCTCCAGCCGGGAGAGCAGCCGCAGGGACTGCGCGTTGCCCTCGAAGCCGCCGCAGGGCCCGGCGATCCGGCTCAGCTCCTGCTCGCCGTTGTGCCCGAACGGAGGGTGCCCCAGGTCGTGCGCGAGGCAGGCGACCTCGACCAGATCCGGGTCGCAGCCGAGCGCGGCGCCCAGCTCCCGGCCGACCTGGGCGCATTCGAGGGAGTGGGTCAGCCGGGTGCGCGGGCTGGCGTCCCAGGCGCTGGCGCCCAGGTCGCCCGGCTCCTCCCACGCCGCCGGGGCGGCGGAGACCACCTGGGTCTTGCCCGCCAGCCGGCGCAGCGCGGCCGAGTGCAGCACGCGGGCGCGGTCGCGCTGGAAGGCGGTGCGGCCCGGTCGCTTGTCCGGCTCGGGCGCCCAGCGCTCGGCGTCCGCGGGGCCGTAGGGTCCGGCGGGACCGGGTGCGCCGGAGGTGCGGGTGCTGGAGGTGCGGGGGGTGTGGTCGCCGCCCTGGGTGCCGTGCATGTGCCCGACCGTACGCCGCGCGGAGCGGCGGGCGCCGGTGTGCGGGCGGGGCGCTGCCTCGGACCGGCCCGGCGTGACGCGGGGCGACGGCCACGCACCGCCGCGACGGCCACGGCCCGGCGCCGGACGCGCGCCCGGGGGGGGCGCGCAGCACGGGAGCCTCGGCGGCGAACACCACCCCGTCCCCGGAGCGCACGGCCATCGCCGCCCGGCACACGCGCCGCTACTCCGCGCCGCCGAGGGCGAAGAGCAGATAGAGGAAGCCCGCGATGAAGTGGCCCGCGATCAGATAGGCGAAGAGGCGTAGAGCCAGCCCGCGCGGGAAGCGTCCGTCGCCGCGCTCCTTGCCCGTCGTTTCCTTCTCCATGGTCTCGTCCCGCCTCGGTTCCGGATCGGTGATCGGGTCGGTGGATCGGTCAGTGGATGCGGTGGGAGGTGCCGCTGCCGAAGCACAGCTCGGCGGCGCTGCTGCGCAGCAGGGTGTGGACGAAGAGGAGGTCGACCCCCTGCGTGGTGGCGGCGTTGATGCGGTGCGGGGTACGCGAGTCGAAGTGCGCCGAGTCCCCCGGCGCCAGCAGGTGCTCGGCCTCGCCCAGCGCGAGCCGCAGCTCGCCCGCGAGCACGTACAGCCACTCCTCGCCCGGATGCACCCGGACGAGTTCGCGCTGCGCCCCCGCCGGCACATGCACCCGCAGTGCCTGCATCGCCCGGCCGGAGCCGCCCGCCTCCCGGTAGACCCAGCCGTCGGCCTCCACCGCCTCGGCGCGGGCGGCGCGGATGACCGGCTCCCGCTCGGGGGGCGCCTCGCCCAGCAGGTCGGAGACCGTCGTACCGTAGGTACGGGCCAGCGTGAGCAGCATGGGCAGGGACGGCTGGCGGCGGCCGGTCTCCAGCCGGGACAGGTGCGCGGGCGAGAGCCCCACCCGCCGGGCCACGGTCTCCAAGGTGAGGCCCGCGGCGCGGCGCAGCTCGTGCAGGCGGGGCGCGACGGCGGGGGCGGGGGCGTCGGACGGCTCCGGCTCGGAGTCGGGCCCGGGGTCGGGTGCCATGCCCCCCATTGAGGCAGGAGCCTGCCTGCGGGGCAAATTCTTTGCCTCTGAGGCAAAGATGACAGGCGCGAGTCGACGGTCTGCGCGCGGCCGGCCCATCCGGAACTGGCACCTCACCCCGAGCGGGACGCGGCTGGGGCCGCTGAAACCGCTGAGGCGCTTTTCTGCGATCTGTCACGCGAACAGGGGGCGGCGCGAAACACAGTTGGCACATACTGACCGCATGTCACATATACCCCAGGGCGCGACATCGACGCCCGGCCTCACCGAGACGCACTGCCCGTACTGCTCCTTACAGTGCGGGATGAATCTCCAGCAGGTCACGGATGACGACGCGGACACCCCTGGCGGCCCTGACACCCCTCCCTCCGCCCCCGCCGGCGGTCACGCTCCCACCGACGGTGACGGCGGCGGCGGCCCGGTGCTGCTGAAGGTGCGCAAGCGCCCCGGCTTCCCCGTCAACCGCGGCGCCCTGTGCACCAAGGGCCAGACCGCGCCCGCCCTGCTCTCCTCCCCCTCCCGGCTCACCGGCCCGCTCGTGCGCGACCACGCCGACGGGCGGCTGCGCCCGGCGAGCTGGCCGGAGGCGCTGGACCGCACCGTCGCGGGCCTCTCGCGTACCCGGGCCGAGCACGGCGCCGACGCCGTCGGGGTCTTCGGCGGCGGCGGGCTGACCAACGAGAAGGCCTACCTGCTGGGGAAGTTCGCCCGCCTGGTGCTGGGCACCTCCCAGATCGACTACAACGGGCGCTTCTGCATGTCCTCGGCCGCCGCCGCGGGCAACCTGGCCTTCGGGCTGGACCGCGGGCTGCCCTTCCCGCTGGCGGACATCCCGCGTACGGGGTGCGTGATCCTGGTGGGCTCCAACCTCGCGGAGACGATGCCGCCCGCGCTGCGCTACTTCACCGAGCTGCGGAAGAACGGCGGCAAGCTGATCGTCGTCGATCCGCGCCGCACCCGGACCGCCGTCCTGGCGGACCTGCACCTCGCACCCCGCCCCGGCACCGACCTGGCGCTCGCCCTGGGGCTGCTGCACCTGGTCGTCGCCGAGGGCCGGACCGACCAGGAGTTCATCGACGCGCGTACGACCGGCTGGCCCGAGGCGCGCGGCGCGGCCATGGCGCACTGGCCGGAGCTGGTGGAGCGGATCACCGGGGTGCCGCGGGCCGCGCTGCGCGAAGCGGTCGCGCTCTTCTGCGACGCCGCCTCCTCGATGGTGCTGACCGCGCGCGGCCCGGAGCAGCAGGCCAAGGGCACGGACACGGTGGGAGCCTGGATCAACCTGTGCCTGGCCACCGGACGCGCGGGGCGGCCGTACTCCGGCTACGGCGCGCTGACCGGTCAGGGAAACGGGCAGGGCGGCCGGGAGCACGGCCAGAAGGCCGACCAGCTGCCCGGCTACCGCAAGCTGGCCGACCCCGCGGCCCGTGCACACGTCGCCGGGGTGTGGGGCGTGGACCCCGACTCGCTGCCCGGCCCGGGGCGCAGCGCGTACCGGCTGCTGGAGGCGCTCGGCGGCGACGCGGACGGTACCCCGGCGCCCGGCAGCGTCCGCGCGCTGCTGCTGATGGGGTCCAACCCGGTCGTCTCGGCGCCGCGCGCGGCCCATGTGGAGGAGCGCGTACGGGCGCTGGACTTCCTGGTGGCGGCGGACGTCGTGCTCTCCGAGACGGCGGCGCTGGCCGACGTCGTGCTGCCCGTGGCGCAGTGGGCGGAGGAGACGGGCACCATGACCAACCTGGAGGGCCGGGTGCTGCTGCGCCGCCGCGCGGTGTCGCCGCCGCCCGGAGTCCGCACGGACCTGGAGGTGCTGCACGCGCTGGCCGGGCGGATGGGCTGGGAGAAGGGCTTCCCCAGCGACCCGGAGGAGGTCTTCGACGAACTGCGCCGCGCCTCGGCGGGCGGCCCGGCGGACTACTCGGGCATCACCTACCGGCGGATCGCGGAGGGCGAGGGCCTCTTCTGGCCCTGCCCGGAGCGGCCCGGCGCGGGGAGCGCGGGCACGAGGGGAAGCGCGGCCGAGGGGGCTGCGATCGGCGACGCGATCGGCGACGCGATCGGTGACGCGGTGGGCGGGCATCCGGGGACGCCGCGGCTGTTCCTGGAGCGGTTCGCCACCGCGGACGGCCGGGCCCGCTTCGCGCCGGTCACCCACCGCCCGTCCGACGAGGAGCCGGACGAGGAGTTCCCCGTACACCTCACCACGGGCCGGGTCCTGGCGCAGTACCAGTCCGGCGCGCAGACCCGGCGCATCGAGTCGCTCAACTCCGCCGCCCCCGGCCCGTTCGTACAGCTGCACCCCCAGCTCGCCGAACAGGTGGGGGCCGTGGAAGGGGAGCCGGTGGCGGTGGTGTCCCGCCGGGGCCGGGCGGTGGCCCCGGCGCGCATCTCGGCCGACATCCGCCCGGACACCGTCTTCATGCCCTTCCACTGGCCCGGCGAGGGCCGCGCCAACACGGTCACCAATCCCGCCCTGGACCCGACCTCCGGCATGCCGGAGTTCAAGGTCTGCGCGGTCCGCGTCGAGGCCGTGCCGCTGGGAGCGTGACCCTGGGGCCTGTGCCGGAACGGCGCCGCGGGGCTCACTCCGGCGGCGGCGCCGTCGTCTCCTCCTCGACCCAGGCGAGGTAGTCCGCCGCGCCGTGCGTCACGGGCGTCGCGATGATCTCGGGCACCTCGTAGTCGTGCGCCGCCCGCAGGTACGCCTCCAGCGCGCCGTAGCGGGCGGTGGTGGTCTTGAGCAGCACCTGCCACTCCGGGTCGGTCTGCACGGCGCCGTCCCAGCGGTAGACGGAGGTCACCGGCCCGTTGATCTGGGCACAGGCGGCCACCCGCCGATCCACCGCCCCGCGGGCGAGCGCCTCGGCCCGCTCGGCGCTGGCGGTCGTGGTCAGTACGGTCAGGATCTCGGTCATGGGGGCAGCGTAGGGGGCCGGCCCGGCGTCCCACCGGCGCATGAGCGGACCGGCACACACGGTGCGGGTGGGCGGGTCCGCCTCCCGGTGGCGGTGGCGGTGGCAGCCGCGAGCGGCACCCTGCCGGGATGCGCTGCGGGACGCGGCGCGGCCGATTCGTTCAAGACGGGGCCGGAGCGGCGCGCCTAACGTACGGGGCATGACACCTCACGCAGCAGACGCGCCCCGCACGCCCCACGCGCCCCGGTTCGACTTCGTCGGCATGGTGGCGGCCGACATGGCCGCCACCCTCGCCTTCTACCGCCGCCTCGGCCTGGACATCCCCGCCGAGGCCGACGCCGAGCCCCACGTCGAGGTCACCGGCCCCGGCGGCGTACGGCTGGGCTGGGACACCGTCGAGGTCATCCGGACCATGTACCCCGGCTGGGAGCTGCCCACGGGCGAGGGGCGGATCGGGCTGGCGTTCCTGTGCGACGGGCCCGCCCAGGTCGACGCGGTGTACGCGGAGCTGACCGGGGCCGGGCACCGGGGCGTGAAGGAGCCCTGGGACGCCTTCTGGGGACAGCGTTACGCGGTGGTCGGCGACCCGGACGGGAACGAGGTCAGCCTCTTCGCCGCGCTCGGCTGACCGCGACCGGCGCCCGTCCCCCCGTACGCCGGGCCGCGACCCGCGCCCCTCGGCGGCGCACGCGCCGGTGCCTCACCCCGAGCGCAGCAGCCGCGTCAGCGGCAGACCCGTCAGCGCCCGGATCTCCCGGGACAGGTGCGGCTGGTCCGCGTAACCGGCGGTGAGCGCCACCTCCGCCTGCGGCAGGCCCGCCCGCGCCAGCAGCAGCGCCCGCCGCATGCGCAGCACCCGCGCCAGCGTCTTCGGCCCGTAGCCGAACGCCTCCAGGGCGCGGCGGTGCAACTGCCGCTCGCTGAGCCCGGCCTCCTGCGCCAGCTCCGCCACCGTCCGGCCCTGCCGTATGCCCCGGAGCACGGTCTCACGCACCGCCTCCCGCGCCGGGTCCGGGGCGCGGCGCGCCCGTGCGGCCACCGCCTCCAGCGCCGCCCCGGGGTCCTCGGAGGCGGCGACGCGCTCCGTCAGCCGCCGCACCTGCGCCTGCGGCCACAGGGCGTCCAGCGGCACCCGCAGGTCGCGCAGTTCGTACGCCGGTACGCCGAGCACCGCGGGGCCGGTGCCGGGCGCGAAGCGCAGCCCCGCCCAGGCGGGCCCGCGCGTGCCGGGGGCGGCGGGGGTGACGTGGGGCTGCGTGTCGGGTCCGGCGACCAGCAGGGCGCCGCCGTTCCAGAGGAGGTCCATGCATCCGTCGGGCAGCACCCGCGACTCGGCGGCGGGTGCGGCGCCGCCCGTGCGGGACCAGAGGACGGCGCCGCCGCCGAGCCGCGAGGGCGCTTCCGCGTACATGGCTCCAGCATGCCGCACGCGCACCGGGCCGCCCGGGCCGCCCGGGCCGCCCGGTGCGCGTGCCCGGGTTGCCAACGGCCGGGGGTCGGCGACGATGGACGCATGAGCGACGTCATCCGGATCGCGGAAGATCATCTGGCCAAGGCCAAGGACGACCCGCACGGGCGGAGCGCCGAGCTGGTCGTACACGACGGACCGCTGCGGCAGACCGTCATCGCGCTCTCCTGCGGCGCCGAGCTGGAGGAGCACAACGCGCCCCCGGCCGCCGGGGTGCACGTGCTGCGCGGGCGGGTACGGCTCACCGCGGCGAGCGGGAACCGGGAACTGAGCGCGGGTGAGGTGCAGAGCATCCCGCAGGAGCGGCACGGCCTGGAGGCGCTGGACGACTCCGTGGTGCTGCTGACCACGGTCACCGGCATCTGACCGCCTTCCGGGCCGCGGTGGCGCGTCCGGGCGGGGCCGCGCGCCCCCGCACAGCGCGCGCCGCCGCACCGGCTGAGGCTCCCGGGCAGCAGCGGCGGACCACGGCGGCGGGGCAAGGCTCGGGACCGGCGAACTGCCCGGCGGCGTCCACGCCTGCCGCACCCTGGACGCCTGCCTCGCCCTCGCCCGTGCCGCCCGTACGACCACCCGCCCGGCCCGCCCGACGCGCGGCCCCTGCGCCCTACGCTGTGTGCCCGGAGGCGGGCGAGACGAGGAGCGCGGCACACGATGGGCTGGACGGCACGGGAGATCCCGGACCAGAGCGGGCGGGTCGCGGTCGTGACCGGCGCCAACAGCGGCATCGGCGAGGTGACCGCGCGGGAGCTGGCCCGGCGCGGCGCGCGCGTCGTGCTGGCCTGCCGCAGCGAGCGGCGGGGCACGGCGGCCGTGGCGCGGCTGCGCGAGGCGCTGCCCGAGGCGGACGTGGAGTTCCGGCCGCTGGACCTGGCGGACCTGGCGAGCGTACGGGCCTTCGCGGCGGACCTGCCGTACGACCGGCTGGACCTGCTGATCAACAACGCCGGGCTGATGGCCGTGCCGTACGCGCCGACCGCCGACGGCTTCGAGACGCAGTTCGGGGTGAACCACCTGGGCCACTTCGCGCTGACCGGGCTGCTGCTGGAACGGCTGCTGGCGGCGGAGTCCGGGGCGGCGCGGCGCGTGCCGCGCGTGGTGACGGTGTCGAGCGTCGCGCACCTCCTCGCCGGTATCGACCCCGACGCGCTCCGTGAGCTGGCGGACACCGGCCGCGAGCCGCGCCCGTACCGGCGCTGGCAGGCGTACGGGCGCTCGAAGACGGCGAACCTGCTGTTCACCCGCGAGCTGGCCCGGCGCACGGCGGGCCGCCCGCTGCGGGCCGTCGCGGCACACCCCGGCTACGCAGCGACCGAGCTGCACACCCAGGGCGCCAAGCTGGCGGGGCGGCGCGGCCACGAGCGGCTCATGCGGTCCGCGAGCGGCCTGATCGGCTCGTCCCCGGAACTGGGGGCGGCGCCCACGCTGTACGCGGCCACCGCCGCCGAAGCGGCCGGCGGTTCGTTCACGGGCCCCCGGTTCCTGGGCGTACGCGGCGCTCCGGGGCCTTCCTGGCAGGCGCCCTGGGCCCGTGACGCGACGGCGGCGGCCCGGCTGTGGGCCCTTTCGGAGCGGCTGACCGGAGTCCTCTACCCGGCGCTGGACTGATCTCCTGCGGCTATTCCCCGCACCGTTCCTGCCGTTCCCGCCGCTGAACCGGTGACGACGCCGGAAAGGCCGGAATTGACGCCGTACCCCAATGCCTTTGTGAATAGCGGAGCACGCCGCGGCCGAGCGGTTCCACGAGCCCTTACGAGGGTCAAGTCGCGTTCACCCGGGCGGTTTCCGCCGTCGGACGACAGGCACGGTGGCCCGCACCCGTGCCGAGCGGCGGGGCATTTTGGCACGAACGCCCTGCCGAATCCGACGCATTGACGGTGACTTGGCTCTCACAAGCCTTAAGTACCTTTAGTCCGTTTTCTTCCTTTCGATGCACTATGACGACGTCTGCGATCCGCCGTGACGTGACTAACAAAGCCGGCCACCCACACTCGTCACCCACCGCCGCCCCGCCGTCCACGCACGGTCAACTCTCCTGGCCCGCGACGTACTTGCCATTGCCCAAGCAAAGATCGAATTTACGCAGAGACAACGCGCCACCGCACACTGTTCCGTGAGCGGGTCCAAGATTTCCGGATTCGGCGTCCGATAAACGTCCCTTCCTTGCCGCGGCGAAACGGTTGTGTTTTCGTTTCGAATCCCGCAGCACTTAGCAGCGGGCCTTCGCCGGGACGCCTAGTCCTGCCGCCCGGCGCAGGAGTCACCGTCACCGCTACGGCAGGAGCGGGGGACCCAGGTAAGCGCCGCGTCCGGTGCCGCACGGCATCCGGCCACGGCTTGGGGTGAAGACACGCCACGGTGCGGCGACAGCCGCCGCACCCGCCCGTGTCCGGGCAACTCCAGCCCGAACCCGACAGCTCACCTCGCAGGCGTAGGAGAGGAACACCACTATGTCTGCACGCGGACGTCATCGCCGCCCCCGTACCCAGCGCATCGCGCGCGCCGCGCTCGCCCTCACCGCCGGTGGCGCAGGCATCGCCCTGCCCCTGATCGGCGCGGGCAACGCCAACGCCGCCTCGGTCGACACCTGGGACAAGGTCGCCCAGTGCGAGTCCACCGGCAACTGGCAGATCAACACCGGCAACGGCTACTACGGCGGCCTCCAGTTCAGCCAGAGCACCTGGGAGGGCTTCGGCGGCACCCAGTACGCCGCCACCGCCGACCAGGCCACCAAGGAACAGCAGATAGCCATCGCCGAGAAGGTCCTCGCGGAGCAGGGCCCGGGCGCCTGGCCGTCGTGCGGCCCCAAGGCCGGGCTCACCCAGAACAGCGGCGCCCCGGACATCAACCCGGACGGCAAGGCCGAGAGCGCCGCCCCGGCCGCCGAGAAGGCCCCGGCCGCGCCCGCACCGAAGGCCCCGGCCAAGGAGGCCGCGCCCGCGCCGAAGGCCGCCGCACCCAAGGCAGCCGCCCCCAAGGCCGCGCCCGCGCCGCAGCAGAAGGCCGCCGCCGACTACACCGTGGTCTCCGGTGACACCCTCTTCAAGATCGCCGCCGCCCACGGCGTCGACGGCGGCTGGGAGCGGGTCTACGAGGACAACCGCGAGGTCGTCGGGGACAACCCGAACCTGATCTACCCGAACCAGAAGCTCTCCCTCGACGGCAAGGCCGCCGCCCCGAAGGCCGAAGCGCCCAAGGCCGCCGCACCCAAGGCCGAGACGTCCGCGGCCCCGCAGGCCAAGCCGAAGCCGGAGCCGAAGCCCGAGGCCGCACCCGAGCAGCAGGCCGCCGCCCCGGCAGCCGAGAGCAGCAACACCGGCGGCTTCCAGGCGCCGGTCGACTCCGCCGTGAGCACCCAGTACGGCGCCTCCGGCAGCAGCTGGTCCAGCGGCAGCCACACCGGCACCGACTTCTCCGCTCCCAGCGGCACCCCGGTCAAGGCCGTCACCGACGGCACGGTCGTCTCCGCGGGCTGGGGCGGCTCGTACGGCAACGAGGTCGTCATCAAGCACACCGACGGCAAGTACAGCCAGTACGGCCACCTCTCCTCGCTCTCCGTCTCGGCGGGCCAGACCGTCGGCGCGGGCGACCAGATCGGCCTGTCCGGCTCGACCGGCAACAGCACCGGCCCGCACCTGCACTTCGAGATCCGTACCGGCCCGTCCTACGGCTCGGACATCGACCCGATCGCCTACCTGCGCGCGAACGGCGTCAGCCTCTGACCCGCCACCCGTGATCGTCCTCTCCTGAACGATCCCCACACCGAAGGGCGCCGCCTCCCACCCCAGGGACGCGGCGCCCTCCGGCATCCCCGGCCCCCACCCGGGCCCGCGCCGCCCCGGGGCTACGTGGGGTCGCCGCGCCAGTCGCCCGTGCGTTCCGCCCAGGCAACGGCCGGACGGATCGCGAGACCGGCGACGGTGAAGAGCACGGCCAGGAAGACCCACCCAGCCGTGCCGTGCTCGATCGCGGTGAAGGTGATCAGGGCCGGCGCGGCCATGGTCGCGGCGGAGGACCCGGTGGCGTACACCCCCTGGTAGACGCCCTGGGCGCGGGGGTCGGCGAGACCGTAGCCGATGTTCCAGGCGCCGGCCGAGGCCAGCACCTCGGCGAGGACCTGGGCCACCGCGCCGAGCGCGAGGACGGCGACCGCCCACATCGGGGAGAGGCCGGCGGTCAGCGCGAAGACCAGGCAGGCCAGTCCGAGCAGGACACCGGAGCGGCCCATCGCGCGGACCGCGCGCGGCAGGTCGTCGATGCCGCGCGAGACCCGGACCATGAGCAGCGCCACCAGCGCGCAGTTGAGGATCGCGATCAGCGCGACCGACCAGCGCGGGGCTTCGGTGTGCTGCGCGATCCACAGCGGGAGGCCGACCTCCAGAAGGCTGTACTGAAGGGCCAGGACGCCGTTGAGCACGGTGACGGTGAGGAAGGGAAGGTCGCGTACGGCGCGCCAGCGGCTGGCGGGATCGCCGGATTCGGCTGATTCGGCGGCCAGTTCGGCAGCCGTGGTACGGACGGGAAGCCGCCGGACCAGGAGCGCGGCGAGCGCGAAGCCGGCGGCGTTGACCACGATGACCACGGTGTAGGCGCCCCGGCTGTCGGCCTGGAGCGCCAGCATGCCCAGCGAACCGCCCACGCCCATCGCCACATTGGTGACCGTCCGCAGATGCGCCCGCCCCTCGACCCGCACCTGCGGCGGCAGGACGTCCGCGTAGAACGCGTTGCGTACGCCGTTGCCCGACTGGTGGACGACCGCGTAGCAGATCACCGCGACGAGGAACCCGGCGTACGAGGTGATCAGCGTGTACGAGGCCATCACCGCGGCGCAGGCCAGCCACAGCACGGTGAGTGTGGGTCGGCTGCCGAAGCGGTCCGAGGCCCGGCCCGCCGGAATCCCCGCGACCAGCCCGCACAGCCCGGCGACGCTCAGCCCGAGGCCGACCGAGGTCGCGGAGAGACCGACGATCCGGGTGAAGTAGAGGACGGAGAGGGAGAAGAAGAGGCCGCGGCCGAAGGCGTTGAAGAGGGTGAGCAGGGACAGGCGGCGCAGCATCGGATCGACCGGGAGGAATCCGCCCAGGCGGGTGAGTGCGGGACGTTCGGGAAGAGTGCTCCCAGATGGGGTGGTTGACGTGGTCACCGCCACAGTCCAGACGGCTCCGCCAGCGTGCGGTACTCCTTTAGCCTGACACTCAATGATCGAGTTCCTGTTCGGCGTGAACGACCTCGCGCGGACCTCGTTCGCGTACTCGCCGCTGCAGGAGGCCGCCTTCTCGCTGCGGGCGTGGCGCGACCCGGTCCGCTATCCGCACATGCGCCCCTGGCTGCGGCGGATGCGACCGGCCTACGGACGCCAGGACCATCAGATCCTCGACGCCATGGTCACCCGCAGGCTGTGGATACCGGACTTCCTCACCCCGCGCCCGAGCCGCGCCCGGCCCACCTTCGTGGAGGAGCTGGCATTGCTCAGGGCGACCGCCCCGGAGGTCCTCACCACCGGGCTGCGGGACGCCTACGGTGACGACGAGCCGCTGCCCGCCGTACTCTCCGGGGCTCCGGACCGGCTGCTCGCACGCATCGCGGACGCCCTGGAGGCGTACTGGACCCAGTGCCTGGCCGAGGAGTGGTGGGGCCGGGTGCAGTCCCTCTTCGAAGCGGATCTGGCCTACCGGGGACGGGTGCTGGCCGAAGAGGGCGTGGAGGCGCTCTTCGTGGGGCTCGATCCGCGGCTGGGCTGGGACGGCCAGCGGGCGGTGTTGCGGCTCGGGCAGCCCGGCAGCCGGGGCGACTGGTGGCAGCGGTGCGTGCCGATCGCGGGACGCGGCATGGTGCTGTCCCCGACGCTCTTCGCGCGCGGCGCCCAGCCGCTGTGCACGCCCGAACTGCCGCCCGCGCTCTTCTATCCCTCGCGCGGACGTGCCGTCCTCGCCGAGTCGATCGCCCCGCCGCCCCTGGACGACCGGCACCAGGCACTGGCCCGGCTGCTGGGCACCCCGCGTGCACGGCTGCTGCTCCTGCTCGCCGAACCGTCCTCGACGACGGAACTCGCGCACCGGCTGGGGGTGACGGCGGGCGCGGTCAGCCAGCATCTGCGCGTACTGCGCGAGGCGGGGCTGGCGGCGCGGGCACGGGAAGGCAGGAGCGTGCGGTACCGGCGGAGCACGCTGGGGGACGAGGTGTGCGGGGGCGGCTGAGGCGATCGCACCTCGGAGGGTGCCCCGCCCCAGAGGCAGGGCACCCTCCGGCGCATCATGAGGGCATGCTGACACGACCTGTACTCGTCTACGACGGAGACTGCGCCTTCTGCACCAGCGCGGTCCACTTCACCGAACGCCGCATACGTCCCCGCTGCGACGCCGTCCCCTGGCAGTTCTCGGACCTGGACGCACTGGGCACCACCCAGGAGCGGGCCGAGCACGAGATCCTGTGGATCACCCCGAACGGCGCGGCGTACGGCGGCATTCGGGCCGTCGCCAAACTGCTGCTGAGCGCGGGCCGCGGATGGGCGGTCCTGGGGGCCCTGCTCAACCTGCCGCCCCTGCGCTGGCCCGGCCACGCCCTCTACCGCCTCGTCGCCAACAACCGCTCCAGCCTCCCGGGCGGCACCCCCGCCTGCTCACTCCCGGCAAGCCGACGCTAGCCTCCCCGCCTCCCGCCTCCCCGCCCAGCGCTGCGGCCGACAGTAACGAACGCCCCTCGCCGTCGTTGGCGGACTGTACGTACCGGCCTGGGGAGGACACGGCGTGGGAGAGGAACAGCGTTCAGCGATCCTGGACTTGGCAGGCGTGGGCGGGGCGCCACCGCCCGGAGTGACCGAGCCCCGCGGCCATTCCGGCGGGCTGCGGTCCGACAGGGCAACGTGGCGCGGCGCGGCGGCGGGAGTGGGCGCGCTCCAGGCGACCGTGCGGAGCGCCACGGCGAAGCTGACCGAGAAGCAGCAGGGCTTCAGCGCCTTCTCCTTCGCCGTCACGGGATTCGAGACCGGGGCGGCCCAGCGCGCAGTCCACACGAGCTGGGAACGCTATCTGGACCTGCTGCGCCGGGAATCGGGAGAACTCGCGGGAAAGCTCAACAAGGCAGGGCACGACCACTACACGAACGACGAGGCCGTGCGGGACGCCTTCGCCCAGCAGCGGAGCAGACCCGAACCGGACGCCGTCGGCCGCGCCTCGGACAGGCGGTGACCGGCGGTGGTGAATGTCGCGATACTGCGGGCGGTCGACCCGGACCGATTCGAGCAGGCGGCTGACGGATACCACGCGGTCAGCAGCGCCGCCCGCGAGAGCAAGGACCGCCTCAGCAACGACATCATCACCAAGGCGTTCCCCAGCCCGGACCCGGCGGAGACGACGGCCGGGGGGCTGGCGGGCGACGGGGCTCTCGCGGCTCAGAAGCGGCTGCGGAGACTGGCGGAGAGCTACCACTACGCGCAGGTCGAATGCGGTCTGATCCGTGCCGCACTCAACGGGTTCGCCGCAGAACTCCGTCCGGTGAAGAAGAAGCTCGAGGCGGCCTTCGAGGAAGCGAAGGCCGCGAAGTTCACGGTGGAGTCCGATGGTTCGGTGACCTTCCCGGCAGCAGGCAAGAAGGTCGAGGGCAAGACACCGCAGGGCGGCACGGCGTACGGCCAGACCGACGGTGCGGCCGCAGGCGTCTCCGAACAGGCCGCAGGGCTGGACCCCAATCCGCACGCCGCGCTCGCCCAGGACTGCGCCAACCGCATCGCCGCAGCCGTCCAAGAAGCCACCGAGATCGACCAGCGCTGGGCCCCGAAGGTCCGCAGGCTCAAGGCACAGAACGACCTGACGGTCAGCGCCAAGGACTGGGCGAACGTCCACGGTGACCAGCACGCGGTCCAGAAGATCGCCGCCGACTACCTGTCCCGAGGCGACATCCCTGACGGCGGGCCCCCGGAGGAGAACGCCGCCTGGTGGAAGGGACTCGACGCACAGGAGAAGTCCGACTACGTCTCCCTCTACCCGGCCTCCATCGGCGCGCTGGACGGCCTGCCCTCCGAAGTCCGAGACGAGGCCAACCGCGCGGTCCTCGCCGAGAAGAAGGGCTACTACCAGACCCAACTCGGCGCGATCCCCCCGAAGCCCGGCCTTTACGCCCATCCCGGTGGTTCTGAAAATCAAGATTGGCGAGAAAGGGCCGCGAGAGCCAGGGAATGGGAGGAGAAGTACGGCGAGAAGCACGCCCGGTACAGCAGGATGCTCAACGGAATGGAGGCGATCGAGGACCGCTTCCGCCGCACGGGGCAGAACGGTCTGCCCGAGGCGTATCTGCTGGGATTCCACCCTGAGGGCGAAGGGCGAGGCCGCGTGATCATCGCCAACGGAAACCCGGACACCGCCGACCACACAGGGGTGTACGTACCTGGAACCGGAGCAGATCTCACCTCCATCGACGGCGACATCAGACGCGGCGAAACGCTCTGGAGCACCAGCTCCACGCTGTCGCCCGACAGCACGGTGTCCACGATCACCTGGCTCGACTACGAGTCACCACCGGATATCCCGCGTGCCGCTTCGGGAGACTACGCCACGGCGGGCGGCCCGCACCTCAACGAATTCCTCCACTCGACGGCGACGGCACAGGGCGGTCCCGCCGCCAGCCACACCACGGTCATCGGACACAGCTACGGAACCACGGCGATCGGCGAGGCATCGAACCTCGGGACCCTCAGAGCCGACGACGTCGTGGCCGTGGGGAGCCCGGGCATGCAGGTCCGTCACGCCGATGAACTGGACGCGGGCGCGGAGCACGTGTGGTCCATGCGGGCGGACGACGACGGCTGGGTCGCCCTCGGCGGCCGATACTCCGGCCTGGGCGAAGACGGGATCGTCCCTGCGGACGAAGAGTTCGGCGGCAACATCATGCAAACGGACACCTCCGGCCACAGCGGCTACTGGGACAGCCGTGACGGGGAGCCGTCAGTAAGCCTTGAGAACCAGGGATACGTGATCATCGGAGAGTACGACGGGGTGGTCACTAAGTGAGTGCGCGTCAGATGCATGACTGGTTCCGGCACATCTTTTCGTTGGGCCTAGTCACGATTTTTCTTATGCCGTCGATCGGATGCAGTGGCATGAAAAGCGACGAAGACAAGCTCGGCTACACACCAGAGGAACGCGAGAGCGGAGAATCAGTAGCCGCAGCAAGGGATATTTCCAGCCAACTACTTGATCTTACCGGAATAAAAGGCACTGGGAAAGTTACCGAACCCGGACCCGCCACGAGCGTGTGCGAACGAATCGACCCTGACTTCGAAAGCTACTACTTCATTCACCATCCGTGGTCGATCTACCAGACCTCAAATCAGAACCTAGAAAAAGCGATGGCAAACCTTCGACATGAACTCCCAAAACACGGATGGAAGATCGTCAAGGACGGGCCCGCGCAATCGAAAGCAAAAGATCCAGCTATCACTGCACAGAACTCCAAGAATGGGCATTCGGTGCACATCGTTTGGCGCCAAAAAAGGCCAAACGGAAAGCCTCTCCTTCATTTCAGCGTCTCGTCCCGGTGCTTCAGAATTCCCGAAGATTCGAAGCTGAGCTAAGAATTCTGGAGCCGCTGAGTTCGTGACCTAGTTCCGCGAAACGAATTTGTCGACCAGCAGAGCGCAGCGACTAGGCGGGGGCGGCCCTCCGCACAAGGGCCGCCCCCTTCCGGGGCGTTCCGACGCCGCTGAGGGTCGGGGGGCGCGGGTGCCCCGGAGGCCGTGTCTACGTCGTGCCGGACGCCGCCGCGCGGCCCGCCTCCAGGCGGGCGACGGGGATGCGGAAGGGCGAGCAGGAGACGTAGTCCAGCCCGGCCTCGTGGAAGAAGTGCACCGACTCCGGGTCGCCGCCGTGCTCGCCGCAGACGCCGAGCTTCAGGTCGGGGCGGGTGGCCCGCCCGGCCTCCGCCGCGCTGCGTACGAGCGCGCCGACGCCGTCCTTGTCGATGGTCTCGAACGGGGAGACGCCGAAGATGCCCTTCTCCAGGTAGGCGGTGAAGAAGCTGGCCTCCACGTCGTCCCGGGAGAAGCCCCACACCGTCTGGGTGAGGTCGTTCGTGCCGAAGGAGAAGAAGTCGGCCGACTCGGCGATCTGACCTGCGGTCAAGGCGGCGCGGGGCAGCTCGATCATCGTGCCCAGGGTGAGCTTCAGGTCCACACCGTAGGTCTGTTCGACCTCTGCGATGACCGTCTCCGCCTCCTCCCGTACGATCTCCAGCTCCTGCACGGTGCCCACCAGCGGGATCATGATCTCCGCGCGTGGGTCCGCCTTCGCGTTCACCTTGCGTTCGGCGGCGGCCTCCGCGATGGCCCGTACCTGCATGGTGAACAGGCCCGGGATGACCAGGCCGAGCCGTACGCCGCGCAGCCCCAGCATGGGGTTCTGCTCGTGCAGCCGGTGGACGGCCTGGAGGAGGCGCAGGTCGTTCTCGTTGGCGTCCTTGCGGGACTCGGCGAGTGCGACGCGTACCGACAGCTCGGTGATGTCCGGCAGGAACTCGTGCAGCGGCGGGTCCAGCAGCCGTACGGTCACCGGCAGGCCGTCCATCGCCTCGAAGAGTTCGACGAAGTCGCCCTTCTGGAGCGGGAGGAGCGCGGCGAGGGCGGAGTCGCGCTGGCTCTCGGTGTCGGCCAGGATCAGCCGCTCCACCATCTCGCGCCGCTCGCCCAGGAACATGTGCTCGGTGCGGCACAGCCCGATGCCCTGGGCGCCGAAGCGCCGGGCGCGGGCGGCGTCCTCGGCGTTGTCCGCGTTGGCGCGTACGCGCAGCCGCCGGACGCGGTCCGCGTACGCCATGATCCGGTGGACGGCCTTGACCAGTTCGTCGGCGTCGTCTGCGCCCGCGTGCATGCGGCCCTCGAAGTACTCGACGACCGGTGAGGGGACGACGGGCACCTCGCCGAGGTAGACCTTGCCGGAGGAGCCGTCGATGGAGACGGTGTCCCCCTCCTCGATGACGGTGCCGCCCGGGGCGGTCATGCGGCGCCGCTTGGTGTCGACCTCCAGCTCCTCCGCGCCGCACACGCAGGTCTTGCCCATGCCCCGGGCGACGACGGCGGCGTGCGAGGTCTTGCCGCCCCGGCTGGTGAGGATGCCCTCGGCGGCCAGCATGCCGTCCAGGTCGTCCGGGTTGGTCTCGCGGCGGATGAGGATGACCTTCTCGCCGGAGCGCGACCACTTGATGGCCGTGTACGAGTCGAAGACGGCCTTGCCGACCGCCGCGCCCGGCGAGGCGGCGATGCCCCAGCCGAGCTGGTCGGCGGAGGCGTCCGCCGCGAAGCGCGGGAACATCAGCTGGGCCAGCTGGGCGCCGTTCACCCGCTGGAGGGCCTCGGCCTCGTCGATGAGCCCCTGGTCGACGAGCTGGGTGGCGATGCGGAACGCGGCGGCGGCGGTGCGCTTGCCCACCCGGGTCTGGAGCATCCACAGCTTGCCGCGCTCGATGGTGAACTCGATGTCGCACAGGTCCTGGTAGTGCGACTCCAGGGTCTGCATGATGTGCATCAGCTCGTCGTAGGACTTCTTGTCGAGCTGTTCCAGGTCCGCCAGCGGCACGGTGTTGCGGATGCCGGCGACGACGTCCTCGCCCTGCGCGTTCTCCAGGTAGTCGCCGTAGACGCCCTGCTGGCCGGTGGCGGGGTCGCGGGTGAAGGCGACGCCGGTGCCGCCTCCCTTGGACTCCGCGGTGGGGCCCAGGTTGCCGAAGACCATCGAGCAGATGTTGACGGCGGTGCCCAGGTCGTGCGGGATGCGCTCCTGGCGGCGGTAGAGCCGGGCGCGGTCGCCGTTCCACGAGTCGAAGACCGCGTGTACGGCCAGGTCCATCTGCTCGCGCGGGTCCTGCGGGAACTCGCGGCCCGCGTGCGTGCCGACGATCCCCTTGAACTGCTCGACGAGCTGCTCGAGGTCGGCGGCACCGAGGTCGACGTCGGTGGCCGCGCCCTTGAGCCTCTTGGCCTCCTCGAGCGCCTCCTCGAAGAGTTCGCCGTCGACGTCCAAGACGGTCTTGCCGAACATCTGGATGAGGCGCCGGTAGGAGTCCCAGGCGAAGCGCTCGTCGCCGGCCTGGGTGGCGAGCCCGTGCACCGACTCGTCGGACAGGCCGATGTTGAGGACGGTGTCCATCATGCCGGGCATGGAGAACTTCGCGCCGGAGCGGACGGAGACGAGCAGCGGGTCGTCCGACTGGCCGAGCCGCTTGCCCATCTTCCGCTCCAGGGCGTCGAGATGGGCGCTCACCTCGTCACTCAGTGCCGCGGGGGCGGCTCCTGAGTCCAGGTAGACCTTGCATGCCTCGGTGGTGATGGTGAACCCGGGCGGCACCGGGAGGCCGAGGTTGGTCATCTCGGCCAGATTGGCGCCCTTCCCGCCCAGCAGGTCCTTGAGACCCTTGTTGCCCTCCGTGAAGTCGTAGACGAACTTCCGGGCCGATTCTGTTTCCGACGGTTCCGCGTTTTCCGACACAGGACTCGACTCCTCGTGGACGGCTGCCCTGACGGCGGGGAGCGTACCCAGATCGAAGGCGTAGGAGTACGTCAATCACCACGCCATGCGGGTGTAACCACCCATCCGCCGAGTGATCAAAAGCGGTCCGCATCCGGGCCCGGGAGCGGGGCCGCTTCAGGGTCCGAACGCATGACTGCGCAGCGTTACGACGGGGCGGCGAATCCGCACGGATCGCGAGCGGGTTCTTCGGCTCGCAAACCAAGGGACGGCAAAGCGGCGGGCCGCTCGTTGGAGATGTAGAACTCACAGATGAGCGCTCATTTGAGCATAGACGTGATCAGAGTGGCGAGTATCACGCGCGTACGGGCGCCCGGATTCCATCATCCGGACGCCCGTACAGCGCTCTGCGTCACCCGGTGCCACCCCGGCCGCAGCGCGGTCGCGCGGCGCGGCAGCGCGCCGGTCAGTAGCCGACGGTGAACCGCTCGCCCCGGTGGCGGGGCTCCTCGATCTCGTCCACGAGCGCGACCGCGTAGTCCTCCGCGCTGATCCGGCTCCGCCCCTCGGCGTCCATGACCAGATCGTCCAGGCCGGTGCGGTACCGCCCCGTCCGCTCCCCCGGCTCGATCAGCGCGGCCGGGCTGAAGCTGGTCCAGTCGACGTCCGTGACGGTGCGGAGGTGGTCGAGCGCGTCGCCGTGCCCGTGCATGACCTGGAGCACCAGTTCGGGCAGCCCGTCGGCGTCCCACACCCGCTTGCCGTCCGGCGTACGCAGCGAGCCCGCGCCGCCCACCGAGATCAGGCGCGTGGTGCCCGCCTCGTCCGCGCGCAGCCCAGCCACCAGCGCCTCGGCGGCCGAGCGGACGACCGCCGCGTGCCGGGCCCCGTCCTCGTAGCCGCCGCCGATGGCGGAGACGACCACGTCGTGCCCGGCGGCGGCCGAGGCGACGCTCCGGCCGTCCAGCACGTCGCCGGTGGTGACGGTCAGCGCCGGGTGCTCCTCGCCGGCCAGCTTGGCCGGGTCCCGGACGACGGCGGTGACCCGGTGGCCACGGGAGAGCGCCTCACGCAGGATGCGGAGGCCGATGGTGCCGTTGGCACCGAAGAGTGCGAGGGAGGTCATGAGCCTGTCCTTGAGGTGAGGCGACCACAGTGGTCGGCATCGGCGGGGAACGGGGGCGGCGGCCGGGGCGCACTGCGCCTCATCCGCCGTTCCCTCAGACCAACTCCGCAGGTCAGTCCATTGTTTCCCGCAGATACCAGGCACCTTGAAGTGCTATTGTCACCTCGTGGATACCCTTGGCCCCCGCCAGCGGCGGAGCGACACGGGCGAGACCGCCGCCCTGCTGACCGATGCGCTCGACTGCCCCAGCAGGCCCGTGCTCGACCTGCTCGGCAGCAAGTGGAGCGTGCTGATCATCCTCAACCTGGCGTCCGGCACCCACCGCTTCACCGCGCTGCGCGACGCGGTCACCGGGATCACCTCCAAGGTGCTGACCGCCAACCTCCGCGACCTGGAACGGGACGGCCTGGTGCGCCGGGAGGTCTTCGCCGAGGTGCCGCCCCGCACCGAGTACTCCCTGACCCCGCTGGGCGAAAGCCTGCTGGTGGCCTACAAGGCGGTGCAGGACTGGGCCTGGGAGCACTGGCCAAAGATCCTGGAGCGCCGCGAGCGGCACGCCGCCGCAGGCGGGCCCGCCACCGCGGGCGGACGCACCGCCGCGCGCCCGCCCGCCCGCTGAGCGGGGCGCCCGCTTCGGCCAGGCGGCGGCGCTTCCGGTCGCATGCATCGCCGCCATCGGGGCACCGTGGAGGGACGATCCGCAAACCAGGTCCCTTCCAGCGAACGGAGAGCGGCATGAGCAACCACACCTACCGAGTGACAGAGATCGTCGGCACCTCGCACGAGGGGGTGGACGCCGCCATCCGGAACGCCGTCAGCCGCGCGTCCCAGACGCTGCGCGAGCTGGACTGGTTCGAGGTGACGGAGGTGCGCGGCCACATCGAGGGCGGGCAGATCGAGCACTTCCAGGTCGGGCTGAAGGTCGGATTCCGCCTGGAGGAGGGCACCTCGGCCGGGTCCTGAGACCATCGCCCCACGCGGACCCGTACGACCGGGCAGGGCGCGGACGGTGTCAGCCACCCGAGGTGTCCAGCTCCGCGTCCTCGCCGACCCCCGCCCGGTCGTACGGGTCCGCCAGCCAGCCGTCCGGCAGGACGACGCGGTTGCGCCCGGACGTACGCCCGCGCGGGCCGTCGGCGCCCTGGGGCCAGGGCTGGTCCAGGTCCAGCTCCGCCAGCAGCTCGCCCAGTTCCGCGAGCGAGGAGGTCACCGCGAGGCGCCTGCGCATGTCCGGGCCCACCGAGAAGCCCTTGGTGTACCAGGCCACGTGCTTGCGGAAGTCGATCACACCGCGCGCCTCGTCCTCCAGCCACTCGCCCAGCAGCCGGGCGTGCCGCAGCATCGTGTCCGCGACCTCGCGCAGCGCCGGCTCGGCGGACGGGGCGGGCCGCGCGGCGGACGGGTCCGACGAGGCCGCGTCGAAGGCGTGCACGAGATCGCCGAACAGCCACGGCCGACCCAGGCAGCCCCGCCCCACCACGACCCCGTCGCAGCCGGTCTCCCGCACCATCCGCACCGCGTCGGCAGCGGACCAGATGTCGCCGTTGCCGAGGACCGGAATCTCGGGCACGGCTTCCTTGAGGCGCGCGATGGCGTCCCAGTCGGCCGTGCCCCCGTAGTGCTGCGCCGCCGTACGGCCGTGCAGGGCCACGGCGGTGACGCCCTCCTCGACCGCGATCCGGCCCGCGTCCAGGTAGGTGGAGTGGTCGTCGTCGATGCCCTTGCGCATCTTCATCGTCACCGGCAGCCCGCCCGCGCCGGTGACCGCCTCGCGCAGGATCGCGCGCAGCAGGTGGCGCTTGTACGGGAGGGCGGAACCGCCACCGCGCCGGGTCACCTTCGGTACCGGGCAGCCGAAGTTGAGGTCGATGTGGTCGGCCAGGTCCTCGTCCGCGATCATGCGCACGGCCTTGCCGACGGTGGCCGGGTCCACTCCGTACAGCTGGAGGGAGCGCGGCTGCTCCGCCGCGTCGAAGTGGACGAGCCGCATCGTCTTGTCGTTCCGCTCGACGAGCGCGCGGGTGGTGATCATCTCGCTGACGAACAGGCCGCGGCGGCTCGGCTCACCGGCCTCCGGCGCCACCGGGCGGGCCGCGGCGCCGGGTACGCCAGATGCGCCGGACGGGCCGGGTACGCCGTCGGCGAACTCCCGGCACAACGTGCGGAACGGCGCGTTGGTGATCCCCGCCATGGGTGCCAGCACCACAGGCGGCCAGACCGGGTGCGGGCCGATCCGGAGCGGGGGCGGCAGGGTCATCGCGCGAACGCCTTTCGTACGACGGTGCGGGTGGACGGGCCGCCGGAGCGGCCGCGAAGCGGAACTGCGGCGGCGGCACGGCGGCCCGGCGGGCCTCCCCGGGGCGCCCGGACGCGTCCCGCTCAGGACGCGGCAGCCCGCTCGCTCAGCCCATTGTCCCGTACGAGCGCGAGGAGGCGTGCCACCCGCTCGTGCGTCTCCTCGTCGTGCGGGACGTAGACGCCGAGCCGGGGTCCCTTCTCGGTGCCCAGCCACAGCCGGGTGGGGTTGAAGTGGAGCAGACCCACCTCCGCGTGCCGGAAGCGCTTGATCCTGGTGGTGGGTCCCACGACCTCGTGCCGCTCCCAGACCTCGCAGAACTCCTCGGACGCCTGCCGCAGCCGCTGGACCATGGACTTCCAGGCCGGATCGTCGAGGTGTTCGGCCATGGCGGCGCGGAAGTTGGCCGTCATCAGGCGCAGCGTCTCCTCGCGGTCCACCAGCGCCGCGCGCCATCGGGGGTGGGTGAAGGCCAGCCACAGGCAGTTGCGGTCCTCGTACGGCAGCGCGTCCAGGTCGCAGAGCAGGTGGCCGTAGGTGCGGTTGTAGGCCAGGACGTCGTACCGGGCGTTCTGCACGCAGGCCGGGTAGGGCTCCAGCTGCTCCAGCATCTGCCGCAGCGGGGCCGTGACGGCCCCGTCGCACTCCCGGCCGGGCATCCGGTCGGTGGCGCGGGCGAGCGCGAAGAGGTGGGCGCGCTCGCTGGGGTCCAGCAGCAGGGCGCGGGCGAGGGCGTCCAGCACCTGGGGCGAGACCTGGATGTCGCGCGCCTGCTCCAGCCAGGTGTACCAGGTGACGCCCACGGACGAGAGGAGCGCGACCTCCTCGCGGCGCAGCCCCGGCGTACGCCTGCGGCGCCCGCGCGGCAGGCCCACCTGCTCGGGGGCGATGCGCTCGCGGCGGCTGCGCAGGAAGGCGGCCAGCACCTGGCGACGCTGGCAGACGTCGTCGGCCGCGGAGGCACGGCGCGGGGCAGCGGGGGCGCGGTTCGCATCCAGGGCCATGACGTCATCATGGGGCACGCCGCAGCCGGTTACCAGGTAGCAGTAGTACCAGGATAAAGACACTCTGGTACCACCTTGCAGTGTGCCGCAGAGTCATGACCGTGAGCGAATCCACGGCCAAGAACTCCCTCGACCTGCCCACTCCGCAGCCTGCCCAGCCCGCGCCGCCTCCGCCGCCCTCGCGCGCCGAGGTCCGGCCCCGCGTCCACCGCATCCCGGCACCCGCGCCCGGCGCCCCCCGGCTCACCGCGCTCGGCCTCTTCACGGTGCTCTTCGGCGCGGCCCTGCCGCTGATCGACTTCTTCATCGTCAACGTCGCGCTGCCCAGCATCGGGCGCGACCTGCACGCGGACGCCGCGCTGCTGGAGCTGGTCGTCGCGGGTTACGGGGTCGCCTACGCCGTGCTGCTGGTCCTCGGCGGGCGGCTCGGCGACATGTTCGGCCGCCGCACCCTGTTCCTCGCCGGGATGGCCGCCTTCGGAGTGACCTCGCTCGCCTGCGGCCTCGCCCCCGACGCCTGGTCGCTCATCGCCGCACGGGCGGCCCAGGGCGCCTCGGCCGCGCTCATGCTGCCCCAGGTGCTCGCCACTATCCAGGCCGCCACCGTCGGGGACCGCCGGGCGCGCGCGATCAGCCTGTACGGCGCCACGGCCGGCCTGGCGATGGTCGCCGGGCAGATCCTCGGCGGAGTCCTGGTGGCCGCCGACCTCTTCGGCACCGGCTGGCGGTCGGTGTTCCTGGTGAACGTGCCCGCCGTACTGATCGGCCTGGTACTGGTCTGGCGCACCGTCCCCGAGACCCGCTCCCAGCGCCCCGCGCCGCTGGACATACCCGGCACGCTGCTGCTGGCCGCCGCGCTCGTCACCCTGATGGTGCCGCTGACCGAGGGCCGGGCCGCCGGGTGGCCGCTGTGGTCCTGGCTCGCGCTGGCCGCGTTCCCCTTCCTCGCCGTCGCCTTCTGCATCGTGGAGTACCGCGCCGAGCGGGCCGGACGTACGCCGCTGGTGCCGCCGAGCCTGGTGGCGCTGCCCGGCATGCGCGGCGCCCTTCCGCTGGTCTCCCTCTCGGTGGGGGGCTTCGGCGGCTTCATGTTCGTGATGGCCCTCGCCTTCCAGCAGGGCCTGGGGTACGGCCCGATCGAGTCGGGCGCGGCGCTGGTCCCGTACGCGGTGGCCTTCTTCTTCGCCTCACTGGCCGGGCCTCGGCTGACCAGCCGCTACGGGGGCCGGGTCATCGCCGCCGGAGGTGTCGTGCAGATGCTCGGACTGGCGGTCCTCATCCTGACGGTACGCGGCGCCTGGGACGGGATGAACATCGCGGAACTGGCGCCCGGCCTGGCCCTGGCGGGCTTCGGCCAGGGGCTGATCATGCCGGTGGGCATCCGGATGGTGCTGGCCGACATCCCCACCGAGAAGGCCGGGCTGGGCGGCGGGGTGATGGCCACGGCCCAGCAGTCGTCCATCGCCCTGGGCATGGCGCTGATCGGCGCCCTGTTCCTCGCCCTGGTCCCCGGCCACGGTATGCGCGACGCGCTGGCCTGGTCGCTGGCGGCGCAGCTGGTGACGGTCGCCGTCATCACCGCGCTGAGCCTCCGCCTGCCGCACACCCCGCGCGGCAGGGCCCGCACGAGCGCTGAGAGCCCTTGACGGCTCTCGCCGGCGAGGTGCGTCAGGCAGCGGTCGGTGTCATCGCACGATCCTCCGGCGGATCGCCCACCGGACGGGTCCCTTCATCCACACGGCGCTCTCCAGCGCCGACGTGCCCTGGTGTACCGAGTCCGCGAGGACCACGATGACCTCCCGTAGGAACTCATGCTCCTCGGGACCGACACGGGCCAGCTGACCGAGGGCGGCCCCCAGCCGGATTCCCGCAGGCTCTTCCCTGGCCATCCTGGCCGCCAGCCATTCCCCGACGGACGACCGCAGCTCCCTGCCGGTGTGCGGGCCGATCCCCAGACTGGCCACCGCTTCGATGACATCGATCTTCAACGGCTCCTCGGCCACCCGGTCGTAGAGCTGCCGAAGCACCGGGACCAAGGTCTGCGCATGGCCGAACGCCCCGCCCAGCAGGAGCACGCCCGCGCCGCGCAACCCGACGTCTCCGTCCCGCTGCACCAGGGCAAGCACCCGGGGGAGCACTTCCTCGTAACCGGCGGCGACCGATTCCTCCCGCACGACCCCCGCGTCGTACCCGCTCCGGTACTCGGGAGAGGTTTCGGCCCGCAGCCTGCGATGGACCCCTGCCGTGTGGAACACCCTCCCCAGGTACTCCAGCAAATCGGCCTGGATCACGGTGCGCTCCCCCAGCGCCAGTTCGAGCATCAGGGGGATGCACTCCGGCGACCCCTCTTCGAACGCGATGCCCTGCGGGGTGAGGGCGGCCTCGAGTTCCCCCAGCGCGTCGAAAGCCCGCTGCTCGTCCGGATCGCACAGCGCATCCACCAGCCGCAGCAACTCTGCCGTCACTCATCCCCCTCGTCGCACGGAACAGCGGCCCGGCCGCCACCGTCCCACCGGGCTCCGCTCATGATCCGGCGGCCGGTTCCGCCGCCTTGGTGCCGGGTGCCGGGTGCGGCTCCCGGCGGTGCGTGGGGCGGGTGGCCGGGGCTCGCCACCAGGGGGCCACCGGCAGCTCGCCGGACGGCTCGAACGACCCGCCGGGCACGGGAACCGCCACCCGTACGCCCGCCTCGGCCGCGGCCGTGAGCATCCGCTCCGCAGGCTCCTGCCAGGGGTGCGGCGCCAGGTTGAAGGTGCCCCAGTGGATGGGGAGCAACGCGCCGCCGGAGAGGTCGAGGTGGGTGCGCACACCCTCCTCCGGGGTCATGTGGATGTCCGGCCAGAACTCGCTGTACGCACCGACCTGGATCATCGTCGCGTCGAAGGGGCCGTACGCGGCGCCGGTGTCGGCGAAGCCGGTGAAGTAGCCCGTGTCCCCGCTGTGGAAGACGCGGTGCTCCGGCCCCGCCACCACCCAGGACGCCCACAGCGTGCGCTGCCTGTTGCGCAGGCCGCGACCGCAGAAGTGCCGGGCCGGGGTGGCCGTCAGGGTCAGTCCGGCCAGCTCCACCGACTCGTGCCAGTCCAGCTCGGTGAAGCGGCCGGGGCGCAGGCCCCAGCGCTCCAGGTGCGCGCCCACGCCGAGCGGGACGGCGAAGGGCACCTCGGAGCGGGCCAGCGCCCGGATCGTCGGCAGGTCGAGGTGGTCGTAGTGGTCGTGCGAGATGACCACCGCGTCGATCCGCCCCAGCCCGGAGAGCGGGACCGGCGGACGGTGGAACCGGCGCGGGCCGACGAAGGAGAAGGGAGAGCACCGCTGGCCCCACACCGGGTCGAAGAGCACCCGGCGGCCGTCTATCTCGGCGAGCACGGTGGCATGCCCGAGCCAGGTCAGCCGCAGGCCGGAGGCGGGCGGGACGGACAGCTCGGGCCGCCGCAGCGGGATCGGCGCGGCGGGCGTACGGCCTTCGCGGCGCAGCAGCGCGCGGAACATCGCCAGGCGGGAGCTGCCGGCGCCGGGGGGCGCGGTCGCGGCATGCGCCGGGTTGCGGAAGCTTCCGGCGGACGCGTCGTACTGGGGTGAGCGCATGATCCGCGCCAGCCGCTCCCCCGTGGGCTCGGCGCCGAAGGACGCGGGCCGCAGTCCGCTCATGAGACCTCCCGTTGAACTCATGGACGGAAAACGCGCCGCGCATGCCGGATGTTCCTCCCGGCCGGCCGGCTGTCGCCGCAGGTCACCCGGAGGGCCGCAGGTCACCCGGCGGTGAGGAACTGGGTGGCCGCCAGCTCGGCGTAGAGCGGGTCGGCGGCCAGCAGCTCCGCATGGCTGCCCACCGCGCGGACCCGGCCGGCCTCCATGACCACGATCCGGTCCGCCATCGTCACCGTGGAGAGCCGGTGGGCGACGACGAGGACGGTGGTGCCGCGGGCCGTCTCGGCGACGGTGTCCCGCAGCGCGGCCTCGTTCACCGCGTCGAGCTGGGAGGTCGCCTCGTCCAGCAGGAGCAGCCGGGGGCGGCGCAGCAGCGCCCGGGCGATGGCCACGCGCTGCCGCTCGCCGCCGGAGAGCTTGGTGCCGCGGTGCCCGACCAGCGTGCCCAGGCCCTGGGGCAGCCGGTCGGCCAGCGCTTCGAGGCGCGTGGTGCGCAGGACCTCGCGCACCTCCTCCTCGGTGGCCCCGGGCGCGCCCAGCAGCAGGTTGTCGCGGAGCGAGCCGGAGAGCACCGGCGCGTCCTGCTCGACGTAGCCGATGGCGGCCCGGAGGTCGCCGACGGGCCAGTCCTGGAGGTCCCGGCCGTCCAGCAGGATGCGGCCCTCGGTCGGGTCGTAGAAGCGCTCGGTGAGCGAGAAGACGGTGGTCTTCCCGGCGCCGGACGGGCCGACGAACGCGGTCATCCCCCGGGCCGGTATCCCGAAGGTCACGCCGTGGTGCACCGGCGGGAGGTCCGGTGCGTAGCGGAACCGCACACCGTGGAACGAGAGCGCCGCGGGCTCCCCCGCCGCCCTGGGCGGCTCGGCGCCGGACCCCGGGGGCTCGGTGGGCAGCCGGTGCGCCTCCTGGATACGGGCGACCGCCGCGGAGCCGACCTGGTACTCGGAGACCGCGCCGACCAGCTCGCGGATCGGCATCATCAGATAGAAGACGTACATCAGGAACGCGATGAGCGTGCCGATCTCGACGGCTCCCGAGGCCACCCGCGCGCCGCCGACCCCGAGCACGGTCAGGAAGGCGATCTGGGAGGCCATGCCCGCCGTGTTCCCCGCCAGCGCCGTCCACTTGGCGGCGCGCACGCTGGCGCCCCAGGACTCCTTGGCCGCCGCGTGCAGGCCTGCCTCCTCGCGCTGCTCGGCACCGGACGCCTTGATCGTGCGCAGCGCGCCGAGCGTCCGCTCCAGCGCCGCGCCCATCGCGCCCACCGACTCCTGGGCCGCCTTGCTGGCCCGGTTGATGCGCGGCACGAGAAAGCCGATGACCAGGATGGCGAAGCCGAGCACCGCCGCCGTGACGGCGAGCAGGACCAGGTCGAGCACGGCCATCATCACCAGCGTGGCCAACAGGGTCAGCGCGCCGGTCACCGCGCCGACCAGGGAGTCGGTGGTCACGGCGCGCAGCAGGGTGGTGTCCGAGGTGACCCGGGCCATCAGATCGCCGGGCTCGGTGCGGTCGACGGCGGAGATCCGCAGCCGCAGGAGGTGCGAGACGAGCCCCCGGCGGGCGGTGAGCACCACGGACTCGGCGGTACGGCGCAGCACGTAGGTGCCCAGGGCGCCCACGGCGGAGTTGACGAGGACGAGCGCGGTCATCAGCAGCAGCGCGCCGGCCACCGGCTTGTCGTCCCCGAGGTTGTCGACGAGCTGCTTGGCGGCGAGCGGCAGGACCAGGCCGGTGGCGCCGGTCGCCAGGCTCAGCAGCCCGCCGAGCAGGAGCCAGCGCCGGTAGGGGCGGACGTAGCCCAGCAGCACCCGCCAGGCGGGCGGGGCCGTCGGTGACGAGGCTTCGGGCGAAGGCCCGGACGGTGGCTCCGACTTGGACTCCGGCGCGGGCTCCGGCGCTCGTTCCGGGGGCGGTGCGGTTGCGGCGTGGGCGGTGGTGTCCTGCGAAGTGTCCACGGCATCCTCGGGTTTGGTGACCGGGCAGGGTGACCGGTCAGGGTGTCTGAGGCGGCTCCGGTGCCGGGAGCACGTCCTCAGGGCTGTCCCGTAACTCCCGGCGGGCTCGCGACGCCCTTGAAACGCTCCGGCGTCGGCAGACGTTCCGTCCCTCGCGGGCCGCAGCCGGGAAACGGCGAGGGCCCGGCCTCCCTCCGGAGACCGGGCCCTCGCCGCCCGCAGCGCGGGATCGCGTCGTCAGCAGCCGAGCAGCCGGCCCGCCAGGTAGCCCTCGATCTGGTCCAGCGAGACCCGCTCCTGCTTCATCGAGTCACGCTCTCGCACGGTCACCGCGTTGTCGTCCAGCGTATCGAAGTCGACGGTCACGCAGAACGGCGTGCCGATCTCGTCCTGGCGCCGGTAGCGGCGGCCGATGGCGCCCGCGTCGTCGAACTCGATGTTCCAGTGCTTGCGCAGCGTCTCGGCGAGGCCGCGCGCCTTGGGCGACAGCCGCTCGTTCCGCGACAGCGGCAGCACCGCCACCTTCACCGGGGCGAGCCTCGGGTCGAGGCGCAGCACGATGCGCTTCTCCATCTTGCCCTTGGCGTTGGGCGCCTCGTCCTCGACGTAGGCGTCGAGCATGAAGGCGAGCATGGCGCGGTTGACACCGGCCGCCGGCTCGATGACGTACGGCGTCCAGCGCTCGCCCGCCTCCTGGTCGAAGTACGACAGGTCCTGGCCGGACGCCTTGGAGTGCGCGTTGAGGTCGAAGTCGGTGCGGTTGGCCACGCCCTCCAGCTCGGAGAACTCGGTGCCGCCGAAGTTGAAGCGGTACTCGATGTCGGCGGTGCGCTTCGAGTAGTGCGAGAGCTTCTCCGCCGGGTGGTCGTACCAGCGGATGTTGGCCTCTTGGAGGCCGAGGTCCCGGTACCAGTTCCAGCGCTGCTCCATCCAGTACTCGTGCCACTGCTCGTCCTCGCCGGGCTTGACGAAGAACTCCATCTCCATCTGCTCGAACTCGCGCGTGCGGAAGATGAAGTTGCCCGGCGTGATCTCGTTCCGGAAGGACTTGCCCGTCTGCGCGATGCCGAACGGCGGCTTCTTGCGCGAAGTCTGCTGCACCTGGGCGAAGTTGGTGAAGATGCCCTGGGCGGTCTCGGGGCGCAGGTAGGCGACCGAGCCGGAGTCCTGGGTCGGGCCGAGGTGGGTGGAGAGCAGGCCGGAGAACTGCTTGGGCTCGGTGAAGGCGCCCTTGTTCCCGCAGTGCGGGCAGTTGATGTCGGCCAGACCGGCGGCGGGCGGACGGCCGTGCTTGGCCTCGTACGCCTCCTCCAGGTGGTCGGCGCGGAACCGCTTGTGGCAGGAGGTGCACTCGGTCAGCGGGTCGGTGAAGGTGGCCACATGGCCCGACGCCTGCCAGACCTCGGGCGCCAGGATCACCGACGAGTCGATTCCGACCACATCGTCGCGGGAAGTGACCATGGAGCGCCACCACTGGCGCTTGATGTTCTCCTTGAGCTCCACGCCCAGCGGCCCGTAGTCCCAGGCGGCGCGCTGGCCGCCGTAGATCTCACTGCACGGGTACACAAAGCCACGGCGCTTGCTCAGGCTGACGATGGTGTCGATCTTGTCGGCGGCCACGGTGCTCTCTTCATCAACGACGACGGAATACCTCAGATTACCGGCGAGTGAGGGGCCTGGATCAAATCGGTTTGCCCTGTGCCCCGATTCGTCCGCGCGCCTCTGCGCTACCTCGCGTGCGCCGACTGTGTCACACCGGCGGGGCGCCTGCGTCAGTTGACAATGGTTTCCATTAGAGGTGAAAATGAGTGTCATGAACACTCGACACCGTCTCATACGCACCACCGCCACCGCCGGGGCCCTCGCGCTGGGCACCGTGTCGCTCTCCGCCTGCGGCGACACCTCCGGCGATGACGGAAAAGTGAGCGTCGTCGCGTCGTTCTACGCCATGGAGTTCCTCGCCGAGGAGATCGGCGGGGAGCACGTCTCGGTCACCGGCCTCACCAAGCCCGGCGGCGAGCCGCACGCGCTCGAGCTCTCCCCTCGGCAGGTCGGCCGCCTGGGCGAGGCGGACCTGGTCGTCTACCTCAAGGGCCTCCAGCCCGCCGTCGACAAGGCCGTCGAGCAGTCGGAGGTGCGGTACAAGGCGGAGGCCACCTCCTTCACCGACCTGGAGAAGCACGGGGAGTCGGAGCACGGGGAGTCCGAGCACGGCGAGGAGGAGCACGCCGAAGAGGGCCACGAGGGCCACGACCACGGCGACGGGGAGCACGCCGAGGAGGAGCACGGCGGCGGGGACCACGAGGGCCACGACCACAGCACGGAGAGCGGCGAGGATCCCCACATCTGGCTGGACCCGACGCGCTACGCCGAGGTCGCCGAGGGGGTCGGGACCCAGCTCGCCAAGGCCGACCCGAAGCACAAGGCGGAGTACGAGAAGAACACCGCCGCCCTCGTCAAGCGCCTCACCGCCCTCGACAAGGAGTTCAAGAGCGGCCTCAAGTCCCGTAAGAACGACACCTTCATCACCACGCACGCCGCCTTCGGCTACCTCGCCGACCGCTACGGCCTGCACGAGGAGGCCGTCTCCGGGGTGGACGCCGAGTCCGGCTCGGTGAGCGGGGCGCACCTGAAGAAGCTGCACAGGGTCGCCAAGGAGGACGACGTCAGCACGGTCTTCTTCGAGAGCAACGCGAGCGACGCCACGGCGAAGACGCTCGCCCGCGACCTCCGTCTCAAGACCGGCGTCCTGAGCCCGCTGGAGTCCGTCGAGGACCCGGAGCGGCAGGACTACTTCTCGGTCATGCGCCAGAACCTCGAAGCCCTGCGGACCGCGCTCGACGCGCGGTGACGCCCCCACCGAAGGAGACCCCCATGAAGTCACCGGAGCCCGTCATATCGCTGCGGGGCGTGGACGCGTCGCTGGGCGCGCGGCCCGTGCTGCGCGGGATGGATCTGACCGTGGAGCACGGCGAGGTGGTCGCGCTGCTCGGCGCGAACGGCTCCGGGAAGTCCACCACCGTCCGGGCCGTCATCGGTCAGGTCCCGGTGACCTCGGGTGAGCTGGAGCTGTTCGGCAAGCCGCTCGCCCGCTTCCGCCAGTGGCGCCGGGTGGGCTACGTGCCGCAGCGGTCGACGGCGGCGAGCGGCGTTCCGGCGACCGTACGCGAGGTGGTCTCCGCCGGGCGGCTCTCGCGCACCGGGCTGCGCCCGCTGGGCCGGGCTGACCGGGAGGCGGTGCACGAGGCGCTGCGGCTCGTCGGGCTGGAGGACCGGGCCAGGGACTCGGTCAACGCGCTCTCCGGCGGCCAGCACCAGCGGGTGCTGATCGCCCGCGCGCTGGCCGGCGAACCCGACCTGCTGATCATGGACGAGCCGCTCGCCGGCGTCGATCTGGCCAGCCAGGCGGTACTCGCGGAGGCGCTGGGCGAGCAGACCCGGAACGGCACCTCGGTGCTCCTGGTGCTGCACGAGCTGGGGCCGCTGGCCCCGCTGATCGACCGTGCGGTGGTGCTGCACGCCGGGCGGGTCCAGCGCGTCGACCACCCCGAGCGGCTGCACGACCTGGCCTGCCACCCGCACGACACCCCTCCGGCGGACCCCGCCGCCAAGATCGAGACCGGACTCCTGTCATGACCGAGATGCTCCAGTTCGAATTCATGCAGCGCGCGCTGCTGGCCGCGCTGATGGTCGGCGTCGCCGCTCCGGCGGTCGGCATCTACCTGGTCCAGCGCCGTCAGGCGATCATGGGTGACGGCATCGGGCACGTCGCGCTCACCGGCGTCGCCCTCGGCTTCCTGCTGAACACCAGCCCCGTGTGGATGGCGGTGCTGGTGGCCTCGCTCGGCGCGATGGGCATGGAGCTGATCCGCTGGTACGGCAAGACGCGCGGCGACCTGGCGCTCGCCCTGCTCTTCTACGGCGGCATGGCGGGCGGCGTCATGATCATCAACCTCGCGCCGAACGGCTCCAACGCGAACCTCGTCACCTACCTGTTCGGTTCGATCACCACCGTCTCCGAGTCCGACATCGTGACCATCGTGTGCCTCTCGGCGATCGTGCTGCTGATCTCGCTGGGGCTGCGGCGGCAGCTCTTCGCGGTCTGCCAGGACGAGGAGTTCGCGCGGGTGACCGGGCTGCCCGTACGGCTGCTGAACATGCTGCTCGCGGTCACCGCGGCGGTCACCGTCACGGTGTCGATGCGGGTGGTGGGGCTGCTGCTGGTCAGCGCGCTGATGGTGATCCCGGTGGCCACCGCGCAGCAGGCCACCCGCGGCTTCGCCACCACGCTGGGCCTGTCGGTGTTCTTCGGTGTGCTGGTCACCCTCTCCGGCACCACCACCTCGTACTTCGCGGACGTGCCGCCGGGTGCCAGCATCGTGCTCATCGCCATCGGACTGTTCGTGGTGGTGACCGCCGTGGCCACGCCCCTGGCGCGCCGACGTGCGAAGCGTGCGCCGGCGGACGGCGGGGAAGGCACCCTGGAGGAGGTGCACGCGCCCGTGGGCGCGTAACGGCCTCGGGCGAGGCCGTAACGACTGCTTCCGGTTTCCGCCTGATACACCTGGCACAATGGCGAGCCGGTCCGAGAGCAGGCGACGAGTGGAGGAGGCGACGGTGACCACCGCAGGTCCCCCCGTACGCGGACGGTCGACGAGGCAGCGTGCTGCCGTGGCGTCCGCGCTGGCGGAGGTCGAGGAGTTCCGCAGCGCGCAGGAGCTGCACGACATGCTCAAGCACCGCGGTGATTCGGTCGGTCTCACCACCGTCTACCGCACCCTCCAGTCCCTCGCCGACGCCGGCGAGGTCGATGTACTGCGCACCGACGAGGGGGAGTCGGTCTACCGCCGCTGCCACAGCGACGACCACCACCACCACCTGGTGTGCAGGCACTGCGGCAAGGCGGTCGAGGTGGAGGGCCCCGCCGTGGAGAAGTGGGCGGAGTCGATCGCGGCCGAGCACGGCTTCGTCGACGTCGGGCACACCGTCGAGATCTTCGGCACCTGCGGGGACTGCGCCAAGTGACGCGCTGACGGAGGAGCCGGGCCGCTCCCGCTCACAGAGGCAGCCCGGCCGCCTCTCAGGCGGGGCGGCCGTCCTCCGGCTCGGCCGGGTGGGCGGGCCCGGCGGGCGGAGCCGGGGCCGGAGCGCCCGAGACCGCGTCCGCGCCCCCGAAGCGGCGGTCGCGCCGGGCGTACTCCAGGCACGCGGCCCACAGGTTGCGCCGGTCGAAGTCCGGCCACAGCACGTCCTGGAAGACCATCTCCGCGTACGCGCTCTGCCATATCAGGTAGTTGGAGGTGCGCTGCTCACCGGACGGGCGCAGGAAGAGGTCCACGTCCGGCATGTCCGGGTAGTACAGATAGCGGGCGAGGGCCTTCTCGTTGACCTTGGACGGGTCGAGCCGCCCCGCCCGTACGTCCTCCGCGAGCGCCTTCACCGCGTCCGCGATCTCCGCCCGGCCGCCGTAGTTCACGCAGAAGTAGAGCGTCATCGCGTCGTTGTCGCGGGTCTGCTCCTGCGCGACCTGCAACTCCTGCACCACGGACTTCCACAGCTTCGGCATCCGGCCCACCCAGCGGATGCGGATGCCCAGCTCGTCCATCTCGTCCCGGCGGCGGCGGATGACGTCGCGGTTGAAGTTCATCAGGAAGCGCACCTCCTCGGGCGAGCGCTTCCAGTTCTCGGTGGAGAAGGCGTAGAGCGAGAGATTGCCGACGCCCATCTCCAGACAGCCCTTGAGCACGTCCATCACGACGCCCTCGCCGACCTTGTGCCCCTCGGTACGCGGCAGCCCGCGCTCCTTGGCCCAGCGTCCGTTGCCGTCCATCACGACGGCCACGTGCTCCGGCACCAGCTCGCGGGGAATCCGCGGCGGCCGGGCGCCGGAGGGGTGCGGCTCGGGGACCGCGTAGTCGGACACGCGACGCTGCCGGGACAGCATTCCGCGACGGGCCATACAGGTTCAGCTCCATCGGGTCGTACGGGGGCGGGTCGGGCGGGCCCGCGGGCTCACGCGAGCCTATCGCCCCTCCCGCACCGAGGGCTCACCGTGCCCGCCCGCCGGCGCACGCGGTCACCGTACGAAGCGCAGCGAGCGCAGCCCGCGCTCCAGGTGCCAGTGCAGATACGCGGAGACCAGCCCGCTCCCCTCCCGGACGTGCCGGGGCTCGGCCGCGTCGGCGCTCTCCCAGTCCCCGGTCAGCAGCGCTCCCAGCAGCCGGAGCGCCTCCGGTGAGGGCACCACGCTGCCGGGCACCCGGCAGTCGGCGCAGACGGTGCCGCCCGCGCCGACCGAGAAGAAGCGGTTGGGGCCGGGCAGTCCGCACCGGGCGCAGTCGCCGAAGCTGGGTGCGTAGCCGTTGACGGCGAGGGAGCGCAGCAGGAAGGCGTCCAGCACCAGGCCGGCCCCGTGCTCGCCGGCGGCGAGGGTGCGCAGCCCGCCGACGAGCAGCAGGTACTGCTGGATGGCCGGCTCGCCCTCGTGGTCGGTGAACCGCTCGGCCGTCTCCAGCATGGCCGTACCGGAGGTGTAGCGGTCGTAGTCCCCGACGATGCCGCTGCCGTACGGGGCGATGGTCTCCGTCTGCGTGCACAACGGCAGCCCGCGGCCCACCAGTTCGCCGCCGCGCGCGAAGAACTGCACGTCCACGTGGGAGAAGGGCTCCAGCCGGGCGCCGAACTTCGACTTGGTGCGCCGCACGCCGCGGGCCACCGCCCGCACCCGGCCGTGGCCGCGGGTGAGCAGGGTGATGATCCGGTCCGCCTCGCCGAGCTTCTGGGTGCGCAGGACGATGCCGTCGTCACGGAAGAGGCTCATGACGGGCGGCCCCCGGACCGGTGACGGCGGCAGGGGGGCGGGCTCCCGGGAGCGTGCGACGGCATGCCCGCATTCTCGCCCATCCCCGGGTCAGGCGGAGGTCCCCGGGGTCACCAGGCCCGATTCGTACGCCGCGATGACCAGCTGTGCCCGGTCGCGGACACTCAGCTTGCCCATGATCCGGCTGACATGGGTCTTGGCCGTGAGCGGGCTCAGCCCCAGCGACTCGGCCACCTCCGTGTTGTTCAGTCCGCGCGCCACCAGGCCCAGCACCTGCCGTTCGCGGGCGGAGAGCGTCGCCAGCGCCTCGGGCAGCGGGCCGCCACCGGGGGCCTCGGGCGCGCGCAGCACGCGCGCGATGAGCCGCGCCGTCGGCCCAGGTGACAACAGCGCCTCCCCGGCACAGACGGTGCGGATCGCGTCCAGCAGATCGGCCGGCTTGGTGTCCTTGACCAGGAATCCGGACGCTCCGGCGCGCAGCGCGTCGACGACGTAGCCGTCCGTGTCGTAGGTGGTCAGTACGAGCACCCGCACGTCGGCCAGGTCCTGGTCGGCGGCGATCAGCCGGGTCGCCTCGATGCCGTCGAGATCGGGCATCCGGATGTCCATCACGACGACGTCGGTCTGCGTCCTGCGCGCCAGCAGGACGGCCTCCCGGCCGGTCCCGGCCTCCCCGACGATCTCCATGTCGGGGGCGGACTCGATGAGCATCGCGAACGCGGCCCGTACCAGGGTCTGGTCGTCGGCGAGCAGCACGCGGATCGGCTGGGAGGGGCTGGACGCGCTCATGGCGTGCCTTTCGGGGACTCGGCTTCGCGGGGGCGGGACAGGGGCGCAGGGGCGGGCGGGGCGGCGGTGACGGGGCCCGCGACGGCGTCCGCGGGCGGCCCCGTGGCGGCCGGTCCCGTCGTACGCGGCGCGAGCGGCAGCACCGCGGTCACCCGGAAGCCGGGGCCCTCGGCGCACCCGGCGGCGTCCAGCGTGCCGCCGACGCTGCGGGCACGCTCCCGCATCCCCACGATCCCGTAGCCCGGCGGCCCCTCGGGCGGCGGGGCACCGGCGCGCCCGGCCGGACCGCCGTCGTCCCGGACGGTCACCCGCAACGCGCCGCCCGCGCCCGCCGGTTCGTGCGCCACCGGCTCCAGTACGACCTCGACGCCCACCTCGGGCCCCGCGTGCCGCACCGCGTTCGTCAGGCTCTCCTGCACGATGCGGTACGCGGCGGCGCCCACCGCCGCCGGCACCTGCCCGGCCGCCCCCTCGACGGCGGCGTACGGCCGCAGCCGGACCCGGGCGCCCGCGCCCTCCGCCGCTCGGACCAGGTCGGGCACGCCGGAGAGCCCCGGCAGCGGCCCGCCGCCGTTCGCGTGCCCGCCCGAGGCGTCGTCGGCCCGCAGTACCTCCAAGGTCGTGCGGAGTTCGGAGCGGGCGTCCCGGCAGGTGTCGGCGATGCCGTCCAGCGCGCGGGCCACGGCCTCCCGGTCGAGCCGCTCCGGGTCGGCGACCAGCACGTGCGCGGCGACGGAGGTCTGGACGCCGATCAAGGTGATGCTGTGCGCGAGCAGGTCGTGCAGGTCGCGGGCGATGCGCAGCCGCTCCTCGGCGACCCGGCGCGCCGCCTCCTCCTCCCGGGTGCGTTCGGCCCGTTCGGCGCGTTCGACGATCGCCGCCACGTAGTCGCGGTGGATGCGTACGGCCTCGCCGATGATCACGAAGGCCACCAGCCAGCCGGAACCGCGCACCATCTCGGGGATGTCGTGCCCCTGGCCGACCGTCGCCATCACCGCCGCCATCATGGCGAGCGCCCCGCCGACGGTGAGGAAGGTGCGCAGCGGGGGTCCGGAGACCGCGAGCGAGAAGAGCACGAACATGACGGCCGGTATGCCGGCGGTGTGCGCGTAGTCCAGCGCGTGGTACGGCGCGATCAGCGCGATCACCGCGAGGGCCGTCACCCAGGGCGCCCGGGTCCGGAAGGTGAGGGCCGCGGCGGTGCCGGTGAGCAGCGCCCAGCCGAGCACGTCGGGCGTCCGGCCGTCACCGGACCCCATCGAGACCGCGATCACGCCCTGCACCACGAGCACCACCGCGGCGATCCCCAGGTCGCCGGGGCGCAGGTCGCGGTGGTGGACGCTCCGTGGCCTCAGAGCGCGGGCCACGGCGGCGCTGAACGGGTCCTGGGCTGTGTTCACGGCTCCATCCTGCGTCATGGGAGGGGGACTTGGGAGAGGTGGACCACGGCGTGCGGACGTCCGCGCGCACGGGGGGTACGCGCGGACGTCCGCGGGTGGGACGGTCAGCCCGCGGTCAGCCCGCGCTCCTTGCGGAGGTGACCCGCTCGCCGCCGGCCGCCGGGGCAGACCCGGGTGCCTCGCCCGCGGGTGCCTCCCCCGCAGGGGGCCCGGCCACGGGCGGTCCGCCCGCCGCCTCCGGCCGCGAGAGCCGTCCCGGCCACCACACCCACCGCTTCAGCAGCAGGCTGGCCGAGGTCACCAGGTAGGTGCGCACCAGGAAGGTGTCCAGCAGCACGCCGACCGCGATGAGGAAGCCCATCTCGGCCATCAGCACCATCGGCATGGTCGCCAGCACGCAGAACGTCGCTGCCAGCACGATCCCGGCCGAGGCGATCACCCCGCCGGTGGTGCGCAGCGCGGTGAGCGCCGCCTCGGGCACCGGCAGGCCCTTGAGCGACTCCTCCCGCATCCGGTGCATGAGGAAGATCCCGTAGTCGACGCCGAGCGCGACCAGGAAGACGAAGCTCAGCAGCGGCAGGCTGGGATCGAGCCCCTGGAAGCCGAAGACCGGCTCGAACAGGAGCCCGCCGAGGCCCATCGCCGCGCCCCAGGAGGCGACCACGGCGACCACGAGCACCACCGACGCGACCAGGCTGCGCAGCAGCGCGATCAGCACCAGCAGCACCACGACCAGCACCAGCGGGATGACCTTCTTGCGGTCGTCCGAGTTGGTGTCGGCCTCGTCGAGCCGCTGCGCGGTGTCCCCGCCGACCAGCGCCTCCGCGCCGTCCACCGCGTGCAGTTCGGCGCGCAGCGCGCGGATCGTGTCCTTCTCCTGAGCCGACTCGGCGCGGCCCTCGGCGAACACGGCGATCTCCGTCCAGCCGTCGCCGTCGCGGCCCTTCGCCACCTCCGCCACACCGTCGACCGCACCGGCCCGCTCGATGACCCTGTCGGCCGCGTCGGTGCGCGCCATGACCGTGATCGGCTGGTTGTTGGCCTGCGGATACGCCTCGCCGAGCGTCTCCATGGCGGTGACGGACTCGGGCTTGTCGATGAAGGTGTCCCCCTGCTGGAGCACCCCGGGCAGGTTGAACATGCCCAGCGCCAGCGCGCCCAGCAGCGCGCTGCCCGCGATCAGCACGGTGGCCGGGCGGCGGGCGGCCGAGGTGCCCATCACGGCGAACAGCGAACGCCGGCCGGCGGGCTCGACGCCGTGGCGGGGCACCAGCGGCCAGAAGACGCGGCGGCCGAGCAGCACCAGGATCGCGGGCAGCAGCGTCATCATGGCGGCCAGCGCGCACACCACGCCGACCGCGCCGACGGGGCCGAGTCCGCTGCTGCTGTTCAGGTCGGCTGCCAGCAGGCACAGCAGGCCCAGCGCGACCGTGCCGGAGGAGGCCAGCACCGCGGGGCCGCAGCCGCGCAGGGCCGCCAGCATGGCGTCGTACGGGCGCTCGATGCGGCGCAGTTCCTCGCGGTAGCGGGCGACCAGCAGGAGCGCGTAGTCCGTGCCGGCGCCGAAGATGAGGATGGTCATCACCGACGAACTCATCGTGGTGACCGTCAGGTCGAACGCCTGGACCAGCGCGTAGACGACCGCCTGCGCGCTGATGACGGCCGCCCCCACCACGAGCAGCGGGACGAGCCACAGGAACGGGCTGCGGTAGGTGAGGATGAGCAGGACGGCGACGATGGCGGCCGTCCCGAGCATGAGGGTGCCGTCGACCGACTCGAAGACCTCCTCCATGTCCGTCTCCAGCGCGCCGGGCCCGCCGACCTGCACGCTCAGGCCCTCGGGCGCGCCGTCGAGGCCGTCCCGGATGTCCTGGACCGCCTCGATCCGCCCCTCCTCACCCGGCTGTTCGGCCAGGGACATGACCGTCATCAGCGTCTCGCCGTCCTCGGAGGGGACGGCCTGCGGCGAGGTGTCGCCGCTGAGCTGGTACGCGCCGGTGATTTCGGCGGCCTGCTCGCGGGCGACGTCGCGGTCGGCGGCGGTCAGGCCGCCGTCGCGGTGGTGTACCAGGATGAGGTCGACGGTGTCGCCTCCCGGCATTTCCTCCACCAGTTTCTGGACCCGCGTGGAGTCCGCGCTGCCCGGCAGGTAGTCGATCGCCTCGTCGCTGGAGGCGTCGCCCAGCTTCGCGCCGAACGGCATGGCGATCGCGAGCACCGCCACCCACAGGGCGAGGACCGCCCAGGGTACGGCGCGCCGCCGTCTGCGCTCCCGGCCGTCCGGCGCCGGCGGGCCGTTCCGCTCCGGCCCCGCCTCCCGGCGTGCTTGCGTTGCGGACCCCATGTGAGTGCCCCCTCGTCTTGCACCTGTGTCTGTCGGTATCCAGACTTCCGGGCGGAACGGGGGTCTTCATCGCTCGCCGGACCGAACCGCGCGTTACTACCGTGGGCTGCGTCCGCGCCGCGTTACTCCTGCGGGAGTAGCCGCCGGGAGCAGGCGGGGACGGCCGTCGGGGGCGCAGCGGACGGGGTGTGCCGGTCGGATGTGCCGGGGCGTGCCGGGCGGCGCGTACCGGGCGGTGTCAGGAGGGCGTGCGGGCGGCGGCGAGCAGCCGCTCGGTGTCCGCCGGGCGGAGCGTCAGCGCCGCACCGACCGCCTCCAGCACCTCGCGCTCGGCGGGCTGGTACGGCCCGTCCGCGAGCGCCACGGACGCGCCCTGGAGCAGCAGCGACTCCCGTCCGGCGGCGGCCAGGTGCGGCGCCAGCGGGGCCAGTGTGTCGAGCCCGGCACCCGGCCCGGCCGGTGCCGTGCGCTCCCATTCGTCCCGCAAGGCGCCCAGGAGCGCGAGCAGTTGGTCCTCGGTGCAGTCGGGGTAACCGGCGGCGCGCACCATCTCGACCGCCGCCGCCCGGCTCGCGGGCGACTCCGTGCCGCCCGCCGCCAGCACGCGGAGCGCGACGCAGTGGACGGCGTCGCGCAGCATCGCAGTCAGCCGCTGGGTGGTGGGGCCCTCCAGGCACTCCGTGCCGAAGTGGTCGCGGCAGGAGGCGCACTCGACGACCGGCCCGGTGACGCCGCGCGGCAGCAGCGGGACGCCCAGCAGCACGAGGCGGCGACGCCCCGTACGGCGGCGGTAGTTGCGGTCGCCGCCGCAGCCCGGGCAGTAGAACTCGCCGTCGTCGACGGTCCGCCAGCGTGTACGGACGCCCGCCAGGCGTGCGGCCCGGGCGCGCCCGCCCCGGGAATGGCTCACCGCACCGCACCTCCGTAACACTTCGGCAACGTCGCCGGAATGCCGTGATGTTAACCACAGAGGCGATCCGGCGTCAGCACCCCGGACCGCAGTTGTCCGGAAAGCATCTGGCGCCGCGCGGCGCACTGCCATGCTGAAGGGATGGCGGCTATGGCGGTGTTCCTCGTCGCGCCGGCGGCACTCGTCGGCTGGAGCCTGGCCGTCCTGCGGCGGCGCGAGCGCGTCCGGCGGCGCGGTGCGGCTCGGTACGAGGACGGCGCGCGGGCCGTCCGGGAGGCCCGGCGGGACGCGCGGGTGATCTCCTGCTCCGACACGGGCAGCGCGCTCAGCGCCTTCCACGACCGGACCGGCCGCCCCCCGCACTGAGCGGGGGACGGCGTGTCGGTCCCAGGGACGCGGCGGCGGCCCGGTGCTCAGCCGCGCGACGCCCGGTTGACGGCCGAGATGACCGCCTTGATGGAGGCACGCACGATGTTCGCGTCGATGCCGACGCCCCACAGCACCTGATCGCCGATCGCGCACTCGATGTACGCGGCGGCGCGCGCGCCCGCGCCCTCGCTCATCGTGTGCTCGACGTAGTCCAGCACCCGTACGTCGGCGTCGATGACGCGCAGCGCGTCCACGAAGGCGGCCAGCGGGCCGTTGCCCGTGCCGGTCAGGACGGTGTCCCGGCCGTCCACGACCGCCTCGACGGTGAGCGCGTCGTGCCCCGCGCTGGTGGTGGAGGTCTGCGCGCTGCGCAGCGCGATCCGGCCCCACTTCTCGTCGGGCACGGGCAGGTACTCGTCCTGGAAGACGGCCCAGATGGCGGCCGGGGTGACCTCACCGCCGTCGGTGTCGGTCTTGTCCTGGATGATCTTCGAGAACTCGACCTGCATGCGGCGCGGCAGCGAGAGGCTGTGGTCGCTCTTGAGGACGTAGGCCACACCGCCCTTGCCGGACTGCGAGTTGACCCGGATGACGGCCTCGTAGGAGCGCCCGACGTCCTTCGGGTCGATGGGCAGGTACGGCACCGCCCACGCGGTCTCCCCCACCGGCACGCCCTGCTCGGCGGCGGTCGCCTCCATGGCCTCGAAGCCCTTCTTGATGGCGTCCTGGTGGGAGCCGGAGAAGGCGGTGTAGACGAGGTCGCCGACGTAGGGGTGCCGGGCGTGCACGTCCATCTGGTTGCAGTACTCGGCGGTGCGCTTGATCTCGTCGATCTGCGAGAAGTCGATCTGCGGGTCGACGCCCTGGGAGAAGAGGTTCATGCCCAGGGTCACCAGGTCGACGTTGCCCGTACGCTCGCCCTGCCCGAAGAGGCAGCCCTCGACCCGGTCGGCACCCGCCATCAGGGCCAGCTCGGCGGCGGCGACGGCGGTGCCGCGGTCGTTGTGCGGGTGCACGGACAGGCAGACGTACTCGCGGCGGGACAGGTGCCGGGACATCCACTCGAAGCGGTCGGCGTGCGTGGAGGGGGTCGAACGCTCCACCGTGGCAGGCAGGTTGAGGATGATCTCGCGGCCCTCCTCGGGCTGCCAGACGTCCATCACCCCCTCGCAGACCTCCAGGGCGAAGTCCAGTTCGGTGTCGGTGAAGATCTCCGGGCTGTACTGGTACCCGAAGGCGGTCTCGGGCCCCAGCAGCTTCTCCGCGTACTCCATGACCAGCCGGGTGCCGTCCACCGCGATCTGCTTGACCTGGTCGCGGGAGCCGCGGAAGACGACCTCGCGGAAGACGGGGGCGGTGGCGTTGTACAGGTGCACCGTGGCCCGGCGGGCGCCGCGCAGCGACTCGACGGTGCGCTCGATCAGCTCCTCGCGGGCCTGGGTCAGGACGGAGATCGTCACGTCCTCGGGGATCGCGTCCTCCTCGATGATCGAGCGGACGAAGTCGAAGTCGGTCCGGCCGGAGGAGGGGAAGCCGACCTCGATCTCCTTGTATCCCATGGAGACCAGCAGGTCGAACATCGCGCGCTTGCGGGCGGGCGACATCGGGTCGATCAGCGCCTGGTTGCCGTCCCGCAGGTCGGTGGAGAGCCAGCGGGGGGCGCGGGTGACGCGCTGCTGGGGCCAGGTGCGGTCGGGGATGTCGACGGCCTCGTACCGCCCGTAGCGGTGAACCGGCATGCCGGAGGGGCGCTGGCGGACACTCGCGGCGGTGATGGGGGTGGCGGGGCGTACGGGCTCGGATGAGGTCATGTTGCTCGGAACTCCTGTGCGGGTGGCTGAGGGGGCCGACGGTGGCAGCACCGATCTCCGCGGGGAGGGGGCCGGCCGATCGACTACAGACCCTCGCCGCGGCAGCTAAGGAGAAGCAGCCCGAAGCGCATGATGCCCACACTTTAACGGAGGGTTTTGGGATGCGCGGCGACGTATCACGATGCGGACGCGGTGCCCATACCGGGGCGGAGCGGCACGCGGGCCGGTCCGCGAGCGCCGCGGGACCGCTGCGGCGCAGGTCCGGGGCGGGCGGGGCGGGGCGCGGGCGGGCGAACCGGACCCGGGCGCGGCCGGGCGGGACAACTCCTTCTCGTGAATCCCCGCAGCAGCCAGTGACAGAGTGACTCCCCAGTGTCACCGTGGACGGTATGGACGCACACCCGAGCCATCCCATCAGCCCCCGCCCCCTCCCCCGCCATCCGGTCTGCTGCGGCATCGTGCCGCCGCACCTCCTGGACCAGCTCGCCCGGTCCGAGGACCCCGTCTTCGCGACCCCCGCGCGGCGCACCCTGGAGCGGGACGCCGCGCAGCGCGCCCGCCGCCAGATCACCGCGGTGCGCGGCTTCACGGCGCCCGCGGTGCCCCGGCAGGCCGGCCCGGCGGCCACACCGCGCCGTACGATCTACGACGCCCGGCACAAGGAGACCCTGCCCGGCAAGCGGGTCCGCACCGAGGGCGGCAAGGCCGTCCGGGACGCGAGCGTCAACCGCGCGTACGACGGGCTCGGTTCCACCTTCGCGCTCTTCCTGTCCGCCTTCGCCCGCGACTCGATCGACGGCGCGGGCCTGCCGCTGGACGCCACGGTGCACTACGGCGAGGAGTACGGAAACGCCTTCTGGGACGGCGAGCGGATGGTCTTCGGCGACGGGGACGGCGAGGTCTTCCGCGACTTCACCCTCGCGCTCGACGTCATCGGGCACGAGCTGACGCACGGCGTCACGCAGTACACCGCCAACCTGGAGTACCTCGGCCAGTCCGGCGCGCTCAACGAGTCGGTCTCGGACGTCTTCGGTTCGCTGATCAAGCAGCACGAGAAGGGCCAGACCGCGGAGCAGGCGGACTGGCTGGTCGGCGCGGAGCTGTTCACCGAGCGCGTGCAGGGCGTGGCGCTGCGCTCCCTCAAGGCACCCGGCACGGCGTACGACGACGACGTACTCGGCAAGGACCCGCAGCCCTCCACCATGGAGGACTACGTGCACACGTCCTCCGACAACGGCGGGGTCCACATCAACTCCGGCATCCCCAACCACGCCTTCTACACCCTGGCCACCGACCTGGGCGGGCACGCCTGGGAGCGCGCGGGCCGCATCTGGTACGACACGCTGACCTCCGGAAGCCTGGCGACCGACGCCGACTTCGCCGCCTTCGCCGCGGCCACCCTCAGCGCCGCACGGGAGCGCTTCGGGGCGGGCGAGGAGGAGGCGGCCGTGCTCCGCGCCTGGTCCGCGGTCGGTGTCACGCCGAAGGCGCCGAAGGACGCCAGGGAGGCCGCGGGCACCAAGGGGGCCGCCGGGAGCAGCGCGTCCGGCGAGGCCCCTTAAATTCCGCGCGCGGGCGCGCGAGGATGGCCCCATGCACATCACCGTTGTCCGCACCGGCGGATTCGGGGGCCTCTCCCGCCGGGCCACCCTCGACACCCGCGCCCGTCCGGACGCCGCCGAGCTGGACTCGCTGGCCCAGAAGGCCCTGACCGAGGGCCACGAGGAGCGCCCGGTCGGCGTCCCGGACGGATTCCACTACGAGATCGAGGCGGACGGCGCGACGACGTACTGCGCCGATCCGCGCCTGACCGACGCCCAGCGCACGCTGATCACCCGAGTTCTCAAGGAAGGTGCGTGAGCCGCATGGCCCAGGAGGTACGCGGCGTCATCGCGCCGGGCAAGGACGAGCCGGTCCGTACGGAGACCATCGTGGTGCCCGATCCGGGACCGGGCGAGGCCGTGGTGGAGGTGCGCGCCTGCGGCGTGTGCCACACCGACCTGCACTACCGGCAGGGCGGCATCAACGACGAGTTCCCCTTCCTGCTGGGGCACGAGGCCGCCGGGGTGGTGGAGTCGGTCGGTGAGGGCGTGACCGAGGTGGCGCCCGGCGACTTCGTCATCCTCAACTGGCGCGCGGTCTGCGGCCAGTGCCGCGCCTGCCGGCGTGGCCGCCCCTGGTACTGCTTCGACACGCACAACGCCCGGCAGCAGATGACGCTGACCGACGGCACCCCCCTCTCCCCCGCGCTGGGCATCGGCGCCTTCGCGGAGAAGACCCTGGTCGCCGCAGGGCAGTGCACCAAGGTCGACCGCGAGGTCTCCCCGGCGGTGGCCGGGCTGCTCGGCTGCGGGGTGATGGCGGGCATCGGCGCCGCGATCAACACCGGCGGCGTGGGGCGCGGCGACTCCGTCGCGGTCATCGGCTGCGGCGGCGTGGGCGCCGCCGCCGTCGCCGGGGCCCGGCTGGCGGGAGCGGCCCGGATCATCGCGGTCGACATCGACGCCCGCAAGCTGGAGACGGCGCTGCGGATCGGCGCCACGCACACCGTCGACTCCCGTGAGCGCGACCCGGTGGAGGCCGTCCGCGAGCTGACCGGCGGCTTCGGCGCGGACGTCGTCATCGAGGCGGTGGGCCGCCCCGAGACGTACGAGCAGGCGTTCTACGCCCGTGATCTGGCGGGCACCGTCGTGCTGGTCGGCGTGCCGACGCCGGAGATGAAGCTGGAGCTGCCGCTGCTGGACGTCTTCGGGCGCGGCGGCGCGCTCAAGTCCTCCTGGTACGGCGACTGCCTGCCCTCCCGCGACTTCCCGATGCTCATCGATCTCCACCAGCAGGGGCGGCTCGACCTGGGGGCGTTCGTCACCGAGACGATCGGGATCGACGACGTGGAGAAGGCGTTCGAGCGGATGCACGCGGGCGACGTACTGCGCTCGGTGGTGGTGCTGTGATGGCGGGCGCGCGCATCGACCACGTGGTCACCTCGGGCACCTTCTCGCTGGACGGCGGTACCTGGGAGGTGGACAACAACGTCTGGATCGTCGGGGACGACAGCGAGGCCGTCGTCATCGACGCGGCGCACGACGCCGACGCCATCGCCGAGGCGCTCGGCGAGCGCACCCTGCGCGCGATCATCTGCACCCACGCACACGACGACCACGTCAACGCCGCCCCCGAGCTGTCCCGGCGCACCGGGGCGCCCGTGCTCCTGCACCCGGAGGACCAGGCCCTGTGGAAGCTGGCGCACCCGGACCTCGCACCCGACGGCGAACTGGCGGACGGACGGGTGCTCACCGTCGCCGGCACGGACCTGACGGTGCTGCACACCCCGGGGCACGCGCCCGGCGCGGTCTGCCTGCACGCGCCGGAGCTGGGCACGGTCTTCACCGGTGACACGCTCTTCCAGGGCGGGCCGGGGGCGACCGGGCGCTCGTACTCCGACTTCCCGACGATCATCGAGTCGATCCGCGACCGGCTGCTGATCCTGCCCGACGACACGGTGGTGCGGCCTGGCCACGGCGGCTCCACGACGATCGGGGAGGAGGCCTCGCAGCTGCCCCGGTGGCTGGAGCGCGGCCACTGACCGGCTGCTGACCGGCCACTGGCCGGAGGCGGCGGAGCCGCTGAGGCACCGCCTACTCCGGCCCCTCCGCCTACTCCGGCCCCGCCGCGCGCTCCAGGATGCGGGCGGCGACCGCCGGTGAGTCCACCAGCGGATGCAGCCCCAGCGCGCGCAGGGCCGCCCGCCGGGAGCCGCTGAGCGCCGCTTCCACGGTGGCCCCCTCCACCGCCTTGAGCTGGAGCATCAGGCCGAGTTCGGCCTCCCCCAGCGGTGTGCCCGCGGGGCGCGGACGGGCGCCGTCCGCGCCCACGTCGCACACGGTCTCGATGACGGCGTCGTCGGGGAGCGCGGGCACGGTGCCGACGTTGCGCACGTTGAGGATCAGCTCGGCGCGGTCGTCGCCCGCGATGGCGTGCATGAGGCGCAGCGCGATCTGGTCGTAGCCGCCCCCGTCCAGATCGCAGGTGTCCCGCTGCCCGCCGCCGCCGGCCGCGCGGCTGTCCGCTCCGTAGGTCTCCTCGCGCTCCAGCCGGGTGCCCTCCCACAGCTCGGCCGCCCGCTCGGGCGCGGCACCCGTCGCCGCCGCGAAGAACGCGCCCTGCTGGCGGTCCAGGAACGCGCCCCGCGTCTGGTCGGCGCTCCGTACGGCCGCCAGCGTCTCGCGGCGGAAGTAGTAGTAGTGCAGGTATTCGTTGGGCAGCGCGCCCAGGGCCCGCAGCCACTCCGCGCCGAAGAGCCTGCCCTCCTCGAAGGAGCCGAGCGCGGCGTCGTCCGCGAGCAGCGCGGGCAGCAGTTCGCGGCCCTGGTGGCGCAGCGAGCGCAGCCAGCCGAGGTGGTTGAGGCCCACGTAGTCGTAGCGCACCGCCGCCGGGTCGGCGACGCCCGCCGCGCGGGCGGCGCGGCGCACCAGCCCGACCGGCGAGTCGCAGATGCCCACGACCCGGTCCCCGAGCACCCGGCTCATCGCCTCGGTGACGATCCCGGCGGGGTTGGTGAAGTTGATGACCCACGCCTCGGGCGCCACCGCCCGCACCCGCTCGGCGATCCGGACCGCCACCGGCACGGTGCGCAGCGCGTAGAGGATGCCGCCCGCGCCCACCGTCTCCTGCCCGAGCACGCCCTCCGCCAGCGGGACGCGTTCGTCCCGCACCCGCCCGGCGGTGCCGCCGACCCGGATCGCGGAGAAGACGAAGTCGGCGCCGCGCAGCGCCTCGTCCAGATCGCCCGCCACCCGGACCTCGGGCGCCGCCGGGGCGCCGGGCACGGCGCGGGCCTGGGCGGTGAGCACCGAGGCGATGACCCGCGCCCGCGCGGCGTCCGTGTCGTACAGCACCAGCTCCGTACGGTCTCCGGGGCGCCCCCCGGCGCCGGACCGGGCCGCTGTCAGCAGCGCACGGTAGACCAGGGGTACGCGGAATCCGCCTCCGCCGAGAATCGTCAGCCGCATGGGCGGAAGTTACCCCACACGGAGGGCAGACTGGGCACAGAGCACGACAGGAGAGAGCACGGTGAGCACGGGCGACACACACCACACGCACCACACGCGCGCGCACGGCCTGCACGGTGAGCCCGGGGCGCGCGCGGGCGGCTCCGGTGGCGGCTCAGGCCCCGCCGGCTGCCTCGACCCGCTCGCCGGGCTGCGTACCCCGCAGGACCCGGCCTGCGACGTGTACCTGACCGGCACGGTCTTCCTCGACATCGTCTTCACCGGAATCGCCGCGGCACCCGTACGCGGCACCGAGTCCTGGGCGCGCGGCATGGGTTCCAGCCCCGGCGGCGTCGCCAACATGGCCACCGCGCTCGCCCGGCTGGGGTTGCGCACCTCGCTCGCCGCGGCCTTCGGCGACGACATGTACGGCGACTACTGCCGGGAGGCGCTGGAGCACGGCGAGGGCATCGACCTGTCGATGTCGCACACGGTGCCCGGCTGGCACTCCCCCGTGACGGTCTCCATGGCCTACGAGGGCGAGCGCACCATGATCTCGCACGGTCACGAGGCGCCGCCCAAGGACGAGGTGCTGGAGGGCGGCCGCGAGTGCCCTCCGCCCGCCCGTGCCTGCGTCGCCTCGCTGGTGCCCGGCGAGCAGCAGGAGTGGGTCGCGACCGCCGCCAAGCGCGGCAGCCGGATCTTCGCCGACGTCGGCTGGGACGACACCGGCCGCTGGGACCTGCGGGCCCTGACCGACCTGGCGCAGTGCGAGGCGTTCCTGCCGAACGCCGTCGAGGCGATGCGCTACACCGGCACGGACAGCCCCCGGCAGGCCGCGCACCGGCTCGCCGACCAGGTGCCGCTGGCGGTGGTCACGATGGGCGCGGAGGGCGCGTACGCGGTCGACGGCGGCACCGGCGAGACCGCGCAGGTGCCCGCCATCGCGGTGGAGGCGCTGGACACCACGGGGGCCGGGGACGTCTTCGTGGCGGGCTTCGTGACGGGCACGCTCGCGGGCTGGCCGCTCGCGGACCGCCTCGCGTGCGCCGGGCTGACGGCGGCGCTCTCGGTGCAGGAGTTCGGCGGATCGCTCTCCGCACCGGGCTGGGCCGAGGTGGCCGCCTGGTACCAGCACGTGAAGTCGTACGACGACCAGGACCCGGCGGCGCTGCGGCGCTACCGCTTCCTGGACGCGCTGCTGCCGGGCTCCGCACGTGCCTGGCCGCTGCGCCGCGCGGTCCCGACCGTCGGCTTCCGCCCGCAGCTTTGAGGCCGGGCGGCAAAACCACTCGGGCATGTCGGCGGCGCGTCGTACTCTGGACAGCGCAGGGTCCCAGCAGCGAGGAGAGGGATGATCAGGCCCCAGAGGCCGCTCATGACTCAGACAACCACCACCCAAGACACCGCCCGCTTCGCCGTCCCGTCGAAGCACCCGATGGTGACCGTGCTGGGGTCCGGCGACTCCTTGCTGCGTGTCATCGAGACCGCGTTCCCCGGCACGGACATCCACGTCCGGGGGAACGAGATCACGGCGACCGGCGAGCCGGCGGAAGTCGCTCTCGTGCAGCGGCTCTTCGACGAGATGATGCTGGTGCTGCGCACCGGCCAGCCGATGACCGAGGACGCGGTGGAGCGCACGATCTCCATGCTCCGCAAGTCGGACGCCGGCGAGGGCGGGGGCCACGCCGCCCCCGCCGAGGTGCTCACGCAGAACATCCTCTCCAGCCGCGGCCGTACGATCCGCCCCAAGTCGCTCAACCAGAAGCGGTACGTGGACGCGATCGACCAGCACACCGTCGTCTTCGGCATCGGCCCCGCCGGCACCGGGAAGACGTACCTGGCGATGGCCAAGGCGGTACAGGCGCTCCAGTCCAAGCAGGTCAACCGGATCATCCTGACCCGGCCCGCGGTCGAGGCGGGCGAGCGGCTGGGCTTCCTGCCGGGCACGCTCTACGAGAAGATCGACCCGTATCTGCGCCCGCTCTACGACGCGCTGCACGACATGCTCGACCCCGACTCGATCCCCCGCCTGATGGCGGCGGGCACGATCGAGGTCGCCCCGCTGGCCTACATGCGTGGACGCACTCTCAACGACGCGTTCATCATCCTGGACGAGGCGCAGAACACCAGCCCGGAGCAGATGAAGATGTTCCTGACCAGGCTCGGCTTCGAATCCAAAATCGTGATCACCGGTGACGTCACGCAGGTCGACCTGCCGGGCGGCACCCGGAGCGGGCTGCGGCAGGTGCAGGAGATCCTGGAGGGCGTGGAGGACGTGCATTTCTCGCGGCTCACCAGCACCGACGTCGTCCGGCACAAGCTCGTGGGCCGTATCGTCGATGCCTACGAGCGCCACGACGACCGCACCGCCGCCGAATCCGCCGCGCGCGGTGGACACGCGCCGAACAACGGAAAACGCTGAGACCACACCCTCATGTCGATCGAAGTCAACAACGAGTCCGGCCGGGCGGTCGATGAGCAGTCGCTGCTCGACATCGCCCGTTACGCCCTGACCCGGATGCGCATCCATCCCCTCTCCGAACTCTCGGTGATCGCCGTGGACGCGGACGCGATGGAGCAGCTGCATCTCCAGTGGATGGATCTGCCGGGTCCCACCGATGTGATGTCCTTCCCGATGGACGAGCTGCGCCCGCCCGCGCGGGACGAGGAGGAGCCGCCGCAGGGCCTCCTCGGTGACATCGTGCTGTGCCCGGAGGTGGCCGAGAAACAGGGCGCCGAAGCGCCGACGAAGCACTCCGTGGACGAGGAGCTGCGCCTGCTGACCGTCCACGGCGTGCTGCACCTGCTGGGGTACGACCACGAGGAGCCGGGCGAGCGGGCCGAGATGTTCGGCCTCCAGGCGGCGATCGTGGACGGCTGGCGCGCCGAGCAGGGCCTTGAGGGGCCCTCTCCTGCCCCCACCACGACCTCGTGACCGCCAGGCTGATCGGCGCCGCGGTCGCCCTGGTCGTCGTCGCCTGGCTGGCTGCCTGCGCCGAGGCCGGACTGGCCCGTACGACGAGCTACCGCGCGGAGGAGGCCGTCCGCTCCGGGCGGCGCGGCGCGGGCAAGCTGGCGGCCGTCGCGGCCGACCCCACGCGCTATCTGAACCTGGCGCTCCTGCTGCGGGTGGCCAGCGAGATGGCCGCCGGGGTACTGGTCACTTACGCCTGCCTGCGGTACTTCGAGCAGACCTGGGAGGCGCTCACCGTCGCGATCGGGGTGATGGTGCTCGTGTCGTACGTCGCGGTGGGTGTCTCGCCGCGCACCATCGGGCGCCAGCACCCGCTGAACACGGCGACGGCCGCCAGCTACGTGCTGGTGCCGCTGGCCAGCGTGCTGGGTCCGGTGCCGCAGCTGCTGATCCTCCTGGGCAACGCGCTGACGCCGGGCAAGGGCTTCCGCAAGGGCCCGTTCGCCAGTGAGGCGGAGCTGCGGGCGCTGGTGGACGTGGCGGAGCGGGAGTCGCTGATCGAGGCGGAGGAGCGGAAGATGGTCCACTCCGTCTTCCAGCTCGGTGACACGCTGGTGCGCGAGGTGATGGTGCCGCGCACCGATCTGATCACCATCGAGCGGCACAAGACTCTCCGCCAGGCCCTCACGCTCGCGCTGCGCTCCGGCTTCTCCCGTATCCCGGTGGTGGGCGAGAGCGAGGACGACGTGGTGGGCGTCGTCTACCTCAAGGACCTGGCCCGCAAGGTGCACATCAACCGGGAGGCGGAGACAGAGGTCGTCTCCACCGCGATGCGCCCGGCGGCCTTCGTCCCGGACACCAAGAACGCGGGCGACCTGCTGCGCGAGATGCAGCAGGACCGCATCCACGTGGCCGTGGTGATCGACGAGTACGGCGGCACGGCGGGTGTGGTGACCATCGAGGACATCCTGGAGGAGATCGTCGGCGAGATCACCGACGAGTACGACCGGGAGCTGCCGCCGGTGGAGGACCTGGGCGAGGGCCGCTACCGGGTGACCGCACGGCTGGACCTCGGTGACCTGGGTGAGCTGTACGACTTGGCGGGGCTGGACGACGAGGACGTGGAGACGGTCGGCGGCCTGCTGGCCAAGTCGCTGGGCCGGGTGCCGATCGCGGGCGCGGCCACCACGGTGGATGTCACCGAGGACCGCTCCGACCCGGAGCTGACCGGGCTGCGGCTGACGGCCGAGTCCCCGGCGGGCCGCCGCAACCGCATCGTCACGGTCCTGGTGGAGCCGGTACGGGCCGCCTCGGCGGCGGGCGGCGACGGTACGGCGGCCAGGTCGGCCCGTACGGCCTCGGCCGAGGACTGAACCGGCCGAGGACTGAACCGGCCGCGGGGGGGGTCCGGCAGCGGAGGCCGGCGGCGGAGCGCGCACTGTCAGTGCCCGTCGGCATACTGGCCGCATGACTCCGGATGAGCTGAGATCCCTCTGCCTGGGGCTGAACGGCGCGGTCGAGGACTTCCCCTTCCCGGGGAGCCCCGGGCTCTCCACGTTCAAGGTGGCCGGGAAGGTCTTCGCGTTCAGCGCGCTGGACGGCGAGCCGCTCCAGGTGAGCCTGAAGTGCGAGCCCGCGCTGGCCGTGCAGTTGCGGGAGGCGCACCCGGCCATCGCGCCGGGGTACCACCTGAACAAGCGGCACTGGAACACGGTCACCCTGGACGGCTCGCTCGACGCCGGGATGGTGCACGACCTGGTCGAGGACTCCTGGGACCTGGTGGTCGCCGGGCTCCCGCGGGCGACGAGGCTCGCGCTGGACGCGGGGTGAGCGCGGCCTGAGCCGGCGCGGCCCGCCCGCAGCCGCGTCCGGCCCGCGTCCCTCTGCGCGTCACGCGCGGGCGGGGAACAGAGCGTGGGGAGTCGGTGCTTAACCTGCTGGCCCGGCCACCGGTCCGGGGCACCGGTCGAGGGTGTCCGGCAGGGGCGGGGACGAGCCAGGGGGAGAAGCATGGTGCACAAGGCCGCGACGCCGGCGGGCAGGTCGCGCCGCCAGCAGGAGCTGCGGGACTTCCTGATGACCCGCCGGGCCCGGGTCACCCCGGCCGAGGTGGGGCTGCCGGACGGCGGCGCCCGCCGCCGTACGCCCGGACTGCGCCGGGAGGAGGTCGCGGTGCTCGCCGGGGTCGGGGCGTCCTGGTACCAGTGGCTGGAGCAGGGCCGGGACATCACCGTCTCGCCGCAGGTGCTCGACGCGGTGGCCCGGGTGCTGCGGCTGGGCGACGCGGAGCGGCGCCACCTGTACATCCTGGCCGGGCTGAATCCGCCGCTCGCCCAGTCCGAGGTGGACCGCGCATATCTGTGCGACGGGCTCAAGCGGCTGATCGACGCGTGGCTGCCGTACCCGGCGCACCTGCTCGATCCGTACTGGAACGCGGTCGCGCTCAACGACGCGGCCAGGCTGGTGTTCGGGCTGCACGAGGGGGACAACTGCCTCACCAGCTTCTTCACCGACGACGCCTACCGAGGGCGGCTGACCTCCTGGCAGGCCGTCGCGCCCGCCGTGGTGGCGCAGTTCCGGCAGTCGCAGGCCGAGCATCCGGAGGACGAGGGCTTCCAGCTGCTGTTCGATCAGCTCAGCGCACAGAGCGAGGAGTTCGTCGAGCTGTGGGCGCGCGGTGACGTGCAGGTGGGCGGCCAGCTGCAGAAGGAGATCGAGCACGGTGCGGTCGGCACGCTGTACTTCGAGAGCAGCCATCTGCGGGTCCCGGCCCGGCCTGACCTGACGATCGTGCTGCACAACCCGGTGGCGGGCACCGGGACGGTGGAGAAGCTGGAGCAGCTGGTGAACGCCCCGGAGGCGCGCCGCGCGCATCTGCGCCCGCTGGCGGGCTGAGCCGCCGGCGGGGACGTCCGTGCGCGGTGCGCGGCGGGCGCCGCATATGCTCGCACGCATGAGTGACGAGGCACTGGACCCGGAAGACCGCAAGCTCCTCACCCTCGCGCGCAGCGCCCGCGCCCGCAACGGCGTGCCCGAGGGCGCGGCCGTACGGGACGGGATGGGGCGCACCTACGTGGCCGGTTCCGTCGACCTGCCGTCGCTGCGGCTCAGCGCGCTGCGCACGGCCGTGGCGATGGCGGTGGCCTCCGGCGCCGCCACGCTGGAGGCGGCGGCGGTGGTCACGGCGGCGGCGGAGGTGCCCGCCGAGGACCTGGCGGCGGTGGGGGATCTGGGCGGCGCGGGTACGCCCGTGCTGCTGGCCGGACCCGACGGCGTCCCGCACTCGACGGCCGCGGCGGGCTGACCCCGGCCGCCGTGCGGCCGCCCGGCCGCGTACGGCCCGGACGCCACCCGGTCGGAGGGCGCCGCGCGATCAGGGACAATGGTCGGCATGAGCGCACCTTCACCCTCCCCCGGCACCCCCGAGGCGCCGCACCGCTCGGGCTTCGCGTGCTTCGTCGGCCGCCCCAACGCGGGCAAGTCGACCCTGACCAACGCGCTGGTGGGCACGAAGGTCGCCATCACCTCCACGCGCCCGCAGACCACCCGGCACACGGTGCGCGGCATCGTGCACCGCCCCGACGCGCAGCTCGTCCTGGTCGATACGCCCGGGCTGCACAAGCCCCGTACGCTGCTGGGCGAGCGGCTGAACGACGTGGTGCGCACCACCTGGGCTGAGGTCGACGTCATCGGCTTCTGCCTGCCCGCCGACCAGAAGCTCGGCCCTGGCGACCGCTTCATCGCGAAGGAGCTGGCCGAGGCGCGCAAGACGCCCAAGGTCGCGGTGGTGACCAAGACGGACCTGGTCGACTCCGAGACCCTCGCCCAGCAGCTCATCGCGATCGACCGGCTGGGCGTCGAACTGGGCCTGGAGTGGGCCGAGATCGTCCCCGTCTCGGCGGTCGCGGGCGATCAGGTCTCGCTCCTGGCCGACCTGCTGGTCCCGCTGCTGCCCGAGGGCCCGGCCCTCTATCCGGACGGCGACCTGACCGACGAGCCGGAGCAGGTCATGGTGGCCGAGCTGATCCGGGAGGCGGCGCTGGAGGGCGTACGGGACGAGCTGCCGCACTCCATCGCCGTGGTGGTGGAAGAGATGATCCCCCGCGCGGACCGCCCGGCCGACCGGCCGCTGCTGGACATCCACGCCAACATCTACATCGAGCGCCCCAGCCAGAAGGGCATCGTGATCGGTCCCAAGGGCAAGCGGCTCAAGGACGTGGGGACGACCTCCCGTACGCACATCGAGGCGCTGCTGGGCACGCCGGTCTACCTCGACCTGCACGTCAAGGTCGCCAAGGACTGGCAGCGCGACCCGAAGCAGCTGCGCAAGCTCGGCTTCTGAGGGCTGCGGGCTGCGGGCTGCGGGCTGAAGATTACGGCTGAGGGCTACGGGCTGTCCGAGCCGGTGCGGCGGCGGGGCACCGGGATGCGGGCCAGGTCCTGCGCGACGGTCAGTTCCCCCTCGTAGCCCGCCGCGCGGGCCTGCGCGGCGAAGACCGCCGGGTCGCCGTAGCGCTGGCTGAAGTGGGTGAGCACCAGGTGCCGTACGCCCGCTCCGGCGGCGACGCCGGCCGCCTGGCCCGCGGTGAGGTGGCCGTGCTGCTCGGCGAGCGGGGCGTCCTCGTCCAGGAAGGTCGACTCGATGACCAGCATGTCGCAGCCCTCGGCCAGTTCGTGCACCCCGTCGCAGAGCCGGGTGTCCATGACGAACGCGAACCGCTGCCCCGGCCGCGGCGCGCTGACCTCCTCCAGGGTCACCCCGCGCAGGCTGCCCTCGCGCTGGAGCCGCCCGATGTCCGGGCCGCGGATGCCGCGCTCGGCGAGGAGCCGGGGAAGTATCCGGCGCCCGTCGGGCTCGGTGAGCCGGTAGCCGTACGACTCGACGGGGTGGGAGAGCCGGCGCGCGTCCAGGGTGAAGGCGGGGCCCTCGCAGAGGACGCCGGGCTCGCGCACCGGCTGCTCGCGGAGACTGACCGTCTCCCGGTAGGCCGTCGCGTACCGCAGCCGGTCGAAGAAGTGCTGGCCGCTGGCCGGGAAGTGCGCGGTGACCGGGTGCGGCACGCGGTCCAGGTTGATGCGCTGGATCACCCCGGCCAGACCGAGCGAGTGGTCGCCGTGGAAGTGGGTGACGCAGATCCGGGTGAGGTCGTGCGCGGCGACCCCGGCTCGCACCATCTGGCGCTGGGTGCCCTCGCCCGGATCGAAGAGGATGCCCTCGCTGTCCCAGCGCAGCAGATAGCCGTTGTGGTTCCGGTGCCGGGTGGGCACCTGGCTGGCGGTGCCGAGCACGACCAGTTCGCGTACGGACAACAGACCCGCCCCGGCTCAGCCGGGAGGCCAGTTGAGGCCGCGGCCTCCCAGCACATGGGCGTGGGTGTGGAAGACGGTCTGGCCCGCCCCGGCACCGGTGTTGAACACGACGCGGAAGCCGGTGCCCGGCCCGCCCTCGGTCACCGCGACCTTCTCCTGCTCGGCCACCTCCGCCGTCTCCCGCAGCAGGTCGGCAGCCAGCTGGGGGTCTGCGGCGGCGAGCGATCCGGCGTCGGGGTAGTGCGCCTTGGGGATGACGAGCACGTGGGTGGGTGCCTGCGGGTTGATGTCCCGGAAGGCGAGCGTCGTGTCGGTGTCCCGGACGACGGTCGCCGGGACCTCGCCCGCGACGATCTTGCAGAACAGGCAGTCGGCCTGCGGTTCTCCCGCCACGGCGGTGCCTCCCGATAGGGGTCGTGATGCGGTACGTAGCGGATGCTACCGGCTGCCGCCCCGGCCGTCCGCCGGACGGGGGACCGCGCGGTGGGGCGTGCCGCTGCGGACCAGGGGCTGCCGTGGCTGACGCCGTGCGCCCGCCGTGGAGTGCGGGGCAGCCTCAGGCGCCCACGGTCCCGTCGACGCCCTCGCGCAGGAAGTCCGCGTGCCCGTTGTGGCGGGCGTACTCCAGGAGCACGTGCACCATCGCCGTCCGCAGCGACACCTCCTCGCCCCAGCGGGGCTGAAGCCCGGTCAGCTCCAGGCTCTCCGCCTCCCCTTCGACGCGGCGCGAGTGGGCGACCTCTTCCTCCCAGGCCGCGAACGCCTCGGCCCTGCTCGACGCGCCCGCGTCGTACGCCGCCTGGAAGTCGGTCACCTCGGACCAGACCAGGGGCACGTCGTGGTCCTCGAACACCCGGCGGAACCACGCGCGCTCCACCTCCGCCAGATGCCGCACCAGGCCGAGCAGCGAGAGCGCCGACGGGGGCATCGACGGCCGGCGCAGCTCCTCGTCGGTGAGCCCCTCGCACTTCATGGCGAGGGTCGCGCGGTGGTAGTCGAGGTAGGCCCGCAGCGTGTCGCGTTCGCTTCCCCGCCGGGGCGGTGCTGTGCGGTCGTCGCCGGTCACTGGTCGTGCTCCTCTTGCGTCCGGGAATCGTTCGTGCACAGCTCGCGCCCTCGGCCCCGGCCCGTCAGTCCCAGCGGCCGACCCGGCCCAGGAGCAGGGCGGAGGCCGCCGTACCCGCCGTGGAGGTGCGCAGGACGCTCGGCCCCAGCCGGTACGGCGCCGCGCCCGCCTCCGCGAATGCCGCCAGCTCCTGGGGGCCGACCCCGCCTTCCGGCCCGACGACCAGCACCAGGTCCCCGCGCTCCGGCAGTTCCGCTCCCGCCAGCGCCGCAGCACCCTCCTCGTGCAGTACGGCCGCGAAGTCGGCGCCCGACAGCAGCGGCCCGAGCGAGGCCGTGGTGGCCAGGTCCGCGACGACGGGGAACCGCAGCCGCCGCGACTGCTTGCCCGCCTCCCGCGCCGTGGCCCGCCACTTGGCGAGTGACTTCGCCCCGCGCTCGCCCCGCCACTGGGTGACGCAGCGCGCGGCGGCCCAGGGCACGATCACGTCCACCCCGGTCTCGGTCATGGTCTCCACCGCCAGCTCCCCGCGGTCTCCCTTGGGCAGGGCCTGGACGACGGTCAGCCGGGGCCGCGGCTCCGGCTCCGTACGCACCTCGGTGACGGCGACGGTGAGCCGGTCCTTGCCCTCCGCCGAGGCGACCGCGCCGTACGCCCCGTTGCCCTCCCCGTCGGTGACCACGACCTGCTCGCCCGCCCGCAGCCGCCGTACGGAGACCGCGTGCCGCCCCTCCGGCCCCTCCAGCAGCAGGCGGCCGGTGGCGCGCGCGGCCTCGAGGGCGGACCGGTCGGCGAGGAAGAGCGGGGCGGTCACGCGGCCCCCCGGCCGGCCAGTTCCTCGCGGGCCAGGGCGAGTTCGGCGGTCAGCAGCTCGGTCAGCCGCGCGGCGGGCAGCTCGCGCGCCAGCCGGTGGCCCTGGCCTGCCCACAGCGCCATGCCCTGCGGGTCGCCGGCCTTGGCCGCCGCCTTGCGCAGCGGCGCGGTCAGATGGTGCACCCCCGGATAGGCGGCGGGCGCGTAGGGGCCGTGCTCCCGCAGGAAGCGGTTGACCAGCCCGCGCGCCGGACGCCCGGAGAAGGCCCGGGTCAGCTCGGTGCGGGCGAAGAGGGTGCTGGTCAGCGCCCGCTTGTGCAGCGGGTGCGCGCCCGACTCCGGGCAGGCCAGATAGGCCGTGCCCAGCTGGGCCGCGCTCGCCCCGGCGGCCAGCACGGCCGCGATCTGGCCGCCGCGCATCAGCCCGCCCGCGGCGATGAGCGGCAGCGGGACGGCCTCCTTGACCTGGGTCAGCAGCGACAGCAGCCCCAGGCCGGAGCCGGTGCCGTCGGCCTGCGGATCGTCCTGATGGGTGCCCTGGTGGCCGCCCGCCTCGATGCCCTGGACGCACAGGGCGTCCGCGCCCGCCCAGTGGGCGGTCTCCGCCTCGGCCACCGAGGTCACCGTCACCACGGTGGCCGTGCCCGCCTTCGCCAGCCGCTCGAACACCCGGCGCTGCGGGCAGCCGAAGGTGAAGGAGACGACCGGGACCGGATCCTCCGCCAGGATCGCCAGCTTGCCCTCGAACGCGTCGTCGGCGCCCTGCTCCGGGTCGCCGAGCGCGGTCTCGTACCAGCCGGCCTCGCCGGTCAGCTGCTCGCGGTAGACCGCGACGGCCGCCGGGTCGGCGTGATCGGGCTGGGGCACGAACAAGTTCACGCCGAACGGCCGCCCCGTCAGCCGCCGCACCGCCTTGGCCTCCTCGTACATGGCCTCCGGGGTCTTGTACCCCGCGGCGAGGAAGCCGAGCCCGCCCGCGCCGCTCACGGCCGCTGCCAGCTCCGGGCAGGACGCGCCGCCTGCCATCGGGGCCTGCACCACGGGATGCTCGAAGAGCTCGGAGAGTGACGGCACGGAGGACATGGCCTCATCCTGCCACGCACGGCGGGTGACTGATCAGCGACCCCGGTGGGGGTCACCGCCCGTTGAAGGCGTCCTTCAACCGGGAGAACAGCCCCTGCTGGCCGGGCTGGAAGTGGCCCTGGGGCCGCTCCTCGCCGCGCAACTGCGCCAGCCTGCGCAGCAGTTCCTCCTGCTCCGGGTCCATCTTGGTCGGCGTCAGCACCTCGACGTGGACGATCAGCTGGCCACGGCCGCCGCCGCGCAGGTGCGTGATGCCGCGCTCGTGCAGCGGGATCGACTGGCCGGACTGCGTGCCGGGCCGGACGTCGATCTCCTCGAGGCCGTCCAGCGTCTCCAGCGGCACCTTGGTGCCGAGGGAGGCCGCCGTCATCGGGATGGTCACCGTGCAGTGCAGGTCGTCGCCGCGCCGCTGGAAGACCGGGTGCGCCGCCTCGTGGATCTCCACGTACAGATCGCCCGCCGGGCCGCCGCCGGGGCCGACCTCGCCCTCACCGGCGAGCTGGATGCGGGTGCCGTTGTCGACACCGGCCGGGATCTTGACCGTGAGGTTGCGGCGGGAGCGGACCCGGCCGTCCCCCGCGCACTCCGGGCACGGCGTGGGCACGACCGTGCCGAAGCCCTGGCACTGCGGGCACGGGCGCGAGGTCATGACCTGGCCCAGGAAGGACCGGGTGACCTGGGAGACCTCGCCGCGCCCGCGGCACATGTCGCACGTCTGCGCCGAGGTGCCCGGTGCGGCGCCCTCGCCGCTGCAACTGCCGCAGACGGTGGCGGTGTCGACCTGGATGTCCTTGGTGGTGCCGAAGGCGGCCTCGTCCAGCTCGATGTCGAGGCGGATCATGGCGTCCTGGCCCCGGCGGGTGCGCGAGCGCGGACCGCGCTGCGATGCCGTACCGAAGAACGCGTCCATGATGTCCGAGAAGTTCCCGAAGCCCGCGCCGAAGCCGCCTGCCCCGGCACCGGCCGCCGACGGGTCACCGCCGAGGTCGTAGACCTGCTTCTTCTGGGGATCGGACAGCACCTCGTAGGCGGTGTTGATCTCCTTGAAGCGGTCCTGCGTCTTCGGGTCCGGGTTGACGTCCGGGTGCAGCTCGCGAGCCAGCCGCCGGAACGCCTTCTTGATCTCGTCCTGCGAGGCGTCGCGCTGCACGCCGAGGACCGCGTAGTAGTCCGTCGCCACTTACGACTCCGCGAGAATCTGTCCGACGTAACGTGCCACTGCGCGTACCGCTCCCATCGTTCCGGGGTAGTCCATCCGGGTCGGTCCCACCACGCCGAGTTTGGCGACCGCCTCTTCGCCTGAACCGTAGCCGACCGAAACGACCGACGTGGAACTCAGGCCCTCATGAGCGTTCTCATGACCGATTCGCACCGTCATGCCGGAGTCGAAGGACTCCCCGAGCAGCTTCAGCAGGACGACCTGCTCCTCCAGCGCCTCCAGGACGGGGCGGATGGTGAGCGGGAAGTCGTGGCCGAAGCGGGTGAGATTGGCGGTGCCGCCGATCATCAGCCGCTCCTCGGTCTCCTCCACCAGGGTCTCCAGCAGCGTGGCGAGCACCGAGGAGATGGTGCCCCGGTCCTCCACGTCGAAGGACTCGGGGAGGTCCTGCACCAGCGGCGGCACCTCGGCGAAGCGCTGGCCCGCGACCCGGCTGTTCAGCCGGGCGCGCAGATCGGCGACGGTGGTCTCGCCGACCGGTGCCGGGCAGTCGACCAGGCGCTGCTCGACGCGGCCGGTGTCGGTGATCAGCACCAGCATCAGCCGGGCGGGCGCGAGCAGCAGCAGCTCGACGTGGCGCACGGTCGAACGGGTCAGCGAGGGGTACTGCACGACGGCGACCTGCCGGGTCAGCTGCGCCAGCAGCCGCACCGTACGCCCCACCACGTCGTCCAGGTCGACGGCGCCGTCCAGGAAGTTCTGGATGGCGCGGCGCTCCGGGTGGGACAGCGGCTTGACGCCCGCCAGCTTGTCCACGAAGAGGCGGTATCCCTTGTCCGTGGGGATGCGGCCCGCGCTCGTGTGCGGCTGGGCGATGAAGCCGTCATCCTCCAGCGCTGCCATGTCGTTGCGGACGGTGGCCGGGGAGACCTGGAGGTTGTGCCGCTGGGTCAGCGCCTTGGAGCCCACCGGCTCCTCGGTGCCCACGTAGTCCTGGACGATCGCGCGCAACACCTCGAGTCTGCGTTCGCTGAGCACCGCGCACCTCCCGTCCCGCCGTGGTTCCGGATCTTCCGCCCTGGCACTCCTGAGCCGCGAGTGCCAGCGACCCCTGGGCCAGTGTACGGCCGAGCGGCGCCGGCAGGGCAGGGGTGGCCCGTCCTCGCCGGTACCGACCGTATCGCGCGCTCGTCGGGCCGGGTGGGCGCGCGGGAGGTGCTCCCGATAGCGTCCCCGCATGGCAGGCGAATGGGAAGACGTCGCACGGCGGGAGGCGCGTGCGGCACACAGCGCGCAGGACCCGTGGGGATGGACGCAGATCGCCCCCGGCGTGGCCCGCCGCCGGCTCCCCGGGTGGGACGCGACGGCCGGCGCGGTCGCCGGACCCGAGGGCGTGCTCGTCATCGACACGGGCGCGACGCTGCGCCAGGGCGGCGAGATCCGCCAAGCGGTGCGCGAGCGCTTCGGGCGACGGGTGACCGAGGTCGCACTGACCCACTCCCATTTCGACCACGTCCTGGGCACGGCCGCCTTCGCCGGGGTACGCGTGTACGGCGCGGCGGGGCTGGACGCCCTGCTGCGGGCCGGCTCCCCGGGCCGGGAGGCGATCCGGCGGGACGCCGTCCGGCAGGGGGTGAGCCCGCGCGAGGCCGCGGAGGCGGCCGACGTGCTGGTGGCGCCGGGGCACCTGGTCTCCGGGGAGCTGACCCTCTCGCTGGGCGGCACGCGGCGGGTGGTGCTCGCCGCCCTCGGCCCGGCGCACTCGCCGCACGACCTGGTCGCGCTCGTCCCCGGCACCGCGCCGGGCGACCCGGACGTCGTCTTCTGCGGCGACCTGGTGGAGGAGTCCGGCGAACCGCAGGCGGGCCCGGACGCGCACCCCGCGCGCTGGCCCGGGGCGCTGGACCGGCTGCTGGCGCTGGGCGGCGAGGACGCGCGGTACGTACCCGGCCACGGGGAGGTGGTGGACGCGGCGTTCGTACGCGCCCAGCGGGACCAGCTGGCACGGCGCTTCGCACAGGTACCGTCCGGCGGGAAGAATGGCGCGCATGCGCACCCGTGACTACGACCCGGACTTCACCCCGCCCTGGAAGCGGCAGACGGCCGCCCCCGAGGTCCCCGCGGACCCCGGGCTCGTGGTCGAGGAGGTCACGACGGGCTTCTGCGGTGCCGTCATCCGCTGCGAGAAGACCGCGCAGGGGCCCACCGTCACGCTGGAGGACCGCTTCGGCAAGCACCGCGTCTTCCCCCTGGAGGCGCGCGGCTTCCTGCTGGAGGGCCGGACGGTGACGCTCGTACGGCCGCGCCCGGCGGACGCCCGCGGCACCTCGGCCGCCCGGCGTACGGCCTCCGGGTCGGTGGCGGTGCCGGGCGCCCGCGCGCGGGTGGCGCGGGCGGGGCGCATCTACGTCGAGGGGCGGCACGACGCGGAGCTGGTGGAGAAGGTGTGGGGCGACGACCTGCGGATCGAGGGCGTGGTCGTCGAGTACCTGGAGGGCATCGACGACCTGCCCGCGCTCGTACGCGAATTCGGCCCGGCGCCGGACGCCCGGCTCGGGGTGCTGGTGGACCACCTGGTGCCGGGCTCCAAGGAGTCCCGCCTCGCGGCCCGGGTCACGGGTGAGGACGTGCTCGTGGTCGGCCATCCCTACATCGACGTCTGGGAGGCGGTGAAGCCCGCCTCGCTGGGGATCGCGGCCTGGCCCCGGGTGCCGCACGGGCAGGACTGGAAGACGGGCGTGTGCACGGCGCTGGGCTGGCCGCCGAACACGGGCGCGGCCTGGCAGCGCATCCTGGGCGCCGTCCGCTCCTACCGCGACCTGGAGCCGCAGCTGCTGGGGCGGGTGGAGGAGCTGATCGACTTCGTGACCGCGCCGAGGTGACGGGCGCACCTTGAGGCAGATTGTGTACACACGCTGCACACGCTACACTTGGCCTATGAGTGAAATGCTGAGCGAACCGGTACGGGAGGCCCGCGCGCACTTCGGCGATCTGATCGACCGCGCGCTGCGCGACGAACCCACCGTGATCACCCGGAACGGCAAAGAGGTCGCCGCCGTGGTGTCCATGGACACCCTCCGTAAGTTCCGCCTGCTGGAAGACGAGGCGGACCGGCGCGCGATTCGCGACACGCTGAACGAAGAGACCTACGGCCTCGATGAGGTCATGCGCGAAACCCTGGACCGCGCTGAGTGAAGTACAGCGTTCGCTTCACGGAAACGGCCAGGGCCCAACTGCGCGCCATCGACCAGCCCCAAGCTCTGCGCATCCTGCGCAAGGTCACGGAACTGCTGGAAGATCCGTACGGAAACCACACCACCGCTCTCGTCGGCTCGGACGACAGCGAACGGCGGCTGCGCGTCGGCGACTACCGGGTCGTCTACACCGTGCTTCACGACGTACTGTGCGTCCGCGTGGTGCGCATCGGGCACCGCAGCGGGGTCTACAAGAAGTAGCTCCCCGCACGGTGCTGGCGCGATCAGCCGAGCGTCCGGAACTCGGCGGTGTCCAGCACCGCCCCGAGCGCGTCCAGCGGAACAGGATCACCGAACTTCGACGTGCGCTCCACCGCGTAGTCCGCCCCTTCCCCCGCGCCCCCCGGCTCGGTGAGCAGCACGCAGCGCCCGGCCAGCGGATCGGCGATCAGGTAGGCGGGCACCCGCCCGGCCGCGTAGATCGACCGCTTGACCCGGTAGTCGCGGTCCACGCTGGACTTCGAGACGACTTCGAGGAGCAGCGTGACCGCGGGGGCGGGCACGAGACGGCCCGGCCCCTCGAACGCCCCTCGCTCGTACACCACCAGATCGGGCTGCGGCTCGCTCGCCTCACCCGGAACGGCGATGTCCTGGGTTTGGAGCCGATCCCAGCGCGCACGAGGGATCTGGTCGGCGACGGACTGGACGATCATGTTGTGGACCCAGTCGGGCCCGGCCATCATCACGATTTCCCCCCGCAACAGCTCGGCTTTGTACCCCTCGGGCACTTCGAGTTGCTCGAAGAGCTGTATGACCCGGTCGTCCACGGCGGTCATCGCCTGACCTCCCATCCAGCAGCGTGCACTCAGCGTAACCTCCCGGCCTCGGCGTCCGCACCCCCCGGCGGTCGGCGGCACACCTTCGGGTGACGATGGCGGACAATGGAGCCCATGCCCTCCGCACTTCCCGACGGCGAGCCCGTGCCCGAGGACGGCTCGCTGCCCGCGCCCGCCCTTGCCGGGGCCGCGTCCCGCCCGCTCGGCTTCTACCTGCACGTCCCCTACTGCGCCACCCGCTGCGGCTACTGCGACTTCAACACCTACACCGCGAGCGAGCTGCGCGGCAGTGGCGGCGCCCGCACCTCGCAGGACACCTACGCGGACACGCTCGCCGACGAGGTGCGGCTCGCCCGCAAGGTGCTCGGCGACGATCCGCGGCAGGTGGAGACCGTGTTCGTGGGCGGCGGCACCCCGACCCTGCTCCCGGCGGCGGACCTGGGCCGGATGCTGGGCGTGATCCGGGACGAGTTCGGGCTGGCGCCCGGCGCCGAGATCACCACCGAGGCCAACCCGGAGTCCGTCGGCCCCGCCTACCTCGAGGAACTGCGCGCCACCGGCTTCAACCGGATCTCCTTCGGCATGCAGAGCGCCCGGCAGCACGTGCTGCGGGTGCTGGACCGCAGGCACACCCCCGGCCGCCCCGAGGCGTGCGTCGCCGAGGCGCGCGCCGCGGGCTTCGAGCAGGTCAACCTCGACCTGATCTACGGCACCCCCGGCGAGTCCGACGACGACTGGCGGGCCACCCTGGAGGCCGCACTCGGCGCGGGCCCCGACCACATCTCCGCGTACGCGCTGATCGTGGAGGAGGGCACCGGCCTGGCCCGGCGCATCCGGCGCGGCGAGGTCCCGATGACGGACGACGACGTGCACGCGGACCGCTACCTCCTCGCCGAGGAGGCGCTGAGCGCCGCCGGACTGCACTGGTACGAGGTCTCCAACTGGGCCGCGAGCCCCGCCGCCCGCTGCCGCCACAACGAGCTGTACTGGACGGGCGCCGACTGGTGGGGCGCCGGTCCGGGCGCGCACAGCCACGTCGGCGGGGTGCGCTGGTGGAACGTGAAGCACCCGGCCGCCTACGCCGCCGCGCTCGCCGAGGGCCGCTCACCGGGCGCCGGGCGCGAGCTGCTCCCGGCCGAGGACCGGCGGGTGGAGCGCGTCCTGCTGGAACTGCGCCTCGCCGACGGTTGCCCGCTCGACCTGCTCGCCCCCGCCGGGGCGCGCGCGGCCCGGCAGGCGCTGACGGACGGGCTGCTGCGCTCGGAGGCGTACGAGCGGGGCCGCGCCGCGCTCACCCTCCGGGGCAGGCTCCTGGCGGACGCGGTGGTGCGCGACCTGGTGGACTGACCGGCGGACGACGCGGGACGGACGGCGCAGGGCGGGCACGCGGCAGGTGCGCCGCCGCGGGGCGCCCCGCGGCGGCGGACGGACGCCGGGCTACACGCGCGAGCCCTCGTACATCTCCTCGATCAGGTGCCCGAACTCGCGCTCCACCACCGGCCGCTTGACCTTGAGGCTCGGGGTCAGCTCGCCGTGCTCCACGTCCAGATCCCGCGGCAGGATGCGGAACTTCTTGATCGTCTGCCAGCGCTGGAGACCCTCGTTGAGCTGCTCGACATAGCCGTCGACCAGCTGCCGCACCTCCTCGGAGGCGACGACCTCCGCGTACGGCCGCCCCTTGAGCGCCTCCTGCTCCCCGGCCCACTCCGTGAGCGCGACCTCGTCCAGCGCGATGAGCGCCGTGCAGAAGTTCCGGTCCGCGCCGTGCACCAGGATGTTCGAGACGTACGGGCACACGGCCTTGAACTGGCCCTCGACCTCGGCCGGGGCGATGTACTTGCCGCTGGAGGTCTTGATGAGGTCCTTCTTGCGGTCGGTGATGCGCAGATAGCCGTCCGGGGACAGCTCACCGATGTCGCCGGTGTGGAACCAGCCGTCGTCCTCCAGGACCTCGGCGGTCTTCTCCGGCAGCCCGTGGTAGCCCTGCATGATGCCGGGGCCGCGCAGCAGGATCTCGCCGTCGTCGGCGATGCGCACCTCGGTGCCCGGCAGCGGCTTGCCGACGGTGCCGGTGCGGTACGCCTCGCCCGGGTTGACGAAGCTCGCGGCGCTGGACTCGGTGAGGCCGTAGCCCTCCAGGATGTGGATGCCCGCGCCGGAGAAGAAGTAGCCGATGTCCGGTGCCAGCGCCGCGGAGCCCGAGATGCAGGCGCGCAGCCGCCCGCCGAACGCCTCGCGGAGCTTGGCGTAGACGAGCCGGTCGGCCACCGCGTGCTTCGCCTTGAGGCCGGCGGGCGCGCCGGCCGTGCCGGTGCGGCGGAAGTTGTCCTGGGTGACCCGGCCGTACTCGCGCGCGACGCCCGCCGCCCACTGGAAGATCTTGTACTTGGCCGCGCCGCCGGCCTTCGCCTTGGCCGCCACGCCGTTGTAGACCTTCTCGAAGATGCGGGGCACGGCGGCCATGTACGTCGGCTGGACCGCCGGGAGGTTCTCGATGATCTTGTCGATCCGCCCGTCCACGGCGGTGACGTGGCCCACCTCGATCTGTCCGGCGGTCAGCACCTTGCCGAAGACGTGCGCGAGCGGCAGCCACAGGTACTGCACGTCCTCGGTCTGGATCAGACCCGTCTGCGCGATCGCCTTCGCCATGTAGGACCAGCAGTCGTGCGGCAGCCGTACGCCCTTGGGCCTGCCGGTGGTGCCGGAGGTGTAGATCAGTGTCGCCAGCTGGTCGGCGCGCAGCGCGGCGACCGTGTCCGTGACGCACCGCGGGTGCTCCTCCAGGTAGGCGGCACCCCGGCGCATCAGCTCGGTGAGCGAGAGCACCCAGCCGTCCGGATCCTCCGGGGCGGCGACGGCGTCCGCCTCCTCGATGACCACCACGTGCCGCAGGTCCGGCAGCTCGCTCCGGCACTCGCGGGCCTTCGCCAGCTGGGCCGCGTCCTCGGCGATCAGCACCCGGCTCGCGGAGTCGGCGAGGATGTAGGCCGTCTCGGCGGCGTTGGTGCTCGGGTAGACCGTCGTCGTGGCGGCCCCGGAGCACAGCACGCCGAAGTCGCACAGAATCCAGTCGACCCGGGTACTGGAGGCGACGGCCACCCGCTCCTCGGGCCGTACGCCCAGCGCCGTCAGCCCGGCGGCGATCTCGAACACCCGCGTGGCCGCCTCGCCCCAGGTGTACGAGCGCCACTCGTCGGGGCCCTCGCCCAAGGACGCGGGCACCGGGTAGCGGTACGCCTCGGCGTCCGGCGTGGCGGTCACCCGCTCCAGGAACAGAGTCGCCACGGAAGGCGGCCGGTCTTCGATCAGGGACTGTGTGTCGCTCACGACATCCTCCGGGCCCGCGTCATGCGCTTGATTGTGACTCACCAGTAACTACTGAGCACGCTCAGACTAAGCGCAGCGGTGCCCGTACGTAAGGGGTCGGTGGTCCCAGCGCGGCCGGAGAGCCGGAAGACCGCCCCGCCCAGGCCGCTCCGGCTACTTCTTCGCCTTGGTGTCCCCGCCGTCGCTGTCACTGGAGAGCGCGGCGATGAACGCCTCCTGGGGCACCTCCACGCGCCCCACGACCTTCATCCGCTTCTTGCCCTCCTTCTGCTTCTCCAGCAGCTTCCGCTTCCGCGAGATGTCACCGCCGTAGCACTTGGCCAGGACGTCCTTGCGGATCGCGCGGACCGTCTCGCGGGCGATCACCCGGGCGCCGACGGCGGCCTGGATCGGCACCTCGAACTGCTGCCGCGGGATCAGCTCGCGCAGCTTGGAGGCCATCCGCACGCCGTACGCGTACGCCTTGTCCTTGTGGACGATCGCGGAGAAGGCGTCCACCCGGTCGCCCTGGAGCAGGATGTCGACCTTGACCAGGTCGGCGGCCTGCTCGCCGCTGGGCTCGTAGTCCAGGGAGGCGTAGCCGCGGGTCTTGGACTTCAGCGCGTCGAAGAAGTCGAAGACGATCTCGGCCAGGGGCAGCTGGTAGCGCAGCTCCACGCGCTCCTCGGAGAGGTAGTCCATCCCCTGGAGGGTGCCCCGGCGGGACTGGCACAGCTCCATGATCGCGCCGATGAACTCGCTCGGCGCGATCAGCGTGGACCGCACCATCGGCTCCCGCACGGAGTCCACCTTGCCGGTGGGGAACTCACTCGGGTTGGTGACGGTGTGCTCGCTGCCGTCCTCCATGGCGACCTGGTAGACGACGTTGGGCGCCGTGGCGATCAGGTCGAGCCCGAACTCGCGCTCCAGCCGCTCCCGTACCACCTCCAGGTGCAGCAGGCCCAGGAAGCCGACGCGGAAGCCGAAGCCGAGCGCGGCCGAGGTCTCCGGCTCGTAGACCAGCGCGGCGTCGTTGAGCTGGAGCTTGTCGAGGGCGTCGCGCAGCTCGGGGTAGTCCGAGCCGTCCAGCGGGTAGAGGCCGGAGAAGACCATCGGCTTCGGCTCCTTGTACCCGCCGAGCGCCTCCGTCGCCCCCTTGTGCAGCTGGGTGATGGTGTCGCCGACCTTGGACTGCCGTACGTCCTTCACGCCGGTGATCAGATAGCCGACCTCGCCCACCCCGAGCCCGTCGGAGGGGGTCATCTCGGGCGAGCTGGCGCCGATCTCCAGCAGCTCGTGCGTGGCGTTCGTGGACATCATGCGGATGCGCTCACGCTTGCTGAGCTGGCCGTCGACGACCTTCACGTAGGTGACCACGCCGCGGTAGGCGTCGTAGACCGAGTCGAAGATCATCGCGCGGGCGGGCGCGTCCGCGACCCCGACGGGGGCGGGCACCTTCCGCACGACGTGGTCCAGCAGCGCGTCCACGCCCTCGCCGGTCTTGGCGGAGACCTTCAGCACGTCCTCCGGCTCGCAGCCGATCAGGTGCGCCAGCTCACCCGCGAACTTCTCCGGCTGCGCGGCGGGCAGATCGATCTTGTTGAGCACGGGGATGATCGTCAGCTCGTTCTCCATCGCGAGATAGAGGTTGGCGAGCGTCTGCGCCTCGATGCCCTGGGCGGCGTCGACCAGCAGGACGCAGCCCTCGCAGGCCGCGAGCGATCGGGAGACCTCGTAGGTGAAGTCGACGTGGCCCGGGGTGTCGATCATGTTCAGGATGTGCGGGACCCCTGCCCCGTCACCCTGCGTGGGCGCCCACGGCATCCGCACGGCCTGGGACTTGATCGTGATGCCCCGCTCGCGCTCGATGTCCATCCGGTCGAGGTACTGGGCACGCATCTGGCGCTGCTCGACGACTCCGGTCAGCTGGAGCATCCGGTCGGCGAGCGTCGACTTGCCGTGGTCGATGTGCGCGATGATGCAGAAGTTGCGGAGCAGCGCCGGATCGGTACGGCTCGGCTCCGGCACGTTCGAAGGGGTCGCGGGCACGCGGGGTCCTGTCGGGTCTGTCGGTGGGGGCTCGGGTCGCTGTGTCGCTCCCATCGTCCCATGAGCGGGCGGAAGCACGGGGCCGCCGACCTGATTGGGAGGCGGGACGGCCTCCTGATAGCCTGGTCCACTGTGTCTCGTGACCGTACCGGTACGGCTGATCCGGGTGGTACGGCAAGCGGGCACCAACCCCTTGTATTCGAACCCGTAAAGGCTCTTTCGTGGCGAACATCAAGTCCCAGATCAAGCGGATCAAGACCAACGAGAAGGCGCGCCAGCGCAACAAGGCGGTCAAGTCGGAGCTGAAGACCGCGATCCGCCGCACCCGCGAGGCCGTCGCCTCCGGCGACGTGGCCAAGGCCACCGAGGCCCAGCGCCTCGCCTCCAAGAAGCTCGACAAGGCCGCCAGCAAGGGCGTCCTGCACAAGAACAACGCCGCCAACAAGAAGTCGGCGCTGGCCCAGCAGGTCGCCTCGCTCAACGGCTGACCCGGGCCCCGCCGTCCCGCCGCCCGCGGCCGGACGGCGCGTCCCTCCCGTCGGCGACGGGCACAGCGGACCCTCTCTCCCGCTCCACGCCGACCCCTGCACGACACCGCGCCGCACGCGGCCTGCGTTCGCCACGCGGGTGCGGCGCACAGCTTCACGCCCGGCCACCGGCCGGTCGTTCACTGCCCGTCCGGGTCCCCGGACGGGCAGTACGCGTTGTGTGGGCAGGGCCGCGCCGGCGGGCGAGCCTCGGCCTACGAGTGGTACCCACCCGTCGTCGAAGCCGTAGGGTTCGCCACTCTCGCTCGCAGGCTTCCCCTTCGTACGTGTCCATGGCCGTCGTCACCCTTGGAGTTCGGGCGGTGGCGAGTGGGCGGGGCGGGCTCGCTCGATAGGGTGCTGAGCATGTCGTTGCCGGGGGCACAACCGAATCCGTACCAGCAGCCCAATCCGTACCAGCAGCCGAACCCGTACGGGCAGATACCGCCGCCGGCGGTCGGCGGCTACGGGCAGGCACCCGCCTCGATGCCGCCCGGCGGCACGCCGGGTCCGCCGGGCGGGCGGCGGGCGGGGTGGGTGTGGGGGCTCGGCGGGGCTTTCCTCGCGTCCGCCGTGTGGGCGGGTTCGCTCTTCGCGACCGGAGCCCTGGACGGCGGCGGGGAGTCCAGCCCGGACCTGGCCGGATACCGCTACCACAAGGACATGTGCGACGTGGCGGCGCTGAACTCCTTCCTGGAGCACTACGAGCGGGACACGTCGGACAGCAACTACCAGTACGCGTCCGAGCAGGAGAAGCTGGACGTGAGCTACTGCAGCCAGGCCCTGGAGGAGCCGGAGCCGGACTCCGAGTCGTATGTGAGCACCCTGGTCGCCGTCAGCGTCGAGTGGCACAAGGGCAGTGATCCGTCGGGCGAGTTCGCCGCCCGCTGGAAGGGTTACGCCCAGCGCGACGACAAGGACTCGTCGTACGCCGTCGAGGCGGTCGGGGACGTCGGCGAGGAGGCGTACCTGGTGACCAAGACCGATGACGAGGACGCGCTGGAGAGCATGACCCTCGCGGTCCGCGACGGCTGGATGACCTACGACATGACCTGGAACCGCTTCACCGGCTCCGCCGACGAGACGTTCGAACTCTCCGAGACGCGCGTCAAGGGCATGCTCACCAAGGACACCCGGGAGGTGCTGGAACGGCTCAAGAAACCGGCCGACAGCCCGCCCGCACGGGACGACGAGGAGCGCGCTCCCGAACGCGACCCCGATGGCGATCCAGGCGACAGCGACCAGGAGGACGTCTGAGCGCGGCCCAGCCGCTCAGCCAGCCGCTCAACCCGACCGCTCAGCGCGAGCGCGCGGCGCGGGCCACCGCGAGGACGGCCTGCTCCAGCGCGTACTCCGGATCGTCGCCGCCGCCCTTGACGCCCGCGTCGGCCTTGGCCACCGCGCTCAGTGCGGCGGCCACGCCGTCCGCCGACCAGCCGCGCATCTGCTGCCGCACCCGGTCGACCTTCCAGGGCGGCATGCCCAGCTCGCGCGCGAGGTCGCCCGGACGCATGCCACGCGGGGCCGTCGCCAGCTTGCCGATCGCCCGGACACCCTGCGCGAGCGCGCTGGTCAGCAGGACGGGTGCCACGCCCGTGGCGAGCGACCAGCGCAGCGCCTCCAGGGCTTCGGCCGCCCGCCCCTCCACCGCGCGGTCCGCGACGGTGAAGCTGGATGCCTCGGCACGGCCCGTGTAGTAGCGCGCGACGACGGCGTCGTCGATCGTGCCCTCGATGTCCGCGGTGAGCTGCGCGGCGGCGGAGGCCAGCTCGCGCAGATCGCTTCCTATCGCGTCGACCAGGGCCTGACACGCCTCCGGCGTCGCGGAACGGCCCGCCGTACGGAACTCGCCGCGCACGAAGGCCAGCCGGTCGGCGGGCTTCGTCATCTTGGCGCAGGCGACCTCGCGGGCACCGGCCTTGCGGGCGGCGTCCAGCAGGCCCTTGCCCTTGGCCCCGCCCGCGTGCAGCAGGACGAGGGTGATCTCCTCGGCCGGAGCGCCCAGGTACGCCTTGACGTCCTTCACGCTGTCCGCGCTCAGGTCATGTGCGGAGCGCACCACGACGACCTTGCGCTCGGCGAAGAGGGAGGGGCTGGTCAGCTCGGCGAGGGTGCCCGGCTGGAGATCCGGGGCGGCCAGCTCGCGGACGTCCGTGTCCGGGTCGGAGGCGCGTGCGGCGGCGACGACCTGTCGCACCGCCCGGTCCAGGAGCAGCTCTTCCTGCCCCACCGCGACCGTGACGGGCGCGAGGGGGTCGTCCGCCGAGGGTTTTCCACGAGTACCGGCCATCGCTGCACAGCATCGCATGACCCACTGACAGCGCCGTGCCACGGGCGGGCGGACAATGGCGGGGTGACCGACGTACGACACATCCTGGTGCTGCCCGACCGCGACGCGGCGAGGGAGGTGGCCGAGGAGCTGCGGGAGCGGTTCGGCCTGCCGGAGGAGCCTCGGGTACTGCGCGAGGCCCTGGCCGGTGAGGACGACGCCGAGGACGCCCAGTGGCTCGTGGTGCTCGAGGAGGACGGGGCCACGGGGGCCTCCGGGGCGGACGGGGCCGCAGGGGAGCGCACGGCGGCGTACGACGCGGCCGGGCTGGAGGCGCTCGCGGCCGAGTACGAGGGCTGGCTGGAGAGGGAGTAGCCTGCCGCAGCGCCCCCGAGTGCACCGCGGGTGAACCTCTGGTGACACCTCGAGGACAACGCCCCCGAAGGGGTTCGAGCGTTCGTACGGTTCATCCGTGGAGTGGCTGAACGCCGAGAACATACTGGGCAGCGCGGGTGTGATCGTCACCGTCGCCGTGCTCGCGTACGAGCGGCTGATCCCGGGTCTCAAACGGATCGGCTACCGCGTGCAGATGGACACGGCCGTCGGGGGCGACACCAGCAGCGGGCAGGCCGACGTGCGGCTCGGGCTGTTCGACGAGGCCCCGGAGATGTCCGACGCCTCGCTCGTCCTGCTCCGCATCGAGAACGACGGTATGAAGGGCATCGGGCAGAACAGCTACGAGACGGACGGGCTCACCGTCACCTTCGCCGGGCGCACCGTCACCGGGGTGGCCGTCACCGAGCCCAACCCCGGTGACCTGGTGGAGAGTCTGACTCCCGACCGGGGGCTCAGCCACGAGGGCAACAAGATCCGCATCCCCAAGGTGCCGCTGAACAAGGGCCACCACTTCAAACTGCTCGTGCTGCTGTCCGGCTCCGGCGTCGGGGGCAAGGTCACCCTCAGCGGCACCATCAACGAGGGCAGCATCAAACGCAACAGGCAGCAGCCGCGGCCCAGCAATCTGCTGCTCGGCGTGGTGGTCTTCCTGGTGCTGCTCGTCGGGGTCCAGCAGACCTTGCTGTGGGCGAACCGCGACGAAGGGCCTGCCACTCCGATCGGCTGCGCGTCGGGCGAGCTGACCCTCATCGGGTCGACCGCCTTCGCCCCGGCCCTGGAGGAGATCGGCGCCGCGTACGAGGCCGACTGCACGGGGGCGACGGTGCGGGTGAGCGCCGACGGAAGCCAGCAGGGGCTGCGCGAACTGGCGCGCGCGGGCGAGGACACCGCGGGCGGGGCACCGGCCATGATCGCAGTGTCCGACGGTGAGGCGACCGGCCAGCCGGAGCTGCGGGGCATCCCGGTCGGGGTCGCCGTGTTCGCCATGGTCGTCAACGACTCGGCCGGGGTCACCGACCTCTCCCCCGCGCAGGTGCAGCGGCTCTACCGCGGCGAGATCCGCAACTGGCGCGACCTGGGCGGCAGGAACGTGCCCGTCCGGCTGGTCAGCCGCACCTCGGACTCGGGCACCCGGAGCATCTTCGAGCGGAGCGTGCTCAACCGGGGCCATGAGGAGGCGACTTCGTCCCAGGACTGCGTGCACCAGGACGATCCCCGCGCCCAGGTGCTGCGCTGCGAGCGCAGCCGCACGCGGCAGGTGCTGGAGACCGTCGGCGAGGTGAAGGGCGCCATCGGCTACGCGGAGGTGCAGGCGGCGGACAAGGCGAAGGGCGTCACGACGCTGGCGCTGGCAGGCCACCAGGCCACGGTGACGGCCGTCAACCAGGGGCGCTACCCGTTCCACTCGGTCGAGTACGCCTACACCTACCGCAATCCGCCCGCCGACTCACTGGCCTCCGAGTTCCTCGGCTATCTGTCCGACGGCGGCGCCCAGAACATCATCCGCACCCACGGCCATCTCTCCTGCACGGGCGGCCAGAGCGCGCAGTTGTGCTGACCCGCCCGTGAGCGGCTGGGGGGAGCGGTCACGGACGGGCCGGTCAGGGGGCGGGCCGTCAGGGACGGACGGCGACCGCGTCGACTTCGAACTGCATGCCGGGCAGGGCGAGCGAGGCCACACCGATCAGGGTCTGGACGGGGGGCCGCTCACCCCAGATCCGGTGGATGACCGCACCGAGCACGGCCAGCCGGGTGGTGTCGTGGTCCGTGATGTACGTACCGAGCCGGACGACGTCACGGAACTCCAGCCCCTCCGCGGCCAGCGCGGTGCCCAGGTGCGCGAAGGACAGCTCGACCTGGCGGGCGAAGTCGGTCTCGGCCACCTCTCCCTCGGCGTCCGAGGCGTACTGGCCCGCGACGAAGACGACGTCGGGCGACGGGGCACTGGCCACATGGCTGTACCCGAACCTCACGGGGTCGTGCAGAGCGTCGGGGTTGGTGAGGGAGTGCGCCATCTCGGATTCCTTCGCGTCGGTATCAGCAGTGAGGTCGAGGTCAGCATCCGGCGTCCGCGAACCACCGTCTGGTGCGGTCCGGGAGGTCGGGCACGCTCCGCCGCACATCGCGCCTGATGTCCTCGAGCGACTGGGCCGCCAACTCCGCGCGCCAGGCGAGATCCGCCCGGCGCATGGCCTGATCGATGAGGCAGGGCAGCCGGAAGCTCTCCGGGTCCGCACCCCACGGCCCCTGTTGGCGGATCTCGGTGCAGCGGAAAGCGGGCTCCGGGCCCTCGATCGCCGTCACCACGTCCATCAGCGTGATCGCGGCCGGCTGGCGGGCCAGTTGGAACCCGCCTCGCGGACCGGAGACGGAGGAGACGATCCCGCTACGGACGAGCGCCTGCATCTGCTTGTTGAGATACGGAGCGGGCAGGTCGTAGAGGGCCGCCAGGCGAGCAATGGGCGCTGCCCTGTCCGGGCCGAGCCAGGACAGGTTCACACAGCAGTGCAGCGCCCACTCCACTCCTTTGCTCATCCTCATATTCTGGATACTACACGTCCAGGATTGAGAATCAGGCGTTCGTCCCCGCGTCGACCGTGATCGCCGTTCCGGTGATGTAGCGGCCGTCCGGGCCCACGAGATGCGCGACGGTGCCCGCCACGTCCGCCGGGTCGAGGTAGTGGCCCAGCGCGGTGATCGCGCGCTCGCCGTCGGATTCCGGACCGTCGGCCGGGTTCATCTCTGTGTCCGTCGAACCGGGCTGGACGACGTTGACAGTGATACCGCGGGGGCCCAGCTCGCGCGCCAGCCCCTTCGTCAGGCCCGTGATCGCCGACTTGCTCATCGTGTACAGCACGATGCCGGGGAAGGGCACGTGATCCACGAGGTTGCTGCCGATGCTCACGATGCGCCCGCTCCCCTGGGGAAGGTGCGGCAGAGCGGCCTGAACGGCGAGGAAGACCGCGCGCACGTGGATGGCCAGGGTGCGGTCCAGCTCCTCCAGGGTGACGTCCTCGACCGGCCCGGCGGGGAAGATCCCGGCGTTGTTGACCAGGATGTCCAGCCGCCCCAGGCTCGCGACCGCGTCGTTCACCGCGGCGGTCACCGCAACGGGGTCCGCCGAGTCGGCCTCGATCGCCACGCCCCGGCGCCCCAGCGCCTCGATCTGCTCCACCACACCGCGCGCCCGCTCCTTGCCGGTGGCGCTGACGTAGGTGAACGCGACATCGGCGCCCTCCTTGGCCAGGCGCACGGCGATGGCCGCACCGATTCCCCTGCTGCCCCCGGTAACCAGCGCCGTCTTGCCCAGCAGTCCGCTCATGTCGCTCCCAGCCTCGATTCTGTGTCGATCAACACAGAAATGCTCACACGGGTCACCCCCGGCCGTCAAGAGATATATTTAACGAGCGGCACAGAATGAGAGGTGGCACAGCATGGCAGCACGCGGGCGCCCCAGAAGCTTCGACCGCGCCACAGCCCTGGAACGGGCCATGGAGACGTTCTGGCAGTACGGCTACGAGGCCACGTCCATGACGGACCTCACTACGGCGATGGGCATCAACTCCCCCAGCCTCTACGCGGCGTTCGGCTCCAAGGAGCAGCTCTTCCGGGAGTCCGTCGCGCTCTACGACGCTACGGAAGGCCATCCGGTGACCCGCGCGCTCACCGAGGAGACCACCGCGTGCGCCGCTGTCGCGGCGGTGCTCCGGGAGAACGCGCGGGCCTACACCGAGAGCGACCGGCCCAGCGGCTGCATGATCGTGCTCGCGGCGACGAACTGCTCACCGTCCAACAGCGCCGCCCGGGACCATCTCGCGGAGTGGCGCCGCAGCGGCGTCGAGGACCTGGCAGCCCGGCTCGAGCAGGGCGTCCGGGAGGGCGAACTCCCGGCGGGCACCGACACCGCCGCCGTCGCCTCGTTCTACACCGCCGTTCTCCAGGGCATGTCCGTGCAGGCGCGGGACGGCGCCTCCCGGCAGGAGCTGGAGCAGGTCGCCGAGTACGCGATGGCTTCGTGGGAGGCCGTCACCGCCCCTCCGCCGCGTGCGCGGCAGTCCGCTCACCCGAGCCGGTGACGGCCAGCGCACCGGAGGTGTCGGTACGCAGCACGGCCGCCCCGCCGTCCCGGAGCGCGCCGACGGTGCGCGGGGACGGATGCCCGTAGGAGTTGTCCGCACCGCAGCTGATGAGGGCGACACGGGGGCTGAGCCGGTCCAGCAGGGCGGGGTCCTGGTAGGACGACCCGTGGTGGGCGACCTTGAGGACGTCCACCTCGGGCAGCTCCGGGTACGCGGCCAGCAGGCCGCGCTGGGCGGGCGGTTCGAGGTCTCCCGGCAGGAACACGCTCAGTCCGCCCGTCCGCACCAGCAGGGTGACGCTCGCGTCGTTCGCCTCCGCACGCCCGGCCGGCCGCTCACCGACCGGCCACAGCACCTGCCAGGAGAGCCCGCCCAGGCCGCGCCGCTCGCCCGGCCCCGCCCGGATCAGCGGGACGCCCTCCCGGCGCGCGACGCGGCGCACGAACTCCGCCTGGTCCCTGGGCTCTTCCAGCACCGTCGTCTGCACCGCCCCGACCGCCCGGCCGCGCAGCGCCCCCGGGAGCCCGGCGACGTGGTCGGCGTGAAAATGGGTGAGCAGCAACAGCGGGATGGCCGTGATCCCCAGCGCGCGCAGGCAGCCGTCCACGGCGCCCGGGTCCGGGCCGGTGTCGACGAGCACGGCTCTGCCGTCCCCCGCGGCCAGGACGAGCGCGTCCCCCTGACCCACGTCGCAGACCACCAGCCGCCACCCCGGCGGCGGCCAGCCGGTCAGGGTGCGGGTGAACGGCGCGGGCCGGAGCAGGGCGAGCAGCAGGAGCAGCACGCAGACAGCCGCCAGCCACGGATGCCCCGGCAGCCGCGGCACCAGCACTGCGGCGGCCACCACGAGGACCAGCAGCAGGAGGGCTCCCGGCAGGGTATCCGGCCAGCCGACGACCGCGCCCGGCACCGCCGCCCCCGTACGGGCGATGGCCGCGATGGCGGCGGTGGGCCAGCCCGCCAGCCAGGCGAACATTTCGGCCGCCGGAAGCGCGAACGGCGCGGTGCCCAGGGCGGCGAACCCCAGCACGGTGGCGGGGGCGACGGCGAACTCGGCGAGCAGGTTGCACGGGACGGCGACCAGGCTGACGTGCGCGGCCAGCACGGCGACCACCGGTGCGCACGCCGCCTGCGCCGCCGCCGCTGCCGCGAGCGCCTCGGCAGGGCGGCCGGGCACGCCGCGGCGGCGCAGCGCGGCGCTCCACCGCGGTGCCAGCGTCAGCAGCGAGCCGGTGGCGAGCACCGAGAGCAGGAACCCGAAGTCGCGCGCCAGCCAGGGGTCCCAGAGGACGAGCAGCAGCACCGCCGCCGCCAGCGCGGGGATCAGCGAACGGCGGCGGCCGGTGCCGATCGCGAGAAGGGTGATCAGCCCGCAGGCGGCGGCCCGCAGCACGCTGGGCTCGGGGCGGCAGACGACGACGAAGCCCAGCACGAGCAGCCCGCCGAGCACGGCCGTCGTGCGCAGCGGCAGGCCCATCCGGGGTGCGAGCCCGCGCCGTTCAGCCCGGGAGGCGATTCCCGGCGGGCCGATGAGCAGGACCAGCAGGACGGTCAGGTTGCCTCCGCTCACCGCGAGCAGGTGCAGCATGTCCGTGGTGCGGAAGGCGCGTTCGAGGTCCTCGGAGACGCGCGCGGTGTCCCCGACGACGAGACCGGGCAGCAGAGCGCGTCGGTCCCCGGAGAGGCCGTCGCTGGCTTCGCGCAGGCCGCTGCGCAGCTCACCCGCCGCACGCTGCGCGGCGTTCGGGCCCCGGACGAGGTGCGGGCGCCCGGCGTCCCGCACGCGCAGTACGGCGGCCAGGTCGCGCCCCCCGCGGCCGGAACCCGCGGCCGGCGCGAACCGTGCCTCGGCACGCAGCCGGGTGGACGGCAGCAGCCGCAGCCAGGCCGCCCGTACGGACGCTCCGCCCGCTTCCGGCGGGGTGACCATCAGCAGGACGGGCGCGCGCAGCCCGCCGGTGTCCTCGCCGCCCGCCGCGACCCGGCCGACCTCGGCGGGGACGAGGACGAGCCGCGGCGAGCGGCGGGGGCCGTGCACCCGCGGACGGGTGAGGCGGGGATCGCCCGTGACGGTCACCTCCACCGTGCCGTGCGCGTGTGCGGCGGCCAGCTCCGGGACGGGGCCCCGGCTCACGTCGGCGGCGTGCAGCGCGGCGGACGCGGCGGCGGCGGACGCGCAGAGCAGCGTGGTCGCCGCGGCGACGAGCAGGCGCCGCCCGCGGCCCGGACCGCGGCCCCCCGGTGGAGCTGCCGTACGGGCAGCCGCGGCGGCGCCGGGAGCGGCGGGGTCCCCGCCGCAACGGACCGCGAGCAGGACTGCGGCCAGCGCGGCGCATCCCGCCACGGCCACCGCAGCCGCCACCGCCCCGCCCGAAGCACCGAGCGCCAGCGCGGCCGCCGCCCAGGCGGCGAGCGCGGGCGGGAGCAACCGCAGGTCGGCGGGCCCCTCCTGGCGGGGCTCGGCGGCACCCAGACCGCTGCGGGACGCCAGATGCACGCCCCTGCGAGGGCGGGGGCGCGGCGCTGTCGACGCCCCGCCGGTCACGGGCCGACCCGTGGGGCAAGCTCGGCGAACCGCGCCTCCCCGATGCCGTTCACCTCGTTCAGTTCCTCGACGGAGCGGAATCCGCCGTGCTGGGTGCGGTAGTCGATGATGTGCTGCGCCAGCACGGGGCCGACCCCTGGCAGCGTCTCCAACTGGGCCGCCGTGGCGGAGCCGAGGCTGATCCGCGCACCCGCCGCCGGTGCGGCGGTGCCGCCCGGCGCCGCTCCGGGCGTCCCGGCACCGGGCGCCGCGCCGGGCTGCGGGGTCGCGCCCGCCACGATCTGCTCGCCGTCCACCAGCAGCCGTGCCTGGTTGAGCCCCGCGGTGTCCGTGCCGGGCCGCAGGCCGCCCGCCGCCTTGAGGGCGTCCGCGACCCGGGAGCCCTGGGGCAGGGTGCGCATACCCGGCCGCCGGACCTTGCCTGCCACGTCCACGGTGACCGGCGCACCGGTACGAGCGGCCGTGTCCGCGCCGCCGGGACCGGCCGGAACCGGAGAGCCCGGGGAGCCCGGAGCCCGGTCCGACGGAGTCGGGGAGGAATCCGGTCCGAGGGCCGGGGGCGCGCCCACGGACTGGGGCCGTCCGGTCCAGAAGTGCTGGACGGCGAAACCGACGGCGACCAGGAGGACGACGGCCAAGGCGGCCAGGGTCTTCGGCTCCACCCCGCACCGGAGCTGGAGCCAGAGCGGCAGCCGCTCCCGCACCGCCCGGCCCCGCCGCCCGCGTGGCGAACCCTCCGGACTGGTACCGCCCGCGTCCGCGCCGCCGGCGTCGTCCGCGCCGCCGTCACGGTCGCCGCCGTCACGGTCCTGCCCCTCCGGGGACGGTACGGGGGCCGGCACGGCCGGAGGCACGGGAACGGGCACGGGCACCGTGGCCTCGCTCGCGTCGCCCTGACCGCGCGCCCCGGGGCCGCGCAGCGCGCCCAGCGGCACCCGCGCCAAGGGGCGGTCCGGCCCGCCGAGGCACGTGGACGACGGCGTACGGTCGGCCACCGGTGCGCCCTCCCGGGGGCCGCCGCCGCGCCCGCCGCCCGGCCGGGTGCCGTACGGCCGGGCTGTGCGGGCCCGCCCCCGGCGGCTGTCCCGCACCGCCGCGCGGGCGGCCGAGACCGCCGCGTCGCGGGGCAGGACGCCCTCGGCCGGCACGAGAGGGTCAGGCGCCCCCGCTGCGGGTGCCGCGCGGCCCTCCGGTGCCCCCCGCCCCCGGCCCACCGCGCGGCGGACGGGACGCGCTCCCGCGAGCGGACCGCCCGGCAGCACGATGCCCGCAGCGGCGACGGGCCGGGCACCGGCCGCCGCGCCGCCCTGCGGCCGGTCGGCGAAGATGAGACCGCCGGGTGCGGGAGTCTCCGGGCTGCCGGTACCGCCACGGCCGCCTGCCCGGCCGCCGATCGGTGACGCGGACGACGGACCGGAGCCTCCCGAGCCGTGCGGGGCGCCCAGCTCGCCCCCGGCCGCCCGCGCCGGAGCGAACAGCGCCGCCGCGCGACGCGACACAGGGGCAGGCATGGGAGCGGGAGCGGGCCCGACGGCTACGGGCCCGCCACCCGTCGGGGCCGCACGCGCGCGGCGGCGTACGCCCCTCCCCGGCGCACGACGGCCAGGAGCACGGTGGCCAGGGGCACGGTGACTCGGTCGAACGGTGTCGTGTCGTGATCGCGTGGTCATGCCGAGCGACGGTACGGAACTCCCGCCGCATCAAATGATCTTGCTCGTTTTCTGGGGATAACTCGCCGGTTGTGCATAACCCCGCCACCCGGCCGCCGCCCCGTCCGGGCACCCGCAGCTCCGGGTACCCGCCGCTCCGGTCAGCGCCGCGAGACCACCGCGCCCAGCAGCCCCGGCCCGGTGTGCGCACCGATGACCGCGCCGACCTCGCTCACATGCAGGTCGACCAGCCCCCGCACGCGCCCGCGCAGCCGTTCCGCCAGCTTCTCCGCCCGCTCCGGCGCCGCCAGATGGTGCACCGCGATGTCCACCGGCGCCTCGCCCGCCCGCTCCACCGCGATCTCCTCCAGCCGGGCGATGGCGCGGGAGGCCGTACGTACCTTCTCCAGCATGGCGATCCGGCCCTCGGCCAGTTCGAGCAGCGGTTTGACCGCCAGGGCGGAGCCGAACAGCGCCTGCGCCGCGCCGATCCGGCCGCCCCGGCGCAGATAGTCGAGCGTGTCGACATAGAAGTACGCCGAGGTGCGCTCCGCCCGTTTCACAGCGGCGGCCACCGCCTCCTCGGCGCCGCCGCCCGCGCTCACCACGTCGGCGGCCGTGAGCGCGCAGAAGCCCAGCGCCATCGCGACCATCCCCGTGTCCACGACCCGCACGGGCACCGGTGCATCGCGAGCCGCGAGCAGCGCCGCGTCGTACGTGCCCGAGAACTCCGCCGACAGGTGCAGGGAGACGACGGCGCGCGCGCCGTCCTCGGCCGCCGCTCGGTACGCCGCAGCGAAGGTCGCGGGGCTCGGCCGCGAGGTCGTCACGGGCCGCCGCCGGCGCAGTGCCTCGGCCAGCGAGCGGGCGGAGATCTCGGCGCCCTCCTCCAGCGCCTCGTCACCGAGCACCACGGTCAGCGGCACGGAGCGGATGCCGTGCGCCTCCAGTGCCTCCTGCGGCAGATAGGCCGTGGAGTCAGTGACGATGGCGACATGGCGGGACATGGACTGGAGGTTATCTCCCGGCGTACCCGGTGGGGAGCGCAGGCCCGGACGTCCGTCCGCGGCAGGCCGCGCCGGTCTGCGGGCCGCCGTCGAAGGGCCGCCGCAGCGCGGTCAGGAGGCCGCCGGACCGCCCGGCTCCTCCAGCTTCTCCTGCTGCCCGTCCCGCTCCCCCGACGAGCCTGAGCCGCCCGGCTCCGCCGCACCCGAGGACTCCGACGCCCCAGAAGGCCCCGACGCTCCCGAGAACCCCGCCCCCGGCTTCTCCAGACTCGGCCGCGCGCCGTCCGCCGACGGCTCCACCGCGGCCCGCTCCGCTCCGGCCGGCTCCACCCCGGCGCGCTCAGGCTCGGCCGCCGGCGCGATGCCGCCCGCCGGGGTCTGCCAGCGCAGCGCACCCGACTCGATCTCGATCTGCTCCCGCAGCGACGCGAGCCCCTCCGCGTCGAACTGCTGGGCGCGGTCCTGCGCCGCGAAGCGCAGCGAATCGGCCGACTCCCGGATGGTGTCGACCCGCTTGCGCACCTCCGGCAGCCGCTCGGTGATCCGGACGCGGTCGGGCTCCCGCTCCATCAGGAGCCGCAGTTCGCCGTCGACCTGCCGCGCATGGTCGTGCAGCCGGTCGAGCAGCCCGAGCGCCTCGCGAAGCGACGGATCGCTCTCCGCACCGGCCTCCAGCGCGCGGCGCGTGCTGTCGATGGAGGAGCGCAGCTCCATCCGGACCCGGGCGACCTCGCCGACGGGGCCGGGCTGCACCGTCCGGGCCTTCAGCGAGGTCTCCTCGACCGTCCGCCGCACCTGCGCACCCGTACGCTCCACGCCGCGCTTGACCGCGCGCACCGTCCGCACCGCGGCCACCACGCCCAGCGTCACGCACAGCACGACCAGCAGAGCCAGTACGGCGATGACGAATTCCACCCCGTGCTCCTTCGTCCGACGGCGGCGATGACTCCCGCTGCCCTTGCGCTGCCCTTGCCATGTCCCTGGTACTGGTGCCGGCACTGCCCTCGCCACGTCTGCCGCCCGTGGCCGCACCTGGAACTCCCAGCCTAAACGGCCGGGGGCGGCCCGGGGTTCCGCAGCACCCGGACCGCACCCTGGCCGCGCCCGTAGGAGACGTCAGGAAGGACCTCAGGAGGGGACGATGTTCACCAGCTTGGGCGCCCGCACGATGACCTTCCGAATCCCCGCACCCTCCAGGGCGGCGACCACCGGCGGCGCCGCCAGCGCGAGGGCCTCCAGCTCCTCCTCGGTGATCGACGGGGCGACCTCCAGCCGCGCCTTGACCTTGCCCTTGACCTGGACGACGCAGGTCACGCTCTCGTCGACGACGTACGCCGGATCGGCGACGGGGAAATCCTCGTGCACGACGGACGACTCGTGGCCCAGCCTGTGCCACAGCTCCTCGGCGACGTGCGGCGCCAGCGGGGCGATCAGCAGCACCAGCCCCTCGGCGACCGGGCGCGGCACCGAGCGCTCCTTGGTGACGTGGTTGTTCAGCTCCGTCACCTTGGCGATGGCGGTGTTGAAGCGCAGGCCCGCCAGGTCCTGCCGGACGCCGTCGATCGCCTTGTGCAGGGCACGCAGCGTCGCCTCGTCCGGCTCGTCGTCGGTGATCCGCAGCTCGCCGGTCGCCTCGTCCACGACGTTCCGCCACAGCCGCTGGAGCAGGCGGTACTGGCCCACCACGGCCCGGGTGTCCCAGGGCCGTGAGACGTCCAGCGGGCCCATCGCCATCTCGTACAGCCGCAGCGTGTCCGCGCCGTACTCCGCCCAGATCTCGTCGGGCGTCACCGCGTTCTTCAGCGACTTGCCCATCTTGCCCAGCAGCCGGGTGACCTTCTGGCCCTCGTGGAAGTACGCGCCGTCGCGCTCCTCCACCTCGGCGGCGGGCACCGCGATGCCGCGGCTGTCCCGGTAGACGTACGCCTGGATCATGCCCTGGTTGACCAGCTTGTGGAACGGCTCCGCGGAGGAGACGTGCCCCAGGTCGAAGAGCACCTTGGACCAGAAGCGGGCGTACAGCAGGTGCAGCACGGCGTGCTCGGCGCCGCCGACGTACAGGTCGACGCCGCCGCTGGGCATGCCCTCGCGGGGGCCCATCCAGTACCGCTCGACGGCCGGATCGACCAGCGCGCTGTCGTTGCGCGGGTCCAGGTAGCGCAGCTCGTACCAGCAGGAGCCGGCCCAGTTGGGCATCGTGTTGGTCTCGCGGCGGTATCTGCGCGGTCCGTCGCCCAGGCCCAGGTCCAGGGTGACGTTCACCCACTCCTCGTTGCGCGAGAGCGGGGTCTCGGGGGAGGTCTGCGCGTCGTCGGGGTCGAAGGTGCGCGGCGAGTAGTCGTCGACCTCCGGCAGCTCCAGCGGCAGCATCGACTCGGGCAGCGCGTGCGCGATGCCTGCCTCGTCGTACACGATCGGGAACGGCTCGCCCCAGTAGCGCTGGCGGCTGAACAGCCAGTCGCGCAGACGGTAGTTGACGGTGCCCGCGCCGACGCCCTGCGCCTCCAGCCAGGCGGTGATCTTCTCCTTGGCCCGGGTGACGCCCAGGCCGTCCAGCGTGATCCGCGGCCCGGCGGAGTTGACCAGGTGTGCGTCGTACGAGACGAACGCGTCGTCCCAGGCCGCGGCGTCGGTGCCGCGGTCGTCGGAGGGCTCGACGACGCACCGGATCGGCAGCTCGAAGGCGCGTGCGAACGCGAAGTCGCGGTGGTCGTGCGCCGGTACGGCCATGATGGCGCCGGTGCCGTAGCCCATCAGCACGTAGTCCGCGATGAAGACCGGCAGCTGTTCGCCGCTGACCGGGTTGGTGACGTACGCGCCCGTGAAGACGCCGGTCTTCTCCTTGGCGTCGGCCTGCCGCTCGACGTCCGACTTGGCGGCGGCCTGCGCCCGGTAGGCGGCGACCGCCTCCGCCGGGCCGGCGTACCCGCCCGTCCACGCCTCGTGGGTGCCCTCGGGCCAGGCGTCGGGGACGATACGGGAGACCAGGTCGTGCTCGGGTGCCAGCACCATGTAGGTCGCCCCGAACAGCGTGTCCTGCCGGGTGGTGAAGACGGTGATCGCGTCGCCCGACGGCTCCGGCCCTGCGGTGTGCACCGGGAACGCGATCCGCGCGCCCTCGCTGCGGCCGATCCAGTTGCGCTGCTGGAGCTTGATCGCGTCGGGCCAGTCCAGGTCGTCCAGGTCGTTCAGCAGCCGCTCGGCGTAGGCGGTGATGCGCATGTTCCACTGGCGCAGCTTGGCCTTGAAGACGGGGTAGTTGCCGCGCTCGGAGCGGCCCTCGGCGGTGACCTCCTCGTTGGCCAGCACGGTGCCCAGCCCCGGGCACCAGTTCACCGGCGCCTCGGAGGCGTAGGCCAGCCGGTATTCGCCGAGCAGGTCGGCGCGCCCGGCCGCGTCCAGCTCACGCCAGGGGGCTCGGCCCTGCGGCGTGTGGCGCCGCCCGGTCTCGAACTCTTCGACCAGCTCCGCGACAGGACGGGCGCGCCGCGCCTCCTCGTCGTACCAGGAGTCGAAGATCTGGAGGAAGATCCACTGGGTCCACCGGTAGTACTCCGGGTCGATGGTCGCGAAGGAGCGGCGCTGGTCGTGGCCCAGGCCCAGGCGCCGCAGCTGCGCCCTCATGTTGACCATGTTGGCCTCGGTGGAGGCCCGCGGGTGCGTGCCGGTCTGCACCGCGTACTGCTCGGCGGGGAGCCCGAAGGCGTCGAAGCCCAGCGTGTGCAGGACGTTGTGGCCGGTCATGCGATGGAAGCGCGCGGTGACATCGGTGGCGATGTACCCCAGAGGGTGGCCGACGTGCAGGCCGGAACCGGAGGGGTAGGGGAACATGTCCATGATGAACTTCTTGGGCTTGGCGACCGTCTCCGCGTCCCCGCCCAGCTCGCCGTCACCCGGATTGGGCGCCTCGTAGGTGCCCTGCTTGTCCCAGAAGTCCTGCCAGCGCGTCTCGATGTCGGCGGCCAGCGCCGCCGTGTAGCGATGGGGTGCCGCGCTCTCGGCGGCGGTCGTCGTCTCGCTCATCGTCCTCAAGGCTCCATCGGTCGTCTCTGCTCCGGGAAAACGAAAAATCCCCTCACACAGGAGGGGACGCCGCGCTGGTCCGGCCCCGGATCACCGGGGGCCGACAGGTCTCAGCGCGGCTCGCTAAGCAGAAGGCGTACGGCACGCATGCGGCCAGAGTACCGCACGGGCCCGCACCGCCCGTAGGGAAGACGACACGCAGCGACGCAAGACGAACGGGCCACCCGCACCGGGCAGCCCGCTCGAATTCGCCTCTTGAATCGGCACTTCTCACTTCGCTGTGGAGCTAAGGAGAATTGAACTCCTGACCTCTTGCATGCCATGCAAGCGCTCTACCAACTGAGCTATAGCCCCAAGATTTGGTCCGCGCGAAAGACGGAGGCAAGGTGGCACTGTCAATGATTCGGCAGTTTCCCTGCGGCGTCCCCGCGGCGGCGATGCCTACTGTACACGCCCGCCGCGGTACTCCGCCAAATCATTCCGCTCCCGGCCCGGCCCGCAGGGGTTCTCAGGCCGTGGCGAAGGAGTAGAAGCGTTTCAGCGTGCAGTGCTCGTCCAGCAACCGGCCGTAGATGGGCTCGCCGTCCAGCTCACGGTACGTCTCGATCGGGTCGCCCTTTATGATCAGCGCCCGCGCGCACTCCTCGCACCAGTACTGGAATGCGGTGTTGACAGGCTCCATGTCACGGACGACCGGCGTACCGCTGCCACACCAGTCGCACTTCCGGCTGTGTGCGCCCATCAGTCAGCTCCAGCTGTGGCCGCAGGCCGTGCACACGTAGGAAACGCCTCCATTGTCGCCGAGCACCTGGGCGATGTTCGATGATCCGCAAGCGGGGCACTGAAGGAACATCGCCGGCATCGCTGCTGCGCCTCCCTCGGCCCCGACCCCCTTTACCCGTCGTCACGATTCTGCCACGTTCTTCCCGCCGGCAGGAGCCCCGGTCACGCACGCCGTCGTACGAGTCCCCCGAACACACCGATCGCGGACGTCGCCGCGAGTGCGATCCCGGTCGCCCAGATGGCCTCCGCGGAGGACCCGGTCGCCTCGACACGGTTGAGGTAGAGGGTGCCCAGAGTGGCGACCCCCACGAGCATGCCCAGCTGCGTCACCGTGGTCAGCAGACCGCTGGCGTCGGCCGCCTCCTGCGGACGTACGGACCCCAGCGCGCGGGTGAGCGTCGGGCTGTAGGCGAAGCCCAGCCCGACGCCGACGCCGAGGAACGCGAGGTAGAGCACCGGCCCGCCGCCCCCGCCGTCCCGCAACAGCGCGCCCAGCCCCGCGTACGAGACGCCCGCCAGGGCGAACCCGGCCGGGACGGCGGGCCCCAGCAGCCGCTCCGGCAGCCGCCGCCAGAAGAGCCCGACCGCGCCGAACGCGACGGCGGTCGGCAGGAACATCAGCCCGGAGCGCAGCGCGCTGTACTCCAGTCCGGCCTGGAGGTGCAGTGAGAGCGCGAAGAGCAGGCCCGCGTTCAGCATCATCACCAGGCTCGTGCGGACGACGGCCAGCGGCATGCCGGGCGCGCCCAGCACCCGGGGGGAGATCAGCGGCGCACCGCCGCGCCGCGCGAGGCGCCGCTCGTACGAGACGAAGACCGCGAGCACCACGAGGCTCAGCGCCAGCGACAGCCAGCACCACAGCGGCCAGTCCTGCTCCTCCCCCAGCACCAGCGGGACGGTGAAGAGGCAGACGGCGGCGGCCAGCAGCAGCAGGCCGGTCAGGTCGAGACCGCGCGTACGGGCCTCGCCGCTTCCGCCCCGCTCCCCGCGCGGCAGCACCCGCGGTCCCAGGACCAGCAGGAAGACGCCGATCGGCACGTTGACCAGGAAGGCGGGACGCCATCCCGCGCCGAAGAGGTCGGCGCTGACCAGGACGCCGCCGACGATCTGCCCGGCCGCCGCACCGGTCGCGATCACGGCGGTGAAGGCACCGAGCGCGCGGGCGCGGGACGGGCCGGTGAAGGTGAGCTGGATGAGGCTGAGCACCTGCGGCATCATCAGCGAGGCGCCCGCGCCCTGCAGGAAGCGGAAGCCGATCAGCTGCCCGGAGCCGCCCGCCAGTCCGCAGGCCAACGACGCGAGCGTGAAGACCGCCAGGCCCAGGAGGAAGAGGCGGCTGTGGCCGAACCGGGCGCCCAGCCGCGCGCCGGTGATCAGCAGCACCGCGTAGCTGATCGTGTAGCCCGCGACGATCATCTGGAGCGCGGCACCGGAGGCGTCGAGGTCCGCACGGATGGTGGGCGTCGCGACGTTGACGATGAAGATGTCCAGCAGCGCCATGAACTGGCCGGTCAGGACGGTGAAGAGCACCCAGCCGCGGCGGATGTCAGTGGCGGCCTCTTTACTTGCCGCAGGGCTGCCGTCCCCGGAGACAGGTCTGGACGAGGAGCCGGACGAGGAGCCGGACGAGGAGAGGGTCTCGGTCATGCCCTCACCCTGCGCCCCAGGTGGTACCCGTAACGAGAGCCCGCTGATACGGGTACTGACAGCACCTGGCACCGCCGGGCGGTCTGCGTGACGATGAAGGGGTGACATCGATGACAGCACAGCGGCGCAGGCCCGAACTGGCCGCGTTCCTGCGCAGCCGCCGTGCCCGGATCACGCCCGGCGACGTGGGCATGCCGCCAGGGCCGCGGCGGCGTACGCCCGGCCTGCGGCGCGAGGAGGTCGCCCAGCTGGCCGGGGTGGGGGTCACCTGGTACACGTGGCTGGAGCAGGGCCGCCCGATCAACGCCAGTGCCCAGGTGCTGAACGCCGTGGCGAGGACGCTGCGGCTGGACGGGGCAGAGCGGGAGCATCTCTACCAGCTGGCCGAGGTGCCCTTCGCCCCCGAGCAGGTCTCGCACACCGCCGAGGTCAGCGACGAACTCCAGGGCGTGCTCGACGCGATGGTCCCGCTGCCCGCCGTCATCTACAACTGCCGGTACGACGTCCTGGCCACCAACTCGTCCTACCACAGGCTCTTCCGGATACCCGACGGCGTGCCCCGCCCGTTCAACGTGCTGTGGACGCTGTTCACGACCGACCTCGCCGACTGCCCGCTGGTCTGCCGCGAAGACGAACTGCCCGTGATGGTGGCCACGTTGCGCAGCGCGTACGGGCGGCATCTGGGCGTACCCGCCTGGGAGTCGTTCATCCGTCAGCTCTCGGACATCAGCCCGGAGTTCGCCCGGATGTGGGCCAACGGCGATGTGGTGCCGCCGGGGCCGCGGCTGAAGACCTTCCGGCACTCGGCGGTGGGGATCATCCGGATGACCTCGGTGTCGCTGTCCGTGAACGGCCTGCCGCAGGCCCGGATCGTCGTCTACACACCCAGCGACGAGGAGAGCCGGGCGAAGCTGACAAAAATCCCGCCTCCACAGGAGGCGGGATCGGCACGGTGATGCGGTGTGCTGCTTGTGGAGCTAAGGAGAATTGAACTCCTGACCTCTTGCATGCCATGCAAGCGCTCTACCAACTGAGCTATAGCCCCGCGCTCCCGGCCCCTCGGACGAGGTGTCCGCGGCGCCTTGAACGAGAAGAATCGTAACCGGTGACCGGGCCGATTGAGAAATCGGCCCGCCCCACGGGACGGAGGAGCCGGCCCGTCCGCCCCGCCCGCCCCGCCCGCTCAGTCGTCGTCGCCGAGTACGGGCTCCGGCAGCGTGCCCGCGTTGTGCTCCAGCAGCCGCCAGCCGCGCAGGCTCTCGCCCAGCACCGACCAGCAGCAGTTGGACAGCCCGCCGAGCGCCTCCCAGGTGTGCGGCTCGAGCCCCAGCAGCCGGCCGATCGAGGTGCGTATCGTCCCGCCGTGGCTGGCGACGACCAGCGTGCCCTCGTCCGGCAGCTTCTCGACGGCCTGCTCGATGACGGGGGCGGCCCGGTCGGCGACCTCGGTCTCCAGCTCGCCGCCGCCGCGCCGCACCGGCTCGCCGCGCTTCCAGGCCTCGTACTGCTCCCCGAAACGCTCGATGATCTCCTCGTGGGTCAGCCCCTGCCAGGCACCTGCGTACGTCTCGCGCAGCCGCTCGTCGTGCGTGACGGTGAGGCCGGTCAGCGTGGCCAGTTCGGCCGCGGTGGCGACCGTGCGCAGCAGGTCGGAGGCGATGATGAGATCCGGCTTCATGCTCGCCAGCAGCCGCGCGGAGCGGCGCGCCTGTGCGATGCCCACCTCGCTGAGCGCGATGTCCGTCGTGCCCTGGAAGCGGCGCTCCAGGTTCCACGGTGTCTGGCCGTGGCGCCAGAGCACCACTCGGCGGCCCCGGCTCACTGGGCCTCCTCCTCGTACGCAGCCCCCTTGCCCCGGGTGGCCTTGGCGTCCTCGGTCAGCTCGATCTCCGGGCAGTCCTTCCACAGCCGCTCCAGCGCGTAGTAGACGCGCTCCTCGGTGTGCTGGACGTGCACGACGATGTCCACGAAGTCCAGCAGGACCCAGCGCCCCTCGCGCTCGCCCTCGCGGCGCGCCGGCTTCACGCCGTGCTCCTTGAGCAGCCGCTCCTCGATGGCGTCCACGATGGACCTGACCTGACGGTCATTGGGCGCGGAGGCGAGCAGGAAGGCGTCGGTGAGGGCGAGGACCTCGCTCACGTCGTAGGCGACGATGTCGTGCGCGAGCTTGTCGGCGGCTGCCTGCCCGGCGGCGTTGATCAGCTCGGTGGAACGGTCGGTGGCGGTCACAGGCCATGCTTTCGATCGGAGTCAGGGACGCGGGGGCGCCCGCCCGGACGGAGATACGGCGCCCGGCCGTGCGTACGCGGCAGTACCAAGGATCTCACGCCGCGCCGTACCCCCTCCTCCCCATCGCCGGAGCGGCACCGCCGGAGCGGCGCCGCACCCGCCCACCTGCGGTCACGGCTTGTAGTCGCCGCCCAGTACCACCGTCACGTCCGCGTTCCCGGCGGCCTTGCCCTTGCGCACCGCGCCGGCGGGCAGCCCGAGCGTCTTGGCGACCTCCTCGGCCTGTGCCTTGTGCTTCCCGTCCGCGTAGCTCACCCGCGACTTCGCCTGCGTGGCCGCCTCCCCGCCGTCGACGACCGAGTAGCCGCCGTTGACCAGGGCCGCCTGCGCGGCGGTGTTCGCGCCCTTGACGCCGCTGGCGTCCTGCACCCGCACCTGCGGGGCCGCGTCCGGATCGGAGTTCTTGACGGTGCCGCCGAGCACGTCCTTGACCATGCCGTCGCTGGTCGTCGCGCTCAGCGTGCCGTCGCGCTGGACGGGCAGCAGCCGGGTGTCGTACGCGCCGTCCTTGGCGAGTTCCGCGAGCTGGGCCAGGGTCGCCCCGAGCGACTCCTCCGAGAGGGAAGGGTCCTGGATCTGGCCGAGCGACTCCACCGTGCTGGTCGCCGCGCCCTTGTCGCTCGACACCTTCTTCAGCACCGCGTGCATGACCTGCCCGAAGCGGGCCAGTTGCTTGGTCCTGGCCTCGTCGCCGCCGCGGTGGGTCGCGTAGGCGACAGCCGCCTGGCCGTCCAGCGTCCGCGCCTTGCCCTGCCGCACCAGCGGGTCGTCGCCCTTCTTCGGCCCGGGCACGGTGGCGTCCGCGTCGACGGCGACGCCGCCGACGGAGTCCACGAGAATCTCCAGATACGGGGTGTCCAGCCGCCAGGTGCCCTGGATGTCCGCACCGAACAGCGTGTTCAGGGCGTCCCTGGTGGGGGTGGCGCCCTCGCTCTCGACGGACTTGCCCAGCGTGGTGGTGCCGCCGTCCGAGGTGGCGACGGCCAGCGAGTTCGGCAGCAGCAGGGTGGTGCCCTGCTTCGCGGTGGCGTTGTCGACGAGCAGAGCCGTCGAACTCTCGTCGTTCTCGGTGGAGCGCAGATGGACGACGAGCACGTCGCGCTTGGCCCCCGCCGCCTTCTCCTCGGTGTCGGAGTCGCCGCCGACGCCGGGCAGCTTCCCGGCCGACCAGAGGTATCCCGTACCGCCCAGCAGCGCGAGGACGAGCAGCACGATCAGCAGGCTCTTGCGGGTACGGCCGCGCCGCTTGGCCTCCTCGCGCCGCTCCGTGCGGCTCTCGGTGAACTTGAGCCAGTCGATGACGTCCTCGGAGTCGTCCGCCTTCTCCTCGACGAACGCGAACTGCTCCGTCTCGTACGCCGTCCCCGGCTCGTGCTCCGGCGCGGCCTGCGGGTCCGGCGCGGTCTGCTGCTCGGGGGCGTACGGCTCCTCGGGCGCGTACTGCTCCGGGGCGTACTGCCCGGGCACCCGCTGCTCGGGCGCCTGCCCCTCGGCCGGCGGCGGCTGCGCCTGCCGGGGCACCCGGGCACCGGTGTCGGTGGCCGCGCCGTAGGGGTCGTAGGCGTCGTAGCCGTAGCCCGCCTGCTCCTGCCGGGGCAGCGGGCCGGTCTGCTCGGGCTGACCGGGGTGGGGGCCCGTGGCGTACGGGTCCTGGTACGGGGTGGCGTACGAATCCTGGTAGGGCGCCTGGTACGGGCCCTGCGCCGGGTACTGCTGCGGCTGCGCGTACTGCTGGGGTTCCGCGTACTGCTGCTGCTCCGGATACTGCTGGTGGCCCGGGTACTGCTGGGGGTCCGCGTACGGGTCCGGCACCGGCGGCTGCTGCCCGCTCTCCGTGACGTACGGGGCGTAGGGCTGCTGGTACCCGTCGTACGAGGGGTAGCCCGGCTCCGGCACGGACGGCTGCTGTTGCTGCTGCTGGTAGATCGGCTGGCCGTACTCGTCGTAGCCGAGGATCTGCGGCTGCTGCTGACCGTAGGGGTCGTACCCGTAGCCCTCGGTCACGATGCCGCTCCCTCCGCCCCGTCCCGGTACAGCTGCCTCTTGCTGATGTAGCGCACCACACCGTCGGGCACCAGGTACCAGACCGGATCGCCGTTCTCCACCCGCGCCCGGCAGCCGGTCGAGGAGATCGCCAGCGCCGGCACCTCGACGAGCGAGACCCCGCCGTCCGGCAGCCCGGGGTCGGTCAGCGTGTGCCCGGGCCGGGTCACCCCGATGAAGTGGGCGAGCGAGAACAGCTCCTTTGCGTCCCGCCAGGTCAGGATCTGGGCCAGCGCGTCCGCGCCGGTGATGAAGAAGAGGTCCGCGTCCCGGTGTTCGGCGCGCAGGTCGCGCAGGGTGTCGATGGTGTACGTACGGCCGCCGCGGTCGATGTCGCTGCGGCTGACCGAGAACTGCGGGTTGGAGGCGGTGGCGATCACCGTCATCAGATAGCGGTCCTCCGCCGGGGAGACCTTCTGATGGCTCTTCTGCCACGGCTGGCCCGTCGGCACGAAGACCACCTCATCGAGGCCGAACCGCGCCGCCACCTCGCTGGCGGCGACGAGGTGGCCGTGGTGGATGGGGTCGAAGGTACCGCCCATCACACCGAGCCGGCGTCTCCCGGTGGCGGTGCCGCCCCCGGTGCCGGTGCCGGGCACTATGTGCTCTCCCATGCGTGCCGACCTTAGCCGCTAGCTGGCCACGCCGGAGGCGCGGCTCAGCGGTCCCGGTTGAAGCGGGTGGTGATCCACAACAGCAGGAGCAGGGCCAGCAGCGCGCCGCCGCCCGTGACGAAGGGGTTGAGGCTCTCGTGCTCGCCACCGTGCTCCCCACCGGAAGCGACGGCAACGAGGGAGTCGTGCGCGGAGCTGATCAGAGTCATCGTCGGCTGGACCTATCCATGAGTGCGGGCGGGGATACTGGATGCGAACGTTGCTGCGCCACATCGTATGCGTGCGTACCGGAGGGCCCCACCCCGACTCGTCCTCCGTGCGCGCCCCGCCGCCGCGTGCCACCGGGTCCGCTCCGCGAACCGGGCCTCGGCACCGGCCAGTTCCCGGCCCGCCGCGCGCGGAGCGCCGCAGCGTCTGGGCCGCACCGCCCGCCGCGCGCGGTTGTCGCAACCCGGATACGGTCTGCCGCACCCCGGGACCGCACCGATTACTGTGGGCAGTCCAGTCGACGTGGGGGAGTAGGACATGACCAACGACGGTACGGACAACACCGAGCACCTGCCCGGCCGCGACAGGCGCCGGTTCCCGGGGATCTCCTCGCGGGCGTACGAGCACCCGGCCGACCGCTCCGCCCTGGTGGCGCTGCGCAAACTGACCGGCTTCGACACAGTCTTCAAGGCCCTCAGCGCACTGCTTCCCGAGCGCAGCCTGCGGCTCCTCTTCCTCTCCGACTCCGTGCGGGTGAGCGACGAGCAGTTCGCCCATCTGCACGAAATGCTGCGGGACGCCTGTTACATACTGGACCTGGAGAAGGTCCCCCCGATGTACGTCAACCAGGACCCGTACCCCAACGCCATGTGCATCGGGCTCGACGAGCCGATCATCGTGGTGACCACCGGCCTGGTCGAGCTGCTGGACGACGAGGAGATGCGCGCGGTCGTCGGCCACGAGGTCGGCCACGCGCTGTCGGGGCACGCGGTCTACCGGACGATACTGCTGTTCCTGACCAACCTCGCGCTGAAGGTCGCCTGGATTCCGCTGGGCAACGTCGCGATCATGGCGATCGTCACGGCCCTGCGCGAGTGGTTCCGCAAGTCGGAGCTGTCCGCGGACCGGGCGGGGCTGCTGGTGGGCCAGGATCTCCAGGCGTCCATGCGCGGCCTCATGAAGCTGGCGGGCGGCAACCACCTGCACGAGATGAACGTCGACTCGTTCCTCAAGCAGGCCGAGGAGTACGAGAAGGGCGGCGACCTGCGCGACTCCGTGCTGAAGATCATGAACGTGCTGCCGCGCAGCCACCCCTTCACCACGGTGCGCGCCGCCGAGCTGCGCAAGTGGGCGGCCAGCCGCGACTACCAGCGGATCATGGACGGGCACTACGACCGGCGTGCGGACGACAAGGACTCCTCGGTCTCCGACTCCTTCAAGCAGTCGGCGAGCCACTACGCCGAGACGATGAAGTCCAGCAAGGACCCGCTGGCGACCCTCGTGCGGGACATCGCGGGCGGCGCCGGGGACCTGGGCGGCAAGCTGCGCGACACCTTCACCGGGAACCGCGGCGGCAAGGCTGCCGGCGGCGGGAGCAGCAACGGGAACGGGAACGGCGGCACCGACGGCGGCGGCGAGAGCGACCGCGGCCCCGACGCGCGCTGACCGGCGGACCGCGCCGGGCGGGCGGGCCGGGCCTCGCGGCCGGTCAGCCCGCCGCGCCGGTCACCCCGCCCGCGCCGGGTGGGCCGGCCGGGGCTGGGCCGAGTCCGCCAGCACCCCGCACATCGACCTGCGGGACTGGTCCCTCGCGTAGGGATCGGTCCCGGCGGGCGCACCCTCCTTGGCCCGCTCCCCCGCCGTCAGGGGCTTGAGCGCGCTCGCGGAGTCGGCCGAGCAGGCCATCGGCCCGGCCCGCATGCTCACCTGCTCCACGCTCAGCTGGTGGTCCCGCAGATCGCTCCGCTCGAAGTGGAAGCGCACCTCGCGGCGCACGGTGAAGAGCGAGGCACTGCCCGTGTCCCCGGCGGCGGGCCGTACGGCGTACACGAAGACGTGGTCCGCGGTGACCTCCAGGGCGTCCGGCCCGGCCTCCTCGACGGTGAAGGTGCCGCTGGCCCGGATGTCCCGCCCGGCCAGCGCCACCTGCGACGCGTCGAAGCGCACCATCCAGCCGGTGGCCACGTGCCGCGTGTCGTCCCGCGGTGCCTCCACGCTCTGGTCGAACTGGGTGAGCTGGCCGGGGTCGAGCAGGATGCGCACCGAACTGACCGCGCCGCCGGTGAGCACGGCCGGGTCCAGCGAGCTGGCCACCACGTAGTCCTTCGCGCCCGCGAGCGCGGCCAGCACCTGGCTCTCGGAGAAGTGCTCGGTACGGTGTGCGTCCGGCAGTGCGACGCCGTCCGCGCCGTGCCCGAACCCGGCCGCCGGGCTGTGCTCGAACAGGTCGGCCGGTGTCGCGCCCGGCACCCGCTCCTGGGGGGCCAGCGGCAGCACGGCGACCCGCATGGGCTGGGCGGGGGCGGCACCGGGGCTGCGGTACGGGTTGCGGACGCCCATGTAGATCGCGGTGCCGAAGGCCAGCGCGATGAGCAGGACCAGCACGAGGCCCTGCCGCGAGGTGTGGGCGGCGATGCCCCTGCCCGGGGACCGGCGGGGGCGGCTGCGCACCGCCGCGTGCTCCTCGTCCGCCAGCCGCTCCTGCGCGGAGTACTCCTGGAGCCGGGCAGCCTCGACGAAGGACTCGTCGAAGACGAGCGAGCGGTACTCGTCGTCACCGCCGCCCGAAGGCCCTTCCCACGGGCCTTCCGGAGGTTTCTCGCTCCCGGCCATAACAAGAGGGTAGGTCCGCGCGGCCACTTGTAAACGCGTGCCGACCCGGCAACTTCACCCGTCCGCACCGGGGCCGCGCACCCCGCGGCACCGGCTGACGCTCCGGCCCGCCTGATCGGTTTACGGCACCCGCTTACGGCACCGGCTCGACCGGCTTACGGCACCGGCCCCGGGGCCACCCGCTCGCCACGTGGAAACGACCCGTCGGGAGCGGCGGCGCCCTGCGAGCCCAGCCCCTCCGGCGTCTGCCCGACGCCGGTGGTCGCGGGGGGCTGCTTCGGCTCCTGCCGCTGGCTGGACGCGGCGCCCCGGTAGACCGCGGTGAAGGCGAGGGCGACCATGCCGATGCCCATCACCACCGCGAGCACCCAGGCGACCGGCCGCTGCCAGCGCGAGTGGCCCCGGTACGGGCGGTGGGCGTCCTGGTCGGCGGCACCCTCGCCGTACGCGTACCCGTGGTCGTAGCCGTGCTCGTACTCATGGTCGTAGCCGTAGCCGTAACCCGAGGTATAGCCGTAGCCCGAGTCCGTCGGGTACGGCAGGCCGCCCGGCGGGAGGCCCTCGGCACCGGGTCTGTGCCCGGCCCCGTCCTCGTACGGTCGGGGCTCGGATTCGGCATGGGACTGGGCGGCGGCGAGTATCCGCTCGACGGCAGTCGGCTCGTGAACCTCGGCGGAACGCACGAAGTCCTCGTCGAAGACCACGGCGGCGAACTCGTCATCCGCGCCCCCGTGGTGGCGGTTGTCGGGCTCCTCGCCGTCCGGCAACGGCTGGCCCCCCACATTGTCCGGCACGCCGCCCAGCCTAGTCCGAAGCGGTCAATTTGGGCAGGGCGAGCGGCGATCGGAGCACAGGATCAGCCTCTGGTATGACCGTCGCCGGTCACCACGTACTTCGTGGAGGTGAGTTCCGGTAGCCCCATGGGGCCGCGTGCGTGCAGCTTCTGCGTGGAGATGCCGATCTCCGCGCCGAAGCCGAACTGGCCGCCGTCCGTGAAGCGCGTCGAGGCGTTGACGATCACCGCGGTGGAGTCGACCAGCGTGGTGAACCGGCGCGCGGCGGCGGCGTCCGCGGTGACGATCGCCTCGGTGTGGCCCGAGGTCCACCGCCGGATGTGCGCGACGGCGGCGTCCAGCGAGGGCACCACGGCGGCGGCGATGTCGTAGGAGAGGTACTCGGTGCCCCAGTCCTCCTCGGTCGCCGGTACGACGCCCCCGGCCTCGGCACCCGCCTCGGCGCCCGCCCGCTGCCACGCCTGGTCCCCGTGCACGGTGACGCCCGCGGCCCGCAGCGCGGCAAGCGCGCGGGGCAGGAAGGCGTCCGCGATCCCGGAGTGCACCAGCACGGTCTCGGCGGCGTTGCAGACGCTCGGGCGCTGGGCCTTGGAGTTGACCAGGATGTCGACGGCCATCTCGAGGTCGGCCCGCTCGTCGACGTAGACGTGGCAGTTGCCGACGCCGGTCTCGATGACCGGAACGGTGGACTCCTCCACGACCGTACGGATCAGCGAGGCCCCGCCGCGCGGGATCAGCACGTCGACCAGCCCGCGCGCCCGCATCAGCTCCTTGACCGACTCGCGGCTCTCCCCCGGCACCAGTTGCACCGCGTCGGCGGGCAGCCCGCTGCCCGCGACCGCGTCCCGCAGGACACCCACCAGTGCGGTGTTGGAGGCGTAGGCCGAGGAGGAGCCGCGCAGCAGCACCGCGTTCCCGGACTTCAGGCAGAGCGCGGCGGCATCGACCGTCACGTTGGGGCGGGCCTCGTAGACGATGCCGACGACGCCGAGCGGCACCCGTACCTGGCGCAGTTCCAGGCCGTTGGGCAGCGTCGAGCCGCGCACGACCTCGCCGACCGGGTCGGGGAGGGCCACCACGTCCCGTACGTCCGCGGCGATGGCCGCGATCCGCTCGGCCGTCAAGGTGAGCCGGTCCACCTGGGAGTCGGCCGTCCCGGTGGCGCGGGCCCGGGCGACGTCCTCGGCGTTGGCCGCGACGATCTCGCCGCTGCGGGCGATCAGCGCGTCGGCGACCGCGAGCAGCGCGGCGTCGCGTGCCGTGCGCGGCAGCGGCGCCAGCTCGGCGGCGGCCTCCTTCGCCCGGCGGGCGGTCTCCGTCACGGACGCCGCCGCGGACGACGGGCCGGCGGCGGACCCGGCAGGCTCGGTGGCGGTCTCGGCGGGCTCGGTCCCCGGTGTGCTGCGGCTCATGCGCGGCAGCTTAGCCACGTCCCGCACCGCCTCGACGCTCCGTTCACTCTTCGGGACGGAACCCCGACCAGAAAGTGCACAGGAGCCCGCCGCCGGGCGCCTCGTCAGAACGGGTGCACGCCCACCGGCGTCGCCGGAGCGGGCCCGTACCCCTCTTCCCGGCGCTGCCGGAAGGTCTCGCGGCCGATGACCTCCAGCCCCACGATCTCCCACGGCGGCAGGCTGGCCGAGGAGCGGTGCTCGCCCCACAGCCGCAGCGCGACGGCCGCCGCGTCGTGCAGGTCCCGCGCCTCCTCCCAGTAGCGGATCTCGGCGTGGTCGTTGGCGTAGCGGCTGGTCAGCAGGAAGGGGTGGTCGTGCGCGAGTTGCTCCAGCGCCTTGCGGACCTCGCGCAGCGGCGCCTCCGCGCCCGCGACACTGAGCGTGACGTGCCAGAGCCGGGACACCTCCCGCTCCTTGCCCGCGCCGCCCGGACGGGAGTCCCCGCCCGGTCCGGTACGGTCGGCGGGCTCCTCCTCCTGCCGGGCGCGGCGTGCTCCCCCGTGCCGCTGGGGGATCGCCCTCTCGTCGACGCTGGCCAGTCGTCTCACCGGGGCCCTCCTGAATGGTGCGAAGTCAGCGGGTCAAGCGGTCCCGGTGGCCGGTGTGGGGTGGCCGGTACCGCACGGGCGTCCCGTACCCGCCCCGTACGCGTCGCCGGGCGCGTGCCGGGGCGTCCTTTCCGCGACGCCCAGACAAAGTTGACCAGTCCGCGAGCGACCGCGTGGCGTTTTTACCGAAGGTGTCCTTGCAAAGACCGGAGTTTCCCGCGTCCCGCCCGTCCCTGACCGCCCGGCGAGCCGCGTGGCGCCCCATGTGTCGCGGCGGCTACGAACGCAGCAGCACCAGGTCGTCCCTGTGTACGACCTCCCGCTCGTACTCCGGCCCCAGCTCGCGTGCAAGATCGCGGGTCGAACGCCCGATCAGCCACGGGATCTCGCGCGCGTCGAAGTTGACCAGCCCGCGCCCGACCGCCACGCCCCGCGCGTCCCGCAGCTCCACCGGGTCGCCCGCCGCGAACTCGCCCTCGACGCCGGCGATCCCGGCGGGCAGCAGCGAGCTGCGCCGTTCGACCACGGCGCGCACCGCGCCGTCGTCCAGTACGAGGGCGCCGCGCGGCGCCGAGGCGTGCGCCAGCCACAGCATCCGGTCCGCCGCACGGCGCCCGGTGGGGTGGAAGAGGGTGCCGGTGGGCCGGCCCGCCAGCGCGTCGCCCGCGTGCGTGGCGGAGGTGAGCACGACGGGGATGCCGGCCGCCGCCGCGATCCGGGCCGCCTCCACCTTGGTGACCATGCCGCCGGTGCCGACCCCGGCCTTGCCCGCGCTGCCGATGTCGATCCCGGCCAGGTCGGCGGGGCCGGCGACCTCGGCGATCCGTGTGGTGCCGGACGTCGCCGGGTTCCCGTCGTAGAGGCCGTCCACGTCGGAGAGCAGCACCAGCAGGTCGGCCCGTACGAGGTGGGCGACCAGGGCGGCGAGCCGGTCGTTGTCGCCGAAGCGGATCTCGTCCGTCGCCACGGTGTCGTTCTCGTTGACCACGGGGACGGCGCCCATGGCCAGCAGCTGGTCCAGGGTGCGGTAGGCGTTGCGGTAGTGGGCACGGCGGCTGGTGTCGTCGGAGGTCAGCAGCACCTGCCCGACGCGGCGCCCGTAGCGCGCGAAAGAGGCGGTGTAGCGGGCGACCAGCAGCCCCTGCCCGACGCTGGCGGCGGCCTGCTGCCGGGCCAGGTCGCGGGGGCGGCCCTCCAGCCCCAGCGGTGCGAGCCCGGCCGCGATGGCGCCGGAGGAGACGAGGACGACCTCCTTGGCCGTGTGCTTGGCGAGGGCGTCGACCAGGGCGTCGACCCGGTCCGCGTCGAGCCCGCCGACGGCGGTGGTCAAAGAGGAGGAACCGACCTTGACCACGATCCGGCGGGCCGCCGTCACCTCGGGACGCACGGCGGCCCGCGCGGGCCGCGGTACCGCTCCCGGCCCTGGCTCCGGGGCCGCTCCGGCCGCTGCTCGCGCCACCGCTTCTCCCGGCACTTCTCCTGACGCTGACACTCTCGCCCGTTCCTCGAACTCGCCGCTCGTCGCCGCCCCGGTCCGGCGCGCCGCGTACCCGCTGCCGGGCCGCCTCCGCCGTGCCCCTGTCCGGAGCCGGTCACCGCAGGTAATCTATGCCAGTGGCGGGCGTGTGACGTAGTCGTTCCGCCCTGTGGACACGGGGCGGGCGCAGGTCACCGCCACGTATGGGGGTATTTGAAATGCTGTGGGTCACGGAAAATTGTCACCGGGGCTGAGACCGTCATACGGTCGGTCACTCAGTAACCCGATGTTCTCACCCCCACAGCCAGGTCAGATTCCGATCGCACTCCTGCCAGGAGCCCAGCCCGTGCCCTCTGCCGGACTCTCCCCACGACGCGCTGTCCAGCTGGCCGCGCTGCTCGCACTGCTGGTGCTGTACTCCCTCCAGCTCGCGGGCGCTCTACTGCCGAACGTGCCGGTATTCGTGACCGCCTCGGTCGCCGGACTCGCACTCGACCTCTATCTCCAGCACAAGCAGCCCGGCCTGCTCGCCCTGCTGGGCAGAGTGCGCTTCGACGTCGTCACCCGACAACTGCTCCGCGACATGATCATCGTAGTCGGCCTGGTGCGGCTGCCGGACGTGGAGCGGGTGGAGGAGATGGGCGTCGTCCCGCTGCTCCTCGGCTGCTACGCGGCGCACTTCTTCTGCCAGGCCATCGCGGTGCTCGTGCGCCGCAGCCGTACGCTCCCCATCGTCACCCGCAACATCGACGCCTCCGGACTCGGCCTGACGGCCGCCCCGCCGCGGCTGCTGCTGCGCCAGCCCAGCCGCCGGCTGCTGCGCTTCATGATCCCGTCGACGCTGGGCATGCTGGTGACGGCGATGACCTCCGAGCGGGGCTGGGCCCTGGCCGGGCTCTCGGTCACGCTGCTGCTGTCGCTGGGCAGCGCGGCCCACCTGGCGGGCTGGCTGCTGCCGAAGAAGCGCACCGCGGGCGACGAGCAGGTGCTGGCCTGGCTGGACAGCTGGCTGGCGGACTACCGGCCGACGGTGGGCATGTACTTCTCCGGCGGCGCGTCCTCCGCCTACCAGGCGAACATGTGGCTGAGCACGCTCACCGCGCTCGACGGCCGCCCGCTGATCGTGCTGCGCGAGCGTTTCATGGTGCAGAAGATCGACGCGACCGACGTGCCGATCATCTGCATCCCGAAGGTCGCGCACCTGATGCACCTGGAACAGTCGACGCTGAAAGTGCTGCTGCACCCGGCGAACTCCGGCAAGACCTCCCAGGTGCTGCGCATTCCCACCATCAAGCACGCCTTCACCAACCACGGCGAGAGCGACAAGCTCTCCTCCTGCAACCCCTACGCCAAGGCGTACGACGAGGTGTGGGTCGCCGGTCCCGCCGCGCGCGAGCGCTACCAGCTCGCCGACATCGGCGTGGACGACAAGGACGTGGTCGAGGTCGGCCGCCCGCAGCTGGCACCGATCCGGCCGTACGCCGGTCCGCCTGCGGCGGACGACTTCACCACCGTGCTCTACGCCCCCACCTGGGAGGGCTGGACCAACGACCCGGGCAACACCTCGGTCATCCTGGCCGGGGAGAACATCGTCCGCGAGCTGCTCGCCGACCCGGCGGTCCGGCTGCTCTACAAGCCGCATCCGATGACCGGCTCCGTCGACCCCCGTGCGGGCATCGCCGACCAGCGCATCCGCGCGATGATCGCGGAGGCGAACGCGGAGCGCACCGGCCCCGAGCCGGACCCCGAGGCCGTCGCCGCGCTGGCACAGTGCGCCGCCGAGCTGGACGAGCTGACCCGCACGTCCTTCCGGCGCAGCGGGGACGAGACGGAGCGGATGCTGCTCCAGTCCTGTCCCGACAGCGAGCGCGCGGCAGCCGTGGAGGCGGCCCGCAGGGCCTGGGAAGAGGCGTACTGGGCGTCGGTCCCGCGCTGGCAGCACCAGGTGGTCACCGGCTCCCGGCCCGCCATCTACACCTGCTTCAACCAAGCGGACCTGCTCATCAGCGACGTCTCCAGCGTCGTCTCGGACTATCTCAGCAGCGAGAAGCCCTACGCGGTCGCGAACACCAGCGGCCTGGCGGAGGCGGACTTCAAGTCGGGCTTCCCGACCGTACGGGCGGCCACGATCCTCTCGCCGGAGGCGGCGGAGGTCCCGGCGCTGCTGGCGAGCGTGCGCGACCCGGCCAAGGACACGCTGGCCGCCGCCCGCGCCGAGCTGAAGGTGCACCTGCTGGGTCCGGCGGACCCGCCCTCGCTCGTCCGCTTCAACCGTGCCGCGCTGGAGCTGTGCGCGACGGCTGACGCGCGCAACCTGCGGGCGGCGACCCGGCTGGCGTCGGAGATCCCCGGCCAGCGCGAGCTGGCGGGTACGGCGGAGGACGCGGAGCTGGAGGCCATGGCCGGGGACGTCGTCCCGGCACTGGACGCGCCCGCCGACTCGGAGGACGCGGTCACCGCCTGACGGCGGCTCGACGCGGCGCACCACACTGCACCACACCGCACCGCCCGACATCGCACGACACCACGGCCCGGCCGCAGCGGTCACCCGCTGTGCCGGGCCGTTCGGCGCTCCGGGCACCCGGCCCCGTCACGCGTCGCCCGTCGCGTGGGCCAGTGCCACTCCCCCGACGATCAAGGCGAGCGCGGCCAGCCGGCCGGCGCCCAACGGCTCGTGGTGCGCGAGCGCCCCCAGGGCGATCGCGCCGGCGGCGCCGATGCCCATGAAGACGACGTACGCCGTACCGGCGGGCACCGTGCGCATGGCCAGGGTCAGCAGGTAGACCGTTTCGGCCGCGAGGGCGAAGCACAGCAGGGTGGGCAGCGGCCGGGTGAAGTTCCGCGTCGGCTTGATGCTCTGCGACCAGGCGGCCTCCACCAGGCCCGAGAGCACCAGCAGGACCCAGCTCACGACGCCGCTCCCATCGTGTGCGACACGCGCTCCCGGCCCAGCCTGGCCGCCGCCTCCAGCGCGGCCGACAGGGACGCCTCGTGCGCCTCGCGCCGCCCGGCCAGCACCGGGTCCACCACCGAGTTCGCCAGCTCCGCGTGCAGGAACTCCACGTCAAGGAGGGCGAGATGACCGGCGAGGAAGTCCCGCAGATAGCGCTCCTGGTAGTCGTAGGCGGCCTTGGGCGCCCCGGGCACGTACGAACCGCCGCGCGCCGAGGCGACGACCACCCGGCGGCCCGCCAGCGACATCCGCGGGAAGGTGATCTGGTCGATCCACGCCTTGAGCGCGGCGGGCACCGAGTAGTTGTACATCGGGGTGCCGATCAGGATCACGTCCGCCGCGAGGAGTTCGGCGAGCAGCGGCTCGACGACCTCCCAGGCGGCTGCCCGTGCCGGTGTCGTCACCGCCTCGGTGTACCGGTCGATGTCGGTGATGCCGTGCGCGAGGAGGTGGTCGCAGATCTCCGTCCACGCCTCGCCGAGGTGCGGTATCGGGGCGGCGGCGAGATCGCGGTACGTACGGCTGCCGCCCGCCGCCTCCCACGCCTGTGCGAAGGCGCCGCTCACCCGGCGGGAGAAGGAGCGGGTACGGGCGCTGGCGTCGAGATGGAGCAGGTGCGTCATGGGGTGTTCCTCATCGCATCAGAGAAGTGGACGGTACGTCCGCTTCGATGACCCGGACCCTAACACCAAGCGGACGCATCGTCCACTTCCTGCGCTAGGCTGCTCCCATGACCCACGGACGAGACCTGCTCGGTCAGCACGGCACACACGGCCCCCAGGACACGCACGGCGGCGGTACCCGGCCGCCCGAGCGCGCCGACGCCGCCCGGAACCGCGCGCTGGTGCTGGCCGCCGCCCGCGAGCTGTTCGCCGCCCGCGACCCGCGCGAGGTGACCATGGAGGACATCGCCCGCGCGGCGGGCATCGGCAAGGGCACGCTCTACCGGCGCTACCGGGACAAGTCCTCGATCGCCGTCGCCCTGCTGGACGAGCACGAACGGGAACTCCAGGAACGCCTGCTGCGCGGCTCCCCGCCGCTGGGGCCGGGCGCCACCCCGGCGACGCGGCTGGCGGCCTTCTACGCGGCGATGGTCGACCTCCTGGAGCTGCACGGCGAGCTGGTGCTGGGCGCCGAGACCGGGCGCTCCCGCTTCACCACCGGCGCGTACGGGTTCTGGCGCGCGCACGTCCGCAGCCTGCTCGTCGCGGCGCAGCAGGAGCAGCAAGAGCAGCAAGAGCACGCACCCGAGCCCGAGCCCGACGCCATGGTGGAGGTGCTGCTCGCCCCGCTCGCACCGGAGGTGTACCGGCACCAGCGCACGGCGCTGGGCCTCACACCCGCCCAGATCAGCGCGGCGCTGGCCCGGCTCGCGCACGGCGTCCTGTGACGGTGCGCGAGCCGCGCCCCCGCGAGCCGGGCCGCCGCCCGTCAGCCCTCGGCGGCGCCCTTGCGGCGCGCCTCCCGGCCGGGCCGGTCGTCGCGCGCCGCCCACCACAGTCCGGCGGCGGCCACCAGGACCCCGGCCGTCGCGTAGCGGAACGCCGTCCGGAAGCCCTCGACCCGCGCGCCGACCTCGGCGTCCGCGTGCTCGACGGCCATCGCGGCGCCCACCAGCACGGCCAGCCCCAGTGAGCCGCCCAGCTGGTCCACCGAGCGCTGCACTCCGGCCGCGACGCCCGCGTCCTCCTCGGTGACCTCGAAGAGCGCCGCGTTCTGGAGGGCGACCAGCCCGACGCCCATGCCGACCCCGACCAGGAGCATGCCCGGCAGGACGTCCGTCCAGAGGGAGCCCTCCACCGGCAGCAGGGCCAGCCAGCCGAGGCCCAGCGCGGTGCACAGCAGCCCGAGGATGGCCGTGTACTTCATGCCGAACACCGCGATCAGCCGCGCCACCTGGGTGACGGAGAGGATGATCACGGCGGAGAACGGCAGGTACGCCAGGCCCGCCTCCATCGGGCTCAGCCCGAGGATCTCCTGCATGTAGAGCGTGGCCAGGAAGAACGTGGTGGAGAGCCCGGCGCTCAGCAGGATGGTCGCGGCGTTGGCCAGCAGCCGGGTGCGGTGCGCGAAGAAGCCGAGCGGCACGAGCGGCTCGGCCGTACGGGACTCCAGCAGGACGAACGTACCGAGGGCGAGCAGCCCGACCGCGATCGGCCCGGCCACGGTGGCGTCCGTCCAGCCGTGGTCCGCCGTGCGCAGGATGCCGAAGACCAGGGCGAGCGGGCCGAGCGTGAGCAGACCGGCCCCCGGCAGGTCCAACCGCCGCCACGCGCCCGACATCGGCCCCTCGGGCCGCACCAGCAGCGGGGTCACCAGCAGGACGACCAGGGCGAGCGGCACGTTGAGGCCGAAGATCCACCGCCAGTGCAGGTACTCGGTCAGCACGCCGGACAGCAGGACGCCCACCGCCAGGCCGCTGGCCGAGACCGCGCCCCACACCCCGAGCGCCTTGGCGCGCTCGGCGGGCTCGGGGTAGAGCAGCGCGATCAGCGACATGGCGGCGGGTGAGGCCAGCGCCTCGCCCATGCCCTGCCCGAAGCGCGCGAGGACCAGCACCTCCAGGCTGGGTGCCAGTCCGGCCGCGAGGGAGGCGAGGGCGAACAGGGCGGTGCCGACCAGGAACATCCGGCGCCGCCCCAGCAGGTCGCTGATCCGGCCGCCGAGGAGCAGCAGCCCGCCGCCGACGAGGGTGTAGCCGGTGACGACCCAGGACAGCTCGGTGGGTGAGGCGTCGAACCGGGCGCCGATGGCGGGCAGCGCGACGTTGACGGCGGTGACGTCGATGACGATGAGGAACTGGAGGACGGACAGCAGGACGAGGACCACGCCACGGCGGCGCGGGGGCTCATCGGGGCGGGCGCTCGGCCTCGGGTCCGGGGCGGGGCCGACCGGCGCGGAGTTCTCCGGAGCAGAGTTGTCCGGGGGGAAGGTGTTCAAGAAAGTGGGTACTCCAGATCGGGCCTCCGTCGCACGGACGGAGACCGGGGGAAGTGACGGAGACTTCCGTGCCGGCTGCGCCGCGAGAGACCTCGCGCGGCGGACGGCACTCCGGAGTTACTTGGTGACTGCGATACCCACCCGGGGACCGTATCCGCCGGACGACGACGCTGACAACCGGTATCGGGGGTCGAGGCTGGTGGGCTCGCATGTTCAGGTGTCGCGTACGCGCTGACTCAGCAGCCTGGCTGCCTTGACGGTGAGTGATTGGCGCAGACGGCTCACCTTCGGCCCGGCGGGTAATGGAAGATCCCGGCATGGACACCTGCGACAGTCGTCAGACCGTGCGATCGCCGCGGTTACGGCCCGGGGATCGAGTGCGGATCGTCTCTCCGGCCAGTCCACCCGGCCGCGAGGGAGTCGCCCGTGGCGTCGAACTCCTCACGTCATGGGGGCTGCGGGTCGAATTGGGCGAGCACGTCTTCGACCAATGGGGGTATATGGCGGGCCGGGACGAGGATCGCGTCTTCGACCTGAACTCCGCGTTCGGTGACCCTGGAGTCCGCGCGGTCATGGCCACCCGGGGCGGCAAAGGCGCGTACCGCATCGTTGACGACCTGGACATCGACGCCCTGCGGCGCGACCCGAAACCCCTGGTCGGCTTCAGCGACATCACCCACCTCCACCTCGCCCTGTGGGCGCGATGCGGTCTGGCCTCGCTGCATGGTCCGTTCGCCGTCCGGAGCGACGAACCGTCCGGGCAGGCGTCAGCCGAAGCCCTTCGCCGCGCGCTGATGACCACCGACCCTGTGATCATCCGCCGGGACACCGGCCAAGCCGGCGCGGCGGTCACCGTCGAGGGCACCGCGACCGGTGTCTTGGTCGGCGGCAACCTTGACGCGATCCGCACCGAAGCCGGAGCCGGTCTGCCGCGCCTCAAGGGGGCGATCCTCTTTCTCGAACACCACAGAGGCACAGGACTGGGAGAGGTCGACCGAGCACTGACCCAGCTGCTGCGCACGGGGGCCCTGGAGGGGCTGTGCGGTGTCGCACTCGGCCAGTTCCTCGGCTTCGACCAGGACGCCGGTGATCCGACCCTGGGAGGGTGGGGCATCGCCGACGTCCTGCGCGACCGGCTGACGCGCCTGGGTGTTCCCGTCCTCGGTGGACTCCCTGCCGGACACGGCCTGCATCCTCCGGCCATCCCACTCGGCACCCAGGCCACGATGGACACCGCCGAAGGAACGTTGACGGTTCAGCCAGCCGTCGTCTGACCGTCGACCGCCTTACCCGGCGTGCAAGGCCCGCGCGGCGGTGATCGACCGGGCGCTCGATGACCGCGTGTGGCCGCCGGGTTGGCGTGTCGGCTCCAGGTGCCGCACCGCCCCGGGCCAGCCGCGCTGATCAGCCGTCCGGGCCGGAGTCAGGGCCGCGACCGGGGTCAAGGTCAGGGCCGGAGCCGGGCCGGGGGCGGCGGCGCACGCGGTCGTACACCGAGCGGGGCTGCCAGTCGCGGTGTCCGGGCAGAATCCACTCCCGGTGCAGGGCCGTCAGCCGCAGCACCGTGCCGACGGTGATGCCGATCAAGATCCCGAGGGTGGGCGACCCCGCCTGCGCGCAGATCACCATGATGCCGCTGACCAGCAGCGCGACCGTCCCGTAGAGCGGTGTGCCACCGAAGATGCCGGGCCGGACCCCGATCAGCAGATCCCGTACGGCGCCACCGCCCACGGCCGTGGTCATGCCCAGCAGCACGGCGGGCAGCCAGCCCAGTCCGGCGTCGAGCGTCTTCTGCGCCCCGGCGACCGCCCAGAAGCTGAGTACGGCCGCGTCCAGCAGGTTGAACGTACGGCTGGAGGTGTGGCGGCGCAGATCGATCGCGAACGCGAGCAGGGCTCCGCCGACGGCGGTCGGCAGGTACGCGTAGTCCGTCAGGGCCACCGGGGTGCCGTGCTGGAGCAGCACGTCGCGGATGATGCCGCCGCCGAGGCCGGAGACGATGCCGATGATCACGAAGCCGAAGAGGTCCATGCCCCGGCCGCGCACCAGCACCCCGCCCAGCAGACCGTTGGCGAAGACGCCCGCCAGGTCGAGCACCCGGGTCACCTCTGTCACGCCCTCCGGTGACAGCCAGCCACCCGCCATGCCCGTACCCTCCGCCCGTCCCGTGTCCCCGTGGAGTCCCTGCGCACAGGTATACCGAAGGTGCGCACGGTCGGCAGACCCGAGTGCCCCTCGGGGACGCCGCGTACGCGCGGAAGGGGCGCGGCGGCCGGGCACCATTCATGCGCGAGACGCATAGGTGGCGCTCCTGCGGCATTTCCGCGCGGGACGCGGCCCTGCCTAGCATCCGGGAAGTGGCGCCACACTGCCTCTTCCCTTCGCTCAAGGAAACGCCGTGCCCCTGGTCTCCCTGCTCGCGGTCGGCGCGTTCGCGCTCGGCCTCGACGCGTACGTCACCGCCGGCCTGCTGCCGGTCGTCGCCGACGACTTCGGCTCCTCGGTCTCCGCCACCGGGCAGATGGTGACCGCGTTCACCCTCGCCTACGCACTCGCCTCACCCGTGGTCGCGGCACTGCTGTCCGCCTCGCGGCAGCGCCTCGGGCTGCTCGCCTCGCTGGCCGTCTTCGCTCTCGCCAACGTGGGAAGCGCCCTGGCGCCCTCACTCGCCGTCCTGCTGGTCACCCGTGCCGTGGCGGGCGTGGGCGCCGGGGTCTACCTCGCCCTCGCGGTCTCCGCCGTCGCGACGCTGGTGAGCCGGGAGCGCCAGGGCCGGGCACTCGCACTGATCATGGGCGGCATGAGCAGCGGCACCGTACTCGGCGTGCCGCTGGGCGTCCTGATCGCCCAGCAGGCCGGCTGGCGCGCGACGCTCTGGCTGGTGGCCGCGCTGGGCGCCACCGCGTGCGCGGGCCTGGCCCTGCGGCTGCCGCGCTTCACGGCCGCCACCGCCCCCTCGCTGCGCCGGCGGGTGTCCGTCCTGGCCGACCAGCGAGTGATGTCGGTGGTGACCGTCTCCTTCCTCGCCGCCGTCGGCAGCCTCGGGCTCTACACCTATCTCGCCCCCGTCATGGAGTCCCCTGCCATGGGCGGCGTGGAGAGCATCACCCTCTATCTGTGGGCCTGGGGCGTGGGCGGCGTCGTCGGCAGTCTGCTCATCGGCCGCGTCCTGGACCGCACCCGGCGCCCGTACGCTCTGGTCCTGGGCATCATGGCCCTGCTGGCCTGCGCCCTCCTCGCCTTCCGGTTCGCCGGCGGCCTCACCCCGCTGCTCGCGCTCGTCCCGCTGGCGGTGTGGGGCGCGGTCGGCTGGGCACTCCAGGTGCCGCAGCAGCACGACCTGATCGCCGCCCGCGGGGAACACGGTGGTCCGGTGGCCGTGGCGCTCAACGAGTCCGCGCTGTATCTGGGCAGCGCCGTCGGCTCGGGGCTCGGCGGGCTCGCCTTCAGCCTGGGCTGGGACGCCTCGGTGCTGCCCCTGTGGGCGGCCGGTTTCGCGCTGCTGGGCCTGCTCGTCCAGCTCACCTGGGTACGTACGGCCGGCCGGCGCGGCACCGCGCCGAGGAGCACGCCCGTACCCGGCGCGGACAGGGCCTGAGGGCCGTCCCGCGACCCCGGGCGGGCGTACGACGGCGGCTGCGGCGCCACGCTGCGGCGCCGCCTCCGTCGCCGTGCACCGATCCGCCGGGGAGGGCGGGACAGTCGTAGGCTGGCAGGACGGCGGCACCACTCCGGCTCGGCCGTGCACCGGCTCAGGAGGGGCGGACGACCAGATGCTCGGCGACGGGAACATCGGCATACGCCAGCTGCGCGCCTTCCTCACTCTCGCGCAGACGCTCAACTTCACCCAGGCCGCCGCCGAACTCGGCACCACCCAGCCCTCGCTGTCCCGCACCATCCGCCGGCTGGAGGAGGAGACCCGGGTGCGGCTGCTGGACCGCACCACCCGCCGGGTCGGCCTCAGCCCCGAGGGGATGCGGCTGCGTGACGAGCTGTTGGTGGTGCTGCCCCGGCTGGAGGCCGCCCTCGCCCCCGCACCCGAGAACGCCCCGCTCCGGCTGGGCTTCACCTGGCTGCTGCCCGGCGGCTGGCTGCACCGGGCGATGGCCCGCTTCGAGCGCGACACCGGCGTAGGCGTCGAGCTGGCCCGCCGGGACGCACTGCACGCCGGGGTCACCGAGGGTGCCGTGGACGTGGCCCTGCTGCGCGTCAAGGAGGTGCCCAGAGGGTTGCGTGCGGTGGAGCTGGGCAGCGAACCGCAGGTCGCGGCGGTGCTGCGCACCTCGGAACTGGCCCGACGGGCCAGCCTGGAGTGGGCCGAGCTGGCCGGGCACCCGATCGTGGCGAACACCGTCAGCGGTACGGTGCGCGGCGAGTGCTGGCCCGCCGAGCGGCGGCCGGAGCACATCGTCAACTGCGGCAACTTCGACGAGTGGCTGGAGCTGATCGCGGCGGGGAAGGGCGTCGGCGTCGGCCCCGAACTCCTGCGCCGCCGCAGGCCGCACCCCGCTCTCACCTTCGTGCCCCTGACCGGGGTGGCTCCCGTGCCGCTGCGGCTCGTACGCCCCCTCCAGGGCACGCATCCCCTCTCCGAGCGCTTCATGCGGCTGGCCAAGGGCGTGCTGGACGAGCAGCGCCGCCGGTACGCCGCCGGGAGCGTCAGCACTCCCCCGCGTACGCCCGCGGCGCGGGCGGCCGCTCTTCCGGAGTGAAGACGGCACCTGCCGCGTCCGGCCGTGTGCTGCTGCCGTGCCCCGTGGGAGGGGCCCGGCCGCCGAGGCATTCCTGAGCAACCGCTGTCGTCCGGTCAACTCCGTTCCGCACAGAGCTACTTGGCTGCGACATGTCATGGCAGTATCCATGATCAGGATGAGTCCGCCCCCCACACAGCACGTCGGAGGCGGGCGATGCGGCTGAGGAGGCGACTCGGTGTCGGAACAGTTCGAGACGGGCTTTCACACGTTGAGGGGCGAGCTGCGCAGTCTCGGGCCGTACAGACTCCTCGGTCAGCTGGGCAGCGGCGGGATGGGGATGGTCTACCTGGGACGGGACCCGGCCACGCGTCGGGTGGCCGCGCTCAAGACCCTCCTCGCCCCAGGTGGCGTCAGCGTCGAGGCCCGGAAGCGGTTCGCTCGCGAGACGACGCTCGCGCGCCGCGTCACCAGCACGTACACCGCTCGGATACTCGACGCCGACACCGAGGCCGAACGCCCCTGGATGGCCATGGAGTACGTTCCGGCACCGTCCCTGGAGGCGCTCGTCACACAGGGCGGAGCACTCACCGACGAACACGCGCTGCGCTGGATCGGCGGCGGTGTCGTACGGGCGCTGCGGGAGCTGCACGGGATGGGGATCGTGCATCGGGACGTGAAGCCGCTCAACATCCTGCTGACCGCCGAGGGCCCGAAGGTCATCGACTTCGGCATCTCGCACGCCGCCGACCTCACCAGCACCACACTGACCTTCGGCACCGTCGCGTTCGCCGCTCCCGAGCAGGCGGCCGGGGAGCCCAGCACCTCCGCCTCGGACATCTACGCGCTGGGCATCACCCTCGCCTATCTGGGCCGCGGAAAGCTGCCGTACCCGGAGACCCAGGAACCCCTTCAGCAGCTCAACCACGTACGCCAGGCCGCGACCCGGCTGGACGGCCTGCCCGCGGGACTCACCCCCCTCATCCGCGACTGCCTCCAGAGGGACCCCGGCGCCCGCCCGACGGCCGACCAGCTCATCCGGCGCTTCGGGACGGACGGCCCCCGTGCCCTGCCGCCGGGCTGGACCGCTCTCGTGGCGAGGCACGCCGAGGAGGGCCGCAGGCTTCAGCGCGCGGCCGACCAGTCGGAGGCCGAAACGGTCACCCGCGACTGGGCCTCGGGCGGGCCTGGGGCGACCCGGCACAGCACGGACGGCTCCGCGGGCCCCGGCGCACGGCCGGGCGGTGCATGGCCGGGTGGCGCACAACCGCAGAACGGCGCACAGCCGGGTGGCGCGCGGCCGGGCACCGCACCGGGCACCCGCGGCATGGCCCACAAGGCGGCGGCCGTCATCGCCACGGTGGCCCTCGTGATCGGCGCCGTGGCGCTCGCCTCAGTCCTGTCCCAGGACGACTCCTCCGTCGGCTCGGCCCCGAGCGACTCGACGCCGACGGCCGCGACCAGCGAAGCGCCGACGTCCGCGGACGACTTCACCCCCGACCCCGACCCGACGTACGGCAGTGAGGAGACGGAGGACGAGGAGCCCGCGGACGAGGAGCCAGCGGAGACCGAGGACACCACGGAGGCCGAGGAACGCCCCGACCCGGCGACCCAGGCCCCGGACCCCGAACCGACCACCAGCGAACCCGAGACATTCCACTACGGAGCCATCGCCGTGGCGGACGACGGAAGCTACGGCCGTGCCTGGGACTACAGCACCCGCGACGCCGCCGAAGAGGCGGCGATGAGCCAGTGCTCGGGCCCCGACTGCACCATCGTCGCCTCCTTCGACAACTGCGGCGCGCTGGCGCACAACGCCGTGGAAGACCACTACTGGGGCGCCTACGGCGCGACCCGCGCGGAGGCCGAGAACAAGGCACGCAACGACGCGGGCGGAGGCACGATCGTCGTGTCCGTGTGCAACAGCACGCCGTGACGGGAGGGTCGGGCCCTCTTACCTCCTCGGCTCCGGCGCTGGATAGTTGAGCGGCGGCCCACCCCGCGTGCACGCCGCACCACGCACGGCCACTGACCCGACCAGAAGGTGGTACCCGTGAAGTTCAGCTACGCCATGCTGCCCGACTACCCGCTCCAGGAGTCCCTGGCCTCCATCCGGCTCGCCGACGAACTGGGCTTCCACGCCTGCTACGCCGCCGACGAGACCTGGCACAAGGACCTGTGGCTGCTGTTCGCCGCCGCAGCCGGACAGACCCGGCGTATCCGGCTGGGCCCGAGCGTCTCCTCGGTCGTGCTGCGGGAGCCGACACTGATCGCCCAGTCCCTGGCCACCCTGGACGAACTGTCCGGCGGACGGGCCGAAGGCGTGCTCTCCAGCGGCAACTTCGGGCTGCTGGCCCAGTACGGCATGGACTGGCGACGCGGGCGCCCCCTTTCCCGGGTCAAGGAAGGGCTCCAGGTCATCCGTACGCTGCTGGACGAGGGCACGATCACCCACAAGGGCGAATTCTTCGAGTACGACGGCCTGTTCACCTTCGCCCGGCCCGTACAGGAGCGGCTGCCGCTCAAGCTCGGCGCGATGCGCGGACCCAAGTCCTTCGAGGCGGCGGGCGAGTTGTCGGACGGCTGCCACCACGCGCTGAGCTACACCCGCGAGGCGTACGAGTACGCCGTACGGCACATCCGGGTCGGTGCCGAGCGGGCGGGCAAGGACTGGCGCACCCTGGACATCGGCGCCTGGGTCGTCTTCGCCACCGGCCCCGACGGCGCGAAGGCGAAGGAGGCGGCGCGCAGCATGGTGGGCATCTACGCCTCCTCGATGCCCGAGGAGCAGCTGCGCCGCAACGGCGTGCACCCGGACGAACTGGCCCCGGTCATCGAGGCGATCGGCGCCGGCGACCTCGCCCGGGGCATCGAGCTGACCACGCCGGAGATCACCGAGAAGCTGTCCGTCGCGGGGACGCCGGAGGAGTGCGCGGAGAAGATCCGGCGGGCGATCGCGCCCGCCGGGGTCAACCACATGATCTGCGCCCTCACCGACCGCAGCCTGGTCCGGTCGTTCACCGGCCGCGACCTGGCGGGCGTGGCCGACGTGGACACCCAACTGCGCCTGATCCACGACGAGATCATGCCCGCGTTCGGGTAGCCGCGGTCGCCGCCGTCAGACGGAGCGGGCTCCGGCGAAGTCGAGGAAAGCGCGGAACGCGGGCGCGGAGACGGTGAAGTGGGGACCGTCCGGGACCTTCGAGTCCCGGACGGCGACAGCGGCGGAGAGCGCGGCGACCTCGACACACTCCCCACCGGTGTCACCGCTGTAGCTGGACTTACGCCAGGCGGCGGCACCGAACGTGGCGCACTCAACGCAGTCGCCGCCGGTGTCAGCGCTGTAGCTGGACTTACGCCACTGGGTCAGGGTCTGGTTCGGGAGAGTGCGCATAGCGCTCCTTCATGACACGGGCGATCAACTCGGCCGACTCCGCCGGGGACAGTGCGGTGGCACGCAGCAAATCGTAACGGAGCGCTCGGTCCCTGACGTCCTTCGGATAGGCCGTCACCCAAGCCTCATAGTGGCCCTCCGTGTAGGCCACCGTCGCCTGGTCTTCGAAGGAGTAGATGTTGAAGGAGCCCGTAAGCCCCGTGTGTGCGCCGGAGGTGAAAGGCAGCACCTGGATCTGCACGTCCGGTACCTGGTCATAACTCAACAGGTGCGCCAGTTGCTCCCGCATCACCTCCTTGCCGCCGACCTCCTGGTAAAGCACGGCCTCGGACAACACCACCCACAGCACCGGCGGTTCGTCCTGGCGCAGAATGCGCTGCCGGTCCAGCCTCGCCTCGACGTTCACCTCAAGCTCGGCGTCCGCCGGACGCATGACGCCGAGTACCGCCCGTGCGTACGCCTCCGTCTGGAGCAGGCCGTGCACCAACTGCGCCTGGAAGACGCGGATCTCCCGCGCCGTACGTTCCAGATGCGCGGCCTTCTGGTACCACGCGGGCAGTCGGCTCCGTTTGGCCAGCTCCCATGCCCGGATCAGCGCGCCGTCCGCCCCCAGCGCCGCGTCCAGCCGGGGGACGTGCTCCTCCTTGGGGACCTTCGCCGCCGTCTCGACCTGAGCGATCATCGAGCCGGTGAGGTAGACGATGCCGCCGAGCTGGTCGCACGTCAGAGTCGCCGCTTCTCGCAGGCGCCGCAGTTCGGCACCGAAGTAGTGGAGGGGCGAGGCCCCGGGGTCGAGTCGCTTGATGTTGGCCACGGCGATCTCCTGATGTAACGGGCGTCACACCGCCCGTGGTTGCTTTCCCGCCATAGCCCAGGGTATTCGGCCCGTTACAGGCTTGTCTCATGAAAGCGATGACCGAGGGGCTGCTCCCCCACCCGCCCCGCCAGTACCGGCTCGCCCTGACCCTGGGCGACCACTCCCCCCGCCACCTGCGCCGCATCGCCCGCGCCCACGTACGGCTGTGGGGGCTGGACGACATCGCGGACGTCGTGGAGCTGGTGCTGTCCGAGCTGACGACGAACGTGTACCGGCACACCTTCGACCGCTGGTGCGAGGTGACCTTGCTGCACACCCCCCAGGGCGTCCACATCGAGGTCCACGACCACTCCCCCGTCACCCCCACCGCCCGCACGGCGGACGAATTCGCCGAGAGCGGCCGTGGCCTGGCCCTCGTCGAACTGCTCACCGACAAGTGGGGCGTGCACCACCACGCCACCGGCAAGACGGTCTGGTGCGACCTCCACGCGACGGCAGAGCCGTAAAGCAATCGCCCGCCCGGCCAGGGGCAGTCCGCGCCGTCCTCGCCCAGGTCGCCCCGCACCTGCTCGCCGACTTCGACCGCGACAGGGCGGCAAGCACGCCCCGTGCGCGCGCCGAGGTGTCCACCGCTCCCTTGCGCACCTTCACCGAGATGTGGGCTGTGGAGGTGGCCATTGCCCGGCACCCGGAGGTGGCCGATCGACTACGTGTACTGGAGCTTCGCGCGTCAGAGGTCACCGAGCCGACCCAGGCGCGCGACGTCGCCGCCGAGATCAGCCGCATCCGCAACGCCGCCGCCGTGGAAGCGGGCATCCGCACCGCCGACGGGGCGGCCCGGTGACCGACGACCACTGGGCGTGGGAGTACGCCTTCCACGCCCAGGACGAGATCGTGATCGGCGCGGCGAAATCCCCGTGACTGGGCACCCCAAACAATGCCGATCGTCACACCCCCTCCCTTGCATGAGAGAGGTATGGACCATTTAGTGTCATTGCCGGTCGATCTCCGTAACGCTTAGGAAGGAGGTGGTTACAGACGAGCAACCAGCCCTGCCGGGAATCGCGGTGGGGTGGAGAGGATCGTCGAGCATGTCTGGATCTTCCAGAAGAAGACGCCTGCTGTCCCGATTAGCCTTCGGCACCGTGCTGCTCACCTCAGCACCGTTCACCCTGACCGCCACGGGCGGCGCCAGAGCTGCGGACAGTACGCGCACCCCGGCCAACGAGACCAAGGCCGTACAGCCGTCCGCCGAGGAGATCGCCGAGTCCGACCTGGCCTGGGCCACCAGCATTCACAGGGCGGCATACCCTGGGCGCTCGCCAAGGCGAAGAATTCCGGCGAGAAGGTTCTCGTCCCGGACGAGACGACGCCCACCAACCTCACCTACGCCAACCCTGACGGCTCGTTGACCTCCGAGGTCACGGCCGGCCCGGAGCGCGTCGAACGCGACGGTAAGTGGGTGAAGGTCGATGCCACGCTCGCCAAGTCCGCGGACGGCACGGTGCGGGCCAAGACGCACCCGACGGGTCTCAAGCTCGCCGGAGGCGGCGGCACCCCCGCCAAGTCCCTGAAGGCCGCCGAGAATGCCGCCGGACGCGATCTGGTCACCCTCGGTTCGGGGGAAGAGAAGGTCACACTCCAGTGGAAGGGCGGGCTCCCGAAGCCCTCACTCGACGGCACGAAGGCGACGTACCAGAACGCCGTGCCCGGCGCCGACGTGATCGTGGAAGCCACCCGGACCGGGTTCGAGCAGTTCGTGAAGCTGAGCGAACGGCCGGAGGCCGACGGCTACAGCTACACACTGCCGCTGAAGGCCAAGGGTCTGTAGGCCGCCGAGCAGGCGGACGGCTCGGTGCTGTTCACCGATGCCGAGACCGGCGCGGAGAAGGCCACCATGCCCGCGCCCATCATGTGGGACGCCTCGGTCGGAAAGATCAGCGGGAAGCACGACAACCGCGCCAGGGTCGCCATGAAGGTGATCGACCACGGCGGCGGGAACATCGACCTGCGGCTGACCCCGGACGCCGGCTTCCTCGCCGACCCGGACACCCGGTACCCGGTGACCGTGGACCCCTCGACCTCGACCCTCGGAAACTCCTTCGACACCTACGTGCAGCAGGGCGAGACCACCGACCTGGGCTCCGAGACGGAGCTGGACTGGGGCAACCCCGGCTCCAAGAACCCGGACGGCACCCCGCGCACCGCACGCACGCTGATGCGGTGGAACACCTCCTCCTACGCCGACTCGCTCGTGTCCTCCGCGACGCTCCAGATGTGGAACTTCCACAGCGGGAACACCGACTGCACGGCGCAGAAGTGGAACGTGTGGGCCACCGGCACCAGTGACTCCTCCTCCCGGTGGACGAAGCAGCCCGCGTGGCAGCAGATCCACGGCTCGTCCACGCAGACCACCGGCTCCCCGTCCTGCTCGAACCAGCCTGACGGCTGGATCAAGGCCGACGTCACGGAACTGGCCAAGCTGTGGGCCTCCGAGAAGGCGACCAAGGGCTACATGGGCGTCCGCGCCGCCACCGACAGCACCAAGGAGTGGAAGCGCGTCAACTCCCGTAACGCCACAGGGAACCAGCCGAAGCTGACCGTCAACTACAACTTCCGGCCCGGTGACGGCACCGCGCAGCAGGCAGGCGCCCCGTTCAAGTCCTACGCCGGTGTCTGGGCCGTCAACACCACCACCCCGACCCTGCGGGACAAGTTCACCGACGCCGACGGCGACAAGGTCAACGGCACCTTCCAGGTGTACGACGCGGCCACGAACAAGCCGATCACCACCCCCACCGGGGAGGGCCTGCTCGTCTCCGACTTCATCACCCCCGGCTCCTGGGCCTCCGTGCAGGTCCCGGCCGGACAGCTGGTCGACGGCAAGACGTACAAGTTCCGCACGAACAGCTACGACGGGACCCACTACAACCTGAACTGGTCGCCGTGGCGGGAGTTCGCCGTCGACACCACCGCCCCCGGCGAGCCCGAGAAGATCACCTCCGCTACCTATCCGGAGAACTGGGGCGGCGGCGGAGCCGGTATCGAGGGCATCTTCGACGTCACCACGGGCGCCCCGGACGCCAACGAAGTCCGGTACCGCCTCGACCCGTACGAGGACGACGCGGCCGACTACGGCTGGAACACCGTGCGTACCACCAGCGGCACGGCGAAGGCCGTGGCTCCGGATGCTTCGTACGCGCTGACTCCGGCGGCGGACGGCAACCACGCGGTGGAGACCCGCACGGTCGACCGGGCGGACAACGTGGGCCCGATCAAGGACTACGGCTTCACCGCCGGGAACCGGGACTACAACCGCAAACAGAAGATCGACATCAAGCTGCCGCAGCCGGACTTGGGCTCCGACGTAGCGGCGTACGTCAATGAGCCGCAGCGCATTGTCAGCTGGAAGCAGGGCAGTTTGTCGCGCACTGTGAGCAAGGGTGGTGAGACGGTCACCATCACGCCGAAGGATGAGCGGTCGCTGGAAGGAACCCGCAAGGCCGCGACGGAACTGGCCAAGCAGGAGAAGACACGGGCCCCGTCCTACCCCGATCCGATCGTCACCGGCTCCTGGTGTCAGCCGTCGCTGTACGGGGATGCTCAGAAGTCGCTGATCACCCGCAACGAAGCCTGCGTCTTCTTTGATCTGGACTACACGAAGACGTACTACCTCGATGGCGTCGAGCTCGAAAAACGCCATGCCAAGTTCGAGATCGCCTTCCAGGTCAAGACCGACCGGCACGACGGGACGATCAAAACGTGGATTCAGTTGAACCCGGTCTACAACGACTTCCCTGGACACGACAGGTCCGTGCTGTTCGGCGACGGAAATGCCATCGCTCACATCGACTCGATGTGTCACAGCGGTGCCTGCGAAGGTGCCACTGATGGCAAGGATGTGAGGAACTTCGACTTCTACAACGACCTCAGCTGGAAGGGCGGCGGCAACGGCACACCGGTCGACTCCCACATGGCCACCGGTACTGCCACGCACAAGTGGGATGGCTCTACCGATGGCGTAGGGCCCTCCGATGCTGGCTTGTCCAGGAAGCTTCCGGTCTGGTTCATCTTCAATGCTGAAAGTGAATACGTCCCGGTCGAGGGCAAGGACAAGGAAACGGACAGCGGCAGTGCCCGCTCGCCTGGCATCGACGTGCGCTGCGACAAGGTCGCTTCCTACGGCGTGCCGGGTTGTGTGCTGACGCAGTACGTTCCCCAGTACCAGATGGATGCTGCCCTCTACCCAGCCGCTGCGGCTCACCTGTGGATGGTGCAGAACAAGTCCGGAGTGAAGGGTCTGGGAACCATCGACAAGCCGCTGCACTACCGGCCCGACGCGAAAGATGGCCGTGTGAACTCCACATGGACGAAGAAAAAGATCCGTAACCGAGTCTGCGGCTACCATGGCGGCAACCGGTCCGACGGGTACGTTCCGACCAAGGGATTCGTGCCTCATCCGAGGACGTTCCTGCACCCTGAGTTTGACTCGCAAAGGCCCTTGCCGAGACCGGACACGGTGAACTGTGATGAGGTGCCGTTCGCCTCGACGTATGAGACCGTCGGCCTGCCCGCTTCCGCTGGCGGAAAGAACCCGGCTGGCAAGGCTGGAGGCGGCGAGTGCATCCAGACAGTCGCGGCGAAGGTTGACGACGGCAGTGAACACCTCCTGGATGACACCCGCTACGACGCGCCGACATTCAGCGAGAAGTGTGGCCGTTCCTCGATGTCGAAGTACGTCAACCAGGGCGCAATGAACAAGTACGGCAACGTGTTCCTGCCACAGATGCGGGTCATCGACGGCGACGCGTTCGCCGTCGATCCGGGCAACCTGTGGTTCAAGGGCTGCAACACCGGTGCGGGGAACCTCATCTGCGAGATGAAGAAGCCGTAGCCGCTGCACGTCCGCCCGGGGCCCGTCAGACAGGCGGGTCCCCGGGCGGGGCATGGTCAGTGGACGGGGTGCCAGTGCGGCAGCGCGTCGTCCAGCAAGGGTGCCTCGGGGTCGTCCCAGATCAGGCAGCCCCAGACCAGACCGGGTACATCCGGGCCCATGGCATCGGGCGGCCCCTCGGTGAGCGTGCGGTGGACGGCTTCGAGGTAGGCGGCGATCGACGGATAGCCGGGCCTGTCGCAGGCCAGGTTATCCGGCAGCGACCAGGCACCGACGCCGTCCGCACCCACGTAGTGCCCGCACTCAAGGCCCACTTCGTCGCCGGTCAGCCACGGCACCACCGCGGAGCCCCACACATCACTGCGGCCGATCATGGGCAGCCGCGGCCCGAGCGCATCCACCGGGCCCAGCAGGGTCCCATCTGGTAAGAACGCCCCTGAGCAGACCTCGCCCTCTTCCTCGTTTGCCTCGATGTACTGGTGCTCCACACCGCCGCACAGCCGCCACAGGTCGGCCAGCTCCGCAGGAAGCGCGAAGTCCAGGTACTGCCTCAGGTCGGCGTCGGCAGCCTGGATGGTCTGCTCCGGAGCGGGCGGAAGCAGCGAAACGTACGAGACCGGAGCATTCACCTTCAGCCAGTTGGTAATGCTCCCCCACGCGTTGATCAATCGTTCGGATTCTCGATATTCGGTCATGCCATGAGTGTACGATTCACTCCCGGACCTCTATTTCAGTGGAGCGGCGTCCAGTGCTCGAAGGCATCGTCCAGGCCCGGATTCGCAGGGTCCTCCCACAACAGGCAGCCCCACACGATCCCGGGCACATAGGAACCCATTAGATCTCCCGGACCTTCGGTCACCGTGCGATGGACGGTTTCCAGATACGCGGCGATCGACGGATACTTAGGTCTCCACTCCCACACATCGTCAGGGTACGCCCAGGTCCCGACGCCGTCGGCACTGACAAATTGACCATGTAAGGGCCCGTCTGGATCGTCCCGCGTGAGCCACGGAAGCGCCGCGGCACCACCCCAAGGATCGACCCCTCCGTACAGGGGAAGCCTCGGTTCCAGCGCCTGGGCCGGGGAGAGGATCACTCCATCATGCAGGAACTCTGCCGAGAGGACCTCACCCACCTCGTCGCCATCGACGCACCGATACTCCGCACCACCACACAACCGCCACAACGCACCCAGCTCCGCAGGCAGACCGAACCCGAGATGCCGCCTCAACTGAGAATCGACATCGGCGATCTCCTCCTCCGTCGCAGGCGGAAGGATAGAGGCATACGACACAGGAGCATGCTCAGCAAGCCAAGCCGTCAACGCATGCCACACCACAGCGAGCCGCTCGACACCCTCATCTAACGGAATAGACATCCAGCCACACTACAAGAGAGGCAAATCCCCACCCCGACACGGGAGATGACCACACAACCGCCCCCGATGAGGCGTACCCCTGCTCACCGACGAGAAGCGTGGAGCGGCGTCCAGTGGTCGATGGCTTCGATCATGCAGGGCCTCTCGGGGTCCTCCCAGATCAGGCAGCCCCACACGATGCCGGGCACCCTGGTGGAACCCATCAGATCACCCGGACCTTCAGTCACGGTGCGATGTACGGTTTCGAGGTAGGCAGCGATCGACGGATACTTAGGTCTCCAGTCCCATGGATCCCTGATCGAATATTCTCCGACACCGCCCGGCGGACGGCATGCCGCGAGCCGTGCGGCGACTCGCGGCAGACACGTTGGCGTTCTAGTCGGTGAAGACCTCGTTGACGGTGACAGCGGTGACGGCCCGGGCAAACCACTCGTCAAGCGTGGCGAGGTCGGTGCAGCCCGTGACGCGCTTCCGAGCCTCCTCCGTGACCGGAATGCCGCGCTGATCCAGCAGCGCGAGGATAAGCCGCGCCTCGTTCTCGACGCGTCCTTCGACGCGTCCTTCGACGCGTCCTTCGTCGCGGAGGCGTTGGGAGGTTTCGGAGCGGAAGAAGTCCAGGGGGATGGCCACGAGTTTCCTCCAGGTTTCTGCTGCCGGGGTGGTGCCCAGGCCGAGTTCGGTCAGTTCGCGGAAGACGCTCGCGGTGTCTTCGTCGAGGGTCTTCAGAGCGGAGGCCAGCGCCTCCAGTATGCCAGTGGCGTTCGCTTCGTTGCCGTGTGTGATGGCCGAGAGCGTGGCGAGGGGCACGTCCCGTGCGGCCTGGGCCGGGTCGGTGACCACGGGCACGTTGTGCGGCCCGAGAACGAGTGGGTGCAGAGAGAGCGAGGTCCACTGCGGCGGGCCGACGTGCACGGGCGTGCTCGCCCATGTGGCGGTGCGCTGGTCCTGGCAGACGACCAGCAGCACCGGCGGGATGCGGTACTTGGCGTACAGATGGGCGGCGTAGTACATCCAGCTTGCGGACTTCTCCGGGTCCTTGCGGCCCTGCGCCTCGATGGCCAGCAGGAACCCGCCCGAGCCGGCGGTGTCGAACCGCAGCAGGGTGTCCACCCGGCGCTCCAGCGGCCGGGTCTCGGTCAGGTCGGTAGGTAGCAGGGACGTGGTGTGCGGCTCGTCGAAGTCGATGCCGAGCGCCTTGAACGTACGAGTGAAGACACCGGGGTCCTCCTGGAAGATCCGGTGCATCGCCTCATGGGATGAGGTGACCATGAGCTGAACATATGCGGGCAGTGCGCACGGACAATCGCCGAACGGGAGTTGTTCACACGAACGAGTGCACGGCGCGGCACGCGTCTTACTCTGCTTACTCTGCGGCGGAGGACCAAGGTGGTCTGCACCGCTTCCGTACCCGCCGGAGGGCGGCGCGGGCCTGCGCACTCGGCAGTTCGATGGCGGCCACCGCGTAGCCCACGCGCACAACGGTGCGAACGCCCCCGTCACCTCAGCCATCAGCCCCAGAGACCCTGGCAGCAGTCCTTCGCCGAGCGATCGCCGTGATGCCGTTCGGATCGCCTGTTCCGGGTGATGCGACCGCACTGGTCGCCAAGCGCACCGGCGAAGCAGGGGCGTACTGAGGGAAGGCTCGCCGCCTCGATCGCGGGGGCGGGGGCAGGACGGCCGGGGTCTCGGTGGCCTCGTGGCGCGCCGAGAACTGGAGTGCCCCGCGAGGTCTGCACGGACGGCGGACCCACCGCCTCGCTGTTGCCCCTACCGGTCGAGCCGGCACGGGCAGCACAGGCGGCGGAGCCACTCAGCGGCCGGCGGCTACGCGAACGGCCCGAACTCGTCGTACTCCTGCTGCGCCTCGTCCCGCTCCGCCTCGCGGTCCCGGCGGCGGTGCGCGGCCGGGCGGGCGACGTCCAGCCGGTGGTCCTCGCCGCGTCGGCCCAGCATCTCCGCGCCCGCCATGACGGTGGGCTCCCAGTCGAAGACGACCGCGTTGTCCTCCGGCCCGATCGCGACGCCGTCGCCCTCACGCGCGCCGCTCTTGACCAGCTCCGCCTCCACGCCGAGGCGGTTGAGCCGGTCGGCGAGGTAGCCGACGGCCTCGTCGTTGTTGAAGTCGGTCTGCCTCACCCAGCGTTCGGGCTTCTCGCCCCGGACGCGGAAGAGGCCGTCCTCCTCGCGGGTGACCGTGAAGCCCGCGTCGTCCACCGCCTTCGGGCGGATGACCACCCGGGTGGCCTCCTGCGGAGCCTTCGCGGCCCGCGCCTCCTCGACGATCCCGGCGAGCGCGAACGACAGCTCGCGGAGCCCGAGATGGGCGATGGCGGAGACCTCGAAGACCTGGTAGCCGCGGGCCTCCAGGTCGGGGCGGATGATGTCGGCGAGGTCCTTGCCGTCCGGGATGTCGGTCTTGTTGAGCGCGACGATCCGCGGGCGGTCCTCCAGACCGGCGCCGTACTGGGCCAGCTCGCGCTCGATGACGTCCAGGTCGGAGACCGGGTCGCGGTCCGACTCGAGGGTGGCGCAGTCCAGTACGTGCACCAGGACGGAGCAGCGCTCCACGTGCCGCAGGAACTCCAGGCCCAGGCCCTTGCCCTCGCTGGCGCCGGGGATGAGGCCGGGGACGTCCGCGATCGTGTAGACCGTCGAACCGGCGGTGACCACACCGAGGTTGGGGACCAGGGTGGTGAACGGGTAGTCGGCGATCTTCGGCTTGGCGGCGGAGAGCACCGAGATCAGCGAGGACTTGCCCGCCGAGGGGTAGCCGACCAGGGCGACGTCCGCGACGGTCTTCAGCTCCAGCACCACGTCCCGCGCCTCGCCCGGCTCACCGAGCAGCGCGAAGCCGGGCGCCTTGCGGCGGGCGGAGGCCAGCGCGGCGTTGCCCAGGCCGCCGCGGCCACCGCGGCCGACGACGAAGCTGGTGCCCTGCCCCACCATGTCGGCCAGTACCTCGCCCGCACCGTCCAGGACGACGGTGCCGTCCGGCACGGGCAGGAGCAGGTCCGTGCCCTCCTTGCCGGAGCGGTGGTCGCCCTCGCCGGGGCGGCCGTTGGTGGCCTTGCGGTGCGGTCCGTGGTGGTAGTCCAGGAGCGTGGTCACGTCCTGGTCGACGACCAGGACGACATCGCCGCCCCGGCCGCCGTTCCCGCCGTCCGGGCCGCCGAGCGGCTTGAACTTCTCCCGGTGGACGGAGGCACAGCCGTGGCCTCCGTTACCCGCGGCGACGTGCAGCTCGACGCGGTCCACGAAGGTGGTCATGACGTGTGCCTCCCGGCTTGATCGGGGAGCGGGACCGAGGGGCGGCCCGCCTGTCTTCTGACGCGCCGAGGGCGGCGCCGCTCACCCGTCGCACGACGGGGAACGGCAAGCCGCCCTCGGATAAGGATCAGTGCCGGACCGGGCTGACTACTGCGCAGCCGGTACGACGTTCACGACCTTGCGGCCACGGCTGGTGCCGAACTGCACCGCGCCCTGGTCGAGGGCGAACAGCGTGTCGTCCTTGCCACGGCCGACGCCCGCGCCGGGGTGGAAGTGCGTGCCGCGCTGCCGGACGATGATCTCGCCCGCCTTGACGACCTGGCCGCCGAAGCGCTTCACGCCGAGGTACTGCGCATTGGAGTCACGCCCGTTACGGGTGGACGATGCGCCCTTCTTGTGTGCCATGTCTTCTCAGTCCCTTACTTCGCAGCCGGGGCGGGGATGCCCGTGATCTTCAGCGCGGTGTGCAGCTGACGGTGACCGATCCGCTTCTTGTAACCGGTCTTGTTCTTGAACTTCTGGATGCGGATCTTCGCGCCCTTGTGGTGGTCGACGACCTCCGCCTGCACCTTCACACCCGCCAGCACCCACGGGTCGCTGGTGACGGCCTCGCCGTCCACGACAAGCAGGGTCGAGAGCTCGACGGTGTCGCCGACCTTGTCTTCTGCCCTGCGGTCAACCTCGATGACGTCGCCCACAGAAACCTTCTGCTGGCGGCCGCCGGTGCGCACGATCGCGTACACGCGGAACTCTCTCTCGCTCGATTCGGGGCCCCTGATGCCAGCCACCCGCGCGGGACAGGGCCCACGGCTGATCCGGTAAGGGATTGAGCGGCCTCTCCCGGCAGAGAAGCCGGAAGGGATGTGCTCAGGAGCGCGACATATCTGTCCAGATACGCCGACGGTCAAGGCTACGGGGCCTTGACCTGGGGGTCAAACCGGCCACCGGGCGGCGGCCGGCAGCCCGGTGCGGCACGGACCCGAAGGCCGTGCCGCACCGGGCGCTCGGGCCGGTCAGTCCTCCGCCGGGGCAGAGACGGACGGCGCCGCCGGGGCGTCGGCGGCGGAGGTCCGCTTGGCCGCCGCCTTCTTCGTCGCCGACTTCGCCGCCTTCTTCACGGCGGTCTTCTTGGCCGGTGCCTTCTTCGCGGTGGCCGTCTTGGCAGCCGCCTTCTTCACGGCCGTCTTGGCGGCCTTCTTCGCCGGTGCCTTCTTGGCCGCCGCCTTCTTCCCGGCCGCCTTCTTGGCCGGGGCGGGCTCGGACTCGCCTTCCGGCGCCTCCGCTCCCTCCGGCGCCGACTCCTCGGCAGCCGTCGTGATCACCGTCGCCGCCGCCTCGTCCGCCGAGACAGGCGAACCGGCCGGCGCGGAGGCCGTACGCGTCGCACGCCGCCGGGTCCGCGCGGGCGCGGCCGGAACCGCCTCCGCCGGGACGACCTCCGCCACGGGCTCGGGCGCCGCTTCCGGCACCGCCTCGGCGGGCGCCACCACGATCGCGGCGGCGTCGTCCGACGCCTTCGGGGAACCGGCGGGTGCTGTCGCCTTGCGCGTCGCACGGCGGCGCGGGCGCCCGGCCGTGCCGACCGGCTCGGCGGGGGCGGCGGGCTCGGCGGGGGCGGCGGGCTCGGCCGGCTCACCGCTCTCGGCGGGACGGCTGCCGTTCACACCGGCGGGCACCACGGTCACCCCGGTGTCCTCCGCGGTCCGGGGCGCGCCTGCCGGGGCGCTCGCCTTCCGGGCCGCACGCCGGCGCGTACGGCCGCCGTCCGTGCCGGCGGGCTCCTGCGTGACGACAGCCTCGGGCGCCTGGGCGGCGGCCTCGGTCTCGACGGCGGCCGGGCTCACCGGCGCGGCCTGCTCGGACGCGGGCTCCGACTCGGCCGGACCGGCCGGGGCGGAGGCCCGACGGGTCGCACGGCGCCGCGAGCGCGGCGGCGCCGCCTCCGGCTCCGCGGCCACGGCGTCCCCCGCTTCCCCGTCGGACGTGTCAGACGCGACGGACGCGGCAGCGGCCGGAGCGGACGCCTCGGCAGCGGGTGCCGCCGCGGCGGGCGGACCCTGCGGCGCACCCGCCTTGCGGGACGCGCGGCGCCGCGAACGGCCACCGCGAGCGGCGGCCTCCGCCTCGGCGGCGCTGCTGTACAGGTCCTCGTCCGGCACGAACTCCGGCTCCGGCAGCGCCCTGGGCTCGGCGATCTCCGCCTCGACCTCGGCGGCCGTCTCGGTCGCGGTCCCGACCGCGCCCTGCTCGGCCTCCGCGGACCCGCCCTGTGCGCCGTTCTTCTGCTTCCGCTTGCTCTTCTTGCCACCGCCACCGCCACCGCCGCCACCGACGGACTGCGGCTGCTCCATGTGCACGATCACGCCGCGGCCGTTGCAGTGCACGCACGACTCGGAGAAGGACTCCAGCAGCCCCTGCCCGACCCGCTTGCGGGTCATCTGCACCAGGCCCAGCGAGGTGACCTCGGCGACCTGGTGCTTGGTGCGGTCCCGCCCCAGGCTCTCCAGCAGCCGTCGCAGCACGAGGTCGCGGTTGGACTCCAGCACCATGTCGATGAAGTCGATCACGATGATGCCGCCCAGGTCGCGCAGCCGCAGCTGGCGGACGATCTCCTCGGCGGCCTCCAGGTTGTTCCTGGTGACCGTCTCCTCGAGGTTGCCGCCCTGACCGGTGAACTTGCCGGTGTTCACGTCGACGACGATCATCGCCTCCGTCCTGTCGATCACCAGCGAACCGCCGCTGGGCAGCCAGACCTTGCGATCCAGCGCCTTCATCAGCTGCTCGTCGATCCGGTAGGTGGCGAAGACGTCGACGTCCGAGGTCCACTTCTGGAGCCGTCCGACGAGGTCGGGCGCGACGTGCGACACGTACCCCTGGATCGTCTCCCACGCCTGCTCGCCGCTGACGATGACCTTGGAGAAGTCCTCGTTGAAGATGTCGCGGACGACGCGGACGGTCATGTCCGGCTCGCCGTACAGCAGCGTCGGGGCGTTGCCCTTCTGCGCCTTGCGCTTGATGTCCTCCCACTGGGCCTGGAGCCGCTCCACGTCGCGCCGCAGCTCGTCCTCACTGGCCCCCTCGGCGGCGGTGCGCACGATGACGCCCGCGTCCTCGGGGACGACCTTCTTGAGGATCTGCTTCAGCCGGGAGCGCTCGGTGTCCGGGAGCTTGCGGCTGATGCCCGTCATCGAGCCCTCGGGCACGTAGACGAGGTAACGGCCGGGCAGCGAGACCTGGCTGGTGAGCCGGGCGCCCTTGTGGCCGATCGGGTCCTTGGTGACCTGGACGAGCACCGACTGGCCGGACTTGAGCGCGGTCTCGATCCGGCGCGGACCGTGGGCCAGGCCGAGCGCCTCGAAGTTCACCTCGCCCGCGTACAGCACGGCGTTGCGGCCCTTGCCGATGTCGACGAAGGCGGCCTCCATCGACGGCAGGACGTTCTGCACCTTGCCGAGGTAGACGTTGCCGACGTACGAGGTCGACTGCTCCTTGTTCACGAAGTGCTCGACCAGGACGTCGTCCTCGAGCACCCCGATCTGGGTACGGTCGCCGTTCTGCCGGACCACCATGACCCGCTCGACCGCCTCGCGGCGCGCCAGGAACTCGGCCTCGGTGATGATCGGGACCCGGCGGCGGCCCTGCTCGCGGCCCTCGCGGCGGCGCTGCTTCTTGGCCTCCAGCCGCGTCGAGCCCTTGATGGACTGCACCTCGTCGGAGGGCTCGCCGTCCCTGTCCTTCTTCTTGCGGGGCTCACGGATCTTGACGACCGTGCGCTCCGGGTCGTCGCCCTCCGCCGGAGCGGCGGAGTCGGCGCCACCGTCCCCGCTGCGGCGGCGACGGCGGCGGCGACGGCGGGAGCTGCTGCTGGAGCCGCCGGCCGAGGACTCGTCGCCCTCGTCCCCGTCCTCCTGCTCGTCCGCTCCCCCGGCGCTGTCCGCCTCGGTGTCGGCGCCCTCCGGGCCGGCGTCGTCCGCGCCCTCGGCGGCCTCGCCACGCCTGCGGCGGCGGCCACCCCGACGGCGGCGGCGTGCGGGGCGGTCCCCGGCGTCGTCCTCGGGGCCGTCGGCGCCGTCGGCGCTCTCCGCGCCGTCGCTGCCGTCCGCCCCGTCGTCCTCGGGGCCGTCGGCGTCCGGGCCGTCGGTGTCCGGGCCGGAGTCGGCGGACTCGTCGCTACGGGCGGACCGGCGGGGCTCGTCGGCCTCTCCCCGGCGACGGCGGCGCCGCTTGGCCGGAGCGGGCTCCGGCTCGGGCTCGGGAGCCTCGAACTCCTCCTCGTCCAGCTCGTCCTCGTCCACGTGGCCGGCCGCGGCTGCGGCGGCGGCGCTCTGCGGCGTCTGGAACATCGGCTCGGTGAACACCGGGGCCTGGAAGACGGCCACCGGCGGAAGGCTGCGGGGCGCGTCCCCGCCCTTGCGGGTCGCGCGGCGGCGGCTGCCGCCGGAGGCGGGCTCGGCGGCCTCCGCCGGGGCGGCGGGGGCGGCAGGGGCGGCGTCGCCGGAGGCCTCGGCGACCGGGGCCGCAGCGGCCGTACGGGACGCGCGGCGACGGGTGCGGCCACCGGAGGCGGGGGCGTCCGAGGCGGGCGCGGCTGCCTCCGGCGCGGCCTCGGCGGCGGGGGCTTCGGCGGCCGGGGTCTCCGGCGCGGCCTCGGCGGCTGCCTCGGCCGAGGTCACGGGGGCGGACGCCTTGCGGGACGCGCGGCGCCGCGTACGGGGCGCGGCCTGCGGCTCGTCCGCTGCGGCTGTGGCGGCAGCGGCCGGGGCAGCTGCCTCCGGCGCGGCCTCGGCGGGTGCCGCGGCGGCCGGTGCTTCGGCGGGCGCGGGAGCAGCGGCCTTGGCCGTGGCCCGGCGCCGGGTGCGGGCGGGCGGCGCGGCGTCCGAGGCGGGCGCGGCGTCCGAGGCGGGCGCGGTGTCCGCGGCAGGCGCGGTGTCCGCGGCAGGTGCGGCGGCGCCGGCGGGCGAGGGTGCGGCGGCGGGTGCGGTCTCGCCTTCGGTGGGCTGCGGCGCTCCCGCCGGGGCGGAGGCACGGCGCCGGGTGCGGCGCTGGGGCGCGGGCTTGTCGGCCGCGCCGTCCGTGACGGCACCCGTGCCGGGCGCGTCTCCGCCGGGCGCGCCGTCGACGGCCTGCGGCGCGGCGGCCTCGGCCGTCCCTCTGCCGGCGCTGGTGTCCGCCGCCGGTGCGGCTGCCGTGGCCGCGGGCGGCCCGGCCGGGCGGGACGCAGACCGGCGCCTGCGCGGCGGCAGGGTGTCGCTGGGGCTCGTCGCACCACCGCTCTCGACGGCGGTGCCGTCGGACTGCGGGGTCATCGAGGTGTTCTCAGTACTCTCCGCGGGTGCGGAGTCATTGGGCTCGAGCATGCGGGCGGTTCTCCCGTCACGCTCCCGGGCGCCGCGCCGGTGTCCGGTCGCGGCTCGCGTGATGTGCGCGGGCCGCGTGCCGGGGCGCGGGCGCCGCACGGGAGCTGTCGTGTCACTCGCCGGTTCCGTCCCATCGGGCTCGGCTACGGCGAAAGTCTCCTGGTCATTGCACTCGCCTGCCGGACAACGGGCCGGGTGGCTCCCTGGCTCGTACGTCGGCGGCGGCGCGGCAACGGCGCTCCTACGCGGTGACTGCCCCTGTTTTCTCGGGGGCTGCCCCATTCGGCGCCGTCGCAACGTGGGTTGCGTCGCGGTCGGGCGCGAACGGATCGGTCACCGTGCCGGACTCCTCATCGAGCGGCCCCTGCGCCAGCCTGGTCACCGCTGCGGGGACCGGCGGCGCCAGGTCGGCCGTAGCTCGGAGGCCGGACAGGACGTCGTCGGGTCGCACGGCAGGTGTCAGATGCCGTACCACCAGGCGCAGTATCGCACAGGCTCCGTCCCCCGGCCTATCGCCCGCTGGTGCGACCACCTCCAGGGAGGCCACCGCGGCCCGTGCGTCGAAGGTGCGCAGGCCCTTCTTGGTCTGCCGTGCGACCTCGACGGACTCCGCCGCGAGGAACGCCGCGACGGCCCGCTCCGCGACCTCCGGAGGCACTCCGTCCAGGCGCAGCTGCCAGGCGGACGCCTGGAGCCGGTCGGCGAAGTCGGAGGTGCGGGCCTCGACGGCGTCGACGATGTCGAGGCCGGTCGGCATCGACTCGTCGAGCAGCGCGCGCAGCCGGGCCGGGTCGCGGTGCTCGGTGAGGGCGATCTCCAGGTACTCGGCCTCGCTGCCGGTGCCGGTGGGCGCGGCGTTCGCGTACGAGACCTTCGGGTGCGGGGTGAAGCCCGCCGAGTACGCCATGGGCACCCCGGCGCGGCGCAGCGCCCGTTCGAAGGCGCGCTGGAAGTCGCGGTGGCTGGTGAACCGGAGGCGGCCTCGCTTGGTGTAGCGCAGGCGGATGCGCTGCACCGCGGGTGCGGGCGGCGGGCCTTCGGGCTGTCGCTTGCCCAGTGGTTCTCTCCTCGGTGCGGGGCGGCCACCAAAGGTGCGGCCACCCGGGAGTGCGGGTACCGGGCGCGGTCTCGGCGACCGGCAGGGGATCGGCGGTGCCGCACGCCCTTGGTGCCGGGTACGTGCGTGCGGATGATCCTCTTGTCCAGGGTACGCCGCGTCACCGTGACAGCGGGTCGCGCTCCTTGTCCCGGGGCGTGCCGAAGAGCGCGCGGCGGATCTCGGCCCGCGTCTGCCGGGCGGACTCCTGGGCGGACGCCAGCGCCGCCCGCGTGGCGCGGCCCGCCTCCGAGACGGCCCGGGCCACCGGGCGCCACAGCTGGTCGCGCACCGCGCGCCCGGCGGGACGCACCACGTAGTGCCAGCAGCGCACCACCGGGGTGACGAAGAGGGCGCGCAGCACGCGGCCGAGGAACCCGAACACCAGGCGCGACACGTGCCCGGCGGCGTGCCAGGCGTGCCGGCAGGCGTCGGCGGTCTCGCGCGCGACGACGGCGAAGGCGCGGCCCAGCGGGGTGAGCACGAAGCGGTAGAGGGCGGCCAGCGGTACGACGAAGAGCATCCGGCCCAGCCAGGCCAGGCCCGCGCCGATCGCCCGCACCACCACGACGATCCCGCGCCCCACCGGCGCCAGCACCCAGCGCCACAGCGCCACCCACGGCCACACGAACAACGCCTTGCCCACCCACACCAGCGCCGTTCCCAGCGGGGTGAGCACCCAGCGGTGGAACCACCGCGCGGGGATCACCAGCAGCCGGTGGCCCAGCCAGGCCAGGCCCGCGGCGACCAACCGCACCATCGCGGTGAAGCCGTGTCCCAGCGGGGTGAGCAGGGCGCGGTAGAGCCATCGTGCGGGGGCGACCAGCAGCCGGTGGCCCAGCCAGGCCAGCCCCGCACCGACCGCCCGCACCACCACGACGATCCCGCGCCCCACCGGCGCGAAGACCCGGCGTCCGATCCAGGCGAGCGGCTGGGCGACGAGGACGCGCCACACGGTGCCGGCGCCGCGTGCGAACGGCTGCCACAGGACCCGGTCCACCAGCCTGCCGCAGGCGACGAGCGCGTCCCAGGCCATCCGTACCGGGAGGACCAGCAGCACCATCACGATCCGCACGGGGAGCCGGACGGCGGCCGCGAGGCAGCCCGCGGCCTCCGGCTGGGGCGCCGCGCGCGGGGAGGCCGCTGGCAGCGGGGTCCGGCTGTCGGGAACTGCGGGGACCGCGCCGTACGGGTCGGCCGCGCCGTCCGCCTTGACCAGGGAGACCGCGCCGTGCCTCGGTCGATGGGGGCTCATGTGCACTGGGACGTTCCGTCCGTCCTCGCCGGTTGCCTCCGCCGAAGCTCCGTCACCCGCCCTCGATCTTCATGATGTCGACCACGAACAGCAGGGTGTCGTCCCCCTTGATGTCCTCCGTGGGCAGACCTTCGGTGCCGTAGCCGAGCTTCGGCGGCACCGAGAACTGGACGCGGCTGCCGACCCGCTTGCCGATCAGCGCCTCGTCCCAGCCCTTGATCACCTTTCCGGCACCCATCTCGAAGACGCTGGGCCCGCTGCGGGTGAACGAGCTGTCACGGACGCCGCTGTTGCCCCAGACCTGCATCAGGTACTGGGTCCTGATGCTGTCACCCGTGGCGACCTTGGGCCCGTCGCCCCGGATCAGGGTCCGGGCGTTCAACTCCGTCGACGGCTTGTACTGCGGAGTGTCGACCTCCGGCAGTTCACCGAACTCGGTGCCCGCGGTGATCGCGGGGAGGCTCCCGCCGGTGCGACCCTGGTCCGGGCTGCCGCCGGGGTCCTGTGAGTCGTCGGCGTCCGCACGGCCCGCACCCCGCGTACTCGCGCCGCCCGGGTTCCGTCCGCCTCGCGCACCCTGCGCTCCCCCGTCGTCGAGCGCCCACACCGCGGCGACGGTCCCGCCCGTGGCGGCGACGGCGCCCCCGGCGGTCATGGCCAGCAGCGAGCGGCGGGAGAGCCGCTTGCGGGCGGGCGCCGACGCGGGAGGCAGCGCCGGAGGCGGGAGGGGCGGCACGCCGGGGGGCGGCACCCGGCCGGGCGGGGGCGTACCGACCGGCGGAGGCGTCCCGACGGGCGCGGGCGTAACGACCGGCGGAGGCGTCCCGACAGGCGCGGGCGTAACGACCGGCGGAGGCGTCCCGACGGGCGCGGGCTCCCCGGCCGCCGCGGGCGTCGGCGGCAGCAGCAGGAAGTCGCCCGTGTCCTCGTCGAGTACCGGCGTACGCCTCGCCCGCTCGCCCAGCCCGGGTGGCAGCCAGCGCCGCTCCCGCAGCGTCGGGGGGACGGTGAACTCGGCGCGCAGCTGAGCCACCGTCGGACGCCCGGCCGCCTCCTTGGCCAGGCACCGCGCCACCGCCTCGCGCAGCGAGGCGGGCACGCCGTCGAGGTCCGGGTCCTGCTCCATCGTCCGGTAGATCATCGCGAACATGTCGCCGTCGCCGTACGGGCCCCTGCCGGTGGCCGCGTAGACGAGCGTCGCGCCCAGCGCGTAGACGTCGGTGTGCGGGCCCACGTCGCCGCCGCGCAGCTGCTCGGGCGCCATGTAGCCGGGCGTGCCCGGGGACTGGCCCGTCCTGGTGATCTGCGACTGCTCCATGGAGCGGGCGATGCCGAAGTCGATGACGCGCGGGCCGTCATCGGCCAGCAGGACGTTGGAGGGCTTCAGGTCCCGGTGGGTGAGGCCCACGGCGTGGATCGCGTCGAGCGCGGTGGCGATGCCCGCCAGCAGCGCGCGCTGGGCGTCCTCCGGGAGCGGCCCACGTTCGGCGACCGCGGCGGTGACAGAGACGCCCGGTATGTACTCGGTGGCCAGCCACGGCCGCCGCGCGTCCGGATCGGCGGCCAGGACGGCGGCGGTGAAGCGGGCGTCGACCCGGCGCGCGGCCTCGACCTCACGGGCGAACCGGCGGCGGAACGCCACGTCGTCCGCCAGCTCCGCGCGTGCCGCCTTGACCGCGGCCAGCCGGCCGTCCGGGGTCTGCCCGAGGAAGACCTCGCCCATGCCTCCGCTGCCGAGCCTCCCCACCAGCCGGTAGGCACCGATCGATACGGGATCACCCGCCTCCATCGGTCTCATGCGCCGGTCCCCTTCCCCCGCTCACCGGTGCGCGAGCCTACCGGCCGCGCGCCCGGACGCCGCCGCCGGGTGGCGCCCGCCAGGCCCCTTCCGGCGGTGTCACACAGTGGGAATCCAGTACCGCAGGCTGTCTCCCCGCCGGTCCTCGAAGACCCCGCCGCACCGCTCGATGACCTTGCGGGAAGCGGTGTTGGCCACGTCGCAGACGACGAGCGCCGGGTCGATGCCCAGCTCCCGCGCGTACGGCAGGGCGGCCCGCACCATCGCGCCCGCGTGTCCGGCGCCCCGGGCGGAGGGGCGTACCCCGTAGCCGAGGTGGCCGCCGTGGTCGCGCTGCCGGCCGTCCAGGTGGTGGCGGACCGCGATGCGGCCCAGCAGCGTCCGGCCGGCCACCCACCACAGCGTCGTCCTGGGCACCCAGGGCTCGCCGCTGCCGAGACCGGACGGCCGGGGGGACTCGCACAGCTCCCGCACGTACCGGGCGAAGGCCGCGGGTTCGTGCCAGGTGTCTCCCCACACCCGCAGCTCGCGGGTGAAGGTGCGCATGCCGCCACCGGGCGGCCGCTGCTCCGCCTCCTCCGCCATCCAGTCCAGGAAGGAGGCGTGCAGGGCGACGTCCGGCAGCGTCAGCTCGGCCATGGCACCCCCTTCATCCGCCGGCACCCGCCCCCGCTACTTGTTGACGACCGCCAGCGGCAGGAGCTTCTTCCCCGTCGGCCCGATCTGGATCTCGGTGTCCATCTGCGGGCACACGCCGCAGTCGAAGCACGGGGTCCAGCGGCAGTCCTCGACCTCGGTCTCGTCCAACGCGTCCTGCCAGTCCTCCCAGAGCCAGTCCTTGTCCAGGCCGGAGTCCAGGTGGTCCCAGGGGAGCACTTCCTCGTAGCCGCGCTCCCGCGTCGTGTACCAGTCAACGTCCACGCCCTGCGGCGGCAGCGCCTGCTCGGCCGCCGCCATCCACAGGTCGTAGCTGAAGTACTCGCGCCAGCCGTCGAACCGGCCGCCGCGCGCGTGCACCTCGCGGATCACCGCGCCCACGCGGCGGTCGCCGCGCGAGAGGAGGCCCTCGACGATGCCGGGCTTGCCGTCGTGGTAGCGGAAGCCGATCGAGCGGCCGTACTTCTTGTCACCCCGGATGCGGTCGCGCAGCTTCGCCAGCCGGTCGTCGGTGTCCTGCGGGGAGAGCTGCGGCGCCCACTGGAAGGGAGTGTGCGGCTTGGGCACGAAGCCGCCGATGGAGACCGTGCACCGGATGTCGTTCGAGCCGGAGACCTCGCGGCCCTTGGCGATGACGCGGGTCGCCATGTCGGCGATCTGGAGCACGTCCTCGTCGGTCTCGGTGGGCAGCCCGCACATGAAGTAGAGCTTCACCTGCCGCCAGCCGTTGCCGTACGCGGTGGACACGGTGCGGATCAGGTCCTCCTCCGAGACCATCTTGTTGATGACCTTGCGGATGCGCTCGCTGCCGCCCTCGGGCGCGAACGTCAGCCCGGAGCGGCGGCCGTTGCGGGTCAGTTCGTTGGCCAGGTCGATGTTGAACGCGTCGACGCGGGTGGAGGGCAGCGAGAGGCCGATCTTGTCCTCTTCGTAGCGGTCCGCGAGGCCCTTGGCGACATCCGCGATCTCGCTGTGGTCGGCGGAGGAGAGCGAGAGCAGGCCGACCTCCTCGAACCCGGTGGCCTTCAGCCCCTTGTCCACCATGTCGCCGATGCCGGTGATACTGCGCTCCCGCACCGGGCGGGTGATCATGCCCGCCTGGCAGAACCGGCAGCCGCGCGTGCAGCCCCGGAAGATCTCCACCGACATCCGCTCGTGCACCGTCTCCGCGAGCGGCACGAGCGGCTGCTTCGGGTACGGCCACTCGTCCAGATCCATCACGGTGTGCTTGGAGACCCGCCACGGCACCCCGGAGCGGTTCGGCACGACCCGGCCGATCCGGCCGTCCGGCAGGTACTCCACGTCGTAGAACTTCGGCACGTACACCGAGCCCGTACGGGCCAGCCGCAGCAGCAGCTCGTCCCGGCCGCCGGGGCACTCCTCCGCCTTCCAGGCGCGGATGATCCCGGTGACCTCCAGCACGGCCTGCTCGCCGTCGCCGATGATCGCGCAGTCCAGGAAGTCGGCGACCGGCTCCGGGTTGAACGCGGCGTGGCCGCCCGCGATGACCAGCGGGTGGTCCTCCGTACGGTCCCGCGACTCCAGCGGGATGCCGGACAGCTCCAGGGCGGTGAGCAGGTTGGTGTACCCCAGCTCGGTGGAGAAGGACACCCCGAGCACGTCGAACGCGCCGACGGGCCGGTGCCCGTCCACCGTGAACTGCGGCACGTCGTGCTCGCGCATCAGCTTCTCGAGGTCGGGCCACACGCTGTAGGTGCGCTCGGCAAGGACGCCCTCGCGCTCGTTCAGCACCTCGTAGAGGATCATGACGCCCTGGTTGGGCAGGCCGACCTCGTAGGCGTCCGGATACATCAGGGCCCAGCGGACGTCGGCGGCGTCCCAGTCCTTGACCGTGGAGTTCAACTCTCCACCGACGTACTGGATCGGCTTCTGGACGTGCGGGAGGAGAGCCTCCAGGCGCGGGAAGACCGACTCGACTGGCATGGGTGGTGTCCTCGGATCAGGGGGCGTTCGTACGGGAGGTGACCATCCAGCGTAGCGCCCCCCGATCCACAGCCGCGCCCTACGGCTGGGACCTGCGCCAGGCGTGCGCCACGGAGCGCCACAGCTCCGGCAGCCGCGCCTCCTCCTCCTCGGCGAGGGCGCGCTCCCGCTCGTACAGCATGCCGTATGTGAAGGTCTCCTCTCCCGCCGCGTGCGCGTGCAGGGCGCGCTCCGCCAGGGCGGCCCGCGCGAGCACGCTGTCCTGGTGCTCACCGAGCAGCTTCTGCACCCGGCTCAGCCGCTTGGCGTGCTTCTTCGCCCGCTTGCCCAGCGCCGGCCGGGCCGCCTCGGCGGCGTACCGCGCCCGCTTGGCGGCCTTGCGCGCGCGGTGCAGCGCCGCGTCACCCTCGTCACCGGGCGGAGCCGCCAGGGCGCGGGAGACCAGGCGGTCGACCCGGTCGGTGTCCTTGCGTACGGCTGCCGCGATCACCTTCCGTGGCGGCCGGGACGCCTTCGGGCGCAGCGGCGGGGCGGCGAGCAGCGCGTCCAGGGCCTCCAGCAGCGCGAGGTAGCGCGCTCCGTCGAGTACGGCGAGCAGCTCCCGGCTGGCGCCACCTGCCCCGCCTGCGCCGCCTGCCCCGCCCGCGCCGAGCAGCCGAGCGCGCACCGGGCCGAGCCGGACCGGCCCTGGCTGAAGCCCGCCGGGCAGTTCCGCGAACCGCGTCGCCAGCCGCTCGCGCAGCACCTCCGCGTCCCGGTCCCGGCCCAGCTCGGCCGCCAGCCACTTCAGCTCGGCCCCGACGGGATCGGTGACCGTGCGGTCCAGCACCTTGCCGTAGGAGCGGAAGCAACTGCGCAGCCGCCGGGTGGCGACGCGCATGCGGTGCACGGAGTCGGGGACGTCGCGGCGCACGGCGGGGTCGAGCGCGACCAAGGCGTCGGCCTGCCTGCGGAGATAGGCCAGTACGCACGCTCCGGCGCTGTCGGGCCCGACGGCGGGCGCGGCGGGCGCGGCAGTACTGGCGCGGCCGGACTCCGCACCCGCCGCAGCGGTCGCCGCCAGGGCGCGCTCCAGCTTCGAGGCGTCGGAGGCGCGGCGCAGCCCCGCCTTGGTGAGCCGCTTCCCGACGCGGTCCAGGAGGCGGGGCGTGCCGCTCCCGGCAAGCTCCGTCTCGACCTCCGTCCAGTCCGCCGTCCCGCCGTGCGGCAGCCGTTCGGCCCGCACCCGGTCGACCGCGACCTCGACGAGCAGCGCACCGCCGTCGTCCAGCAGGTGGCGCACCTGTCGCTCGGAGCGCAGCCGCATCACGGGCGCCAGGGGACGGTCGCGTACGCGAGAGCGTACGAGGGTGGTGAGCGCCGCAGGGGGCACTCCGGCGCCGGTGAGCGGCGCGCGGATCTCGTCCCGCACGCCGGGGCGCACGGGCAGCTTGAGGTGCCAGCCGGGGTCGCCGCCGCCGGTGCGGAGCCGCAGCGTGACGCCGGCGGCGGCGAGCCGCCCGTCTTCGGTGTCGTAGTAGACCGCGTCGAGCCGGACCGTGCCCTGGTCGACGGTGTCGTGTACGCCGGTCACCCGCAGGTCCGGCAGCTCGGTGTCGTCGTGGATCTCGTACTTGCGCTCGATTTCCCGTACTTCGTGCACCATCTACGGAACGTAGACCGGCCGGGGGCGCCCTGCAATGGCCCCCGGCCGGATCAGGCCGATACCGGCCGCTGCACCTTGATCGACTGCAACAGGCCGATCGCGATCCAGGTCGCGAACATCGAGGTGCCCCCGTACGAGACGAAGGGCAGCGGCAGCCCGGCCACCGGCATGATGCCGAGCGTCATCCCGATGTTCTCGAAGGTCTGGAAGGCCAGCCAGGCGATGACGCCCGAGGCCACGATGGTGCCGTACAGCTCCGTCGTCTCCCGCGCGATCCGGCAGGCCCGCCACAGCACGACGCCCATCAGCGCGAGGATCAGCCCGCCGCCGACGAAGCCCAGCTCCTCCCCGGCGACCGTGAAGATGAAGTCGGTCTGCTGCTCCGGCACGAACTGCCCGGTGGTCTGGGTGCCCTCGAACAGGCCCTTGCCGGTCAGCCCGCCCGAGCCGATGGCGATCCGGGCCTGGTTGGTGTTGTAGCCGACGCCGGAGGGGTCCAGCGCGGGGTTGGCGAAGGCGGCGAAGCGGTTGATCTGGTACTCGTCGAGGATGCCCAGCGCCCACACCAGCACCGCACCGCCCGCGCCCGCCGTGACCAGGCCGACCACCCAGCGGTTGGACGCGCCGGAGGCCAGCAGCACGCCCAGCACGATCAGCACCAGCACCATCACCGAACCCAGGTCCGGCATCATCATGATGATCGCTATCGGCGCGACCGCCATGCCGAGCGCTTGGAGGACCGTCCGGTGGTCCGGATACTCCCGGTCCCCCGCGTCCACCCGGGCGGCCAGCAGCATCGCCATGCCCAGGATCACCGAGATCTTGGTCAGTTCGGCGGGCTGGAGCGAGAATCCGGCGCCGAGCTGAATCCAGGCGCGCTGGCCGTTGATGGTGGCGCCCAGCGGCGTCAGCACGAGCAGCGCGAGCAGCAGCGAGATCCCGTACAGCGCGGGTACGGCGCCGCGCAGCCGCCGGTGGCCCAGCCAGACGGTGCCGATCATCAGGGCGAGGCCGAGGGCGAAGCTGAAGGCGTGCCGGTAGACGAAGTAGTACGGGTCGCCCTGGTTGATCTCCGTGCGGTTTCGGGTGGCCGAGTAGATCAGCAGGGCGCCCAGGCAGGACAGCGCGATGGCCGCGAGGAGCAGCGGCCAGTCGAGGCGCCAGGCCAGGGAGCCGCGCGTCGTCAGCTTGTTCCAGGCGGACCGGGGCCGGGGCCCGTAGCCGTCGAGCGGGTAGGTGCGTGTGCTCACACGAGCCCTCCGTCAGCCGTACGCCCGCGGGTGGCTCGGAGCCTGCCGCCGGTCCTGCCGCGCCGCTGCGGGCGGACGGCGTTGTCCGTACCGGCGGGGCCGTCGGTGCGTGCGCCGACGGCCCGTTCGTCCACCGCCCGTTCGTCCACCGCCCGTTCGTCCTCCGCCCGCGCGTCGGCGGTGCCCGCGGTCTGCGCGTCGGCGCCCGCGTCCGCGCCGGGCTCCGGCTGCGCGAGCGTGCCGGGCGTACCGGCGTCGGGCGGCGGCGTACCGGCGTCGGCCGGAGTCCCGGCATCAGCCGGGGTGGCCGCGTCGCCGCCCGCCTTCTCGCCCTCCTTCAGCCGCTTGAGGAAGTCCTTGTCCCGCTCGGCCTGTACCTGCCCGTCCGCGCTGACCTTCGGCAGCTTGGCCTCCGGCTTGGGCAGCAGGGCGCGCTTCTCGTCGATGCCGCCCTTCGCGTCGACGCCGTACAGCGCGTCGTAGATCTTGCGTACGGCCGGACCCGAGGCACCCGAGCCGGTGCCGCCCTGCGAGATGGTCATGACGACCGTGTAGTCCTCGGTGTACGTCGTGAACCACGAGGTGGTCTGCTTGCCCGCGACCTCGGCGGTGCCGGTCTTGGCATGCATCGGGATCTTGTCCTGCGGCCAGCCGCCGAAGCGCCACGCGGCGGTGCCGCGGGTGGCGACGCCCTCGAGCGCCTTGTCCATCTCCTTGAGCGTGGCCTTGCTTATCGGCAGCTTGCCGTGCGACTTGGGCTCGATCTCGTCGATCTCGGTGCCGGCCGCGTTGATCACGGCCTTGGCGACGGTGGGGTCGTAGAGGGTGCCGCCGTTGCTGATCGCGGCGTAGATCGTCGCCATCTGGATCGGCGTGACCAGTGTGTCGCCCTGTCCGATGGAGTAGTTGACGCTGTCACCGGCGCGCATCTTCATGCCGGAGACGCAGTTCTCCTCGGCGATCTTCTCGGCGTAGGTCTTGGCGTCCTTGACCTTGCACCACGCGTCCTTGTTGGCCTCCCAGTAGTCCTTCTTCCACTGGCGGCCCGGAACCCGGCCGCTGACCTCGTTGGGGACGTCGATGCCGGTCTTCTTGCCGAGCCCGAACTCCCGCGCCATCTTGTAGAACCAGTCGTCCGGGTTCTTCTTCGGGCGCATGCCGCCGTCCTTGAGCCACTCCTTGTGCGCGAGGCGGTAGTAGACCGTGTCGCAGGAGACCTCCAGGGCGCGCCCGAGGTCGATCATGCCGTAGCCCTTGGACTCGTAGTTCTTGAAGACCTGGCCGCCGATGCTGTAGTCGGGCGAGCAGTCGAAGGTGTCGTCGAAGTCGTATCCCGCCTTCACCGCGGCGGCGGTGGAGATCACCTTGAAGACGGAGCCGGGCGCGGACAGACCCTGTATCGCGCGGTTGATCAGCGGGAAGTTGGACTTCTTCCCGGTGAGCCGCTGGTAGTCCTTGGCCGAGATGCCGCCGACCCAGGCGTTGGGGTCGTACGTAGGGTTGGAGGCCATCGAGACGACCCGTCCGGTCTTGGACTCCATCACCACGACGGCGCCCGCGTCGGCCTCGTAGTTGCGGCCGGTGTTGTCGTCGTGCTGCTTGCGGGCCTCCTTCATCGCCTGGTCGAGCTCCCGCTCGGCCACGGCCTGCACGCGCGCGTCGATGCTGGTGACGAGGCTGGAGCCGGACTCGGCCTGCTCGCTCTCGGCCCGGCCCATGACGCGGCCCAGCTTGTCCACCTCGTAGCGGGTGACGCCCGCGTCGCCGCGCAGCTCCTTGTTGTAGCTGCGCTCCAGCCCGGAGCGGCCGATCTGGTCGGAGGAGAGGAACGGCGAGGCGCTGTCCTTGGCCTCCTCGATCTCCTCGTCGGTGACGGGCGAGAGGTAGCCGAGCGCCTGGGAGGTGTTGGCGCCGTACGGTGCCGGGTAGTGGCGCACCGCGGTGGGCTCGGCGTTGATGCCGGGGAAGTCCTCGGACCGCTCCCGGATCTGGAGCGCCTGCGACGTGGTGGCCTCGTCGGTGACCGGGATCGGCTGGTAGGGCGAGCCGTTCCAGCAGGGCTGCGGGGTCTCGGAGTCGCACAGCCGCACCCGCTGCTGGATCTCGGAGGGCTTCATCTTCAGCACCCCGGCCAGCCGGGCCAGTACGGCGTCGCCGTCGTCCGGCATCTTCATCAGCTCGGAGCGGGACGCGGTGACCACGAGCCGGGTCTGGTTGTCGGCCAGCGGCACCCCGCGGGCGTCCAGGATGGCGCCGCGCGGCGCCGCGTCGACGACCTGCTGTACGTGGTTCCCGGCGGCCTTCTCCTGGTACTCGTCGCCGTTGCGGATCTGGAGGTACCACAGCCGCCCGCCCAGGGTCAGCAGCAGCGAGAACACCAGGATCTGGATCGCGACCAACCGGATGGTGACCCGTGGCGTCCGCCCGGTCTCCGGAATGTTGCTCACTTCCGCCCCCTCTCGGTTCCGGCCCGCGGGCCGTGAGCGCTCACAGCCGCTTGACTCCCTTGATCCGCGTCGCTCTGGCCCGCACCGACCGGCTCAGCAGCGAACCGCGCTGACTGCCGATCCGGGCCGGTTTCCCGCTGCGCCCCGCGCGCCCGACTCCCGCGCCGCCCCGCCCGGCGCGGAGCCCGGTGCCCGAGCCCAGCCAGCCGTACGCGCCCTCGCCGCCCGCACCGCCGGAGGCGTCGGCGGCCAGCGGATCGCGTTCGGTACGGCGGGCCAGCGCCATGACGGCCGGGACGGTGAAGGGGGCCAGCAGCAGGTCGTAGAGGGTGGCCGTGATCAGCAGGCTGGTCAGGCCCACGTGCCGGGCCGCGCCGTCGCCCACCAGGGCGCCCACCCCCGCGTAGAGCAGAGTGGAGCTGATGGCGGCGCTGGCGACCACCAGCATCGGCACCGTCGCCGAGCGGTGCTGCCCGGTCTCGGGCTTGGTCAGCCCGGCCGCGTAGCCGACGAGGCAGAGCACCAGCGCGTACCGGCCGACGGCGTGGTCGGCGGGCGGCGCGATGTCGGCCAGCAGCCCGGCGGCGAAGCCGACGAGGGCGCCCGCGGTGTGCCCGTAGACCATCGCCAGGCCCAGCACGGTCAGCAGCAGGAGGTCCGGTACGGCGCCGGGGAGCTGGAGCCGGGCGAGCACGCTCACCTGGACGACCAGTGCGACGACGATCAGCAGGACCGTGAGCAGAATCCGGTTGACTCTCATCACTCAGCTCCGGGGGGCGGCGCCTGGGCGCCGGGGGTGACCGTGACGGTGACAGTCGGGGTGGGCTTCGGCTTGTTGTCGCTCTTGCTCTTGCGCGGGTCGGGTCTGAGCACCTTGTCGCGCGGGTTGTCGCGCGGCGGTTCGACCACGACGCCGACGACGTCGAGCTTGGTGAAGCCCACGAACGGCCGCACCCGCAGCGTCCGGGTCAGGTCACCGCCCTGCCGCTCCACCTCGGTGACCGTGCCCACCGGGACGCCGGGGACGAAGGGCTTGCCCTCGTGCGAGCCGAAGGTGACCAGCCGGTCTCCCTCCTTGACCGCGGTCTTGCCGTTGAGCAGCTGCACGGTCATCGCGTTGCCGCCCCGGCCGGTGGCGAAACCCAGCTCGCGGTTGCCCTCCATGCGCGTCCCGACGGTGAAGTCGGGGTCGTTGGCGAGCAGCACGGTCGAGGTGGAGGGGCCGGCGGTGGTGATCCGCCCGACCAGTCCGTCGCCGTTGAGCACGGTCATGTCGCGCTTGAGGCCGTCTTCGGTGCCCGCGTCGATGGTGACCGTCCAGGAGAAGCCCTGGGTCGCTCCTATGGCGATGACCTCGGCGGGCTTGACGCCGTACCCGCCCGCTCCGGCGGTCTTGAGCAGCTTGTCCAGCTCGCGGGCGCGGGCGCGGTTGCCGTCCGTGGAGCCGGCCTCCTGTTTGAGGGCCATGACCTCCTGCTCCAGGTCCTTGACCCGGTCGTGGCGGTCACCTGACTCGCGGACGGCGGCGACGGCGTTGCCGACGGGGTCGACGGCGGACGCCACCCCCTCCTGCACGGGGCCGAATACGGAGGCGGCCCCCCGCCGCGCGCCGTCGAGCGGAGACTGCTCTCCCCCTCTGATGTCCACCGTGATCAGTGCGAACGCGATGGCGACCAGCAGGACGAGCAGCAGCCGGCTTTCTCGTGTGTCCCTCACGTGCGGCGGCCGTGCCTTTCTCAGTCGGACCGGGTCATGCGTGTGCTGTTGTCGGGATCGCCCGCCCGGCGCTGCCGGCGGGGCCGCCGCTAGCGGCGGGGCTGCGCGTCGAGGACCTGCTGGAGCGCCTCGAACTCCTCCACGCACTTGCCGGAACCGAGCGCGACCGAGTCGAGCGGGTCCTCCGCGATGTGGATCGGCATCCCCGTCTCGTGCCGCAGGCGCTCGTCGAGGCCGCGCAGCAGGGCGCCGCCGCCGGTGAGCACGATGCCCCGGTCCATGACGTCCCCGGACAGCTCGGGCGGACACTTGTCCAGCGTGGTCTTCACCGCGTCGACGATGGCGTTGACCGGCTCCTCGATCGCCTTGCGGACCTCGGTGGCGGAGATGACCACCGTCTTGGGCAGTCCGCTGACCAGGTCACGGCCGCGGATCTCGGTGTGCTCGTCCTTCTCCAGGTCGAAGGCGGAGCCGATGGTGAGCTTGATGCTCTCGGCCGTGCGCTCGCCCAGGAGCAGGCTGTACTCCTTCTTGATGTGCTGGATGATCGCGTTGTCCAGCTCGTCGCCCGCGACGCGGATGGACTGGGCGGTCACGATGCCGCCGAGCGAGATCACCGCGACCTCGGTGGTGCCGCCGCCGATGTCGACCACCATGTTGCCGGTGGCCTCGTGGACGGGCAGCCCGGAGCCGATCGCGGCGGCCATCGGCTCCTCGATGATGTGTACCTGCCGCGCGCCCGCCTGCGTCGACGCCTCGATGACGGCACGGCGCTCGACACCCGTGATGCCGGAGGGGACGCAGACCACGACGCGCGGACGGGCCAGGTACCGCCGCTTGTGGATCTTGAGGATGAAGTAGCGGAGCATCCGCTCGGTGATCTCGAAGTCGGCGATCACGCCGTCCTTCAGCGGCCGTACCGCCACGATGTTGCCCGGGGTGCGGCCGATCATCTTCTTGGCCTCGGCACCGACCGCGAGGATGCCACCGGTGTTGGTGTTGATCGCCACGACGGAGGGCTCGTTGAGGACGATCCCGCGACCTCTGACGTACACCAGCGTGTTGGCGGTCCCGAGGTCGACAGCCATATCACGGCCGATGAACGACATGTTGTTCGCCATGAGGATACGTCTGGCCTTCCAACTGGAACGATTGTGTGGAGGACGGCACGAGGTGTGTGCGCGCCGCGCGAGCGGTCTGCTCCGACGGCGGGAGACTCCATCGTAAACGCGGTCGCTCGGACACGTAGCGAGGGTGCCTCCGCCATTGTCGGCAGAACACCGGCCCTCCCCCGTAATGGTGACGGCGTGTCCGGGTGATGCGTTCCCCGGAAGTTGCCGAATATGCCAAAGGGCGACCCGTACACAGGCGGTCGCCCCAGGTCACAGGGGCCGTTTCGCTGATGCCCCGTCAATGAAGAGTCAGCTGAAATCCGGGAAAAAAATCTTCAGTTCTCGCTCCGCGGACTCCTCCGAGTCCGAGGCGTGGAGGAGATTCTCGCGCACGATGGTACCGAAGTCACCACGGACGGACCCGGGCGTGGCGGCGATCGGATCGGTGGGGCCCGCCAGCGCGCGTACGCCCTCGATCACCCGCTCGCCCTCCACCACCAGCGCCACGGACGGCCCCGAGGACATGAACTCCACCAGCGGCTCGTAGAAGGGCTTGCCCACGTGCTCGGCGTAGTGCTGTTCCAGCAGCGAGCGGTCGAGGTCGCGCAGCTCCAGCGCACGGATCGTCCAGCCCGCCTTCCTCTCGATCCGGCCGATGATCTCTCCGATGAGACCCCGGCGGACGGCGTCGGGCTTGAGGAGGACGAGCGTGCGCTGGCTCATGTGGCGGACTCCTTGGGATGCGGCTTGCACACCTGCGACGGCGCGGCGGTGGAGGGCCGTACGGCGTGGGCGGCGGTACGGCCGTGAGCGAGGCTCAAGGCTACACGGGCGGGACACCCGGCCGTCACGCAGCGTCAGGCTCAGCCGCCGCCCGGGCCGCCTTCACTCGGTCCACCTCGCCGCCGAAGTGGACCGAGGCCCACCACAGGGCGGCGAACCCGGCGCCGAGGAAGAACATCGCGGGCACGATGAACCCGCTGGCCACCAGGCCCGCCTGGAGCACCCAGCCGAGCTGGACCCCGCCCGGCCGGCCCAGCAGCCCGCACAGCAGGAGGCACAGCAGCATCGCCGTCCCGCTCACCGACCAGACCGCCACCGTGGAAATGTCACTCGTCTGCATGGCGACGAGACCGGCGAAGCCGATCACGAAGAACTCACCGATCAGGGTGCTCGCGCAGAGCGTACGCACTACCGGTTCACCGTTTCCTTCCGAGCAGCAGCCGGGCCTCGCCGACCGTGATCACCGATCCGGTGACGAGCACACCCGCTCCGGCGAACTCGTCCTCCTCCTCCGCGAGCGTGATGGCCGCCTCGACCGCGTCGTCCAGCCGGGGTTCCACCACCACCCGGTCCTCGCCGAACACCTCGACCGCCAGAGCCGCCAGCGCGTCCACGTCCATCGCGCGGGGCGTGGAGTTACGGGTGACGACGATGTCGTTGAAGATCGGTTCGAACGCCTCCAGCAGGCCGCGCACGTCCTTGTCGCCGCTGGGGCCCACCACGCCGATCAGCCTGCTGAAGCCGAACGCCTCGGTGACGGCGGCGGCCGTGGCCTGCGCCCCCGCCGGGTTGTGCGCGGCGTCCAGCACGACGGAGGGCGAGGAGCGCACCAGCTCCAGCCTGCCCGGCGTGGACACCGAGGCGAACGCCTGCCGGACGGTGTCGATGTCGAGCGTACGGGCGTGCGCGGTGCCCACCCCGAAGAACGCCTCGACCGCCGCGAGCGCCACCGAGGCGTTCTGCGCCATGTGCGCGCCGTGCATCGGGAGGAAGAGGTCCGGGTACTCGCCGCCCAGGCCGCGCAGCGTCAGCTGCTGCCCGCCGACCGCGACCTCCCGGGAGACCAGGCCGAACTCCATGCCCTCGCGGGCGACCGTGGCGTCCACCTCGACGGCCTTCTTCAGCACCACGGAGGCGGCCTCGACCGGCTGCTGCGCCAGCACCACCGTGGCGTCCGTCTTCACGATGCCCGACTTCTCCCCCGCGATCTCGGCCGGGGTGGCACCCAGCCGGTCCGTGTGGTCCAGCGCGATGGGGGTGATCACGGCGACGGCCGCGTCGATCACGTTGGTGGCGTCCCAGGTGCCGCCCATGCCCACCTCGACCACGGCGACGTCCACCGGCGCGTCGGCGAAGGCGGCGAAGGCCATGGCGGTGAGCACCTCGAAGAACGACAGCCGGTAGTCCTGCCGCTCATCCACCAGCTCGATGAACGGTTTGACGTCCTGGTAGGTCTCGACGAACCTCTCGGCGGACAGCGGCGCGCCGTCCACGCTGATCCGCTCGGTGATCGACTGGACGTGCGGGCTGCTGTACCGCCCGGTACGCAGCTCGAACGCGCCGAGCAGCGCCTCGATCATGCGCGCGGTGCTGGTCTTGCCGTTGGTGCCGGTGACGTGGATCGACGGGTACGCCCGCTGCGGCTCGCCCAGCACGTCGGTGAGCGCGGTGATCCGCACCCGCGACGGCTCCAGCTTCGTCTCTCCCCAGCGGCTCGCCAGCTCCTGCTCCACCTCGCGCAGCGCCCGGTCCACCTCCGGGTCCTCGGGGCGGCCGGGCGCCAGGTCTGCCTGCGGGGGGCCGGAGAGCGCACGGAGCGTACGGCTGCCCGCCTCGATCACGGCGAGATCGGCGTCGCGGCCCGTCTCCTCGCCGACGATCTCCTCGAAGGCGTCGGCTGGGTCGGCGGGGGCGTCGTCGGCGGCCGGATCATGCTCAGGTTCCTGGGGCTGGTCGGTCACACCGCCAGTCTACGGAAGCGGGCCGCGCCTTCGCGCTCACCTTCGCCACCCCTGCGGCGTCCGACCGTCCGTCTGTGCGGAAGGCCGGACAGCGAAAAATCGAACGAGTAACCTCAGTGTCACTTCATGTGATCACCAAGAACTGTCCAAGGGGGAACTATGGCAGACGAATTCCAGGCGGAGTGGGACGCGTTAGTCGCGCAGGCACGGGACACGCAGTCGACCCGGATGCAGCTAAACTCCCCGGCTCCGATCGGCGGCTCGGGTGACAGCGGCAAGCTGGGCACGGACGAGACGGCCACGGCAGGGGCCGCGTCCTATGTGGAGGACACCCTGCTCCCGGACATCCGCAGCGCACACGCGCTGGTGGGGGGGCAGCAGCGGCGAAGCCGTCGGGGCTGCTCGGCGCGGAGCGCCCCGTGTCCGACAGCACGCTGCTGAACTGGCAGACCTCTTCCGGGCTGGACGACGTCCTGCGCAAGTGGGGCAAGCAGGTGCACAACCTGAAGCAGCGGATGCTCGGTGAGCGCGATGCGCTGCGCGGCACGAAGGTCCTGTACCAAACGCAGGACGCCCGGGTGCATGAGTACTTCTCCGCCGGAGGCAGCGCGTTCACCTCGTCCATCGACGGTCAGCTGACCGGCCTGCGGCCGGCCCGCTGAGCCGGGAAGGGGATCGCACGATGGCGCTGCTGTTCGAGGACATCATGAAGGCCGACCTCTCGGAGCTGGAGGAGGCCGCGACCGCATGGCGGAAGATGAGCGAACGCTTCGGCACCCTGCACACCAGCTACCAGTCACGGGTGAGCGGCCCGTTGATCGCGAGCACGTGGGAGGGCCTCGCCTTCGCCTCCTACTCCGAGGTGGCAAAGGTCTCCGCAGGCGAGTTCGACGGTGCGAAGCGGCAGGCTCTGGGCATCTCGAAACTGCTCAAAGACGCCTTCAAGGACCTGTCGGAAAAGCAACAGCACCTGCGCAGACAAGTCAACCAGGCGAAGGACAACCATCTGGCCGTCGACACCGACGGCACCGTCAGCTTCGACACCTCCGGCCTCAGCGAGGGAAGCCACGCGGGGTACCGCAACGACCCGGCCTACCGTGCGTCGGTCAGCGAGTCCGTCCGCGAGTGGCAGAAGGCGATCGACGAGGCCGTCCGCGCGGTGAACGACGCGGACGCCGGCGTGAAGCTCGCACTCAAGGCGGCTGTCGAACCACCCGACAACACCCGCGCGGGGAAGCACGGGTTCAACGAGGACGTCGTCACCGACGTGGAGAAGGTCGAAGCCGCGCGAGCCACGGACCTGGCCACCCAGATCAATTCAGGTGACGCGTCACCTTCAGAGATGGCCGAATTCGATCGACTCAGCCGCGACAACGCCGACAACCGGATGTACTCCCGCACGCTGCTCACCAACCTCGGCCCTGACGGCACTGTTCAACTGGCCTACCGGCTGAACCGGCTCGCCCACTATGACGACACCGGAAAGGCCGACAGGTACAACTCGATCGAGAAGAACCTTGCCAAGTCCCTTGATGTAGCGACATCAGGGAAGGGCGGCGCCCAGTTCCGCACTTCTTTTCTGCCCGGCTTACAGGAGGCAGGTCGGGAGAACATGGGAAGCAACACACGCCCGCTGTACGGATATCAAGTCCTCACGACCATGATGGAGGAAAGTGGACGGAAGTACGACGCGGACCTCCTGCACACACTTGCGGATGATATCCGGGACTTCGAAGAAGAGAAGGTTCCAGCAATATGGACAGAACACACCGGAGGAACGAAGGGGATCGGATATGACCCCCTTGACAACATCCTCGGGTCCATGGGGGACAATCCAGACGCAGCCTCCGACTATCTGAATCCAAAGAAAACCGACAACCTTCAGTATCTAATGAAGGAACGCGACTGGCCGGAAACGGCGCTGAGCGACATGAGCGGCTACGGGGTTACCGTCCCGGACTACAACAGATACGAAGGTTTTGGGCACGCACTCGATGCGTCGACCGACCCGACAGCAACCCGGCACGCAGGAGTCCAGGATCACATCGTGAAGGACTCCCTGATGTACATGTCCGAAAAGGGGAACGACTTCCCTCCGGAGATGCGCAAGCCCATGGCCCAGGTCCTGGCAAACCAGGCCGAGGACACGTACTTCACCATGAACAACCTGGATGGCGAGCCACCGTACAACAAAAGTGAGCTGGCGGAAGTCACCAAGCAGATCTCTCGGAGCACTGACTCGTACGCACTGCTTAACCAAGGAATGAACGAGGCGATGCTTCACGATTTCCAGAACGAGAAGGAGAACCCGGAGGACAGCCTGGACCGCTCCGGGCACGCGATCGGGTTCATGGAGGGCTCCCGGTATGAGGCTGCCAGAGCCGACCTGCTAGACACATCATGGCAGAAATCAGCTACCTATCACGGCGCACAAGTCGCTGTGAGCCCACTGAAGGTTTCCGGAACTCTACAACCCGCACTAGGGGCGCTCACAGACGCGTACTTCGCGGACCAGCAAATCGCCATCCAAGAGGATCAGCTGGAGAAGAACAAGGAAATTCACACGGTTCACGAGAAACGGCTCACCACTCTCGCCCAAGCATGGCACGAAGAGAATCACAATTGGGCCGATGGTGAAACCGGATACTCTGATGACCACGGCGTTTACTCCAAGATCAATGATGCGGCAGACCGTGGAAAGCAACAATACGAAGGAGAGATGGGCGGCGGGTGATGAGCACAAGCAAGTCTGGCGCTCGGGTAGTCATCTTGTGTGCCGTCACCACGTTGACGCTCGCGGGAGCATGCTCGGAGAAACGGAGCAGTGAACCGGTCAGGTTCTGCGGAGCCAATGTGGATTCCACCCTTCTGGAAGGACTCATTCCTGAGAACGGCGTCAGGCACTCGGGAGACCCCTTGACGGACGCCGTGCAGCCTGAGGAATGGAGCTTCTGTCGAGGGGTTTCGGACGGAGACCTCGTCTACCACGGATCGGTCAGAGGTTCGTGGCGACAGAGTGACCCCATGAAGGACCAGCTCAGGCCGCTGGAGAATCCTGCACTGCTGCAAGATTTGCCATACGAGGGGCAGGTTGCCCTCGGCGACAACGGCATCGAGGCAAACGTGAAATGCGGCCTCCACACTGCTGAGCGTCTCCTTATACAGATGAACCTGAGCGAGGACGCAGACGGCTCGGCGGAAGAGACCGAGGAGCGCCGCCGAAAACTGGAGCGGCTCGTGAACACCTGGATCCCGGAGGCGAAGAAGAGCATCAAGTGCCCTGATTAGTTTCCCAAGGGCATGATATATGCGCAAATCAACGATGCGACGGACCTGGGGAAAGTAAAATATGACCGGTGACGACGAAGCCAAGGAACTGGTAGGCGGTGGGAATTGATGCCGCACAGAAGATGGCGGCGAGCCGTCACTTTGACCACTGTGGTGGTTTCCGTCGGTGCTCTAGTGGTTACGTTCCTGGTGAGCCGGGGCGACGGTCGACAGTACGCGCTCCCGAAGGAAGCATGCCTGGCCACGTGCGGCTCATGAAGCAGCTGGTTCCGGAAGTGAAGAAAAAGCTGAACTGTGCCCGTTGACGTGGTACCACTCTCTCGACGGCGACGCGCTGGAGCACGCGCGGTTGAAGCGATCTTCAGCCTCGCGCACTCCCGCTGAAGCGCCCCTGCTTGATGTTGAGCAGCAGGGCGCTGAGCCGCTCGGCGCTCGTCGATATGATCACGTCCGGGGCATCACTCTCCCGAAGCCGGGCAGTCCCGTCATCGTCCACGGCGAGGTAGAGACAGTTGGCCGCGTTGCCGCTGTACGAGGACTTCTGCCAGTGGTAACTAGTCACGTCAGCCCCTTCTCAGATGCCGCTCAGGATGCGACGAATCATGTCGCGTGACTCTGCTGGCTGGAGAGCGAGTGCTTCCATTCGATCCAGCGTCTTCCGGTACCGCGCCAACTGCGGCTGCGTATCCAGGAACTCGGAGCCGTGATCCGTGTCGAGTGCGACCGTGTCCAAGAGCGGCACCTCGCCGCCGAGATACACGATGCTCTGCCCCGAACTGGGGAAGGTGCCCGAACCGAACGGGACGACCAGCACGGTGATGTTCTTCCGCTCCCCGACGGTCACGAGGTACTCCAGCTGCTCCCGGGCGGTCTGGGCGCCGCCGAAGTCCATCCGTAAGGCGGCCTCGTGAATGATCGCCGTGAGCGGTGTCTGCTGTGCGCCGTGGATAACCGCCTGCCGCTTGATCCGGTAGGACACCCGGTGTTCCACCTCATACGGTTCCATCGGAGGAACGACATCGGTGATGATCGCACGAGCGTGGTCTCTGGTCTGTAGCAATCCGGGCAGATGGATGACCGAAGCGATCCGCATGGACACCGCGTGGTGTTCCAGCTCCGCCAGGTCCAGCATCTCCGCTGGCAGCATGTCCCGGTAGTCGTCCCACCATCCCCGCGTCCGACCGCCGGTCATGCGGGAGAGCGCCTCGGTCAACGCCTGGTCTTCGCAGTTGTAGGCACCCGCCATGGCGCGCACACGTTCGCCGCTCACCGCGTAGCCGCCGGACTCGATGCTGCTGACACGGGACTGGGATGAACCGAGCAGCTCGCCTGCCTGTGTCGCGTTGAGGTCTGCACGCTCGCGGAGCCGACGCAGCTCCGCGCCCAACCGCCGCTGCCGAATGGTCGGCGGAAGCCTCGTCCGGGCCATCCCTACGCCTTCCTTCAATCGAACTCGCCAACCAGTACACACCCACACGAGCGATGTTATGACGTATCCCATCACCAAACTTCACTACGTCACAGCCACTCGCTATTCCTTAACTCATACCAAGTCCCTCTCCTGACGGGAGATCTCCATGGCAACCGTATCGCCGCAGACACCCGCGCCCGAGCCGTCCGCGCAGGCCGAGCCCGCACCCCCGCCGACCTTCGAGGAGGAGGTGTGCGCGCTCGTCGTGGATCTCGCGCCCCGGCAGATCGCCGTGGTGCTGGAGTACGAGACGGAGGACGGCGAGCGGGATGCGGAGGTCATCGCCTGGGGCGTTACCCACGAGGACGGCAGCACACGCGTGGACAGCGTGAGCGGCAGGCTGCACGCGTCGCTCGCCTCGCCCGAGCGGGCCGTGGGGCTGCTCGCCCGGCGGGCACAGGGCACGGTGCGGCTGATGTGGCTCAGTCCGGTCACGCAGGCTCTGGCTGCGTGACCGGACTGACCGGGACAAGCTTCGGGGAGGCAGGAGCGAGGCGGCTCAGCCCGGGGGCAGGCCCGCCAGTTGGGACTGGATGCGGGCGATGTCCGCCTCCGCGGCCTCGCGGCGGGTGCGGATCTTGGCCACCACCTCGTCGGGAGCCTTGGCCAGGAAGCCGTCGTTGCCGAGCTTGGCCGTGGTCTGCTTCAGTTCCTTCTCCGCCAGGCCCAGGTCCTTGGTCAGCCGCTTGCGCTCGGCCGCGAAGTCGATCGCGCCCGAGAGGTCGAGTTCGACCGTCGCCCCCGCGACCGGCAGCGACGCGGTGGCGGCGAAGCTCTCGCCCGCCGGCTGGAGGCGCAGCAGGGCGCGGATCGCGTCCTCGTGCGCGGCCAGGGAGGTGCCGTCCAGGGAGAGCCGGGCCGGGACCCGCTGCCCGGGCTGGAGGCCCTGGTCGGCACGGAAGCGGCGGACCTCGGTGATCACCCGCTGGAGCGTGCCGATCTCCCGCTCGGCGGCCTCGTCGCGGAAGCCGGAGTCGGCGGGCCACTCGGCGACGACCACCGATTCGCGGCCGGTGAGGGTCGTCCACAGCGTCTCGGTGACGAACGGGACGATCGGGTGCAGCAGCCGCAGCAGCACGTCCAGGACCTCGCCCAGGACCCGCCCGGAGACCTCGGCCGGACGGCCGCCCTTCTGGAAGGTGGTCTTGGTCAGCTCGACGTACCAGTCGAAGACCTCGTCCCAGGCGAAGTGGTAGAGCGCGTCGCTCAGTTTGGCGAACTGGTAGTCGTCGTAGTACTTGTCGGCCTCGGCGACGACGGCGTTCAGCCGGGAGAGAATCCAGCGGTCCTCGGCCGTCATCTCCTCGGGCGCGGGCAGCGGGCCCGCCACGGAGGCGCCGTTCATCAGGGCGAACCGGGTGGCGTTCCAGACCTTGTTGGCGAAGTTGCGGGACGCCTGGACCCAGTCCTCGCCGATCGGCACGTCGGTGCCGGGGTTGGCGCCGCTGGCGAGTGTGAAGCGCAGCGCGTCGGAGCCGTACGCGTCCATCCAGTCGAGCGGGTCGATGACGTTGCCGAAGGACTTCGACATCTTCTTGCCGTGGTCGTCCCGGACGAGGCCGGTGAGCGCGATCGTGCGGAAGGGCGGGACGCCGTCCATGACGTACAGACCGAACATCATCATCCGGGCGACCCAGAAGAAGATGATGTCGTGCCCGGTGACCAGGGTGCTGGTCGGGTAGAACTTCGCCAGGTCCGGGGTCTTCTCGGGCCAGCCGAGGGTGGAGAAGGGCCACAGGCCGGAGGAGAACCAGGTGTCCAGGACGTCTTGGTCCTGCGTCCAGCCCTCGCCCGAGGGCGGCTCCTCGTCCGGGCCGAGGCAGCGCGTCTCGCCGTCCGGCCCGTACCAGACGGGAATGCGGTGGCCCCACCACAGCTGGCGCGAGATGCACCAGTCGTGCATGCGGTCCACCCAGTCGAAGTAGCGGCTCGACAGCTCCGCCGGGTGGATCTCGACCCGCCCGTCGCGGACGGCATCGCCCGCCGCCTGCGCCAGCGGGCCGACCTTGACCCACCACTGGAGCGACAGCCGCGGCTCGATGGTCGTCTTGCAGCGCGAGCAGTGGCCCACCGAGTGGACGTACGGGCGCTTCTCCTCGACGATCCGGCCCTGGCCGCGCAGCGCCTCGACGATCGCCGAGCGCGCCTCGAAGCGGTCGAGGTCGACGAACGGGCCGTGGACGGTGATGTTGCCCCGCTCGTCCATGACGGTCAGGGACTCCAGGCCGTGCCGCCGGCCGATCGCGAAGTCGTTCGGGTCGTGCGCCGGGGTCACCTTGACCGCGCCGGTGCCGAACTCCGGATCGACGTGCGCGTCCGGGACGACGGGGATGGTGCGGTCGGTCAGCGGCAGCTTGATCCGCTTGCCGATCAGGTGCGCGTACCGCTCGTCGTCCGGGTGGACGGCGACCGCGGTGTCGCCGAGCATCGTCTCGGCCCGGGTGGTGGCGACGACGACGCTCTCCTCGCCCTCGCCGTACCGGATGGAGACCAGCTCGCCGTCGTCGTCCTGGTAGTCGACCTCGATGTCCGAGATGGCGGTCAGACAGCGCGGGCACCAGTTGATGATGCGCTCGGCGCGGTAGATCAGCCCCTCGTCGAACATCCGCTTGAAGACGGTCTGGACGGCGCGCGAGAGGCCCTCGTCCATGGTGAAGCGCTCACGCCTCCAGTCGACGCCGTCGCCCAGCCTGCGCATCTGGCCCAGGATCTTGCCGCCGTACTCTTCCTTCCACCGCCAGACCCGCTCGGTGAACTCCTCGCGCCCCAGGTCCTGGCGGGACTTGCCCTCCTCGGCGAGCTGCTGCTCCACCTTGTTCTGCGTGGCGATGCCGGCGTGGTCCATGCCGGGGAGCCAGAGCGCCTCGTAGCCCTGCATCCGCTTGCGGCGGGTGAGGGCGTCCATCAGCGTGTGCTGGAAGGCGTGGCCGAGATGCAGCGAGCCGGTGACGTTGGGTGGCGGGATGACGATGGCGTAGGGCGGCTTCCCGCTCTGCGCGTCCGCCTCGAAGTAGCCCCGTTCCACCCAGCGCTCGTACAGCTTCCCCTCTACCTCAGCCGGTGCGTACTGAGTCGGCAGATCTGCGGGGGCCGCGGCTTCGGACCCGTGCTGTGTCGGGCCCTGCTGAGTGTTCTCGGTCACGACGGTCAGTGTACGGGCGCGAATGTCATGGTCTCGAATCGGTTATGGACCCGGTGCAGCGTCCCGCCCCGAGGTCCGTCAGGATGATGCCGTACGCGTGCGCGTCGGCCGAGGGTTCGTGAAGGGGGAGCACACGATGAGTTACCACGATCCGCCACCGGGTCCGTACGGCGGCCGGCCCGGTCAGCCGGGTCCCTATGGTGCTCCCCCGCCGGACCCCGGCCCCGCTCCCGGCCCCTACGCGCAGGGTGGCGGTGTGCCGGGCCAGCCCGGTTACGGCTACCCGCAGCAGGGATACGGCGCGCCGCAGCAGCCGGGCCCGGCCGCCGGTCCGTACGGGCCGCCGCAGGGCCCGCAGCCGTACGGCATGCCGTACCCGCCGCAGCCTCCGCAGGGCGGCGGCCGGGGCAGGACCCTCGGCATCATCGTCGGCGCACTCGTCGTCGCGGGTGCGATCATCGCCGGCGCCGTCCTGTACACCGGCGGCGGTGGCGAGGAGGACGAGCAGGTCACGCCGTACAGAATCGTCCCTCCGCACGCGGTGCTGGACGGCTCGTACACGAAGGCGGCGGACGCCCCTGGTGCCAGCGACGGCCTCGTCAGCACCTCGGACGCCCGGCAGCTCGGTGTCGAGGACGGCGACGGCGTGACCGCCGCCTACAAGGCCGACTCCGAGGGCGACCTGCGGCTGGCCGGGGTGTACGGCTCCGTCGGGAACCCGAAGAAGTCCGCCGACGCGATGTTCGCCCTGGTGCACAAGAGCCAGGAGGACCTCGCGGACGACATCGACGACTACAAGGTGGAGACGGTCGGCGAGCGCAGGGAATACTCGCCGGAGGGCTTCGACGGCGCGGTGCTGGAGTGCGAGACGCAGCGGCAGTCCGGCGAGATGTACGGCCAGTCGCTCGACGTCGAGTTCAGTACGTGTGTCTGGTCGGACAGTTCGGCGGTCGCTGCGGTGTCGCAGTCGGGCGCCCAGTCCTCGAGTGGCACGTTCGGTGAGTCCATGTCGCAGGATGAACTCGCCGAGGCCACGGTCAAAGTCCGCGAGGACACCAGGAAAGAGATCAAGGAGTAGTGACGGCTCGATGAGCTACAACCAGCCGCCGCCTGGCCCGTACGGTCAGCAGCCCCCACAGCAGCCGAACCCGTACGCACAGCAGCCCGGTCAGGCACCACAGCAGCCGCAGCAGCAGCCCAACCCGTACGCGCAGCAGCCGGGTCAGCCCGGCCAGCCGCCGCAGCCGGGCTACGGCTACCCGCCCCAGCAGCCGGGCCAGCCCGGTCAGCAGCCGTACGGCCAGCCGGGCATGCCCGGTGCCCCGCAGGGCGGCGGCAGCGGTGGCGGCAACGGCAAGACCATCGGCATCGTCCTCGGCGCGCTCGTCGTGGTGGCGGCGATCATCGTCGGCGTCGTCCTCTTCACCGGCGGCGACGACGATGACAAGGCCGAGGGCGGCACGGGCGGCAGCAGCAACTCGAAGACCGAGGACGAGAAGGGCGAGGAAGGCGAGAAGCAGGAGGAGCCGCCCGTCGAGGAGCTGAAGCCCTACAAGATCGTCCCGCCGTCTTCGGTGCTGGCGGGCGAGTACACCTCCACCGGCAAGGGCACGAAGGACGAGGACCTCACCAACGACGCCGACGCGAAGCGGATCGGCGTCACGGACGGCACCGGCGCCTCGGACATGTACGAGACCACCGCCAAGGAGCAGCTCCAGCTCGCCGCGATCTACGGCACGGTGGCCGACCCGAAGAGCGCGACCGACGGGATGTTCGACAAGGTGCACGACAACCAGAAGTCGGGCACCGGGATCAAGAACTACAAGGTCGAGACCGTCGAGGGCCCCAAGGAGTACAGCCCGGAGGGCTTCGACGGCGAGGTGCTGCGCTGCGAGACGCGCAAGCAGACCGGCCAGGTCGGCGGTACCGACGTCGAGTTGATCTTCCCCACCTGCGTGTGGGCGGACAAGGCGGCCGTGGGTGTCGTGTCGCAGATGGGCGCGATGCCCGCGGGCGGAGGCGCGGGCAAGTACGGCAAGTCGATGGACCAGGACGCGCTCGCCGAGGCGACGGTCAAGATCCGCGAGGACGCCAGGGAAGAACTCTGACGGACTCCGGGGCCCTGACGGGGCCATGAGTCACCACCCGCGCGCCCGGCCCGTACGGCCCGCCGCCGGGCCGACCGCGATCATGCGGCCGGCCCGGCGGCGCGGCTGACGTCATGGACGAACTCGTCGGTCACATCGAGGAGTTCGGGCTCAGACGCCGCGCAGGCCCGGACCGCGCACAGGGTGCCCGGTCGTGAAGGCCCGGATCGGCTGACGCACCCCAAGGCATCACATCACACCACCCCGTGCGCTACCGCGGGCGTCGAACAACGGAAAGAGTGACCGCATCATGAGCTACAACCAGCCGCCGCCGGGCCCGTACGGCCAGCAGCCGCCCCAGCAGCCCAACCCGTACGGGCAGCAGCCGCCGCAGCCGCCGCAACAGCCCCAGCCCGGCTACGGCTACCCGCCCCAGGCGCAGCCGCCCCAGCCCGGCTACGGCTACCCGCCCCAGCAGCAGGGCTACCCGCAACAGCCCGGCCAGCCCGGCCAACCCCCCTACGGCCAGCCCCCGTACGGCCAGCCCGGCATGCCCCAGCCCCCGCAGAACGGCGGCAGCGGCAAAGGCAAGACCATCGCCATCGCCGTCGGCGCCCTCGTCGTCGTCGGCGCCGTCATCGGCGGCGTCCTCGCCTTCACCGGCGGAGACGACGACAAGGCCGCGGCCGACAACAAGAAGTACAAGCTCACCACCCCCGCCACCCTCCTCACCGACTACGAGCGCGTGGGAAACGGGGGCATGAGCGACGACTTCACCGCGAGCGACCAGAAGAAGATCGGCATCACCGGCGCCACCTCCGTCCAGAGCACGTACACCACGGCGGACACGTCCAACGGTGAGCCCAGCAGCGCGGAGCTGGCGACCGCGAAGTTCCTGGTGTTCATGGGCGCGTACGGCAAGGTGGCCGACCCGGAGAAGTCCGTGGACGCCCTCTTCGCCTTCGTCCAGGAGGACGCGGGCGACGACGCCCCCGAGATGATCGGCAGCCCGGAGAAGAAGTCCCCCGCGGGCTTCGAGAGCGGCGTCATGAAGTGCCAGATGACGAAGGACAACGACCCGGAGCCCGGCATGCCCAGCGAGACACCGCTGTGCGTGTGGGCCGACAAGACCACGGTCGGCGCCGTCGTCAACGCGCAGGCGCTGGGGTCCCAGTCGCTGGACGACGCGGCCAAGATCACCTCCGACGTCCGCAACGAGGCACGGGTGGAGATCAAGTGATGCCGTCGTGCCCGAACAGGGCGGCAGGGGTGGCCACTCGGTGAGCCGGGGCAGGAAGGCCGCCGTCTCCGCGTGCACGCTCACGGCCTGCGCCGTGGTCCCCCTCGGGTAGCCCGGCCGCGAAGGCGCCGCGCGGAACAGCGGGAGGGGAGGAGCGCCCGGCGCTCCTCCCCTCCCGGGCCGTGTGCACAAGGCCGCCAGGCCGCCCGCGCGCTACGCGCTCTTCTCGTGCCGCTCCGGCTCGTCCGTGCGGCGCCGGGGCACCAGCGTCGGGTTGACGTTGGAGTGGACGACGTCCTCCGTGATCACGACGCGCTCCACGTCCTTGCGGGACGGCACCTCGTACATCACCGACTGGAGGACCTCCTCCATGATGGCGCGCAGCCCGCGCGCGCCCGTGCCGCGCAGGATCGCCTGGTCGGCGATGGCCTCCAGCGCCGGGCGGTCGAAGTCCAGCTCCACGCCGTCGAGTTCGAAGAGCCGCTGGTACTGCTTGACGAGCGCGTTGCGGGGCTCCATGAGGATCTGGAGCAGCGCCTCGCGGTCCAGGTTGTGCACGCTGGTGATCACCGGCAGCCGCCCGATGAACTCCGGGATCATCCCGAACTTCACCAGGTCCTCCGGCATGATCTCCTCGAACTGGTTGCTCGCCTCGATCTCCCGCTTGGAGCGGATGTTCGCGCCGAAACCGATGCCCTTCGCACCCGCCCGCGACTCGATGATCTTCTCCAGCCCGGCGAACGCGCCGCCCACGATGAACAGCACGTTCGTCGTGTCGATCTGGATGAACTCCTGGTGCGGGTGCTTACGCCCGCCCTGCGGCGGCACCGAGGCCGTGGACCCCTCCAGGATCTTCAGCAGCGCCTGCTGGACGCCCTCGCCGGAGACGTCGCGGGTGATCGACGGGTTCTCACTCTTGCGGGCGACCTTGTCGATCTCGTCGATGTAGATGATGCCGGTCTCGGCCTTCTTGACGTCGTAGTCCGCGGCCTGGATCAGCTTCAGCAGGATGTTCTCGACGTCTTCCCCGACGTAGCCCGCCTCGGTCAGCGCGGTGGCGTCGGCGATGGCGAACGGCACGTTCAGCATGCGCGCCAGCGTCTGCGCCAGCAGGGTCTTGCCGGAGCCGGTGGGGCCCAGCAGCAGGATGTTCGACTTCGACAGCTCGATGCCGTCGTCGCGGCCCTGCCCGCCCGCGTTCTCCCCGGCCTGCACCCGCTTGTAGTGGTTGTAGACCGCGACCGAGAGGGCCTTCTTGGCGGCCTCCTGGCCGACCACGTAGCCCTCGAGGAACTCGTAGATCTCACGGGGCTTGGGCAGCTCGTCCCAGCGCACTTCGGAGGTCTCGGCCAGCTCCTCCTCGATGATCTCGTTGCAGAGATCGATGCACTCGTCGCAGATGTAGACACCCGGCCCCGCGATGAGCTTCTTCACCTGCTTCTGGCTCTTGCCGCAGAACGAGCACTTGAGCAGATCGCCGCCATCACCGATGCGTGCCACGAGGTGCTTCCCCTTCGCCTGAAATCCGTCCGCTCCGACGGACCGAGGTACGTGCACTCCGACGGTACCTTGCCGGACCGCGGAAATGGGCCCCCCTTGGACGGACTCCGTACCGGCGCTCGCACGCCGCGCGAGGCCCGTCCAAGGGCGGTGGAGGACTTCAGACGTCGGCCGAACTCTTGCGGGTCGCGACGATCTGATCGACCAGGCCGTACTCCAGCGACTCCTCGGCGGTGAGGATCTTGTCCCGCTCGATGTCGTCACGGATGGTCTCGATGTCCTTGGTGGAGTGCTTGGCCAGCATCTCCTCGAGCTGGGTGCGCATCCGCTGCACCTCGCGGGCGGCGATCTCCAGGTCGGAGACCTGGCCGCGCCCGGTCTCGCTGTACGGCTGGTGGATCAGGATGCGGGCGTTGGGCAGCGCCATCCGCTTACCCGGCGACCCGGCGGCCAGCAGCACGGCCGCGGCGGAGGCCGCCTGGCCCATGCAGACCGTCTGGATCTCCGGCTTCACGAACTGCATCGTGTCGTAGATCGCGGTGAGCGCCGTGAAGGAGCCGCCTGGGCTGTTGATGTAGATGGAGATGTCGCGGTCCGGGTCCATCGACTCCAGGCACAGCAGCTGCGCCATGACGTCGTTGGCGGACGCGTCGTCGATCTGCACGCCGAGGAAGATCACGCGCTCCTCGAAGAGCTTCGCGTACGGGTCGTACTCGCGCACGCCCTGCGAGGTGCGCTCGACGAAGCGCGGAATGATGTAGCGGGCCTCGGGCGACGGCCCGTTGTAGCGGGCCTCAAGGCCCTCGTAGAGCCCGGCGCCGGGGAAGTTGTTCATCGGAGTGTTCTCCTGGTGATGAGCTGGCTGCGGTGGAAGGCTGAGGCGGGCGCTGGGGCAGGGGTCACGCGCCCGTACCGCCGCCGCCCGGGAGCTGGGCCGCGGAGCCGTACACCTCGTCGATCAGGCCGTAGTCCTTGGCTTCCTGGGCGGAGAACCAGCGGTCGCGGTCGGCGTCCCGGGTCCACTGCTCGACGGTCTGCCCGGTGTGCAGCGCCGACAGCTCGGCCATCTTCTTCTTCGTGCGGAGCAGCTGCTCCGCGTGGATCTTGATGTCCGAGGCGGAACCGGCCAGGCCCGCGGAGGGCTGGTGGATCAGCACCTCGGCGTTCGGCAGCGCGAAGCGCTTGCCCGGCGTCCCGGCGCTCAGCAGGAACTGGCCCATCGAGGCGGCGAGGCCCATGGCGATGGTCACCACGTCGTTCTTGATGTACTGCATGGTGTCGTAGATCGCCATGCCGGCCGTGATCGAGCCGCCGGGGCTGTTGATGTAGAGGAAGATGTCCTTGTCCGGATCGGCGGCAAGGAGCAGCAGCTGTGCGGTGATCTTGTTGGCGATATCGTCGTCAACCGCCTGGCCGAGGAAGATGATCCGCTCGTTGAGCAGTCGGTTGTAGACCTGGTCGCCGAGGCCACCACCGAAGTTGGGCTCAGCGGCGGCAGAAGGCATCGGAAGCGTCACGTGTCCACCTGCTCGTGTCCGGACGGCTGCGACTGGGCGTGGCCGTCACTGGCGTCTTTACGGGCGCGGGGCGCCCCAGCAGCCCGTTGCCAGGCTCGTACCGGTACACCCCTGCCCTCGTATCTATGGACCCTAACGCGCTGGTCGGCGGGCGCCATCCCGCATCAGGAACTGTTCGCTGTGAGCGCAGGGTCACGCCCGGCGGGGGGCTCGCAGGGGCGGTTCCGGGGCGGACGCGGGCGGCTCGGGGCCGTCGCGCCGCGCTCCTGCCCCAGCGGGCGCCGGAGCCCGCCTCGGGGCCGCGCGCCCCCGCGGTCCGCCCGGGGGCCGGAACGCGCCGACGGGCCCGTACACGTGCGCGTACGGGCCCGTCGGTGGTGCCGCTGGAGCGGTCGGACGAGGTCAGGCGTCGGACTTCTTCTCCGCCGGCTCCTCGGCCTTCCCGGCCTCCGGGGTCTCCGCCTCGGCCGCTTCCGCGTCGGCGTCCGCCGGCTCGGTCTCGGCCGTGACGGTCTCCGCCGTCTCGTCCTCGTCGTCGTCGAGGTCGACGACCTCGCCGTTGCTGTCCTTCACCGTCGCGGCCTCGACCACGGCCGCGAGCGCCTTGCCGCGCGCGACCTCGCCGACGAGCATCGGCACCTGGCCGCCCTCGACGACCGCCTGCGCGAACTGGTCCGGGCTCATGCCGGAGGACTGCGCACGCCGCATGAGGTGCTCGGTCAGCTCTTCCTGGCTGACGTTCAGCTTCTCCTTGTTGACCAGCTCGTCCAGGATGAACTGCGTCCGGATGCCCTTCTCCGCCTGCTCCTTCAGCTCGGCGTCGAAGTCCTCCTCGGACTTGTCCTGCATCCGCAGGTAGCCGTCGAGGTCCAGGCCCATCTGACCGAGCTGGTGGTTCACCAGGTTGTGCTTGCGGCTGCTGATCTCGTCCTCGAGGAGCTTCTCCGGGACGGGGATCTCGACCAGGCCGATGAGGGCGTCGAGCACCTTCTCCTGCGCCTCGGTGGCCTGCTCGTACTTCTTGGACTGCCCGAGCCGCTTGCGGCTGTCCTCGCGCAGCTCCTCCAGCGTGTCGAACTCGCTGGCCAGCTGGGCGAACTCGTCGTCCAGCTCGGGGAGTTCACGGCTGGAGACGGACTGGACGTCGACCTTCACCTCGGCCTCGCGGCCCTCGGCGGAGCCGCCCTTGAGCTCGGAGGTGAACGTCGCGGACGCGCCCGCCTCGAGGCCGGTGACCGCCGCGTCGATGCCGTCGAGCAGCTCGCCGGAGCCGATGGTGTAGTCGACGCCCTGGGCGACGCCGTCCTCCAGCACCTCGCCGTCGATCTTCGCCTCGAGGTCGACCTTGACGACGTCGCCCTCGGCGGCGGCGCGCTCCACGACCGTGGTGGAGGCGAAGCGCTCGCGGAGCTGGTCGACGGCCTTGTCCACGTCCTCGTCGGAGACCTCGGTGGCCTCGACGGTGACCTCGATGCCCGAGTAGTCGGGGATCTCGATCTCGGGGCGGATGTCCACCTCGGCGGTGAAGGACAGCAGCTCGTTGTCCTTGAGGTCGGTGATGTCCACCTCGGGCTGGCCGAGCGGGTTCAGCTCGCCCTCCTCGAGGGCCGACTGGTACAGCTTCGGCAGCGCGTCGTTGACGGCCTCCTCCAGCACCGCACCGCGCCCGAACCGCTGGTCGATGACCCGAGCGGGGATCTTGCCCTTACGGAATCCCGGCACCGTGACCTGCTGGTTGATCTTCTTGTACGCCGCGTCGAGGCTGTCCTTGAGCTCCTCGAAGGGCACCTCGACTGTGAGCCGAACCCGGGTCGGGTTCAGGGTCTCCACGGCGCTCTTCACGGTCGGTCTCCTTGGGGCTGACTGCTGGGGGCATTGGGGGCAATGGGGTACTGCCGATGGAGCGCCCCGTATGCGACACGAGTATGCGGACACGCCGCAGGCACGCGTGTCTCTCATAGTACGTGGTCGGGGTGGCCGGATTCGAACCGACGACCTTCCGCTCCCAAAGCGGACGCGCTACCAAGCTGCGCCACACCCCGTCGGTGCGACACGTAGCGTACATGCCGTACGATGCACACCGTGCCGCAGTGGTCACGGCGCCGGTTCGCGAGGACCGCGAGCGGGCCGTGAGGGTGGCGCATGCGGGCGTAGCTCAATGGTAGAGCCCTGGTCTTCCAAACCAGCTACGCGGGTTCGATTCCCGTCGCCCGCTCAGGACGCGGGTCGGCCCGGTCCCCTCGGGGGGCCGGGCCGCCGTGCGAGACACCGCGACGCGCCGCGCGTCAGAAGTTGATGTCGCTGATGGTGTCGGTGAGGGAGTCCATCGCGTCGTTGATGGTCGGCGCCGCGCCGGTGGAGGCGAGGAAGAAGCCGAAGAGCACCGCGACGACGGCGGGGCCCGTCTTTATGGAGCCGCCCCGGACCATCACCACCAGCACGATCCCCAACAGCAGCACCACAGACAGTGAAATGGCCACAACTGATCACACCCTCGGTCGGAACGCCTCACCCGGCCCGGGGGTCGTCCGCCGCTGGACTCCACGCCTCTGAACCCCCGCCCACCCCATCGTGCCACCAACTCCCCTCCGAACGGAGCCGGGTGACCTCGCGGCACGGCGTGGCGCACGTCGCACACCAGCGCGGCCACCCCCGGCCGGGCGGGGCGGCCGGAGGTCCCCGCCGTCGCCCGTACGGGCGGCACGCGGTGCACCCGAAGATAATCCGGGACACAAAGGCACAAGATGAATGCAATATGCACCGATGCGCGGCGAACCCTTTTAGCCGCGCCATCCGAACACTCTTGTGGCCGCATTCACAGATCCACCACAACAGCACGGAATCCATGGTTCCTCAACCCCAACAGCCGTGCATATGCCCCATTTAAGTAGCCCGTAGTACCACAAACAAGACATCCTCCTGTTGACAGCTGCTTTCCTCTCCGCGTGATCTCGCGCATTCGCGGAAGAAAACACGCGGCGGGCGTACGCAGAATTTACGGGACGGGGGTCGGGCGGCTATCGTGCCTCAGATGTTGCACGCTCGTTATGAGCGGGCCCCGCTCCCCCCGGCCCGCCCTGAGACGCCTCCCCCCACGTCTGCGGAGCTGCCGCCCAAGCCGGACGGCATGTCCGGGGCGAAGCAACGTGACCCCTTCTTCGACAACGCGAAGTACCTCACGATCCTGCTGGTCGGCATAGGGCATGCCTGGGACCCGCTGCGTGACGACAGCCGGACGGCGGAAGCCCTCTACTACGTCGTCTACACCTTCCACATGCCGGCGTTCATCATCATCTCCGGCTACCTCTCCCGTACGTTCGCGGGCAAGCCGGGTCAGCTCAAGCGTCTCGTCACGGGCATCGTCGTGCCGTATCTCGTCTTCGAGACCGTCTACACCCTCTTCATGCGCTGGGCGGACAACCCCGACCGCGAGTTCAGCTACCAACGCCCGGGCTTCGCCCTGTGGTTCCTCATCGCGCTGTTCATCTGGCGCCTCACCACCCCGCTGTGGAAGAGCATGCGCTGGCCGGTGCCGGTCTCGCTGGCCATCGCCCTGGGCGCCAGCGTCACGCCGAGCATCGGCGAGGACCTCAACCTGATGCGGGTCCTGCAGTTCCTGCCGTTCTTCGTCCTGGGCCTCCAACTGCGGCCCGAGCACTTCGAGATCGCCAAGCGGCGCACACTGCGGCTGGCGGGCGTGCCGATCATGCTGGTGACGCTGGTCTTCGCCTACTGGGCCGTGCCCCGGATGGACAAGGCCTGGTTCCTGCACGACAAGTCGGCCGAGGACATGGGCGTTCCCGCCTGGGTCGGGGCGACGATGTACCTGGCGCTGTTCGGCTGCGCCCTGGTGCTCACCGCCTGCTTCCTGTCCTGGGTGCCGCGCCGTCAGACGTGGTTCACCGCGCTGGGCGCCGGGACGCTCTACGCGTACCTGCTGCACATCTACCCGATCAAGCTGTCGCGCGAGTTCGAGTGGTACGACATGGACTGGGTCGACCATCCGCTCAGCCGCGTCGTCATCACGCTGCTCGCGATGGTGATGATGACCGTGCTGTGCACGAAGCCCTTCCAGCGCCTCTTCCGCTGCGTGATGGAGCCCAAGGCCGAGTGGTTCTTCAAGGAGGACGCCGTCGCCAAGGCCAAGGACCGGGCCCGCGAGCGGGAGCCCGTCGAGCGCTGACGGCACACGGCCCCGCCCGCACCCCCGCCCGCCCGCGCCTCAGCGGTGCCGCAGGACCGCGCGGGCGGGGAGCGCCGTCGAGGCGAGAGTCAGCGCCAGGACGGCACCCGCGAACCCTGCGTACAGCAGCGGTGGCGCGTACGGGGCGGCCTCGAACAGCCCCTGGGTCATCGGGTAGAGCGTCAGCGCCGCGATGCCCGACCCCAGCGCGAGCCCGGCCACCCCCACCAGGACCGCCTCCCAGCGCACCATGCGGAGCACCTGCCGCCGCGTGGAGCCGACGAGCCGCAGCGTACGCAGTTCGCGGCGGCGGGCCAGGATCGTCATCACCAGGGTGTTGGCGGCGGCCACGGCCGCGAACCCGCCCAGCACGGCCGTCATCGTCCGGTTGCCCCAGGCGTTGACCGCGCGGTCCTTGTCCTGCTCCTTGGTCCAGCCCTCCCTGCCCTGGACGGTGCCCAGTTCGCCCAGCGCCGTGGCGACGGCCCCGCGGTCGGCGCCGGGCGCCTCGCGGACGAGGACCTCGCTGTCGTAGGCCGAGGTCACATGGCCCTCCAGGGTCGTGCGCGACAGGGTGACCGGGGAGAGCCCGGTGCCCCGCCCGTAGACGGCGACGACCTTCAAGCGGGCGGCGGTGCCATCCGGCAGCCGCGCCCCCAGCCGGTCCCCGAGCGCCACATCGGCGGACTGCGCCAGCACCCGGCTCACGGCCACGGTCCCCTTCTTCAGCCCGGCCAGCGAGCCCTCGCGGACGTCCAGGTCCTGGACCGCGGCCAGCCGGCCGCCCCCGCCCGCGACGCCCTGTGCCTCGTACCCCTGGAGCCAGCTGTCTCCCGCGGAGCCGACCCGCACCAGCACCTCGGCGCGCAGCAGGCCGACGGCCTCGGACACCCCGGGCGTACGGGCCGCCTGCGCGGCGGCGGTGGCGGGCAGCCCGGTGAGCCCGTCCCGCGCGGTGACGACATGGTCCGCGAGGAGCCCCTCGCGCTGCTCGACGGAGATCTGCCGGTTCTCGCTGGTGGCCAGGAAGGTCAGGGTGGAGCAGAACGCCATGGCCAGCGCGATCGGGGTGATCACGGAGGCCAGCCTGCGGGCGTTCGCCCAGGAGTTGGCCGCGGCCAGCGAGGCGGCGGCGGAGCCGTTGCGCAGTGGCAGCCCGACCAGCCAGGCGCTCGCCTTGGCGACGTACTGGCCGAGCAGCGCGACCGAGAGCATCAGCAGCATCACGACGCCCAGGGCGAGGCTCGCCGCGTCCTCGCCGCCCTCGGAGGCGGCCAGCCGGGCCAGCGCGGCGCCGCCCGCCAGTGCGCCGACGCCCAGCACGGTACGGATGACGCCCGGCCGGAAACGCTCGGTCGCGGACTCGGCGAGCGCCTGGCCGGGGCGGATACGGGAGGGGCGGCGGGCGGCCAGGTATCCGGCGAGCAGCGCCGTGCCGACGACCGTGCCGAGAGCCACCCAGACCGGCAGCATCGAGTACCGCATCGAGACCTCCGCCGGGATCGCGTCGCGCTCGCGCAGCTGGCCGAACCACCAGCCCGCCAGCGCCATGCCCGGCAGACAGCCCAGGGCTCCGGCCAGCGGGGCCACCAGCAGCGCCTCGGTCGCCACGGAACGGCGTAGCTGCCGCGGGGTGGCGCCGATGGCCCGCAGCAGGGCGAACTCGCGGGAGCGCTGGGCGACCGAGAGCCCGACCGTGGCCGCGCCCGTGAAGACGGCGGTCAGCGCCGCGATGCCGCCGAAGGAGAAGCCGACCGCTTCGAGGGTCTCCTTGGCGTAGTCCAGCCCGGGGTCCTCCACGGCGCCCCGGGCGTCGCCCGTGTGGACCTCGGCGCCGGTGCCGCGCAGCGCCTCGGCCACGGCGGCGCGCAGCGCGTCGGTGCCGGTGCCCTTCTCGGGGAGCACGGCCAGCGCGTCGGCCCAGCCGGGGTGGCCGGCGAGGCGCTGCGCCTGGCCGTCGGTGAACCAGGCGGTGGGGCCGCCGCCCGCCGGGCCGCCTGCGGTGTCGGTGGTGCGTGCGGTGCCCGCGAGCCGGAAGGCACGGTCGCCCGCGGGGGTGGTGAGGGTGAGGGCGTCGCCGGGGGTGAGGCGTGCGGCCCGCGCGGTGGCCTCATCCAGGACGACCTGCCCGGTACGGGGCGCCCGGCCGGAGGTGAGCGCGTGTCCGGTGAAGGCCGTGGACCCCCAGCCGTGCCCGGTGACCGCCGACCCGTCGTGCTGGACGGGGAAGGCCACGTCCGGTACGGCGGCGGCGACGCCCGGTGCGGCTGCCGCCTTCGCGGCCCAGCCGGTGTCCAGGCGGGCGGTCTCCGGGACGCGCAGGCCGCTGTCGGTGTCGCCGTCGCCCTTGTCGGCGGTCAGGTACGCGCGCTGGTCAGCGGTGACGACGACGGGGGCGTCGCCGTAACGCTGGGCGGGTACGGCGGCGCGGGCGCCGGTGTCGGCGAGGAAGCCGCAGGCGGAGATGATCATCGCGGCCATGACGAGCGCGACGAAGGTACCGGCGAAGGAAGTGGGCTTGAAGCGGATCGCGGCCCGTGCGAGGCCGTTGCCGAGGAGTACGGCTGTCAGGCGCCTCATGCCGCGGCGCCCGCTCCCGCGGCGGACGCACCGGCACCAGCACCAGCACCAGCACGGGCACCGGTGCCGTACGCGGTGAGGGTGGCCATCCGGGCGGCGATGGCCTCCGCCGGTGCGGCGGCGAGGCTGCCCGCGAGGGAGCCGTCGGCCAGGAAGAGGACCCGGTCGGCGTAGGCGGCGGCGGTCGGGTCGTGGGTGACCATGACCACCGTCGCACCGAGGGCGTCGACGGCGTGCCGCAGGAGGGCGAGCACCTCCGCGGCGGTGTGGGTGTCCAGCGCGCCCGTCGGTTCGTCCCCGAAGATCACGTCGGGCCGGGTGATGAGCGCGCGGGCGATGGCCACCCGCTGCTGCTGCCCGCCGGAGAGCTGTCCGGGGCGGCGCTTGGCGAGTGCCTCCAGCCCGACCTGCGCCAGCACCTCGGCGGCGCGGCGCCGGTCGCGGGGGTGCCCGGCGAGCCGCAGCGGCAGCAGGACGTTCTGTTCGACGGTGAGCGAGGGCAGCAGGTTGAAGGACTGGAAGACGAAGCCGAGGCGGCTGCGGCGCAGCGCGGTGAGCTTGTTCTCGGACATGCGGCTGATCGCGGTGCCGCCGAGCGAGACGGTGCCGGAGGTGGGCCGGTCGAGCCCGGCGGCGCACTGGAGGAAGGTGGACTTCCCGGAGCCGGAGGGGCCCATCACGGCGGTGAAGCTGCCGTGCGGGAGGGTGAGGGCGATGTCGCGCAGGGCGTGCACGGCGCCGGAGCCACGTCCGTAGCGGCGGCTGACGGCATGCAGCTCGACCGCGTGGCCGCGGGGGGCGGGCGCGCCGCCCGTGGCACCGTGGTGCGCGTTTCCGTGCTGCTCGGAGCGCTTCTTGCCCAGCCGCATGATCTTCCTTCCCAGAGTGCCGTACCGACTCCTCGAACGTACGGATCAGGGAGGTGCCGGGACCATGACGGCCGCCGGTCAATGGGGGGTGGGGTAATCCCCCGCACCGCTGCGCCCATGCTTGATACAGTGTCTGCAAAGGTTGCATACATCAGCGAGGCGCAGACCGATCGCCTGGAGAGGCCATGACCGCTACCCAGATCGACATCGACGACGACGCCCTGGCCGAGGCCATGCGGCTGTCCGGCGCCCGTACCAAGAAGGAGATGGTGAACCTCGCCCTGCACGAGTACGCGGAGCGCCGACGGCGCACGGAAGCGCGCCTGCGGCACTTCCAGAATGCCGCGAAGTGGGATGAGGGGTCCTTCAGGGATGAGCGGGCCGCCGAGAAGGGCGTGGCCTGACCGTGCTGCGCTACCTCGCCGATTCCACGGCGGTCTGGCGCATGCAGCGCGACCCCGGGCTCAACGACGCATGGGGCCACGAGACGGATCAGGGTGCGATCGGCTCCTGCCAGCCGCAGCGCACAGAGTTCAGACGCTCGGCGCGCAACCTCCGCGAGTTCGACGAGATGACCGACATGTTCGGCGACCTCTACCCGGACGCGCCCGTGCCCAAGACCGCGTGGTCGTGGGTGGAGGCAGCCCAGTACCGCCTGGCACGCCGAGGTCAGCATCAGAGCCTCTCCGTGGTCGACTGGCTCGTCTGCGCGACTGCGGTGCACCACGGGCTGGTCGTGCTCCATGACGACAAGGACTTCGCGGCTGCCGCGCGGTTCCTCGTCGACCTCCAGGAGAGGAACGTGACCGCGGTCGCTCCGTAGGGCGGGCCTGTCTGGCACGGCACCTGGCCGCGTTGTCGCCTCGCGCGAGTGCGACGGGTACGAACTGCGCTCCCCCGCCTTCCCGGCCATCGCACCAGGGTCTTCCGGCGGCAGCGTCCCCGGTGGTCAGTCGCGGGAGATCAGCAGCAGCGCGCGGTCGTCGTTGACGTCCTTGGCGACGGCCTCGATCAGGTGCCAGGCCGCGCCGTCGAAGCCGGAGGTCACGTAGCGGTCGGCCTCGCCGGTGAGGCGGTCGATGCCCTCGGACAGATCGCTCCCTGCGGTCTCGATCAGGCCGTCGGTGAAGAGCATCAGCATGTCGCCGGGCCGGAGCGTGCCCTTGACCGGGTCGAACTGGCCGCCGTCGTAGACGCCGAGCAGCGGCCCCTCCCCCGACTTCTCCTCCCAGCGGCCGGTGCCTCCCGAGCGCTGGAGCGCGGGGACGTGGCCCGCCGAGAACAGCTCGTAGTCGCCGGTGTCCAGGTCCAGCACGAGGTGGACGGAGGTGGCGAAGCCCTCGTCCCAGTCCTGGCGGAGGAGGTAGCCGTTGGCCGCCGGGAGGAAGGCGTGCGGCGGCAGCGAGCCCAGCAGGCCGCCGAAGGCCCCGGAGAGCAACAGCGCCCGCGAGGCCGCGTCCATGCCCTTGCCGGACACGTCGGTCAGGACGACCTCGAACGTACGGTTGCCCTGCCCGGTACGGGCGGCCACCACGAAGTCGCCGGAGAAGGACTGCCCGCCCGCCGGGCGGAGCGACATCTCCCGGTGCCAGCCGCGCGGCACGGGCGGCAGCTTGCTCTGCACCCGGATGCGTTCGCGCAGGTCGAAGAGCATGGTGCCGCCGCGCCGCCACGGCACTCCCACCCGGCTGCGGAACTGGGCGACCAGCAGCCCGGAGAGCCCGACCGCCGCCACCGCCAGGATGGTGCCCGGGGTGACCCGCCCGGCACCGTCGCCGTAGGGGGCGAGCGCCGCCGACTCCACCATCAGGCCGACAGCCGCGGCGGCGTACAGCGCGAGCAGACTGGCGGGGCGCAGCAGGAGCCCGCCCGCGATGATCGGCAGGACCAGGGCTTCGGGTGCGCACCAGAGCGGCTGGAGGATGGTGGCGCAGGTCAGGGCGGGGACGGTGAGCATCAGGACGCCGAGGGCGAACCAGTCGGAGCCGCTGCCGCGGAAGTAGTCGACGGCGGATCTGCGCAGGCTGGTGCGGACCCGGTGCCACGCCTTGTGCGCCTTGACCGTCCGGGCCGCCTGGGGAGCGGGTTCCACTCGACGTGCCGCCATGTTCTGGAACTTTATCGACACCTCCACACGCACGTCGATTCCCGGGGTGGTGCGGGGTGTTCGCGGTGCGGCTGCCCCGAGAGGCGCGCGCTGCCTTGTGCGCCGGGCGGGCGCCGGGCGGGCGGTACGCAAAACCGTTCGCCCCGCTGGACGCCGCTTGATAGGGAGTACGTCATGACGACTCACCTCCGCGTACTGCGCCGGTCGGACCTCGACAGCTGGTTCGAGGTGCTCGGCCTCGCCTTCGGCAGCGGCTTGCAGGACCCCGAGGACCTCCGGAAGTGGCGGGGCCTGGCCGAGCCCGACCGCTCCCTCGCGGCCTGGGACGGCGCTGAACTGGTGGGCACCGCGGGGGCGTTCAGCTTCCGCATGACCGTGCCCGGCGGCGTGGCGGTGCCCACCGCCGGGGTCACCATGGTGAGCGTCAAGCCCACCCACCGGCGCCGCGGGGTGCTGCGCGCGATGATGCGGCGGCAGCTGGACGACGTGCGGAGCTGGGGCGAGTCGCTGGCGGTGCTGACGGCCTCCGAACCGGAGATCTACGGCCGGTTCGGCTACGGCGTCGCGAGCGAGCAGCTGACCGCCCGTATCGACACCACGCGGGTACGGCTGTCGATGCCCGAGGGCGCGGACGAGTTGCGGCTACGGCTCGTACCGCCGAGGGACGCGGAGGTGTCGCGGGCGTGCGAGGAGCTGTACGCGCGACGGGTCCCGCTGCGGCCCGGCATGCTGGAGCGGCGGCCGGGCTGGGAGGGCGTCCCGCTGCACGACCCGGAGCGGGGCCGCGCGGGCGCGTCCGCGATGCGCTGCGTCCTGGCCGAACGGGAGGACGGCGAGCTGCGCGGGTACGCGCGGTACGCGGTGCGCAGCGACTCGGACTCCGCCGGGCCGCAGGGCGAGGTGCTGCTGCGGGACATGGAGGCGCTGGACCCGGCGGCGCTCGCGGCGCTGCTGCGCCACCTGTTCGACCTGGACCTGACCTCCTGGCTGTCCATCGCCGGCCGGCCGGTCGACGACCCGTGGCTGCATCTGGTCTCCAACACGCGGCGGTGCGGCCTCGGCGTCCGGGACCACCTGCACCTGCGGCTGGTGGAGGTGGGCGCGGCTCTCGCGGCCCGCACCTACGCGGCCCCCGTCGACGTGGTCCTCGAGGTGGCGGACGCCTTCTGCCCCTGGAACGAGGGGCGCTGGCGGCTGACCGGCGACACCGGGGGCGCGCGCTGCGTACGTACCGACGACGCGCCCGATCTGGCCCTTTCGGCAGGGGAGTTGGGCGCCGTCTACCTCGGCGGGCCGTCGCTGGCGGCGCTGGGCGGAGCGGGCCGGGTGCGGGAGCTGCGGCCGGGCGCGCTGGCGGAGGCGGCGCGCGCGTTCCGGAGCGAGACCGCGCCGTGGGCGCCGCACGGCTTCTGACCCCCCCCCGGGGGGGGAGGAGGCCGGAGCGGCAACGATCCGGTTCCCGCCCGCAGGCGTGTGACGTGGTCCGCTTCCGGCGCCTTCACCGAGCGGCTGCGGATGCGCCAGGCCGCCGCCGGAGGATCGACGCCGCCGCCCGCCGGGGATCGCGGACCAGGCCGCGTCAGCGGTGCTGGCAGTCCGGGCACCAGAAGAGGTTGCGTGCGGCAAGCTCGGCGGTGCGGATCTCGGCGCCACACAGGTGGCAGGGCATGGCGGCGCGGCGGTAGACGTACACCTCGCCGCCGTGGTCGTCCACCCGCGGCGCACGGTTCATCGCCTCGGGGGTGTGCTCGGGGCGCACGGTGTCGATGCGGCCCAGCCGCACGCCCTCCCGCATCAGCGCGGCCAGGTCGGCCCACACGGCGTCCCACTCGGCGCGGGTGAGGTCGCGCCCGGCGCGGTAGGGGTCGATGCCGTGCCGGAAGAGCACCTCGGCGCGGTAGACGTTGCCGACCCCGGCGATGACCTTCTGGTCCAGCAGCAGCGCGGCGACGGTGGTGCGGCTGCGGGATATCCGGGCCCAGGCGCGGTCCGGTTCGGCGTCGGCGCGCAGCGGATCGGGGCCGAGGCGCGCGAGGACGGCCTGCCGCTCGTCCTCGGTGATCAGCGAGCAGCGGGTGGGGCCGCGCAGGTCGGCGTACGCCTGGGAGGTGGCCAGCCGCAGCCGTACCTGGCCGACCGGGGCGGGCGCCGGGCCCGTGCCGAAGCGGAAGGTGCCGTAGAGGCCGAGGTGGATGTGCACCCAGCCGAGCGCCCGGGCGTGGCCGTCGGGGCCGCCGGAGCCGCCTGCGCCGCCGAAGCCGAGGAAGAGGTGCTTGCCGTGCGCCTCGGCCGCGCGCAGCGGCCGGCCGTCCAGGAGCGCGGCTCCGTCGGCGAACCTGCCCTGCGGGCTGGACGCCGCCACCGCCCGGCCGCCGAACTCCTGCCGGTGATCGGCGGCCAGCCGGTGGATGGTGTGCCCCTCGGGCATGGCCGCCTCAGCCCTCCTGGGCGGGGTGGTGGGCCGGGATGGGCGGGAGGGCACCGGTCAGTTCGTAGGCGGAGAGCATCTCGATCCGCCGGGTGTGCCGGTCCTCGCCCGAGTAGTGGGTGTTCAGGAAGGTCTCGACGAACTTCACGGCCTCGTCGGTGCTGTGCATCCGGGCGCCGATGCTGACCACGTTGGCGGCGTTGTGCTCACGGCCGAGCGCCGCCGTCTGCTCGCTCCAGGCCAGGGCGCAGCGCACGCCGCGCACCTTGTTGGCCGCGATCTGCTCGCCGTTGCCGGAGCCGCCGATGACGATGCCCAGGGACTCGCTGTCGGCGGCGGTGCGTTCGGCGGCACGGAGGCAGAAGGGCGGGTAGTCGTCCTGGGCGTCGAAGACGTGCGGCCCGCAGTCGACGGGGTCGTAACCCGCGGACTCCAGCCATTCGACGAGGTGGTTCTTGAGTTCGTAGCCGGCGTGATCGGAGCCGAGGTAGACGCGCATGCAGGGAGTGTAATTCGCCGCCAGGGCGGGGCGGACCGGCCGGTCCGGCCCGCCCCGCTGGCCGTCAGTCGCGGTCGAGACCTCGGTCGCGGTCGCCCAGCAGCTTCCACGCCGCGGGCAGCGCGCCCATCGCCAGCGCGGCCTTGAGCGCGTCGCCGACCAGGAAGGGCACCAGCCCGGCGGAGATGGCCTCGCCCGCCGACATGCCGGTGGCCAGCGCCAGGTAGGGCACGCCCACGCCGTAGGTCAACGCCATGCCGACCGCCATCGTCCCGGCCGTACGGACCATGCCGCGGTCGCCGCCCCGCCTCGCCAGCGCGCCGACGACCGTCGCGGCCAGCAGCATGCCGAGGAGGTAGCCGAACGAGGGCATCGCAGCGCCGGAGGACGCCTCGGTGAACCACGGCACCCCGGCGACGCCCGCCAGCACGTACAGCGCCATCGACAGGAAGCCGCGCCGGGCCCCCAGCGAGGCGCCCACCAGCAGGGCCGCGAAGGTCTGGCCGGTGACCAGCACCGGGGAGCCCGGGACGGGCACGGCGAGTTGGGCGGCGACACCGGTCAGGGCCGCGCCGCCGAGGACGAGCGCCGCGTCGCGGACCTGGGCCCGCCCGGCGCTGGAGGCGGGCAGCACATCGGCCAGGACGGCGCCGGGGCGGACGGTGGTGACCTGGATGCTCATCGGTGGCTCCGCTTCACGGGGACGGGCACGAACGGTGCGTGCGGGAGACGGGAGGTGCGGGACCGTTCGACGTTAGCGGACGCGCGCGGTGTTCTCCCCGTGAGGTTGCCGACACCGGGCGGGCAAACCCCTCAGTGGGATGGGTCACACGGGCATTGCCCCCGCCCGTACGTGCTGCCGACACTGTGCCCGATGCTGGAATGATCTCCCCCGACCTCCCCCCACGGAACGGTTCCCCCACCCATGACCGCCACCGGAAAACCCCCCGCCGATCCTCCTGCCGAACCCTCGGCGCCGTCGCAGCCCGGCAGCCTCACGCACGGCCTCAAACAGCGCCACCTCTCCATGATCGCGCTCGGCGGCGTCATCGGCGCCGGGCTCTTCGTCGGCACCGGCGAGGCCATCTCCGCGGCCGGACCCTCCGCCGTGCTCGCGTACGCCACCTCCGGCCTGCTGGTCATGCTCGTGATGCGGATGCTGGGCGAGATGTCCGCCGCGCATCCGGCCTCCGGATCGTTCTCGGTGCACGCGGAGCGGGCGATCGGGCCGTGGGCGGGCTTCACCGTGGGCTGGATCTTCTGGGGCCTGCTGTGCGTGGCCGTCGCCGCCGAGGCGATCGGCGCGGCGGACATCATGACGGGCTGGTTCCCGGGCACCGACTCCTGGATGTGGGTCGCGCTGTTCATGCTGGCCTTCTGCGCCACCAACCTCACCTCGGTGCGGAACTACGGCGAGTACGAGTTCTGGTTCGCCCTGGTAAAGGTCCTGGCGATCGTGGCCTTCCTGGTGCTGGGCCTGCTGGCCGTGCTGGGCCTGCTGCCCGGCACCGACTCGCCCGGCACCTCGCACCTCACCGGCAAGGGCGGCTTCTTCCCCACCGGGGTCGACGGGCTGATCGTCGGACTGCTCGCGTCGATCTTCGCGTACGGCGGCCTGGAGACGGTGACCATCGCCGCCGCCGAGTCCGAGAACCCGGTACGCGGCGTCGCCAAAGCGGTGCGGACGGCCATGTGGCGGATCGCGGTCTTCTACGTCGGCTCGGTGCTGGTCATCGTCACGCTGGTCGACTGGAACGACGAGGCCGTGGCGGGCGGGCCGTACGCCGCCACGCTGGACCAGCTGGGTATCCCGGCCGCGGCCCAGGTGATGGACGTGGTGGTGCTGCTCGCGCTGCTCTCCGCCATGAACGCCAACATCTACGGCGCCTCGCGGATGTCCTACTCGCTGATCTCGCGCGGTGAGGGCCCCGCCTTCTTCGGCCGCGTCACCGGCGGCGTACCGCGCCGCACCGTACTGGCCTCCTCCGCCTTCGGCTTCTTCGCGGTGCTGCTGAGCTACGTGTGGCCGGAGACCGTCTTCTTCTGGCTGCTGAACATGGTGGGCGCGGCGGTGCTCGTCGTCTGGGGCTTCATCGCCGTGGCACAGCTGCGCACCCGGCGCAGGCTGGAGCGGGAGGCGCCCGAGAAACTGGTGGTGCGGATGTGGTTCTACCCGGTGCTGACCTGGGTGGCGCTGGCCGCGATGGCCGGAATCCTGCTGCTGATGCTGCGCGAGGAGGAGACGCGGACGCAGCTGTACTTCACGGCCGGGCTGACGGTGGCGCTCACGGTGATCGGCCTGTTCCGCCAGCGGGCGGCCGCCCGGCGCTGACGGGCGCGGAAGAAACGTCGGCGGGGCGGTCCGGGGTGCCGGGCCGCCCCGCTTTCGCGTGCCTTGTTGCTGCTAACGTCCTCTTGCAAGTAACTTGCAATAAGGAACGGCCGGAGGGACAGAAGCATGGCGACCTACTCACTCCCGGAGCTCCCGTACGACTACGCGTCGCTCGAGCCGGTGATCAGTGGCGAGATCATCGAGCTGCACCACGACAAGCACCACGCGGCGTACGTGAAGGGGGCGAACGACACCCTGGAGCAGCTGGCGGAAGCCCGCGACAAGGACGCGTGGGGCTCGATCAACGGCCTGGAGAAGAGCCTGGCCTTCCACCTCTCCGGGCACATCCTGCACAGCATCTACTGGCGGAACATGGCCGGTGACGGCGGCGGCGAGCCGCTGGAGAAGGACGGCACGGGCGAGCTGGCGGACGCCATCGCCGAGTCCTTCGGCGGCTTCGCCCGCTTCAAGGCGCAGATGTCCAAGGCCGCGGCCACCACCCAGGGCTCCGGCTGGGGCGTGCTGGCGTACGAGCCGGTGAGCGGGCGGCTGGTGGTGGAGCAGGTCTACGACCACCAGGGGAACGTCGGGCAGGGCTCGGTTCCGCTGCTCGTCTTCGACGCCTGGGAGCACGCCTTCTACCTCCAGTACCGCAACCAGAAGGTCGACTTCGTCGAGGCGATGTGGCGGGTCGTCGACTGGCAGGACGTCTCCCGCCGCTACCAGGCCGCCAAGGAGCGCGCCGACGTGCTGCTGCTGGCGCCCTGAGGGTTCCGGGTACCTCCTGCCTCGTGATCGTCTTCTCACCGTTCACCGGCAGGCGGAGAAGAAGGGGACGGCCCCCGTGTGGACGTGACACACGGGGGCCGTCCCTGCTCATCGCGCGCGGTCAGTCGAACTGCGGCTCCGCGTCCCTGGTCCGCTTCAGCTCGTAGAAGCCCGGCGTGGACGCCACCAGCAGCGTGCCGTCCCACAGCCGGGCGGCGGCCTCCCCCTTGGGCACGGGGGTGACGACCGGGCCGAAGAAGGCGATCTGCTCCCCGGCGGCGCCCGGCACCGCGATGACCGGGGTGCCCACGTCCTGGCCCACCAGGTCGATGCCCGTCTTGTGCGAGGCGCGCAGCTCGGTGTCGTACGCGTCCGAGTCCGCGGCGTCCGCCAGCTCACCGGGCAGTCCGGCCTCCTCCAGGGCGGCGGCGACGGTCTCCCGGGTCTGCTCCAGGCCCTGGTTGTGGAAGCGGGTGCCCAGCGCCTCGTACAGCGGGCCCAGCACCTGGCTGCCGTGCTGCTGCTCGGCGGCGATGCACACCCGCACGGGCCCCCACCCGCGCGTCATCAGCTCCCTGTACTGCTCGGGGATGTCGTCCAGCTTCAGCTCGTTGAGCACCGAGAGGCTCATGACGTGCCAGCGGACCTCGACCTCACGGAGCTTCTCCACCTCGAGCATCCAGCGCGAGGTCATCCAGGCCCACGGGCAGATCGGGTCGAACCAGAAATCGACAGGGGTCTTCTCAGACATATGCCGTGCTCTCCTCATGAGTAAGTCGGCCCATGACATCACCTTGCCGCAGAACACGTGTCCCGGCTGGCCCATTCCCCCTGTGTGCCCGGCTCAGCGCGCGTGCGATGCTGACCTCCGGTGTCCAGTGTCCGGATTCCGAGACTCCAGGTGAGAGACCCGAAGTTCCCGGGATTCGCGGACACGGCCTCCGGATACGGAAGAAGCCAGTGAAGCGAGACGAGGGAGTCACGTCGTGCCCGGTGAGAATCTGACCCGCGACGAAGCGCGGCAGCGTGCCAGGCTGCTGTCGGTGGACGGGTACGAGGTGGCGCTCGACCTGCGCTCCGCGCTCGCTCCGGCGCCGCAGGGCGCGGCGCGGACGTTCCGCTCGACGACCACCCTCCGCTTCCGGTGCGCCGAGCCGGGGGCCACGACCTTCGTCGACCTGGTCGCCCCCTCCGTCCACTCCATCACGCTGAACGGCCGCCCGCTCAACCCGGACACCGCCTTCGACGGCACCCGGGTGACCGTGCCGGAACTGGCCGCCGAGAACGAGCTGGTGATCGACGCCCGCTGCGCGTACAGCCGCACCGGCGAAGGCCTGCACCACTTCGTCGACCCGGAGGACGGCGAGGTCTACCTGTACACGCAGTACGAGCCCGCCGACGCCCGCCGCGTCTTCGCCAACTTCGAACAGCCCGACCTCAAGGCCCCGTTCGACTTCACGGTGACCGCGCCCGCGCACTGGACGGTGCTCAGCAACGGCGCGCGCGAGGGCGAGCCCGCCCCGGCCGACGGCGACGCCCTGGTATGGCGCTTCGCCCGGACCCAGCCGATCTCGACGTACATCACCGCGGTCGTCGCCGGCCCGTACCACCAGGTCACCGACAGCTACCGGCGGGTGTTCGCGGACGGCACCGAGCTGGAGATCCCGCTCGGCGCGTACTGCCGCAAGGGCCTGGCCCGGCACTTCGACGCCGAGGACGTCTTCGAGGTCACCAAGCAGGGGCTGGACTTCTTCCACGACCACTTCGACTTCCCCTACCCCTTCGGCAAGTACGACCAGGCGTTCGTGCCGGAGTACAACATCGGCGCGATGGAGAACCCGGGCTGCGTCACCTTCCGCGAGGAGTTCGTCTTCCGCGGCAAGGTCACCGAGGCGGCGTACGAGCGCCGGGCGAACGTCATCCTGCACGAGATGGCGCACATGTGGTTCGGCGACCTGGTCACCATGGAGTGGTGGGACGACCTGTGGCTCAAGGAGTCCTTCGCGGACTTCATGGGCACCTTCTCGCAGGTCGGGGCGACCCGCTTCCAGGACGGCTGGATCACCTTCGCCAACCGCCGCAAGTCCTGGGCGTACCGCGCTGACCAGCTGCCCTCCACACACCCGGTCACCGCCGACATCCACGACCTGGAGGACGCCAAGCTCAACTTCGACGGCATCACCTACTCCAAGGGCGCCTCGGTGCTCAAGCAGCTGGTGGCGTACGTGGGCCGGGACGCCTTCCTGGAGGGTGCGCGGCGCTACTTCAAGCGGCACGCCTGGGGGAACACCCGGCTCGGCGACCTGCTGTCCGTGCTGGAGAGCACCTCCGAGCGGGACATGGGCGCCTGGTCCAAGGCATGGCTCCAGACGGCCGGGGTCAACTCGCTGACCCCGCAGGCGACCTACGACGCCCAGGGCCGGATCACCGAGCTGGCCGTCCTCCAGGAGGCGCCCGAGGCGCACCCGGTGCTGCGCCCGCACCGCGTCGCGGTGGGTCTCTACCGGCGCGAGGCCGCCGAGGGCGCGTTGGTGCGCTACGCCCGCGCGGAGATCGACGTCACCGGCCCGCGCACGGTCGCCGCCGAACTGGCGGGCGCCGAGCGCCCCGACCTGATCCTGGTCAACGACGACGACCTCACGTACTGCAAGATCCGCTTCGACGAGGTGTCGCTGCGCACCCTGCGCGACCACCTGGGCGAGATCACCGACCCGCTCAGCCGCGCGCTGTGCTGGTCCGCCCTGTGGAACCTGACCCGCGACGGGCTGATGCCCGCCCGCGACTTCCTCTCCCTCGTGCTGCGCTTCGCCGGCCAGGAGAGCGGCGTCGGGGTCCTCCAGATGCTGCACGCCTGGGCGCAGGCCGCGCTCGAGCACTACACGATGCCCGCGCGGCGTGCGGAGGCGACCAGGGAACTGGCCGAGGGCGCCCTCGCCCAGCTGCGGCGCGCCGAGCCGGGCAGCGACCACCAGCTGGCGTGGGCGCGCTTCTTCGCCTCGCTCGCGGAGAGCGAGCACGATCTCCAGCTGCTGGACGGCCTGCTGGCCGGGACCGCGCGGGTGGACGGGCTGGCGGTCGACCAGGAGCTGCGCTGGTCCTTCCTGCTGCCGCTGGTGGCGCACGGGGCGGCCGATGCCTCGGCGGTGGCGGCGGAGCTGGCCCGCGACGACACCGCCTCCGGCAAGCGGCACGAGGTGCGCTGCCTGGCCGCGCGGCCCTCGGCCGAGGTCAAGGCGGCGGCGTGGGCGGCGGTCGTGGAGTCCGACCAGCTCTCCAACGCCCTGGTGGAGGCGACCATCGCGGGCTTCGCGCAGCCCGGCCGGCAGGAGCTGACGGCGCCGTACACGGGCCCGTACTTCGAGGCGATCGAGGAGATCTGGCGGACGCGTTCGATCGAGACGGGAATGGCCGTCGTACGCGGGCTGTACCCGGCGGCTCAGGGCGACCAGGAGACGGTGGACGCCACCGAGCGGTGGCTGGCCGGGCACCGCGACGCGGCGCCCGCGCTGCGGCGGCTCGTACTGGAGGCGCAGGACGACCTGATCCGGGCGCTGCGGGCACAGGAGTGCGACGCGCGGGCGGGCACGGACTGACGCGCGGCGGTGCCGGGGCGGGTGCGTGCCAGGGCGGCGGTTCGGCCGAAGGGGTGAACCTGCTCGGCAGTCGAACTCCCGTACTTTAGGACGGTGTTGTCCGGCTTTGTCGACGACCCTGTAACAGGGGTTAGGAGGCGCCCGGCGGGCGGGCATCGCGGGGACATGACGCCAGACACACCGCCCACCCGCCTCTCCCCCGGCCCGAACGGCCCGAACAGCTCGAACGGCCCCAGCGGCCCGCGCCACGGCACCCGCCGCCAGGTGCTGGACACCCGCGCCCTGCGCGCGCACGGCGTGTCCGCCACCGCGGCCGGTGAGCGCTGCCGTCCCGGCGGCCCCTGGCAGATGCTGCTGCCCGGCGTCTACCTGCTGCACCACGGCCCGCCCACCAGCGACGAGCGGCTGCGCGCCGCCCTGCTGTACGCGGCCCGCCGCCCGCTGCCCCGCCGGGCGGCCGAGTCCGAGGCCGCCCGGCTCCCGGCACAGCCGGGCCCGCACCGCGGCACGGGCGGGGTGCCCGAGCCCGTACCCGCCGCGCCGGAGGCGCAGATCACCGGGCTGGCGGCGCTGACCCTGCACGGCTTCGCCACCGCGCCGCCGCTGCCGGCCCTGGAGCGGCTCGACGTGCTGCTCCCGCGCACCCGCAGGCTCCGCTCGGCGGGCTTCGTACACCTCGTACGGGTCCAGGTGATGCCGCAGCCCCAGGAGATCACCGGACTGCCGGTGGCTCCGGTCGCCCACGCACTCGCCGACGCGGTGGCCGGGCTGACCGACCCGGTCACCGTCCGCCGCCTGCTGACCGAGGCCGTGCGCGACCGCCACTGCGAGGCCGCCGCCGCCGTACGGGAGCTGGACCGCACCGGGGCCCTGGACCGGCCCGAGGTGGCCGAGGCCGTGGACGTGCTGCTCGCGGAGGACCGCGCGGACGCCGAGGGCGACCTGTACGCGCTGGTGCGCGCGTACCAGCTCCCCGACCCCTGCTGGAACGTGGGCCTGCGGCTTCCGTGCGGTCCCGGTCTGGGCACACTGGACGCCTACTGGCCCGTCGAGGGCGTCGCCGTGGAGATCGCCCGCGCACCGCTGCCGGGCCAGGACGCGCGCTGGGCGGAGCACGCCCGCAAGCGGGAGTCGCTGGAGGGGCTGGGGATCACGGTCGTGCACCTGACCCCGGAGAAGCTGCGTGCCTCGCCCCGGCAGCAGGCGGCAGTGGTACGGACGGCGCTGATGGCCGCCGACGACCGCGAGCCCGTGACACCCGTCCTGGTGCTGCCGCGGTGACCACTCCGGCGCGCCGCGGCGCCGCCGCCGGCCCCGCCTCAGCCGCCGGCCCCGCCTCAGCCGCAGTACTCGGCCTCCAGCACCTCGCGGCCCCAACCGGACCAGCCCGCGTCGGTGTTGGCGTGGAACGCCACGGCGTGACCGCCCTCCCGGGTCGTGAAGGCGAGCGCGCCGGAGCCGTGGATACCGCCCTCATGGCCCCACACCGTGGTCCCGCACGAGAGCCTCCGCTCGCTCAGGCCCAGGCCGTACCGCTCCCCCGCGCCCTCTCCGCCCTTCGCGCCCGTGTCCGAGGTCGGCACCGTCGCGGTCATCTCGCGCAGCTGCGCGGGCGGCAGCAGGCGTCCGCCCAGCAGCGCGCGGAAGAAGGCTGTCAAATCGGCGGCCGAGGAGATCATCTCGCCGGAGGCCCCGGCCAGGGACGGGTTCAGCTCGGTGACGTCGTACAGCGGCGGGTTTCGGCGCTCGTCGCGGAAGAGGGCGGAGTAACCGCGGCCGTGCGGGGAGGGCAGCGTCGTCGCGGAGCCGGGCAGGGAGGTGTCCGCCAGCCGCAGCGGGCCCAGAATGCGGCGCTCGACCTCTTGGGCGTAGCCGCGGCCGGTGACCGCCTCGACGACCATCCCGGCGAGCACGTAGTTGGTGTTGGAGTACCGCCAGCCGGTGCCGCTCGCGAACTCCGGCGGATGCGTCATGGCCGTGCGCACGAGCCCCGCCGGGGTGTGCCCGTCGTAGCGGTGCGCGGGGAACCCCGGGCTCAGCAGCCGGCCGCGGAAGGCGGGGGCGTCGGTGTAGTCGAAGACGCCGCTGGTGTGGTTGAGCAGCTGGCGCACGGTGACGCGGCGGCCGTCGTGGCCCCGGCCGCGCACCACGCCCGGCAGCCAGCGCTCGACCGCGGCGTCCAGCACCAGCCGCCCCTCCGCGACGAGTTGGAGGATGACGGTGGCGACGAAGGTCTTGGTGACGCTGCCGACGCGGAAGCGCTCCACCGCCCGCCGGGGCGCGCCCGTACGCCGGTCCGCGACGCCCGAGGCCCCCTGCCACGCCCCGTCGCCGTCCTCGGACCGGGCCAGCACGCCGGGTACGCCGTCGGCGACGGCGGCGGTCAGGACGTCCTGGGTGCGCCCATGGCTCCGGTCGAGGGCGGCCGAGGAGGTGACGGAGACCGCGACGAGCAGCGCGACGGTCACCAGGCTCACCGAAGGTCTGCGCAGCGACATGGCTGCCGACCCTACGGGACCGCCACCGGTGTTCGGCGTGTCCGCCGCATCCGCCGCACCGGCCGTGTCCGCCGCCGCGCCCCTACCGGGGCTTCCGCAGCAGCAGTTCGGTGTTGCGGTCGCCCGGCTCGCCCGCCAGCGCCGTACGCCTGCCCGGCGCGTTGAACGCCAACTCCCGGTAGAGGGAGGCCAGGCCCGGCTGGGAGAGGTCGCCGGGGCCGGTGCCGTAGGAGGCCGCGGACTCGATGAGCGTGGTGAAGAGCGAGAGCGTGCCGTCGCCGTTGTCGGCCAGTTCGACCGTACGGGCCAGCTGCGGGAAGTCGATGTGCGAGGCGGTGGTGATCTCCCAGAAACTGCCGTGCGGGGTCACAGCGTTGCGGTGGCTGTGCCCGTTGATCCAGGCCAGCACCTGCGGGTTGCGCCGGAGCAGCGAGAGCAGTTCGGGGCCGCCCTGCGGGGTGGAGCCGGAGGTGTGGTGGCTGAAGAGGAGCACGTAGTCGTCCCGGTGTGCCCACAGCCGCCGCTCCAGCCAGCGCAGTTGCTCCGCGCCGAGCGCGCCCTCGTAGTGGCCGCCGGGACGGGTGGTGTCCAGGCTGACGCCGACCACGCGGTCGGAGATGCGGAAGGAGTAGTAGAGCCGGTCCTCGGCGAGGTTCTCCTCGGTGTAACCGTGGCCGGCCGGGCCGGGGCCGGTGAAGCGGGGATCAAGGTGGGCCGTCAGGTAGCCGCGCCGGGTGAACGGCGCGCGCCGCGGGTCGGGCGTGACGGTCCGCTGCTGCGCGCGGTGCGTGCGCAGCAGCTCCCGGAACAGGTCGCCCCGGGGGTCACGCCCCTCGCGCACCCGCTTCCACAGTGCGGCGCCCTCGGCACGGGGAAGGCTGAAGAGCTTCTTGTCGCCGACCGCGTAGTCGCTGAAGAAGCCGTCGCCGGACGCGTAGCAGCCCCCGGGCAGGACGTCGTGGTTGCCGACGGTCGAATACCAGGGCAGGGCCAGGCCGGGGCTGTTGACCTCACGCAGCGCCGCCCGCAGGAAGCCGTCCAGGCGCGGGAAGCCCAGCTGCTTGTCGGCGTCGCGCAGACCGGACTCGGGCTGCCAGTAGAGCTTCAGGCCGCTGTCCTGCACCCCCTCGTACGCCTGCGGGTCGCCGGTGTTCGGGGTGATCCGGCCGCCGCTCATCGCGGTGAGGAACCACTCCAGCTCCGCCTGGCAGTTGTTGTCGGTGTTGTCGCCCGTGGTCATGACGAAGGAGAGCGGCGCGCCGGTGGCCGGGCCGCCGCGCAGCGCGTTGACCCGCTCGACGAGCGAGACGGCGCCGGCCACCGAGAGGGCCTCCTGGGGGCGCCAGGCGCTGGCGGTCTCGGCGCGCAGGTACTCGTAGCGCAGCGGGTGCTGCACGTCCACCACGTGCAGGTCGGTGAACTGCACGAAGGAGGCGAGCGCGGTACGCCGTCCGGCGCGTGCCCCGGTGGCGGCGGCCAGGTCCGTACGCACGACGCGCGGCCAGCCCCGTCCCTGGGCGAGCCCCCGGTAGCCGGTGGCGCCGCGCGGCACGGCGACGGCGTTCAGCGTCGTCTGGGTGCGGGAGGTCCGCACGGCGGTGGCCGCGGCGGGCAGCCGCCGCGGGCCGGCGGCGGCGCGCGCGGCGGGCTTCGGCCCGGCGACGGCGGCACCGCCGCCCGGACCGACCGCGAGGCCGAGACCGGCCGCGGCTCCGGCGGCGCCCGCGGCGCCGAGCAGGGTGCGCCGGTCGAGCGCGCGGCGGCGGCCGCGGCGGGCCGCGGGCGTACGGGGGTGGGAGCGGTCGGGGGTCGGCGCGGGTGTGGGGTCGGTGCTGCCGCTGTCTTCCGTACGGCCGCCGTAGCTGTGGCTGCGGGACATGCGCGGTCTCCCGAGTGCGAACGCGAGGTGTGCGGACGAGGCGGTCCCCGCCCCACTCGGGATGCTTGGCAGCGGGGATGGCCTGCGCTTTAACGGTGCCGGAACGCCCGACGCCCATCACCGCTCTTGGATCACCGCTCTTCGCTGCCGCCACGTACCGCTTCCCGCGCGGTGCGTTGCCGCTCACCGGGAGTTCATCCGGGGCTCGCGGGGCGGGCGCGGGCCGGGCGCGCGGCGCCGCGCGGCGGGGGACGGGAGACGGCGGCCCTCGGAGGCGGGGGAATTCACACCGGCGCACGGGTACCGCATGGAAGGATGGCCAGGGCGGGTTTCCCGGAAACGCGCCTTGAGGGCTGTCCCGTAATTCCTGGTGGATGACGCGAGCCCGCCGGGAGTTACGGGACAGCCCTCAGCTACCAAAGGTGCAGGAAAGGGAGATGAACACGTGCCTGGGACGAATCTGACCCGCGCGGAAGCACAGGAGCGCGCGCGGCTGCTGACCGTGGACGCGTACGACATCGAGCTGGATCTGAGCGCCGCGCAGGAAGGGGGGACGTTCCGCTCGGAGACCACGGTGCGCTTCGACGCCGCCGAGGCCGGGGACACCTTCATCGACCTGGTGGCGCCCGCCGTGCGCGAGATCGAGCTGGACGGCCGGGCGCTGGCGCCCGCCGCGGTGTTCGCCGACTCGCGGATCGCGCTGGAGGGGCTCGGCGCCGGACCGCACGAGCTGCGCGTCGTCGCGGACTGCGCGTACACGAACACGGGCGAGGGCCTGCACCGCTTCGTGGACCCGGTGGACGAGCAGGCGTATCTGTACACCCAGTTCGAGGTGCCGGACGCGCGGCGGGTGTTCGCCAGTTTCGAGCAGCCCGATCTGAAGGCCGCCTTCCGCTTCACCGTGCGGGCCCCGGAGGGCTGGACGGTGATCTCCAACTCGCCGGCCCCGGCCGAGGGCGCCGACGCCTCGGGCGTCTGGCGCTTCCCGCCGACACCGCGCATCTCCACCTACATCACGGCCGTGATCGCGGGCCCGTACCACAGCGTGCACAGCACCTGGGAGGGCGCGGACGGGCGCAGCGTGCCGCTGGGCATCTACTGCCGTCCCTCGCTGGCCGAGTTCCTGGACGCGGAGGACATCTTCGCCGTCACCCGGCAGGGCTTCGACTGGTTCCAGGAGAAGTTCGACTACGCCTACCCCTTCGCCAAGTACGACCAGCTCTTCGTGCCCGAGTTCAACGCCGGGGCGATGGAGAACGCGGGCGCGGTGACCATCCGCGACCAGTACGTCTTCCGCTCCAAGGTGACCGACGCCGCCTACGAGATGCGCGCCGAGACGATCCTGCACGAGCTGGCGCACATGTGGTTCGGCGACCTGGTCACCATGGAGTGGTGGAACGACCTGTGGCTCAACGAGTCGTTCGCCACCTACACCTCCATCGCCTGCCAGGCGGACGCGGCGGGCAGCCGCTGGCCCCACGCGTGGACCAGCTTCGCCAACTCGATGAAGACCTGGGCCTACCGCCAGGACCAGCTGCCCTCCACCCACCCGATCATGGCGCAGATCCGCGACCTGGACGACGTCCTGGTCAACTTCGACGGGATCACCTACGCCAAGGGCGCCTCGGTGCTCAAGCAGCTCGTCGCCTACGTGGGCCCGGAGGAGTTCTTCCAGGGCGTGCAGCGCTACTTCAAGCAGCACGAGTGGGGCAACACCCAGCTCTCCGACCTGCTCGGCGCGCTGGAGCAGACCTCCGGCCGGGACCTGAAGACCTGGTCGAAGGCGTGGCTGGAGACGGCGGGGATCAACGTGCTGCGCCCGCTGGTCGAGACGGAGCCCGGCCCCGACGGTGACGTCCTCACCCGCGTCGCGGTCCGCCAGGAGGCCCCCGCGCTGCCCGCCGGGGCGACCGGCGCGCCGACGCTGCGCCCGCACCGGATCGCCGTGGGCACCTACGACCTGGTGGACGGCTCCCTGGTGCGCACCGACCGGATCGAGCTGGACGTCGACGGCGAGCTGACCGAGGTGCCGCAGCTGGCCGGCCGCCCGCGCCCGGCCGTCATCCTGCTCAACGACGACGACCTCTCGTACGCCAAGGTCCGCCTCGACCCCGAGTCGCTCGCCCAGGTCACCCGGCACCTCGGGGACTTCGCCGAGTCGCTGCCGCGGGCGCTGTGCTGGGCCTCCGCCTGGGACATGACGCGGGACGGCGAACTGCCCACCCGCGACTACCTGGAGCTGGTGCTCTCCGGCATCGCCAAGGAGTCCGACATCGGCGTGGTGCAGTCGCTCCAGCGCCAGGTGCGGCTCGCCCTGGACCTGTACGCGGCACCCGACTGGCGGACGACCGGGCTGGCGCGCTGGTCCGAGGCCGCCCTCGAGCAGCTGCGGGCCGCCGAGCCGGGCAGCGACCACCAGCTGGCCTGGGCCCGCGCCCTGGCGGGGACCGCCCGCACCGACGAGCAGCTGAGCCTGCTCGCCGGTCTGCTGGAGGGCTCGGAAAGCGTGCCGGGTTTGGCCGTCGACACCGACTTGCGCTGGACGCTGCTGCTGCGGCTGGTCGTGATGGGGCGCGCGGACGACAAGGAGATCGCGGCGGAGCTGGAGCGGGACGCGACCTCGGCGGGCGAGAGGCACGCCGCCGCCGCGCGCGCGGCACGGCCCACGGCCGAGGCCAAGGCCGCCGCGTGGGCGTCGGTGGTGGAGGACGACAAGCTGCCCAACGCCCTCCAGGAAGCGGTCATCTCCGGCTTCGTGCAGACCGACCAGCGCGAGCTGCTGGCGCCGTACACGGCGAAGTACTTCTCGGCGCTCAAGGGCGTCTGGGAGTCGCGCAGCCACGAGATGGCCCAGCAGATCGCCGTCGGGCTCTACCCGTCGCCGCAGGTGCGGAAGTCCACGCTGGAGGCCACGGACGAGTGGCTCGCCGCGGCCGAGCCGAGCGCGGCGCTGCGGCGGCTGGTCACCGAGTCCCGGGACGGCGTCGAGCGCGGGCTGCGCGCGCAGTCCGCGGACGCGGCGGCGGGCCGCACGCGCTAGCGGCCGACGGCCGCCCGCCGACGGCCGCTCACCCGCGGCCGTCGGCGGGTGGCCCGCCCGGGCGGGTCAGCAGCCCGCGCTCCAGGGCCACCACCACCGCGCGGGTCCGGTCGCTGACCTCCAGCTTGGCGAACGTCCGCAGCAGATGCGTCTTGACGGTGGCCTCGGCGATCACCAGCCGCCGACCGATCTCGGCGTTGCTGAGCCCGTCCGCCACCGCGCGCAGCACATCGGCCTCCCGGGCCGTCAGCGCGGCCGTCGCGGGCCGTCGCATCCGGGCCACCAGCTTCTCGGCGACGCGGGGCGCGAGCACCGTCTCGCCGCGCGCCGCCGCGCGGATCGCGTCCACCAGCGCCTCCCGAGTGGTGTCCTTGAGCAGATAGCCGATGGCCCCGGCCTCGACGCCGCGCTCGATATCGGCGTCAGTGTCGTACGTCGTGAGAATCAGCACCCTGGTGCGAGGGTGGCTGCGCGCCATCTCGGCCGTGGTGGCCACGCCGTCCAGCACCGGCATCCGCAGATCGATCAGGGCGACGTCCGGGGCGAGCCGCTCCACGAGGCCGATCGCCTCCCGGCCGTCACCCGCCTCGCCCACGACCTCGATGCTGCTCTCCGGGGCCAGCAGCGCGATCACCCCGGCGCGCATCACCTGATGGTCGTCCACCACGAGCACCCGCAGCCTGCCGGTCTCCATCGCCCACCTCCCCGTCCCAGGACACCCATCCTGTCCGCCGGACCGCCACCCGCACCAGCCACTGCCGGTGGAATCCCCCGTCAACCGACCGGTGGACCCACGTGCCGCCAGTCCGCGCGGTCCGGGGCGTACTCGACCTCGCCGTGCTCGGAGCCCTCGATGGCCTCCGGCCAGGACCAGAAGTAGGTATACAGGTAAACGTGGCCGTGACCCGCTGGACGCCGAGCGTGCTGAAGCCCCGGTGGATCAGGGCGCGGGAGCCTCCGTGGCGTAGCCGTTGCCCCAGGCGCAGCGGTGCAGCCGGGGTGTACGCAGGAAGACGCGCACGCCCCGAGCATCACAGCGTGCCGACGGCCCGGCCACCCGTTTTCGTACGGGACCGGGCCGGGCTTCGGGCCGTGCTCAGGCGTTCGGCTGTTTGCGTGACTTCTCGCCGACCACGACGAGGCCCGCGATCACCACGAAGAGCAGGATCGGCAGGCCGACGTAGATGCCGAGCGTCTCGATGACGCTCAGACCCGGCCCCGGGTCGTCGCCGTCGTCGCGGAAGGCGAAGGCGGGAGACGACAGGAGCAGCGGGAGGACCGTCCCGGCGGCGAGAGTGCCGGCGCGCATCGCGTTCTTCTTGTTTGCCACGCCCACAACGTAACCAATGGACCCGCGAGTCGCGCGGCCGGGGTGCCCCAGCGCGGCGTGGCGTCGCGTCAGTCGCCTCAGTCGCGTCAGATGTCGGCCGACTCGGTGCCCAGGCCGGTGCCGGTCGGCTCGCTGGTCAGCGGCAGCTCGGCGGCGATGGGCAGCTCGCTGGTCAGCGGGGCGACGTCGGCGAGCGGCGGCTCGCTGGTCAGCGGTGGCTCCGGGTACCCGATGGAGCACGAGCCGTCCAGTCCGGAGTCCGGGTCGGACACACCGGAGAGGTCTACCGGCTCGTGCCCCTGTTTGGGGAGGGGGCTGGTCATCAGAAGCTGCGCGGACGTGGCCACTGCGGGCCTCCGTTCGTGGACGGTGGTGGTCAAATTCTGCCCTACCCAGCCTGCGGGCGCGCAGACGTGCACGGGGGAGGAACGTGGCCCACCTCACGTTTGTTCCGCAGGCGATTTGCCGGTGACGGACGCCACAGGGCGCAGAGAGTCCGGCGCCGCCGGGCTCCGAGATCCAGGATTTCCGCGACCGTCACTGTGTGTCACCGCACGTCACGGCTCTCCATGCCGCCCCCGCAACAGCCGCCGGGCACTCCGGAGAGCGGACATGGGGGCCATTACCGCCACCCTCGTTGACAGGCCCTCGCGCGCGGTGATGGGCTCGGGACTTCCCGGCGGACCTGCACGGACGCCCGCGCGCCCCAACACGGGCGGGCGGGCTCGTACGGGCTGGACACGCCCGGCCCGTACACGAGCAGCGAGCACACCAGGAGGAGCCGCGTGCAGTCCCCGCGCAGTGACGGGTTCGACGGGACCTCGGGCACGGCCCCCGTCCCGGCGCGGCCCGCCCGTGCCCGGCACGCGCGCGTGACGCGCGGCGCCCGCCGGATGAGCGCGACGGCGCTGGTGGCCGCCGTCGTAGGCGGTCTGCTCAGCGGCGCACCCGCGGCCCAGGCGGCGCCCGGTGACGGGGACACGCCCACCGCACCCGACGGCGAGCGCACCGGCGAGGGCGCGGCGCCCGCCGTGTGGCCGCGCCCGCAGTCGATGCGCGAGGGCGGCGAGTTCGTCCCCGTCGGCCGGGAGGTCACCCTCGTGGCGGCGGCCGGCACCGACCCGTACGCACTGCGGACCGTACGGGACACGCTGCGCGAGGCGGGCGCCCGCACGGTGCACGAAGTGCGGCCCGGCGCTCCGCTGCCGCCCGGGGGCACGGTGGTCAGGGTGGGTTCCGAGGCGGCCGACGGCGCGCTGCGCGAGCTGTCCGCCCCCGCCCAGGGCGACCTGCCCGCGGGCGGCTACCGGCTGGCGGTCGGCCGGGCCGGCGGGCGCGGCACCGTCGCCCTTTCCGGACGGGACGGCGACGGGCTCTTCCACGGAGCGCAGACCCTGCGGCAGCTGGTCACCGGCCGGGCGGGCACCCAGGGCGCCGAGAGCGCGCACGGCACCGCCGGTTTCGCGGGGGTGACCGTGCGGGACTGGCCCACCGCCGCCGTCCGCGGCGTGACCGAGGGCTTCTACGGCGAGCCGTGGACCCACCAGGAGCGGCTGGCACAGCTCGACTTCCTGGGCCGCACCAAGCAGAACCGCTTTCTCTACGCGGCCGGCGCCGACCCGTACCGCCAGGCGGCGCGCTGGCGCGACCCCTACCCCGCCGAGCAGCGCGCCGAGTTCCGCGAGCTGGCGCACCGGGCCGAGCAGAACCACGCGGTGCTCGGCTGGGCCGTCTCCCCCGGGCAGGCGATGTGCTTCTCCTCGACGGGCGACCGCCGGGCACTGCTGCGCAAGCTGGACGGGATGCGGGCGCTGGGCGTGCGCGCCTTCCAGCTCCAGTTCGACGACGTGAGCTACGAGGAGTGGCACTGCGGGGAGGACGCCGCGAAGTACGGCACCGGCCCGGAGGCCGCCGCCCGCGCACAGGCCGAGCTGGCCAACGCGGTGGCCAGGCACCTCGCGCGGCGGGGCGGCGAGGGGGGCGGCGGGGATGACGGGAGCGGGCGGGGCGGCGGCGTCGAACCGCTGTCCGTGCTGCCGACGGAGTTCTACCAGGAGGGCAGCACCGCCTACCGCGAGGCGCTCGCCCGCGCCCTGGACGACGGGGTCGAGGTGGCGTGGACGGGCGTCGGCGTCGTGCCGCGCACCATCACCGGCGGCGAACTGGCGGACGTACGGAAGGCGTACCCCGACCACCCGCTGCTGACCATGGACAACTACCCGGTCAACGACTACGCGCCCGAGCGCCTCTTCCTGGGCCCGTCCCAGGGCAGGGAGCCCGCGGTGGCCACCGGCTCGTCGGCCGTGCTCTCGCACGCCATGCAGCAGCCGACCGCCTCCCGGATCCCGCTGTTCACCGCTGCGGACTTCGCCTGGAACGCCCGCGGCTACCGGCCGCAGGAGTCCTGGCAGGCCGCGGTCGCGGCGCTGGCGGGTCCCGACGAGCGCACCCGCGCCGCCGTGCACGCGCTGGCGGGCAACGACGCCTCCTCGATGCTCGGCGGCCAGGAGTCGGCCTACCTGCGCCCGTCGCTGCGGGACTTCTGGGCCGCCCTGGACGGCGCCGACCCGGCGGCCCTGGCCCCGGCCGCCGACCGGCTGCGCGCCGCGTTCCGCACCATGCGCGACGCCCCCGACGAGGTGCCCGCCCAGCTGGCGGCCGAGACCCGCCCCTGGCTGCGCAAGCTCTCCCGGCTGGGCGCGGCGGGCGAGGCCGCCGTGGACATGCTGACCGCCCAGGCCGCCGGGGACGGCGCCGCCGCCTGGGCCGCGCAGCAGCGGCTGCGCAAGTGGCAGGCGGAGGCGGCGAAGAGCGAGGTGACGGTCGGCAAGGGGGTGCTGCCCGAGTTCCTGGAGCGCGCGCTGAAGCGCTCCGCCCGGTGGACGGGCGCGGGCAAAGACGCGCTCAGGGGCGCGAAGGCGCGCGGCGGGCCACCCGCCCGCTCCGGCTCCTCGCTCCAGCACGCCGTCGACGGCGACCCGGCCACCGCGTACCGCTCCGCCGCCGCGCCCACCGGTGCGGTGCCCTTCCGGGGGCGCGGCGAGATCCCCGCGCCGCCCGACTCACTCACCGTCGACCTGCCGAAGGCCCGCGAGCTGGCGGCCGTCACCGTGCTCTCCGGCGGCGGCTCGGGCACCCGGGCCGACGTCGAGGCCCGGGTGCCGGGGAAGGGCTGGCAGCGGATCGGCCGGCTCTCGGACAGCGGCTGGACCCAGGCCGACGGGAAGGGCGTACGGGCCGACGCGCTGCGGCTGCGCTGGCAGGGCGGCTCCGAGCCGCCGGTCGTCCACGAGATCACCCCGTGGTACGCGGACGGGGACTCCGTCGCGCTCTCCCTGAGCCGGGAGGAGACCTACGCGTCGATCGGCGGCGGCCCGGCCGAGGTCGGCGTCGAGCTGGCCGGGCGCCGCCCCGCCGGGGTGAGCGGCGCGCTGCGGACGGAGGCCCCGGAGGGCTTCACCGTGCGCGCCCCCTCGCGGGTGGCCGTGCCGCGCGGCGCCACCGTCCGGGTACCGCTGGAGGTGACCGCCGGGCCGGACGTACGGCCGGGCACCTACCGGGTACCGGTCTCCTTCGAGGGACAGCGCCGCACCCTGGTCGTACGGGCCTTCCCGGCCACCGGCGGGCGGGACCTGGCCCGTGAGGCGAAGGCGTCCTCCTCAGCCGACGAGACACCGGACTTCCCCGCCTCCGCGGTCAACGACGGCCGTCGGGAGACCCGTTGGTCCTCGCCCGCGAAGGACGGCGAGTGGGTGCAGCTGGAGCTGGCACGGGCGACCCGGGTGGGCAAGGTGGTGCTGCGCTGGCAGGACGCCTACGCGAGCCGCTACCGCGTCCAGGTGTCACCGGACGGGCGGCGCTGGCGCACGGCCGCGACCGTACGCGAGGGCGCGGGCGGCGAGGAGACGCTGCGGATGGACGCCCCGGCCAACACCCGCTTCGTACGCGTGCAGGGGCAGCAGCGGGCGACGCGCTTCGGCTACTCGCTCTGGTCGGCCGAGGTGTACGCGGTGCGCGAGGACGCGCGCTGACGGTGTCCGGGCCGGGCCGGAGCATCCCGGCCCGGCCCGGACACACAAAAACCCGGTCTCAGGCAGGGACTCTGCCGTCGATCCGGGCGAGGTCGTCGTCCGCGCCGTACGGTTGCAGGTACGGCAACCAGCGCGGATCGCGGTGACCGGTGCCGATGATCCGCCAGGCCAGACCCGAGGGCGGCGCCGGCTGATGCCGCAGCCGCCAGCCGATCTCCGCGACGTGACGGTCCGCCTTGACGTGGTTGCAGCGGCGGCAGGCCGCCACCACGTTCTCCCAGGTGTGCTGCCCGCCCCTGCTGCGCGGCACGACATGGTCGACGCTGGTTGCGACACCACCGCAGTAGGCGCACCGCCCGCCGTCCCGGGCGAACAGCGCGCGGCGTGTGAGGGGGACGGGGCCGCGGAAGGGCACCCGTACGAATCGCTTGAGCCGCACCACGCTGGGTGCGGGTATGACACGGGTCGCGCTGTGCATCAGGGCGCCGGAGTCCTCAAGGCTGACGGCCTTGTCGTTGAGGACGAGTATCAGGGCGCGTCGGAGCGGTACGACACCGAGCGGCTCGTACGACGCGTTGAGGACCAGGACATGCGGCACGGTGCCTCCAGTTACGTCGTCGGCGCGTGGCTCGCGCCGTGACGATCTCCCCTCAGTGTGTCCTGAGCCCCGGTGGCCGCGCCACCACGACGGTGTAACGCACCGGGCGTGTTTTCCACCACACAGGGCATTTCGTCCGGCTGCGGGTACTCTCCTCCCCCGCCGCACGCCCGCGCCCGCTCCGGCGCGAACCGCGCCCGCGCCCGCGTACCGCCTGCGGGGGCGGTCCGGGCCGCGGCCGGGGGCGCAGCCGTGGTCGGGGCCTCGGTTGTGCGGAAGGTGGGCCATTAGTGTGGGCCATCGGTGTGCGTCCGCAGCGCGCGTCCACGGCCGGCGGCCCGCTTCGCCGCGCCGCGTGTGGCGCGCCTGCGTCGGCACCTCCCGTCCGCCGGCGCCTCTCGCGGGCGCGTCCCGCACGGAAGGTTCTGCTGTGTCCTGGTTGCTCGGTGCCACCCCGCCCCCCGACGGCACCACGTCCCTCGACGAGGCCCACGAGAAGGCCACGAACGCCGCGGGCTGGTTCGAGGAGAACTGGTCGAGCTGGCTGGCCGCCGGGCTGCGCATCTTCGTGATCCTGGCCATCGCCATAGTGCTGCGCTACGTCGTGCGGCGCACGATCAGCAAGTTCCTCCAGCGGATGAACCGCAACGCGGTGGCCGAGGCCAGCGGCAACGCGCTGCGCGGGCTGCTGGTCAACCACGAGCGGCGGCGGCAGCGTTCGGAGGCCATCGGCTCGGTGCTGCGCAGCGTCACCACCATGGTGATCATGGGCACGGCCGCGCTCATCGTGCTGTCCACGCTCGGCATCGACCTGGCACCGCTGCTGGCCAGCGCCGGCGTCGCGGGCGTCGCGCTGGGCTTCGGCGCGCGCAACCTGGTCACCGACGTGCTGACCGGCACGTTCATGCTCCTGGAGGACCAGTACGGCGTCGGGGACCGGATCGACGCGGGCGAGGCCACCGGGACGGTGCTGGAGATCGGCCTGCGGGTGACCAAGCTGCGCGGCCTGGACGGCGAGATCTGGTACGTGCGCAACGGCGAGATCAAGCGCGTCGGCAATCTCAGCCAGGGCTGGGCGACCGCCGCGCTGGACGTCCAGGTCCGGGCAAGCGCGGACCTGGACTCCGTACGGAAGGCCATCTCCACGGCCGGGGACGAGATGTCGAAGGCCGAGCCGTGGGACGAGCTGCTGTGGGCTCCGGTGGAGGTGCTCGGGCTGGACTCGGTGACGCTGGAAGCGATGGTGGTGCGCGTCTCCGTGCGGACCATGCCCGACGAGGCGCTCGGGGTCGCGCGGGAGCTGCGCTGGCGGATCAAGCGGGAGCTGGACCGGCGGGGAATCCAGATCGTGGACGACGAGTCGCTCGCACTGGAGGCGGGGCGGCTCTCGCTGGACAAGCCCGCCCGGGTTCCGCTGGAGAAGTGACGGGCGCGCCCCGCCGGAGCCCGGCACCGCCGGTGCGTCGGTGCGGTTGACGCCGTTGACGCCGTTGACGCCGTTGACGCCTGTGCGGGACGGGCTCTAGTCTCCGGACTGTCCGACGAACAGGAAACTTTCCTTACAGTTGCCGACGGACCGGTCCGCGCAGCCCGGCCTGCCCCGGGCCCGGAGGCCCCGGCGGACCCGGAGGAGACCAGGAGGCACCGCCATGGCCCAGGCAGCACCGCCTCCCGGCACCCCGCAGCTCCTGCGCGCGATGAACGACCGCGCCGCGCTCGACCTCCTCCTCGCCCACGGCCCGCTCTCGCGCGGCGCGCTGGGCAAGCTCACCGGGCTGTCCAAGCCGACCGCCTCCCAGCTGCTGGCCCGCCTGGAGGCCGCCGGGCTGGTCGTGGCGACCGGCGCGGCCACCGGCCCGGCCACCGGCACGAGTGGCGCCGCCACCGCCGGCCGGGGGCGCCCCGGCCCCAGCGCCCAGCTGTACGCGGTCAACCCGGCGGCGGCGTACGTCGCGGGACTCGACGTGACGACCAGCGGCATCCGGGCCGCCGTCGCCGACCTCGCCGGGCGCACCGTGGGCACCCACGAGGTGCCCGCCCCCGGCCGGGCGGCGGCCGTGCGCACCCCCGAGCTGGTCGTCCGCGCCGTGGACGGCGCCGCCGAGGCCGCCGGGCTGAGCCGCACCGACCTGCACCGCGCCGTGATCGGCACCCCCGGCGCCTTCGACCCCGGCACCGGACGGCTGCGCTACGCCGCGCACCTGCCCGGCTGGCACTCGGCCACCCTGCTGGACGAGCTGGCCGCCGCGCTGCCGATGCCGCTCGCGTACGACAACGACGTGAACCTCGCCGCCGTCGCCGAACAGCGGCTCGGCGCGGCGGGCGGCACCGAGGACTTCGTACTGCTCTGGAACGAACAGGGCATCGGCGCCGCCCTGGTCATCGGCGGCCGGCTGCACCGGGGCCGCACCGGCGGCGCCGGAGAGGTGGGCTTCCTCCCCGTCCCGGACACCCCCCTGGTACGGGACGCCGCCCGGGTGGGCAGCGGAGGCTTCCAGGAACTGGCGGGCGCGGGCGCCGTGCTGCGGCTGGCGCGCGAACTCGGCCTGCCGTACGACCGGGGCGCCCCGGCGCACGAGGCCGCGGCCGGACTGCTGCGGCGCGCGCGGGAGGCCCCTGGGGGCGCGGACTCCGCCCAGGGCGCGGGCGAGGCGCTGCTGAGCCTCTTCGCGACCGCCACCGCGATCGGGCTGGCCGCCGTGGTGGCCGTGCTCGACCCGCAGCTCATCGTGCTCTCCGGCGGCGTGCTGGCGGCAGGCGGCGAGCCGCTGCGCGAACGCGTCCGCCGCGAGCTGGCCGAACTGGCCGTCCCCCGGCCCCGGCTGGTGCTGGGCAGCGTCACCGAGCGTCCCGTGCTCAGCGGTGCGCTCCAGAGCGCCCTGGCCGCCACCCGCGACGAGATGTTCGACACCTCGCGCCCCGCGCGGCGCGGCTGACCCGGCCACGCCCCCACCACATCCGACCCACCCACCGACCCACGGAGCGGACCGAATCCTATGAAACTCGCGGTAATCGGCGGGGGTTCCACCTACACCCCCGAACTCGTCGACGGTTTCGCCCGGCTGCGCGACACCCTCCCCCTGACCGAACTGGTCCTGGTCGACCCGGCGGCCGACCGCCTGCGTACGGTCGGCGCCCTGGCCCGGCGGATCTTCGCCGCCCAGGGCCACCCCGGGCAGGTCACCACCACCTCCGACCTGGACACCGCCGTGGACGGCGCCGACGCGGTGCTGCTCCAGCTGCGCGTCGGCGGCCAGGCGGCCCGCGCGCAGGACGAGTCCTGGCCGCTGCTGTGCGGCTGCGTGGGCCAGGAGACCACCGGCGCGGGCGGCCTGGCCAAGGCGCTGCGCACGGTGCCGGTCGTTCTCGACATCGCGGACCGGGTGCGCCGCCGCAACCCGGACGCCTGGATCATCGACTTCACCAACCCGGTCGGCATCGTCACCCGGGCGCTGCTCCAGCACGGCCACCGGGCGGTCGGGCTGTGCAACGTGGCGATCCACCTCCAGCGCAAGTTCGCCGCGCTGCTGGAGGTCGACCCGGCCGAGGTGCACCTCGACCACTACGGCCTCAACCACCTCACCTGGGAGCTGGGCGTACGCCTGGGCGGCCCACAGGGCGCCGACGTGCTGCCGCGCCTGCTCGCCGAGCACGGCCCGCGCATCGCCGACGACCTGCACCTGCCGCCCGCCGTGCTGGAGCGCCTGGGCGTCGTGCCGTCGTACTACCTGCGCTACTACTACGCGCACGACGAGGTCGTCGCCGAGATGCGCACCAAGCCCTCCCGCGCCAGCGAGGTGGCGGCCATGGAGGCGCGGCTGCTGGAGATGTACGAGGACACCTCGCTGACCGAGAAGCCCGCGCTGCTGGCCGAGCGCGGCGGCGCGTTCTACTCCGAGGCCGCCGTCGCGCTGGCCGCCTCGCTGCTGGGCGACGAGGCGGCGGACGGCTCCGGCGGCGCCGGGGCCCCGGGCACCGTGCAGGTCGTCAACACCCGCAACGACGGCACCCTGCCCTTCCTCCCCGACGACGCGGTCGTGGAGGTCCCGGCCCGCGTCTCCCGCACGGGCGCCCGCCCGCTGCCCGCCCCCACCCTCGACCCGCTGTACGCGGGCCTCGTCTCGCACGTCACGGCGTACGAGGGCCTCGCCCTGGACGCCGCGCTGCACGGTGGCCGCGACCGGGTCTTCCAGGCCCTGCTGGCCCACCCGCTGATCGGCCAGTACTCCCGCGCCGAGGCGCTCACCGACAGTCTGCTGGCCCACAACCGGGAGCACCTCGCGTGGCTGTGAACGACCGGGCCGCCGCGGGCGCCTGCCTCGCCGTGGACGCGGGTAACAGCAAGACGGACGTGGCGCTCGTCGCCGCCGACGGCACGGTTCTGGCCACCGCCCGCGGCGGCGGCTTCCGCCCCCCTGCCACCGGCCTCCGCGAGGCGCTCGACGGCCTCGCCGCGACCGTCGCGCAGGCCGCCCGCGCCGCCGGGGCCGAGCCCCCCTTCGCGCTCGTCTCCGCCTGCCTGGCCAACGCCGACCTGCCGCCGGAGGAGGAGGCGCTGACCGCCGCCGTCCGCGCGCGCGGCTGGGGCCGCGAGACCCGGGTCGCCAACGACACCTTCGCCATACTCCGCGCGGGCCTGCCCGACGACGGCTCGGTACGCCACGGGGTGGCCGTGGTGTGCGGCGCGGGCGTCAACTGCGTGGGCCGCACCGAGGACGGGCGCGTCCACCGCTTCGCGGCACTCGGGCAGCTCTCGGGCGACTGGGGCGGCGGCGGCGGTCTCGCCGACGAGGCGCTGTGGCACGCCGCGCGCGCCGAGGACGGGCGCGGTGAGCGTACGGAACTGGCCCGCGCGCTCCCGGCGCACTGCGGCCTGCCCACCATGTACGCGCTGATCGAGGCCCTCCATCTGGGTGACCTCCCGCTCACCCGCAAGTATGAACTGACCCCGGTTCTCTTCGAGGTGGCCGCGGCGGGCGACCCGGTGGCCCGTTCGCTCGTGCTGCGGCAGGCCGACGAGGTGGTCTCGCTGGCGACCGTGACCCTGACCAGGCTGGGGCTGCTCGACCGGGAGACTCCGGTGCTGCTGGGCGGCAGCGTGCTGACCGCCCGGCATCCGCTGCTGCACGACCGGCTCACCGATCAGCTCGCGGTGCGGGCGCCGTCGGCCGTCCCCCGGCTGGTCTCCGCCCCGCCCGTGGTCGGTGCCGGACTGCTGGGACTGGACGAACTGGGCGCGCCCGCCGGCGCGTACGTCCGGCTGCGGGAGGCCCTGAACACACCGCACCACACTCCGCACCACACGCCCCGGGAACCGGAGGGCCGCGCCGCGCGTGTGGAGACGTAGCGGGCCCGCGGAGCCGGTGCTGAAGATCGCGATCCGAACAAGATCCCGGCAATAACGGTGTGGTGAAGGGTCCGTGCCGCCATACTGCTGCCCGTGGACCCGGACCCGTCGCGACCCAGAGGTGCACCGGGTGCGCGGCCCTGTCAGTGACCAAGGGGGAGGTCTTCGAGCCGTGACCCAACCGCCCGACGTGCGCACAGCGCCACCGCCGCCCGTGCCGGCACCGCCGGGGCCGCCGGGCTCGCCGGCGCCCTCGGGCGGACCGGCGCCCGACGGCAGACCCGCGCGCGCCACCGCCTGGGCCGAGGGCGTCCAGCGGCTGCGTGCCGCGGCGACGACGGAGCCGGGGCGGCTGCGGATCATCGGCGCCGTACTGGCCGCGCTGATCGTCGTCTTCGGCGCGGTGACGGCCTGGCAGGTCAGCGACCGGTCGGACGCGGCGGGCTCGGTGGTCGACGACAGCCAGCAGCTGAGCGCCGACGCCGCCAGCGTCTACCGCTCGCTCGCCGACGCCAACACCACCGCGGCCAGCGGTTTCCTCGCCGAGGGCAACGAGCCGCGCAGCGTCCGCGTGCGCTACGAGAAGGACATCCGCCGGGCGTCCGAGCTGCTCGCCGAGGCCGCGGCCAACTCCCGCGGCTCCGCCTCCGCGCAGCGCCAGATCGCCAAGCTCAACCGCGAACTGCCGCGCTACACGGGACTGGTGGAGTCGGCCCGCGCCAACAACCGGCAGGGCCTGCCGCTGGGCGGCGCCTACCTGCGCTACGCCAACGACCAGATGCTCCAGGAGCTGCTGCCCGCGGCCCGGGAGCTGTACGAGGCGGAGACCGCGCGGCTGCACGACGACTACGGCGACGCCAAGTCGTGGCCCTGGATCGCGCTCGGCCTCGGCCTGCTCACCGCGGCGGCGCTGGGCTGGGCGCAGCGGCGCCACTACCACCGTACGAACAGGGTGTTCAACCCGGGGCTGCTGGGCGCCACGGCCGCCGTGCTGATCGCCCTGGTGTGGCTGACGGCCGGGCACGCGCTGGCGCGCTCCGGGCTCGGCGAGTCCGACGAGCGCGGTGCCCGCTCGCTGCACGCGCTCAACGAGGCCTGGATCGGCTCGCTCCAGGCGCGCGGCGAGGAGAACCTGTGGCTCGTGGCGCGCGGTGCGGGCAGCGAGTACGACGAGAGCTACGGCAAGCGGCTGAAGAAGGTCGCCGGGCCGGGCGCGGGTGATCCGGAGAAGGTGGGCGGGCAGTTGGCCGAGGCGCTCTCGATGGCCGACGACGCGCAGGGCCGCGACCCGGTCGAGGAGGCCCACGCCTCCGTGCGGGACTGGCGCGAGCGGCACGCGGAAGCGCGTAAGAAGGAGGACAGCGGCGACCACAAGGGGGCGGTGGCGCTGGTGATCGAGTCCGAGGGCAGCACCGGGGAGTCCTTCGACAAGGTCGACGCGAGCCTGCGTAAGGCGAGTGAACACGAGCAGGCGGAGTTCGAACGTGCCGCCGCGGACGGCCGGGGAGCGCTGCGCGGCCTGGCACTCGGGGCGGCCGTGCTGGCCGTGCTGGGCGCGGCGGCGGCGCTGCTCGGCATCGGCCGCAGGCTCTCGGAGTACCGGTGAGGGGAATCCAGCGATGAGGCGGACGACACAGGTGGCCCGGGCGGTGACCGGGATCGCGCGGCAGCGGCGGGCGGAGCAGGGCACGCGGGCGAGGCGGGGGGCGCGGCCCGCCGTGGTGGGTGCGGCCGGTCTCGCGGTCGCAGCCGCCGTGCTGCTGCCGGGTGCGCTGGCGGGCCCCGGCGGGGGCGGCGAGGCGCGGCAGGAGGCGGAGCGTGCCGCCGCCCCGGCGGCGCCCGGCGCCGACGCCGCGCCGGTGCCCAAGCGGGAGAAGTGCGACGACGGTTCCGATCCGGCGGCGAGCCTGAAGGCGGCCGACACCTCCGGTCCGGCGGTCAAGCGCATCCAGGACGCGGGCCGCCTGGTGGTCGGCGTCGACCAGAACAGCTTCCTGTGGGGTTACCGCGACCCGGCCAGCGGCCGGATCGAGGGCTTCGACATCGACCTGGTCGAGGCCATCGCCGAGGACCTGCTGGGCGAGGACCCGAAGATCACCTACAAGACCATCCCCACCGACCAGCGCATCCCGGCCATCCAGAAGGGCGACGTCGACATGGTGGTGCGCACCATGACGGTCAACTGCGACCGGATCGACGAAGTCGCCTTCTCCACCGCCTACTTCGAGAGCGGCCAGCAGCTGCTGGTCCCCAAGCGGAGCAAGATCACCGGTCTGGACGAGACCGTCCGGGGCAAGCGGATCTGCAACGCCACCGGCTCCACCGCCGAAAGCCTGCTGGAGAGCGAGGACTTCAAGGACCTGGGGGCCAAGCAGGTCAAGGTCGCCAACCAGCTGGACTGCCTGGTGCGCATCCAGCTCGGCGAGGCGGACGCGGTGCTCACCGACAACGCGCTCGGCGCGGGCCAGGCGGCGCAGGACCCGTCGGTGAAACTGGTCGGCGAACCGGCCACCATCGAGCCGTACGGTGTCGCGATGAGCCTGGACGACGAGGATCTGGTGCGGCGGGTCAACCACGTGCTGGAGGAGTACCGCAAGGGCGGAGCCCGAAGCCCGTGGCGGCTCTCGTACGAGAACCGGCTGGCCGACATGATGGAGACCGGCACGGGCAAGGCGCCCGCACCTCCGGACCCGGCCTACAAGCCGGAGGACTGAGACCGAAGGGGACGGGGCAGGGCAGGCACGCGGGACATCGGCGGTACGCGGCACCAGCACGGAGCAGCGGTACGAAAGCGGTGGCACGCTGCGGCAGGACGCAGCAGGGCAGCGCACGAGAGAATCAGCGAGGTGATCGATGGGCCCCTCGGGACCCACCGGGCCGGTGATGAGCCGGGAGGAGGTGGACCGCGCGCTGGCGCGGCTGGACGCCGAACACGAGGCGGTCGAGACCTCGCTGCTCTCGCTCCAGGACCACGCGGGGCGGCGGCTGCTGGAGGGCGCGCGGCTGACCGGCCGCACCGAGCGGCGCTGGGCCGACGCCGAGCAGGTGATCACCCGCCTGTGGACGGCCTTCGACACCTACACCCGGACGCGGGAGACCGCGCGCGAGCTGCGCGCGCGGCGCCGCTGGCCGAGCCGGGACGACCTCGCCGAGCTGACCGAACTGCTGCGCGGGACCCTCACGGTGGCCGGATCGAGCGTCCCCGGCGCGGCGTCGGGGGCGGGCGCGAGCACCGCCCGGCTCACCGAGGAGCTGACCCTGAGCGACCTCGTGCAGCGGATGAACGGCTGGTACGCCCAGGCGCTGGACATCGTGGCGGCGGCCGACTCCGTGTGGTCCGCGCTGCCGGCCCGGATAGACCTGCTGGCCGCCGAACTCCAGCGGGTGCGCTCGCTGGCGCACTCGGTCGGCGTGCGCCCGGGCGAGCACCCCTCGGGCGACGAGCTGGACCAGATCACCGAGCAGCTCACCGCGCTGCGCGCCGAGGTGCTGTGCGACCCGCTGGCCTTCTGGGCCTCGGACGGGGGCAGTTCGGCCCCCGGCGGCGGTCGCCCTGACACCTCGCGGTACGACCAGGCCGCCCGCGCGCTGGAGGACGTCCGCCGGGAGATCGACGCGGTGCTGACCGTCCGGCAGGACGCCGAGCAGCGGCTGGTGAGCCTGCGCGACATGCTCTCGCGGGCCGACCGCACGCTGGCCGAGGCGCGTACGGCCCGCGTCGAGGTCCTCGCCAAGATCGCGGCCTCCGAGGTGCCCGCGGTCAGCGGCCCGCCCACCGCGCTGCACGAGCTGCTCTCCCGCGCCGCCGACTACCGCCGCCACTCCCAGTGGCACCGGCTCTCGCCGCTGCTGGAGTCTCTGGAGCAGCGCGCCGAGGACGAGCTGGACCGGGCCCGCGCCTCGCTCTCGGCCGTGACCGCGCCGCTGGCCGTACGGGCCGAGCTGCGCGGCCGGCTGGACGCCTACCGGGCGAAGGTCGCCCACCACGGCATGGCCGAGGACCGGATGCTGATCGAGCGCTACGACGCGGCCCGCCGCATGCTGTGGAGCGCCCCGTGCGATCTGCGCGCGGCGGAGGACGCGGTGCTGCGCTACCAGCGGGCGGCCAGGGAGGTCCTGGTACCGCGGCAGGACGACGGCGCCCGCGCCGACCGTAGGGGGATTCATGAGTGAGACGCCGGACGCGTCGAAGAGGAAGTGCCAGCGGCCCGGTTGCGCGGGGAGCTACGAGGACATGGGCGGCGGGGAGTTGTACTGCGACACCTGCGGTCTGGCCCCCGTCGTCTCGCCCAGCGGCATGATCGGCTCCGCCCTGACCGGCATGACCGGGGCCGCCCGCGGCAGCGCCTCCTCCGGGCGCACCTCGGGGTCCGCGCGCTCCTCCTCCCGCGCGTCCTCGCGCGCCTCCGCCCGCTCGCAGTCCTCGCGGCGCTCGGTGTCGGGGCGGCTGTCCCGTTCGCTGTCGCTCTCCGGCTCCACCTCCGCGCGGCACGTCTCGGTACGCAGCTCCAGCGCCGGGACAGGTTCCGCGAGCCGGGGCCGGCTGGGCATGGGGCTGGTCTCGGTCCCGGCCGTGCCGAAGCCCGACCCGACCACGGTGGTGCTGGAGAACCCGGAGGTGCCGGAGCGCAAGCGCTTCTGCAGCAGCGGCGACTGCGGCGCGGCGGTGGGCCGCTCCCGGGGCAGCCGGGCGGGCCGTACGGAGGGCTTCTGCACCAAGTGCGGCCACCCCTACTCCTTCGTGCCCAAGCTGCGGACGGGCGACGTCGTGCACGGCCAGTACGAGATCGCGGGCTGTCTGGCGCACGGCGGGCTCGGCTGGATCTACCTCGCGGTGGACCGGGCGGTGGCGGACCGCTGGGTGGTCCTCAAGGGCCTGCTGGACACGGGCGACCAGGACGCGATGGCCGCCGCGATCTCCGAGCGCCGCTTCCTCGCCGAGATCGAGCACTCCAACATCGTGCGCATCTACAACTTCGTCGAGCACCTGGACCGCCGTACCGGCAGCCTCGACGGCTACATCGTGATGGAGTACGTGGGCGGCAAGTCCCTCAAGGAGCTGGCCAACGCCCGCCGCGCCGAGGACGGCCGGCGCGATCCGCTGCCGGTCGAGCAGGCGTGCGCGTACGGGATCGAGGCGCTGGAGGCGCTGGGGCATCTGCACAGCCGCAACCTCATCTACTGCGACTTCAAGGTCGACAACGCCATCCAGCAGGACGACCAGCTCAAGCTGATCGACATGGGCGCCGTGCGGCGGATGGACGACGAGGACAGCGCGATCTACGGCACGGTCGGCTACCAGGCGCCGGAGGTCGCCGAGACGGGCCCCTCGGTGGCGTCCGACCTGTACACGGTCGCGCGCACGCTGGCCGTGCTCACCTTCGACTTCCAGGGCTACACGAACGTCTTCGTGGACAGCCTGCCGGAACCGGAGAACATCGAGGTCTTCCAGCGGTTCGAGTCCTTCTACCGCTTCCTGGTCCGCGCGACCGACCCCGACCCGCAGCGCCGGTTCGCCTCGGCCGCCGAGATGGCCGAGCAGCTGACGGGGGTGCTGCGGGAGGTCGTGGCCCTGCAGAGCGGGCGCCCGCGCCCGGCGATGTCCACCCTGCTCGGTGCCGAACTGCGCGTGGTCGACACCGAGTTGCTCGCCCGCGCGGACGGCGACACCTCCGTGCTGGGCGCCCGGCGGCGCACCGCCGGGCGGCTGGGGCGCGGACGCGGGCCCGGCGGCGCGCGAACGGCGCTGCCCGCGGCCGAGCCCGCGCCGGCCGCACTCCCGGCCGGCGGCCCGCAGCCGGCCGCCGCCGCGCCCGGCTCACCCGCCGCGGGCGCGGCCATCCCCGGCCAGGCCGGGCCGCCCGCGCCGCCCAGCCCGCCCCTCCCGCCCACCGGTCCCCCGCCCGCCACCACGCTGGCCCAGCTCAGCCAGGCGGCGGGCCAGTACGGCTCGTTCGGCAGCACGCCCGCCCACGTGCGGCTGCCGGACCGGCCCGCGCCCGCGCAGGCCCCTGTGCCCGGCCCGCAGGCGGGCCCGGCGCTCGTACCGCTCCAGCCGCGCGCCACCGCGCTCGCGCTGCCGGTGCCGCGCGTCGACCCGAGCGACCCCAACGCGGGTTTCCTCGCCGGGCTGATGACCTCCGCGCCCGCGGAGCTGATCAGCGCGCTGCGGTCGGCGCCCGCCGACTCCGTCGAGCGCAGACTGCGCGAGCTGCGCGCGCGGCTGGAACTGGACACCCCGCAGGACCGGGAGGCCGCCGTCGCGGCGCTGCTGGAGCTGGAGAACCGGCACGCGGACGACTGGCGGGTCGTCTGGTACCGCGGCCTGTCCTCGCTGGTGACCGGGGACCGCGAGACGGCGGCGCTCTCCTTCGACGCCGTCTACGACGCCTTCCCGGGCGAGCCCGCGCCCAAGCTCGCGCTGGGCATCTGCGCGGAGGTGCTGGGCCAGCTGGACAACGCGGCGGAGTACTACCGGCTCGTGTGGTCCACCGACCCGTCGTACGTGAGCGCCGCCTTCGGGCTCGCCCGCGTCCGGCTGGCGACCGGTGACCGGCGGGGTGCGGTGGCGGTGCTGGAGTCGGTTCCGGAGGCGTCGATCCACTTCACCGCGGCGCGCGTCGCCGCCGTACGCGCCCGGCTGCGCCAACGCGCCCCCCAGGAACCGCTGCTGGACGACCTGCACGCGGCGGGGCACCAGGTGGAGCGGCTCCAGGAGGTGGGCCTCGACGCGCTGCGCCGCGAGGAGCTGACCACCGAGGTGCTCGGCAGCGCGCTGGACTGGGTCATCGCGGGAGCGGCCGGAAGTACGGGCGCGGGCGGCGGGACGAACGGCCACGGGGCGGGTCACGGGTCAGGTAACGGCTCCGGCCACGACTCCGGCCACAGGGGGCCGCTGCTCGGCTGCCCGCTGGACCAGCCGGGGCTGCGGCTCGGGCTGGAGCGTTCGTACCGGCGGCTCGCGCGGCTGGCGCAGTCCAGCTCGGAGAGGATCGAACTGGTGGAACGGGCCAACCGATTCCGCCCCAGGACGTGGGTGTGACGATGCCGCAGCTCGACCAACTGTCCGACTGCCCCAGCTGCGCCGAGCCACTGGAGGAGGGCGACCTCTTCTGCGGTGCCTGCGGCACCGACCTCCAGGCCGCCGCGCGGCAGGCGGAACCGGACCCCGACCGGCCGACCCTCGTGGTCAACGGCACCCTGCCGCCGCCCGCGGGTGGCAGCGCGCCGCCGTCCGCGCCCCAGCCAGGGCCGGGCGAGGCCGACTTCGCCCTGCCGCCCGCGGGGCCGCCCGCCGCCGCGCCCGCCCCGCCGCCCGCCCCGCCCCTCCCCGGGCAGCACGCGCCGCTCGCCGAGGAGCACCCCGGACCCGGCACCGAGGCGTCCCCGCCGCTGCCGCAGCCGGCCGCCCCGGACCCGCGTACGGCGGACCGGCTCGCGGCGCCGTCCGGCCCTCCCCCACCCGGCGTGCCGGAGCCGCTCGGCCCGCGCTGCGTCGCCTGCGGCACCGGCACGATCGACGACGACGGCTACTGCGAGCACTGCGGACACAAACAGCCGCACGCGCGCGACCACATGGAGCACGAGCTGGGCCGCGTGGCCGCCGCCAGCGACCGCGGTCTGCGGCACCACCGCAACGAGGACTTCTTCGCGATCGACGAGCCCCTGCTCGCCGACGGCTCCAGCGCGACCATCGCCGTCGTCTGCGACGGCGTCTCCTCCGCCAGCCGTTCCGACCAGGCGTCCACGGCCGCCGCCCAGGCGGCGTGCGCGGCGATGCGCACCTCCGTACCGCGCGGCGTGCACACCCAGCAGGCCATGCACGACGCGCTGTTCGCGGCGGCCGACGCCGTCAGCGCGCTGGCCACCGAGGAGGAGAAGGAGGCCCAGCGCAACGCCCCGGCCTGCACCATCGTCAGCGCGGTCGTCGTGGGCGGCCTGCTCACCGTCGGCTGGGTCGGTGACAGCCGCGCCTACTGGGTGCCCGACGACCGCAGCGCGCAGTCCGCCCGGCTGACCGAGGACGACTCGTGGGCCGCCCAGATGGTGGCGGCCGGCCTGATGAACGAGGCCGAGGCGTACGCGGACTCGCGCGCCCACGCCATCACCGGCTGGCTCGGCGCGGACGCCTACGAACTCGACCCGCACACCGCCTCGTTCAAGCCGGACCGCCCGGGCGTGGTGATCGTGTGCACCGACGGCCTGTGGAACTACGCGGAATCCGCCGAGGAGATGGCCTCGGCGGTACCGGCGGACGCGCATCGCAGGCCGCTGCACTCCGCGCGGCACCTCGTGGGCTACGCGCTCGACGCGGGCGGGCACGACAACGTAACAGTGGCGATCGTGCCGTTCCCGATGCCTCCGGAGGGGGCAGGATCGGCGTGAGCGCGGGCGACCCCGTGCCGCTACCGATGCCGGTACGGCGCGGAGCCCGCTGCCCCGGGGGGACTGGGGCTTGGACGGAGCGATCCGGTGGGAAGGGCAGGGGCGCGGAATCCGCAGGCGCGGATTCCGCCGCAGGTACGGGGGGAAGCATGCCACGGCGCACTTCTGCCCGCCCTTCTATCCACTGGCCCTTGTAGAACAGGAGCGGAACAGATGGCGATTTTCTCCAAGTCGAACGTGCCGCGGTTCTCGGCCGACGTGTACCAGAACGCGTATCTGCCGGAAGGCGCGCAAGAGGTCAACGCGATCGTCACGGTCACCTCGACCGGCGGCGGTACGACCGGCGGCATGCCGCTGCCGGTGGCCGATCCCGGCCGCACGCAGCTGTCGGACGGACCGGACGCCGCTGTGGTGGTCATGGTCGACTGCTCCGGCTCGATGGACTACCCGCCGACGAAGATGCGCAACGCGCGCGACGCCACCGCCGCCGCGATCGACACGCTGCGCGACGGCGTCGCCTTCGCCGTGGTCGCGGGCACCCACCAGGCCAAGGAGGTCTACCCCGGCGGAGGCGTACTGGCGACCGCGGACGCGGCACACCGCGCCGCGGCCAAGGAGGCCCTGCGCAAGCTCAGCGCGGGCGGCGGCACCGCGATCGGCACCTGGCTCGGCCTCGCCGACCGGCTGCTAGCCTCCGCCGACGTGTCGATCCGGCACGGCATCCTGCTCACCGACGGCCGCAACGAGCACGAGGAGCCCGCCCAGCTGCGCGCCGCCCTGGACGCGTGCGCGGGCCGCTTCACGTGTGACGCGCGGGGCGTCGGCACCGACTGGGAGGTCAAGGAGGTCACCGGGATCGCTTCCGCGCTGCTGGGCACGGCCGACATCGTGGCCGATCCGGACCAGCTGTCCGCCGACTTCACCGCCATGATGGAGGCGGCGATGGGCAAGGAGGTCGCCGACGTCGGGCTGCGGCTGTGGACACCGCAGGGGGCGGAGATCCGCTTCGTCAAGCAGGTCGCGCCGACGGTGGAGGACCTGACCGGCCGCCGCACCGAGGCCGGCCCCCGGGCGGGCGACTACCCGACCGGCTCCTGGGGCGACGAGTCCCGCGACTACCACGTGTGCGTCCAGGTGCCGCCGGCGGAGGTGGGCCGCGAGATGCTCGCCGCGCGGGTCTCGCTGGTGCTGCCCGCTCCGGACGGCGGCACGCCGCAGACGCTGTCCCAGGGGCTCATCCGCGCCGTCTGGACGGACGATCTCGCCGTGACCACCCAGATCAACCCGCAGGTCGCGCACTACACCGGACAGGCGGAACTGGCCCAGGTCATCCAGCAGGGTTTGGACCTGCGCAAATCCGGCGACGAGGAGGGGGCGACGGCGAAACTGGGGAGGGCCGTGCAGCTCGCCAGCGCGTCCGGGAACGCGGACACCGCGAAACTGCTTTCGAAGGTGGTCGACGTCGTGGACGCGGCGGCGGGTACTGTTCGACTGAAGGCGAAGGTCGCCGACGCCGACGAGATGACCTTGGAGACGCGGTCCACGAAGACGGTCCGTGTGAAGAAATAGCGGTACGGAGGGGGAGGCACGAAGATGCCGACTTGCCCGAACGGCCACCAGTCGGCGGCCGACGACTGGTGCGAGGTGTGCGGCCACCGCATGGCCGCGGCACCCGGCGCGCCAGGCGCGCACACCGGCGCCGTCCCCACGCCACCCCCACCGCCCGGGCCCGGCGCGCCCCAGGGCTACGGCTACCCGGGCTCGCCCGGACCCCCCGGCCCGCCTGGGCCGCCCGGCCCTCCCGGGCCGGGCTACGGCTACCCGGGCCCCGGCGGGTCGCAGGGCGGCCAGGCGGAGCTGTGCCCCCAGTGCGGTACGCCGCGGGAGGCGCAGGCGCCGTTCTGCGAGGAGTGCAGGTTCAACTTCCTGACGCACTCCCCCACGGCGTACCCCGCCCCGGGCCCGCCCCCGGCGCCGCAGCCCCAGTACCAGGCACCGCAGCCGCCGCACCAGGCGCAGCAGCCCCAGCACCAGCAGCCGTACGGCGGCGGGTTCCCGCAGCCCGGGCAGCCGCCCCAGCCGGGGCCACCGCAGCCGGGGCCGCCGCCCCCGCCGCAGCAGGGCTTCCCCGGCAGCAGCGACCCGTCGCAGGAGCAGGGGCTGGGCTACGACCACTCGCGGCCGTCCCAGCTGAATCGTCCCGCCGAGTCGCTGGCCCCGGGGCAGCCCGGGCCTCCCGGCCCGCCGGGACCGCCCGGACCGGGCCCGCACGGCGGCCCGCCGCCCGCCCCGCAGCCTTCCGCGCCCAGCGGTGACTGGATGCTGTCCCCGCCCAGCACACCCGTGCGCCCGGACCAGGGCCGGCAGGGGATGCCGAACGGGCAGCACAACGGCGACGGCTACGGCTATCCGCACCAGGACCCGGGCCAGCAGCAGCCCCCGCCGCACCAGCAGCACCAGCCCCCGCCGCAGGGCCGGCCGCCCCAGCAGCAGAACGGCGGGCAGCCCGGCGGCCCCTGGACGGCCGTGATCGCGCCCGACCGCGAGTACTTCATGGCGATGATGGGCCGCAGCGGCCCGGAGGCGGCGGCGCTGAACCTGCCCGCCTACTCCGCCGAGCAGCAGCTGCCGCTGACCGGCCACCAGATCACGATCGGCCGCCGCCGCCAGTCCACCGGCGAGGCGCCCGACATCGACCTGGGCCGTCCGCCGGAGGACCCGGGGGTCTCGCACCAGCACGCCGTCCTGATCCAGCAGCCGGACGGCAGCTGGGCGGTGGTCGACCAGGACTCCACCAACGGCACCACCATCAACGGCAGCGAGGACCCGATCCAGCCGTTCGTGCCGATCCCGCTCTACCCGGGCGACCGCGTCCACGTGGGCGCCTGGACCACCATCACGCTTCACCAGGGCTGACGGCGGGGCAGGGCACCGGCGCGGCGCGGCCGGCCACCGGGGCGCGGCCGTTCCCGGGCGGCTCAGAACGCGTGCCAGCGCGCGGCCGTGTCCCCTTCGCGCAGTGCGGCGACCCGGCGGGTGAACTCCCGCCGGGCCGCCGGGTTCCCCGGCGCGTGCTGGGCGACCCAGGCGCAGCTGGCCGTCTCCCGGGCACCGCGCAGTACGGCGCAGCCGGGCCACTCCCGTACGTCCCAGCCGTACGCCCGTACGAACTCGGCATACGCCGCACCGGGCAGGCCGTAGCGGTCACGGCTCAGGGCCATCACCACCAGGTCGTGCTCGCGCAGGTCGTCGGAGAAGGTCTCCAGGTCCAGCAGGACGGGCCCCGCCGGGCTCAGGTGCACGTTGCGCGGCAGCGCGTCCCCGTGGACGGGGCCGGGCGGCAGTACCGGGGTGACCTCCGCCACGGCCGCCGCGCAGTCGTCGCGGCGGGCGCGCAGGTAGGCGGCGTCCGCGGGCGGCACCGCGTCCCCGGCCAGCCGCAGCCAGCGCTCGACGCCGGCCAGCAGCTCCCGCCGGGGCAGCGTGAAGGGCGGGTGCGGCAGCGCGTGCACCTGGCGCAGCAGCGCGGCCAGGTCGGCGGGCCCGGCCTCGCGCGGAGCCGAGGGCAGCCGGTGCCAGAAGGTCAGCGGGTGGCCGCCTGCCAGTTCGACGCCGGGGCGGGCGGCCCGTACCGCCGGCACGCCGCACTGCTCCAGCCAGGCCGCGACGCGCAGCTCGTGCCGGGCCCGGTCGGCCAGCTCGGGCCCCCGGCCGACGCGGACGACCAGGTCGCCCAGGGCGAAGACCGCGTTCTCCCCCAGCGCCAGCAGCTCGGCCCGCTCGCCGTCCTCCCCCACCGCCGCCAGCACCCCTCGCGCGACCCCTTCCCCGAACTCCACCGGCTCTGCCCCGTCCTTCCGCCTCTGCGCCGCGCCCCGCCCCGGAGGGGCAGGATCGGACCCGCGCAGTCTGTCATCAGCCGAGTGGCCAGCCGTACGTGTCCGGGGTGTCCAGCCAGGCCCACTGCTCGTCGTCGCGCACCGTGAGGCCGTAGCGTTCGCGGGACGGGCGGTCCTCGCTCTGCCAGATCTCGTACGCCGCCCGCGGTGTGGTGCGCCCGGCCGTCAGGGCCAGCAGGAAGCGGAACGAGTCCTGGCGCAGGGCGTGCGCGGGGACTCCGCCGGGGCAGGGGGGTGCGGGTGCGGAGCCGCCGCTGCCGCGCAGCGGGACGAAGTAGGCCGGGGTGGCGAGGAAGCGCCCCGTGGCGTGCCGGGCGTCGGCCACCCGCAGCGCGATCAACCCGGTCGCCAGCGGCGCCAGAATCCGCGCGCCCGGCGTGCACTGGGCGAGCCACGGCAGCGGGACGGCGGGCAGGGCGCAGGTGGCGATGATCCGGTCGTACGGCGCCCGGGCTGGGCAGCCGCGGGCGCCGTCGCCGGTGACGACGGCCGGGTGGTAGCCGGCGGCGGCCAGGTGGCGGCGGGCGGCCTCCGTGAGGTCGGGGTCGAGGTCGACGGTGGTGACCCGGCTGTCGCCGAGCCGGTGGCAGAGCAGCCCCGCGTTGTAGCCGGGGCCGGTACCGATCTCCAGGACGCGCATGCCGTCCCCGACCTCCAGCGCCTCCAGCATGCGGGCCATCAAGGAGGGCTGGCTGCTGGAGGAGACCAGTTCGCCGTTGCGGATGCGGGTGGCCAGCGGCACGTCCTCGTACACGCCCTCCCGCCAGCGGCGGCGGCGCTGCTCGTTCGGGTCGTCGCGCCAGCGGCGCTCGGGTCCGCCGGCGTCCGCCTCGTGCGACGGGCCGTAGTAGCTGGGCACGAACAGTTCGCGGTGCACCTCCTCGAAGGCCCGGCGCCACGCCGGGTCCGCGAGCCCGCCGCCCGCCACGATCGCCCGTACCAGTCCTGCCGCGCTGCCCATGCCTCCACTGTGCTGCGCTGCGGCGCGGATCGCGATACCGGGTACGGCCGCCGTGACCGGGTACGGCCGCCCGCTCGCGCGGCGTCTCGCGGATCGCCAGACGCCGTCCAGCGGATCGCTCGGTGCCTCCTCGCGCCTGTGGGGTGCGGGGCCGGACACGAGCAGACGAGCACGAGAGGGAGGGAGGAGTCATGGGGACGGACGCGAGGCTGCGGGTGGCCGTCATCATCGGCAGCACCCGCGAGGGCCGGGCCGGTGCGGCGGTGGGCCGCTGGTTCGCCGGCTGCGCGGAGCGGCGGGACGACCTGGCGCCCACGGTCGTCGATCTGGCCGACTACACCTTCCCGGCGCACTACCCGGAGCGTGCGACGCCGCAGATGGCGGCGTTCACCGGCGAGGTCGCCCGCGCGGAGGCGTTCGTCGTGGTCACGCCGGAGTACAACCGCAGCTTCCCCGCCTCGCTGAAGCAGGCGATCGACTTCGCCTACGACGAGTGGCAGGCCAAGCCCGTCGGCTTCGTCTCCTACGGCTGCCGGGACCGGGGGCTGTACGCGGTGGAGGCGCTGCGTTCGGTCTTCGTCGAGCTGCACACCGTCACCGTGCGGGACACCGTCAGCTTCGACCTGCTGACCGCCGAAACGGCGGGAGCGGCGGGGACGGCGGGAGCGGCGGGAGCGGCCGGAGCGATGGACTTCAGCGGCTCGGAACCAGCGGTGGCGGCCATGCTCGACCAGCTCAGCTGGTGGGGCCGTGCCCTGCGGGACGCCCGCGCGGCCCGCCCGTACGTGGCCTAGGGACCGCCAGCCGCGACGACGGCGACATCGACGGCAACAACGACAACAACGGCAACAACGGCAACAACGGAACGAGGAGAACAGCGAGATGAGTGCACACAGGACGGCAAGGGCCGGCGACGCGCCCGCGATCGAGGCCTCCGGACTGGTCAAGGTCTTCGGCGACACCCGCGCCGTGGACGGCGTGGACCTCGTCGTGCCCACCGGGGCGGTCTACGGCGTGCTGGGGCCGAACGGCGCGGGCAAGACCACCACCGTCAAGATGCTGGCCACCCTGCTGCGCCCGGACGGCGGCGAGGCCCGCGTCTTCGGCCACGACGTCCGGCACGAGGCGGACACCGTACGCGGCCGGGTCAGCCTGACCGGGCAGTACGCCTCGGTGGACGAGGACCTCACCGGGGCGGAGAACCTGGTGCTGCTGGGGCGGCTGCTGGGCCACCGCAGCCCGTCCGCGCGGATGCGGGCGGCACAGCTGCTGGAGGCGTTCGGACTGTCCGACGCCGCCGACCGGCAGGTGAAGAACTACTCGGGCGGCATGCGGCGGCGCATCGACATCGCCGCGAGCATCCTGAACACCCCTGACCTGCTCTTCCTCGACGAGCCCACCACGGGCCTCGACCCGCGCAGCCGCAACCAGGTCTGGGACATCGTGCGGGCCGTCGTCGCGCAGGGGACGACCGTGCTGCTCACCACGCAGTACCTGGACGAGGCCGACCAGCTGGCGTCCCGTATCGCGGTCATCGACAAGGGAAAGGTGATCGCGGAGGGCACCAAGGGCGAGTTGAAGGCGTCGGTCGGCGCGGGCTCGGTGCACCTGCGGCTGCGGGAGGCGCACGAGAGGCCGGAGGCCGAGCGGCTGCTCGCCCGGGCGCTGAACGCGCCGGTGCTGGCCGATCCCGACCCGGTGGCGCTGACCGCACGGATCAGCCAGGGCGGCGACACCCGCGACACGGCGGCGCAGGCCGCCCGCGCGCTCGCGGAACTGGCCGCGGCCGGGATCACCGTGGACACCTTCTCGCTGGGGCAGCCCAGCCTGGACGAGGTCTTCCTCTCCCTCACCGACCGCAGCACCGACGCCCCCGCCGACCTCGCCGCCGGCACCCTCACGAAGGAGACCGCAGCATGAGCACCGCGACCACCACCGCCCCCGCGTCCGACTCCCGTTCCGAGGAGCTGGCGTCCGTCCGCACCGAGGACCTCGCGGCCTTGCTGGTGGCCAAGGAGCGACCACCGCGTCCCAGCGCGCTGAGCGCGTCCGTCACCTTCAGCTGGCGGGCGATGCTGAAGATCAAGCATGTGCCGGAGCAGCTCTTCGACGTGACGCTGTTCCCGATCATGATGGTCCTGATGTACACGTACCTCTTCGGAGGCGCGCTCGCCGGGTCGACCTCGGACTACCTGCAGTTCCTGCTGCCGGGCATCCTCGTGATGAGCGTCGTCATGATCACGATGTACACCGGGGTCGCGATCAACACCGATATCGAGAAGGGCGTCTTCGACCGCTTCCGTACGCTCCCGATCTGGCGGCCGGCGCCGATGGTCGGCTACCTGCTCGGCGACATCGTGCGCTACACGGGGGCGTCGGTGGTGATGCTGACCGTCGGCCTGATCATGGGCTTCCGCCCCGAGGGGGGCGCCGGCGGCGTGCTGGCCGGGGTGGCGGTGCTGCTGGTCTTCTCGTTCGCCTTCTCCTGGATCTGGACGATGTTCGGCCTGCTGCTGCGCAGTGAGAAGTCCGTGATGGGCGTCAGCATGATGGTGCTCTTCCCGCTGACCTTCGGCAGCAACATCTTCGTCGACCCCGGCACGATGCCGGGCTGGTTGCAGGGCTTCGTGAACAACAGCCCGATCACCCACGTCTCCTCGGCCGTACGGGACCTGATGGCGGGCAGCTGGCCCGCCGAGGACATCGCGTGGTCGCTGGGCTGGTCCGCTGCGCTCGTCGCGGTCTTCGGCCCGATCACGATGCGGCTCTACAACCGCAAGTGACCGGCGGCGCGGCGACACGGCTGTGACAACGGCGGTGACGGCGGCAGCGGCAGGACCCGGCGGCGGGGCTCACAGCCGCCAGGCCGCGCCGCTGCCGCCGCCGTGCTCCGGCCCGTAGCGGCAGGCCGCTCCGGTGGACACGGCCGCGCGCAGGTGCGCGGCCAGCGGTGGGTGCCGCTCGTCGAGCTTGCGCAGGGTGTCGCGGATGCGCGCGGTGACCGTCTTACGGGCCCGCTCCGCCTCGTCGCCCAGGCGGCGGCTGCGGCCCGCGAGCCCGGCGGCGCTGCGCAGCTCGCGCAGCAGGGCGGCCCGCTCCTGGTCGAACGCGGCGGCCCGCGCGTCGTCGCCCCGCTGCACGGCGCGGTCGATCTCCTCGTCCAGCAGGGCGAGCCGCTGCTTGTAGCGTGCCTTGGCCTCCTCGTCCAGCACGTCGTCGCCGCCGAACTGCCGGGCGGCCACCGTCAGGTCGCCGCCCTCGGGGGCGAGGAGCCGGACAGCCGCGATGTCCGTGCCGGGGCTGCCGAGCAGGGTGTGCAGGTCACGCAGGCCCTTGGCGTCGGGCATATGGACCGTGCGGCCGTCGAAGGTGAGCGTCCACACCGCGCCCTCCCGGCGGAACTCCCGCTCCGCGGCGGCGGCCGTACGTGCGCCGGGCGCGGCAGGACCTGCGGCCGGGGCGGCCGGGGCAGCCGCCGCCGCCCGGGGCGGCGCCGCGGACCGCGCCCGGCGCGCCCGCTCGGCGAGATGCTCCATCGCCGACCCGGCCGTCTCCCGCTCCACCCGCTCCAGCAGTCCGGCCGCACGCCCGGCGTCCCCCGGGCCGCCGCGCGCCCGCAGCACCTCGGCGAGCCGCAGCCGCGACCATGCCACCCAGAAGTGCGCCTGGAGCCGCACGGCCGACTCCTCCGCGGCGGTGAACCCGTCCACCGCCTCGTCCCACCGCTCCCGCGCGGCGGCCAGCCGGGCCAGCCAGAAGACCATGGGCCCGCTGACCTCGCAGCCGTAGAGCGACACCCCCCACTCGTCGGCGTACGGCGTCAGGTCCCGGACCGCCCGCTCGCACAGCTCCGCGTCCCGCGAGACCACCGCCACCTCGGCCTGGAAGCGCAGCCACAGCGCGGCGTAGCTGCGGGACAGGACCCCTTGGCCCGACCCGCTGCCCGGACTGGTGCCCAGCGTGGCCTCCAGCGCGGCCAGATGCCGCAGCGCCTCGGCGGCGTCACCGCGCTGCGCGGCCGTGATGCCCTCCAGCAGCCGGGGATACGGGTAGTCCGTGCCCTCGATCGCGCGGTGCAGGTCCGCCAGCTCCGCGAACCGCTCCCGCGCCAGCAGCAGCGCCCACCGCATATGGCGGACCATGTGGCCGAAGTACTCGTGCTCGCCCTCGTGGACGTTGCCCTCGCCGGCGCTACGGGCTCGCAGCAGCAGCGTCTCCACCTCGTCGAAGCGGCCACCGAGCGAGGCGATCACGCTCTGGTCGACCGAGGAGCTCATCACGGCCCGGGGGCCGCCGCCGCGCTCGGCCAGCGCCACGAACGCGCGGAACTCGTCGAGATAGCGCGGGTCCCCCTGCTCCAGCAGCGCCACCCAGCACATCGACGTCGCGAACAGCTCGGTCTCCCCGTCCCCCGTGCGCCGCGCGACCGCGACCATCTCGCGCATCAGGGCCTCCCGCTCGGCTGCCGTACCAGGGCCCCACAGCAGATCGTGACGCATCCACAGGCTGAACGAGAGCGCGTCGTCGTCCTGACCGCGCCGGGCGAGCACCGCCACCCGGACGGCCAGCTCGCGGGCGAGCCGGTCGAGGTCACCGGCCGGGCGGGCGACCGCCTCGGAGCGCACCATCCGACCGTGCACCTCGGTGAGCAGCTCGTCGGTGAACCGCGCGAACTCGGCCGATTCCCCCTGGTCAATGCGGCGGTGCAGGGTCAGGGCCGCCCGCGCCAGCAACTCCTGGTCGTCCACTGCGCGGGCGCGCGCCACCGCGGCGGTGAGCACCTGCGACGCCTCGGCCTGCTCGCCCATGTGCCGCAGTTTGCTGCCCAGCTCGAGGCCGATGAGGACCGCTCTACGCGGCTCGCCCTCCAGCGCCCGCTCCAGCGCGCGGCGCAGATGCCCGGTCTCCTCCGCGAACGCCATCCGGCCCCCGGCGTCCTGCGCGGCGGCCAGCAGGTGGTCCACCGCACGGGACGGCTCCAGCGCGGGGCCCGACAGATGGGCGTGGTGCGCCAGGTCGGCGGGCACGACCTGGCGCGCGAGCGCCGCGTCGCCGTCGAGCACGCGGACGACCGCCGCGTGCCGGGAGCGGGCCTCCTCCTCGCCCAGTTCGTCGTAGAGCGCCTCCCGGACCAGGTCGTGCGCGAAAGCGAACCGGCCCGCGCCCTGCGGCACCACGAGCCGGGTGGCCACCGCCCGCTCCAGCAGCCGGTCGACCTGGGGCACCGGGGCGGCCACCGCCGCCGCCAGCACCTGCCGGTGGAACTCGCGGCCGAGCACGGCGGCGCTCGCCAGCAGCCGTTCCACCGGCGCGGGCAGCAGCGACAGCCGCCGCCGCAACGCGTCCCGTACGCCCGGGGCCACCGCGCTGACCGTGCCTCCGCTGTGCCAGAGGCGGGCGGTCTGCTCGACGAAGAACGGGTTGCCGCCGGTGCGGCGGTGCACCTGCGCCGCCAGCCCGGGACCCGGCGGCTTCCCGGCGGTGCGCTCCATCAGGGCGCCGACCTCCTCGGCGCTGAGGCCGGTCAGCGTCACCGTCGTCGCCTTCGCGACGAGCGGGGTGATCAGCGGGCGCAGCGGATGGTCCTCCGGCTCCACCTCGACGTCCCGGTAGGTGCCCACCAGCAGCAGGCGCTCGAACCAGGTGTGCCGGGCGGCGAACTCCAGCAGCTGCAACGAGGCGATGTCCGCCCAGTGCAGGTCGTCCAGGACCGCCACCACCGGGCGGTGCTGCGAGACGGACACCAGGGCCGTGGTCACCGCGTCGTAGAGCTGGAAGCTCTCGATTTCCGCGGCGCCGCGCGTCTCGCCGAGCAGCACGGACAGCCCGGTGCCCGCCGCCTCCTGGGCGGCGGCCCACTCGCCCGGGGTCGCGCCGCGCCGCAGGCCCCGCACGAGCTGCACCCAGGGCCAGTAACCCGGTGCGCTCTCCGCGTCCCAGCAGGAGCCGCTGAGCACCAGCGCGCCCAGCCGCCGGGCATCCTCGACCGCGCCCGCGACCAGGGTCGTCTTGCCGATCCCGGCCTCCCCGGCGACCAGCACCAGGCCGCCGTGGCTCTCCGCGGCACGGCCGACCTCCGCGCGCAGCACTCCGGCCGGGTGGTCCCGGCCGATCAGGGGTGGTTTCTCTCCGGTGACAGACATGGTCATCCGAACGTACCGGTCCGCACTGACAACGGGACCCCGGAGCCCGACCCGTCCGTCGCGGCATCTGCGACCATGGGAGCGTGATGGAGATTCCGCGCGGCACCTTGCAGACGGAGACTTTCTACGAACAGGTGGGCGGAGAGGAGACCTTCCGGCGCCTCGTCCGCCGCTTCTACCAGGGGGTGGCACAGGACCCGCTGCTGCGGCCCATGTACCCGGAGGAGGACCTCGGCCCCGCCGAGGAGCGGCTGACGCTCTTCTTCATCCAGTACTGGGGCGGGCCGCGCACGTACAGCGAGCAGCGCGGCCACCCGAGGCTGCGGATGCGGCATGCCCCCTTCAAGGTCGACGAGGCCGCGCACGACGCGTGGCTGTCGCACATGCGGGAGGCCGTGGAGAGCCTGGAGCTGGACCCGGAGCACGAACGGCAGCTCTGGGGCTACCTCGTGTACGCCGCAAGGACTATGGTCAACTCCGCGGACTGAGCGCCGCCCCCGCCGTACAGGCCCTGTCGGTCACCCACAGCCGTCCGCCCGGAGGGTGGTGCTCGACGGGGCGCCCCGGTGCCGCAGGCGGCGGGCGCGGGGGAACAGGGGGCAGCGGGGCTTGGGTCGGTTCGTCTTCTCGCGGGTGCGCGCGCACCGGTTGCTGATCGCCGCCGCTCTGCTCACGGTGCTGCTGACCACCTCGGTGCTGACCGTCCTCTCGGCCTTCGCCGCCACCCTCGGGGACACCGGGCTGCGTCGCAGCCTGGAACACCAGTCGGCGCCGCGCACCGTACTCGACGTCCAGGCGGACGTGACGGCCGAGGACGCCGCGGACGTCGACCGGTCGGTCCGCCGGGCGACTCTACGCGCGTTCGACGGACTGCCGACGACGATCGAGGCGAGCACCCGTTCGGGTCCCTACGCCCTGCCGCGCGCGCTGCGCCCGAAGGACGCGGGCCGCGACGCGGACCCGGACCTGACGCTCTTCGCCTCGCTGGACCGCGACCGGGTGCGCATGACGGCGGGCAGCTGGCCCGCCACCGCCCGTGGCGACGCGGGCGGCAAGGACTCCGGCTCGCCGGCCGTCCTGCCCGTGGCGGTCCCGCAGAGCGCGGCGCAGCGGCTGGGTCTGGAGCCCGGCGACCACATCGACGTCAAGAGCAGGCTGAACGGCCCGCCCCCGGTGCGGGCCGAGATCACCGGCGTCTACGCCGCCGAGAACCCCGACGACCCGTACTGGCGGCTGGACCCGCTGGACGGCGACGGCGTCCGCACCCTCGCCTTCACCACCTACGGCCCGCTGGCCGTCGACGCGGACGCCTTCACCGGAGCGCTGGAGCCCGCCTCCGCCCACTGGCAGGCGGAGGCCGACTTCTCGCGCGTCTCCGCCGCCCGCATCGGCGAACTGCGCGACCACGTACGCACGTCGGTGGCCCGTTTCGGGGACTCCGCGAAGGTCGGCGGCGCCGTCGCCTCCAGCGAGCTGCCCGCCCTGCTGGACGGGCTGGAGCGGACCCTGCTGGTGGGCCGCTCCACGCTGCTGATCGCGGCGCTCCAGCTGGCGGTGCTGGCGGGCCTGGCCCTGCTGCTCGTCGCCCAGCTGCTGGCCTCCGAACGGACCGCCGAGACGGAGCTGCTGCGGGCGCGCGGCGGCTCGCGCGGCCGGGTCGCGGCGCTGTCAGCCGCCGAGGCGCTGCTGCTGGCGGTGCCCGCGGCGCTGCTCGCGCCGCTGCTCGCGGTGCCCGTGGTGGAGGCCCTGATGGGCTCCGGCGCCCTCGCCCGCTCCGGGGTGGACCCCTCGGTGCGGCTGCCGGCGGAGGCCTGGTGGGTCGCCGCCGGTACGGCGCTGGCCTGCGCGGCGACGGTGATCGCGCCCGCGCTGCGCGGCCGGTCGCACCAGCCTGGCGAGGACGGCGGGGCCCGGACCTCGCGCAGGCGCAAGGCGTCCGCGATGTTGCGCGGCGGCGCCGACCTGGCGCTGCTCGCGATCGCGGGCGTCGCGTACTGGCAGTTGGAGCGGCGCGCCGCGGGCACCGGCGTGCTCACCGGCACGGACGGGAGCGGCTCGGAGGCCCTGGGCATCGACCCGGTGCTGGTCACGGCGCCCGCGCTGACCCTGCTGGCGGGCACGGTACTGGCCCTGCGGCTGCTGCCGCTCGCGGCCCGGCTGGGCGAGCACCGCGCCGCCCGCTCCCGCGGCCTGGCCGGGGCGCTCGCGGGCTGGCAGCTCAGCCGCCGCCCGATGCGGGGCGCCGGTCCGGCGCTGCTCCTCGTACTGGCGGTGGCGATGGGGGTGTTCGCGGTCGGGCAGGGCGCCAGCTGGGACCGTTCGCAGGGCGATCAGGCGGACTTCCGTACCGGCGCCGACGCGCAGGTCACCGGCTCCAGCGCGCCCGCCTTCGGGCAGGGCGGGCTGTACGAGGGCATCGAGGGGGTGCGCGCGGTGGCGCCGCTGGCCCGGGACGAGTTCACCGTGTCCGGCGAACGCACCGTGCAGGTGCTCGCCACCGACAGCCGTGCGGCCTCCGACGGCCTGCTGCGGATGCGCGGGGACCTCGCGGACGAGCCCCTGCCCGAGCTGCTGCACCCGCTGGCGGGCCCCCGGGAGCGGTCCCCGGCGGGCATCGTGCTGCCCTCCGGCACCCGCGAACTGGGGCTGGACCTGCGGCTGGAGCGACTCAGCGGGGCCGGGGACAGCGGCGCGGCGGACAGCGGCACCGGGGACGGCGGCGCGGGGAGCACCCAGGACTCCGTCGCCCTCACCTTCGAGGACAGATTCGGCGTGCCGTACGAGTTCCTCATCGGTGATCTGCCCGCCGACGGCCGCGTACACCGCCTCGAGGCCGGGCTGGCCACAGCCGCCGGAGGCACCGGCGGCTCCCCGGCCGGACCGCTGCGGCTGACCCGGCTGTCCGTCTCGCACACCGCACCCGTCGCGGATGAGGAGCGCCGCCTGACGCTGGCCGGCCTGGAGGTCTTCGGGCCCGGCGGCACCGTCGAGAAGGTCACCGTCCCGGCCGGGACCCACTGGGGTTCCGCCATCGGCACCGACGACCGGCAGCAGATCCTCGGCACCGGCCGCTTCGCCGCACCGAAGATCCGTTCCGCCGGGCCGGACGGGGACGGCGCCCGGCCGCTGACCGTCCGCTACACGACGGGCTCCGCGCCGTCGCCGGAGCCGTACGGCATCGAGGCGGTCTCGGTGGACCTGCGGCTGGTCCCCGGGCCGCCGCCCGGCTCCGGGACCGCGCAGGGCGGCGCGGGGCACGAGCGGGAGGACGGGGCCGACGCCCTCTCGGGCGTCGCCACCGACGCGTTCCTCTCCGCCAGCGGCGCCGAGGTCGGCGACTCCGTCAAGGCGCAGGTCTCCAGCACCGAGCTGACCGTGCGCATCACCGGCTCCGTACGGGCCCTGCCCGGCACCACGGCGCGCAGCGGCGGCAAGGACGGCGGCGCGCTGCTGCTCGACCTCGCCGCGGTCGACCGCGCGCTGCTCGCCGCCTCGGGCCCGCCACTGGAGCCGGAGAGCTGGTGGGTGGACCTCCGCGAGGGCCAGGCAGACAAGGCCGTCGAGCGGCTGCGCACGCTGCCCTCGCTGGAGGGCGTGGTGGTGCGCGACGAACTCGCCGCCGAACTGCGCGCCGATCCGCTCAGCGCGGGCCCGCGCACGGCGCTGACCGGCATCGCGATGGCCGCCGCCGCACTGGCCGCGATGGGCTTCGCGGTGAGCGCGGCCGGGGCGGTGCGGGAGCGGACGGCGGAGTTCGCGGTGCTGCGGGCGCTGGGCGCGCCGCGGCGGCGGCTCGCCCAGGTGCTGGCGACCGAGCAGAGCCTGCTGGTGCTGGTGTCGCTGGCGATCGGACTGGCGCTGGGGGTCCTGCTGACCCGGCTCGTCGTCCCGTTGATCGTACTGACCGGTGAGGCGCGGCAGCCGGTGCCCGACCTGCTCGTACGACTGCCCCTGGGCTCGCTGGCGGTGCTGCTGGGCGCGGTCCTCGTGGTGCCGGCACTGGTGATCGCCGGTACCGCGCTGCGCGGCGCCGACCCGGTCGCCGCGCTGCGCACGGAGCGGGAGGACTGAGCCGGATGACGCGACGGGACGAGCCCGGGGGCGGGCGGCGGGCGGGCACCGCCCCGCCGGCCGCGGCCTGGGCGTGGACCCGGCTGCGCGCCGCCCCCGGCACCGCGCTCGTCTTCGCCGCGCTGCTGCTGGTCACCGCCTTCACCGCCGCCGCGCTGCCCCGCCTCGTCGACGACTACCAGAACGACGCCCTGCACGAGTCCCTCGCCAGAGCGCCGCTCCAGGACCGGCTGGTCACCGGCACCGCCAACACCGCCCAAGCCGGTGCGGGAGCCGACCCGCGCCAGCTCGTACGGCCGTCCGCCGTCGACAGGTTCGCCGCCGCCTTCCGCGAGGCGGTACGGGCGCCGCTGCCCGCCGACAAGGGCAAGGCCGTGTACGGCGTGCACAACCGCGTGCCCGCCGACGCCCTCGACCCCGGCTTCCCCCGGCCCACGCCCACCCGCGCCCCGCAGACCACCCTCGTCGCCCAGCAGGACCTGGCCGGGCACAGCCGTCTGACCGAGGGGCGGATGCCCGGCCCCCGGGTGACCGGCCCGCCGGGTGAGCCGCGGGTCGAGGCCGTGCTCACCCCGGCCACCGCGAAGCGGATGAAGCTGCGGACGGGCGACAGCTTCCACCTGGACGGGCACGCCGGGAGGACGACGGTCAAGGTGACCGGGCTGATCAGCCCGCGTTCGCCCGAGGCGGCCTACTGGAGAGCCGGGAAGAGCCTCGACCGGCCCACCCTGACGACCGTGCAGCCCCCCGGCCCAGGCAGCGACCCGCAGCACTTCTGGCACTTCAGCGCGTTCATCGACCGGGAGGCCACGGCCGCGCTGCTCGATCTCCAGGACGGCGCCGAGCTGTTCTGGCACCAGCCGCTGCGTACCGAGCGGCTCCAGGCGCACCAGGCGGGCGCACTGCGGGACGCGCTCGGCTCGTTGTCCGCGGGCCCGGCCGCCACCCGGCTCGAGGAGGCGGCGGGCGTCGGCCCCATCACCGTCGACGAGCGGCTCGAGGAGCTGTTCACCCATTTCGAGCGGGAGCGTGCGGCCGTCGCACCGCTGCTGCTGATGGCCGCGCTCGGACTGGGTACGACGGCGGTCACCGTGCTGCTGCTGTGGGGGGTGCTGGCCGCCGAGCGGCGCGAGGCGGAGCTGGACCTGCTGCGCTCGCGCGGCAGTTCGCTGCGCGGGCTCGGCGCCCGCCTGCTGGCCGAGACGCTCGCCACCGGGATTCCGGCGGCGGTGGCGGGCACGGCGGCGGCGCTGCTGGTCACCCCGGGCAGCCGCGTCCGGGAGGCGCTGCTGGCGGCCCTCGCGGTCTCCCTGGTCGGGGTCTTGACCCTGCCCGTGCGGGCGGTGCTCACGCACCGTCGGCCGCACGCTCCGGCCCAGCGCTCCGATCTGCTGCGCGGACGGCGCTCCCGGCGGCGCACAGTCGTCGAACTGACCGCGCTCGTCCTGGTCGTGGGCGCCATCGTGGCCCTGCGCCGGCGCGGGACCGGGGGCGGAAGCGGCGGGGGAAGCGGCGGTGCCGAGGCCGGCGGCCCGGACCCGATGCTGGCCGCGGCGCCCGTGCTGCTGGCCGTCGCGGTCGCGCTGGTGCTCGTCCGGCTCTACCCGCTGCCGCTGCGGCTGCTGGCCCGGCCGGCCGCCCGGTGGCGCGGCGCGGTCGCCTTCCTGGGCATGGCCCGTGCCGCCCGCGCGCCGTCCGCCGCCGTGGCCGGACTGCCGCTGCTGACCCTGCTGGTGGCGCTGACCGTGGCCTCCTTCGGCGGCACGGTGCTGGCCGGCATCGCCGACGGCCGCGACGAGGCGGCGCTGCGGGCGGTCGGCGCGGACGCCCGTATCGAGTCGCCCGGCCCACTGCCCGGCACGGTGCTCTCCCGGGCAGCGGGGACGGACGGGGTGGCGGGCGTCAGCGGCCTCCGGGTGTTCGACGGCGGCACCGTGGCGGACGGCACGACCGGGGTGACCGCCGGCGACGGCGTCACGGTGGTCATCGCCGACCCTCGCGCGTACGCCCGCCTCGCGGACCGGACCGGCTTCGGCCCCTTCTCCGAACGGGACCTGCGTGCGGGCAAGAACGCCGAGGGCACGGACCCGGTGCTGCCGGCCCTGGTGTCCGCGCCGCTCGCCGAGAAGATGTCGGACACCGCTTCCGTCTCCGTGCCGGGCCTCGAACTGACGGTGCGCCCCGCCCTCGTACGGCAGAGCACTCCCGCCACCCGGGGCGCCGAGTTCCTGCTGCTCTCCCGCGCCGCCGTGGAACAGGCCCGGCCCGACACCGCAGGCACCGCGCTGGTCAGCCCCAACGCGCTGCTGCTGAGCGGGGATTCCCTCGACGAGGCGGCGCTGCGCGAACTGGCCGAGGACGCGGGCCTCACCCTGCGCCTGCGCAGCGACGAACGCGACTCGTACAGCGACTCCGTGCTCCAGTCCGGCGCCGAACGCCTCTACCTCGGCGCGGTACTGGCCGCCGCCGGATTCAGCGCGCTGGCCGTGCTGCTCTCCCTGCTCCAGACCGCCCCGGACCGGATCACACTGCTCGCCCGGCTGCGCACGATGGGGCTCTCCCGGCGCCAGGGCCGGGGGCTGCTGCTGATCGAATCCCTCCCGATGTACCTGATCACCGCGATCGCCGGGGTGCTGACCGCGCTCGCCTCGGTGCCCCTGCTGCGGCCGGGCATCGACCTGGCCACGCTCGCCGGGACCCCGGCCACGGACCCGGTGCGCCTCGGGATTGATCCGCTGTCCCTGGCCCTGCCCGCCCTCTGCCTGCTGACCCTCGCCTGCGCCGCGCTGCTCGTACAGGCCCGGATCGCCAGCCGGAAAACGGACCTCCGGATGGAGCCGCTGTGAGCAACGAGACCCCCGACACGCCCCACGACGGCACCGGCCGGGACGGCGCCGCGGTGCCCTCCCTGGCCGAGCTGGAGCGCCGCGCCACCCGCGGCGGGCCCGCGTACGGCCAGGGCGCACTGATCGCCTGCGACCGCCTGGTGCGCGTCTTCCAGGCGGACGGCGTGGAGGTGCAGGCGCTCCAGGGGCTGGACCTGCTGGTCGCTCAGGGCGAACTCACCGCCATCGTGGGAGCCTCGGGCAGCGGGAAGTCGACGCTGCTGAACATCCTGGCCGGGCTCGACGCCCCCACCGCCGGGAGCGCGACGGTGGCGGGCTGCGACCTGCTCGCGATGGACGCGAAGACCAGGCTCGGCTACCGGCGGGACACCGTCGGCTTCATCTGGCAGCGCACCTCGCGGAACCTGCTGCCCTACCTCACCGCCGCGCAGAACGTCGCGCTGCCGATGCAGTTGCGCGGCCGGCACGGCCGCAGGGCGGACGGCGCGCCGCGCGGGAAGCGCGCCCGCATGGCGCGGGCGGGCGAACTCCTGGACCTGCTGGACATGTCCCACTGCCTGGACCGGCGGCCGGCCGCCCTCTCGGGCGGGGAGCAGCAGCGCGTCGCCATCGCCGTGGCGCTGGCCAACAACCCGGCGGTGGTCTTCGCCGACGAGCCGACCGGGGAGCTGGACTCGGCCACCGCCGAGCAGGTCTTCGCGGCGCTGCGCACGGCCAACTCCGAACTGGGTACGACGATCCTGGTCGTCACGCACGACCAGGCGGTGTCCTCCGAGGTCACCCGGACGGTGTCGATCCGGGACGGCCGCACCAGCTCGGAGACGCTGCGGCACGTGCGCACCGACGAGGACGGCGGCGAGTCGACCGTCAGCCGCGAGTACACGACGATCGACCGCTCCGGGCGGTTGCAGCTGCCGCCGGAGTTCACCGAGCCGCTGGCCATCCGCGACCGGGTGCTGCTGGAACTCCAGCCGGACCACATCGAGGTACGGCCGGACACGGCACCCCCGCACGGCGACGGGTGACGCCCAGGTCAGACCGGTGTGACGCTCAGGCCGAGGCCCGGCCCCGGCCCGGCCCCGGCGGCGCCGCGCACGATCACCGAGCCGTACGAGGTACGCAGCCGCAGCCAGCTGCCGGAGCCGTACAGCGCGACCGGGGCGGCGGAGTCCCGCAGGAAGCCGAGCGCGTGCGCCGCGTGGACGGCCCGCAGCCGCATCCCGGTGCCGCGCAGCGGGCGCTCCCAGATCTCCTCGGCGAGCGCGTCCAGCACCTCGCGGGTGCGCTTCTCGGGGGCCAGCCGCTCCGAGCGGTCCCGGAACTCCGCGACGGCGCCCGCCGCGGCCTCCCGTACGGCGTGCGCGGGCAGTTCGGCCGCGACGCGCCAGCCGCTCCGGGGCGGGAGCAGCCCCGCCCAGGCCGGGCCGGTCACCTCGGCGGGCACCGCGGGGACCGACTCGCCCGGCTCGTCGATCCGCTCCAGCAGCTCACCGGCGGAGACCGTGGCGTCCAGCTCCACCGGCTCCAGGAGCCGCGAGGTGAGCACGGCCAGCACCTCGAAGCGGGCGGGGCGTGCGAACACGCCGAGCACTCCGGCGCCCGCCTGGAGCCGCACGGCCGCCGCCTTCTCCCAGCGCAGCAGCCGCCCGAGGAAGGCCGCCAGCGCGGCGGCCTCCCCCGGGTCAGCGAAGGTCAGACGCGGCGCTGTCATCGGCGTACTCCTCCAGGAAAGACCTCTCCTGGGAGGTGAGCCGCCGAATCCGCGCCTCGTCCAGGAGGTAGGGAACGATGACGGTCCGCGCGCGTACGTAGACCGCCTCCGCGTCCTTGATGACGTAGTCCAGGGTCGCGGACGCGGCGCCTATCTTGGTGACCCAGGTCTCGACGGTCACCGGCGCGTGCCGGTGCACCAGCGGACGCAGATAGTCGATCTCGTGCCGGGCCACGACCGATCCGCCCTGGAAGGGCTTCTCGTCCGCGGCCGACGACTGCGCCGCCTCCCGGGCCAGCCGGGACATGAAGTCGATCCGCGCCTCCTCCAGATAGCGGAGGAAGACGGCATTGTTGACGTGCCCGAAGGCGTCCATGTCCGACCAGCGCAGGGAGCACTCGAAGATGTGCCGCACGCTCAGACCCTCGCTCTCTGCGCCACCGGATCAGCCGCGCGTGAGCTTCTTGTACGTCGCACGGTGCGGGCGGGCCGCGTCCGGGCCGAGCCGCTCGATCTTGTTCTTCTCATAGGACTCGAAGTTGCCCTCGAACCAGAACCACTTGCTCTCGCCCTCGTACGCCAGGATGTGGGTGGCGATGCGGTCCAGGAACCAGCGGTCGTGGGAGACGACCACCGCGCAGCCCGGGAACTCGAGGAGCGCGTTCTCCAGCGACGAGAGCGTCTCCACGTCGAGGTCGTTGGTCGGTTCGTCGAGCAGCAGCAGGTTGCCGCCCTGCTTGAGGGTGAGCGCCAGGTTGAGCCGGTTGCGCTCGCCGCCGGAGAGCACGCCTGCGGGCTTCTGCTGGTCGGGACCCTTGAAACCGAACGCGGAGACGTACGCCCGCGAAGGCATCTCCACCTGGCCGACGTTGATGTAGTCCAGCTCGTCCGAGACGACGGCCCACAGCGTCTTCTTCGGGTCGATGTTGGCGCGGGACTGGTCGACGTAGGAGATCTTGACCGTGTCACCGACCTTGATCGAGCCGGAGTCCGGGTCCTCGAGGCCCTGGATCATCTTGAACAGCGTGGTCTTGCCCGCGCCGTTCGGGCCGATGATGCCGACGATGCCGTTCCGCGGCAGCGTGAACGACAGGTCGTCGATCAGCACCTTGTCGTCGAACGCCTTGCTCAGGTGCTCGACCTCGACGACGACGCTGCCCAGCCGCGGGCCCGGCGGGATCTGGATCTCCTCGAAGTCCAGCTTCCGGGTCTTCTCGGCCTCCGCCGCCATCTCCTCGTAACGGGTCAGCCGCGCCTTGGACTTGGCCTGCCGACCCTTGGCGTTGGAGCGGACCCACTCCAGCTCCTCCTTGAGGCGCTTCTGGCGCTTCGCGTCCTTCTGGCCCTCGACCTTGAGCCGGGCCTGCTTCTTCTCCAGGTAGGTGGAGTAGTTGCCCTCGTAGGGGTGGGCGCGGCCGCGGTCGAGCTCGAGAATCCACTCGGCGACGTTGTCCAGGAAGTACCGGTCGTGGGTGATGGCCACGACGGTGCCCGGGTACTTTGCCAGGTGCTGCTCGAGCCACTGCACGGACTCGGCGTCCAGGTGGTTGGTGGGCTCGTCCAGGAGCAGCAGGTCGGGCTGTTCGAGCAGCAGCTTGCACAGCGCGACGCGGCGCTTCTCACCGCCGGAGAGGTGGGTGACCGGCCAGTCGCCGGGCGGGCAGCCGAGGGCGTCCATGGCCTGCTCGAGCTGGGCGTCCAGGTCCCAGGCGTTGGCGTGGTCCAAGTCCTCCTGGAGCTTGCCCATCTCCTCCATCAGGGCGTCGGTGTACTCGGTCGCCATCTCCTCGGCGATCTCGTTGAACCGGTCCAGCTTGCCCTTGATCACGGCAACGCCGTCCTGGACGTTCTCCAGGACCGTCTTCGTCTCGTCCAGCGGGGGCTCCTGGAGGAGGATGCCGACGCTGTGGCCGGGGAGCAGGAAGGCGTCGCCGTTGGACGGCTGCTCGATCCCGGCCATGATCTTCAGCACCGTGGACTTGCCCGCGCCGTTCGGGCCCACGACGCCGATCTTCGCCCCCGGCAGGAAGTCCAGGGTGACATCGTCAAGGATGACCTTGTCGCCGTGCGCCTTGCGCGCTTTGCGCATGGTGTAGATGAACTCAGCCAAGAGAAACCGTCCGGCAGTCTGGTAGGTGTCGATACGCGTGCGCGCCGCGCGCGCCGCCGCTCTGCGGACCCGCCGCGTGCGGGCAGATGAACTCCATCTTGCCGCACTCCCGCACGAAGGCGGAAACGGGGCGGTCCGCCGCACGGACCGCCCCGCCCCGCGGGGTGCGCTCCGCTACCGGCCCGCGCCCGGCGCGTCCGGCCCTGCGGGCGCCTCCGGGGTGTCCGGCGCGCCTGTGGTGTCTGTGACGCCGGAGGCGCCCGTGGTGTCTGTGGCGTCCCGGGTGACCGGGCTGTCCGACGCCTCGGGAGAGCCCGCCGCCGCGGGCCGCCGCCTGCGGACGAGCAGCAGCGCCGCGCCGCCGACCGCGACCAGGGCCACGGCCGTACCGATCAGCACCGGGGTGTTGCTCCCACCGCCCGTCTCGGCCAGCCCCGGGCCGCCGCCGGTCGTGGCGGTGGCCGCATCATCACCGAGCGTGCCGGTCCCGGTCTGCGGGGTGAGGCCGGTTTCCTCGCTCCTCTCCTCCCCCGCCGTCTCGCAGTCGAAGACGCCGGTGAAGGTCTTCTCGAAGCCCTCCGGCCCGAAGATCGTGATCCGGTACGGCTGGTCCTCCTGGACCGGGGCCGTCACCGCCCTGGTCTCGCCCGGCGCGATCTCGTACGTCGCCTCGGCCAGGCTGAAGTCGAAGGAGTCGTCGCCGCGGTTGGCCGTAGTCACGTCCAGGCCGCCCTTGGCACAGTTCCTCGCCGCGCTGACCGCCGGTATCGCGCCGTCGTCGGCCCAGCTCACCTCGGCCGCGGCCGAGACGGTGGACTGGCTCGAACCGGCGACTATCTGCGTCTGGCTCTGGACCTGCCCGCCGGTACCGGTGAAGGCACGGCCGACCGGGATCGTCGTCGCCGCCTGGGCCGTCAGCGACGACGACCCCGGCTCTATGCCCGCGGGCACGTCGAAGAACAGCTCGGTCCCGTCCTTGGCCGAGGTCACCGGCTTGCCGTCGGCCCCGACCACCTCGATCCCCCGCGACGCGGCATCCGGCGAGGGGCCGACAGTGACGCTCCGCGCACTGGTGCGCACCGTGACGGGCCCGAGCCGGTCACCGGCCTTGCCGGAGACGGCGGGCGGGCTGAGCGTCAGCGAGCCCTTCGGCTCGCCCACGCTCCTGGCCGACCGCTGGAGATAGTCGGCGAGCTTCTCGGCAGCGCGGTCGGCGGCCTGCACCTTCGCGCCGTCCGAGAACCGCCAGATCGCCACCTGGGTGCCCGCTGCGGCGGTGGCCGGGGAGAGCGGGCCCGCGCCGGAGACCTCCGAGAGCCGCGCGAGGTCGTTGACCTGCGGGTAGGAGTGCTGGAGTATCCAGCGGATCTTCCCGGCCGCCTTGTTGTCGTACAGCGGCGAGGCGCTCCACGGCACCTCCTGGTAGGGCGACCGGTCCTGGGCCGGGGTGTGGGCGTCGACGGCGTAGGTCTGGAGGGTGCCGCCGCCCTCCACGGACATCTCGAAGAGGCCGGCGCCCGTCTTCACGTCCTCGCCGTCCTTGCGGATGACGGCCTGGTCGAAGGTCTTGAGGCCGCTCAGCGTCGCTTCGCCGCCGCCGTACGGGGAGGTCGCGCTCTCGGCCGCGGCCGAGGTGGCTCCGGCGACCGCTCCCGCCACCAGGAGTCCGGGAACCAGCAGCACGGCTGCGAGACGGGAAAGTGCCCGTCCGCGTACAGAAGTCATGCTCTTCTCCTCCGGGCGAGCCGAACAGCCGGTGGGGAGCCGTGAACCTCGCCGAACAGATCTTCCAACCCCGTAAGTACCCGACGGATCGTAAAGACCGGGCGCAGCGCAGTCCCCATCAATCAGGCCCCGCAAGCGTTCCGACTCATAATCGTTATCGCGAAATACGACGGACCGGGAGTTTCATGGCGGCACGGGCAGATCCGGAACTGCCGCTTCCGGACCAGATCTTGACCCCGTCGAGGGCTCCGCGCCCACGGTCGTCCGCCCGCCGCTCCCCGGCGTCAGCCCCGGAGTGGCGCGGCTGACCCGCACGAACGCCGAGGTACCGCGGGAGAGGTCGTGCCCGATCGCGGACGCCAGCAGATCCACCGAGGCGGACTCCCGCGCCTCTCCGCCGCCCTGGCGCACCCTCAACTGGCCCCGGACGATGAGAGGTTCGCCGATGGTGACCGAGGAGGCGAGATTGGCGGCGAGCGCGCGCCGCGCCCACACCGTGTAGAAGTTCGTGTGCGCGTCGGCCCAGCCGCCCCGGGAGCGGTCGAACCTGCGGATCGTGCTCGCCAGCCGGAACCAGGCGACCGGCTGGCCCGACTCCGCCGTCCGGTAGCTGACCCGGGTGGCGGCGTTGCCCACCACCGTCACATACGCCTCGTACATCCGAACCGCCTCCCCCTGCCGCCCCGCGCCATCGCGCACGCACGAGTCCGCACCACCCACGTCCCCGTACGCCCGCGCTCCTCCCGCGCGGCCCTGGCGGTCACGCGGTGCCACCCATCGTGCACGCAGACGGCGGCGCCCGCCCGAGCCTGTGGACTACCGGCCGGTTGTGGACAACTCGGCCACCCGCCGGGGGTGGTTCACCGCATCCCGCTGGGGATGTCCGCGTCCCCCGCCGCGATCACGTACTGCTCCCGCACCTCCTGGTAGCGCAGCAGTTCGGCCGCCACCGGCTCCAGCACCCGGGACCGTCCGCAGCCGGACGCGAGGCGGCGCAGCCGCCGCTCCTCCTCCTGGCCGTACGCGCGAGCGGGCCCCCGGGCCGCGGCCCGGCAGCCCCACGCGAGCATCGGCCCACCCAGCGCACCGCCCAGCAGCAGGACGGCGGGCAGCCACAGCGCACCGTGGTAGCCCCCGGCGGCGGCACTCACCAGCCAGAGCACACCGAGCACCTGGAGGGCGAGGAGCAGCCCCTGGCCGACGGTGGCGGCCGTCCACCACGGGGGCCGGGGCAGCCGGGCCGAGGGCTGTACCCGGGCGGGTCGGCCGCCCTCCGCACCTGCCGCACCTGCCGCGCCCGGAGACCCGGCCGGTCCCGGCCCGGCGGTGGCCGGAGCGCTGCGGGCGGCCTCGTCCACCACCTCGTCAAGCGCCTCCGGCAGTCCCTCCGCCCCGCGCCACGCCGCGTCGCACACGGTCTTCCGCCAGGGCTCCGGCAGACCCGTCACAGCACGGGCCGCCAACTCCCGTACGGCCTGCGCCAGTACGGGCCGCGCGACGCGATGCGCCGTCGGCCCCGGGGCGACGGCGGGCCTGGGCGGCGGCGCGGCGACGGCGGCGGGCGCAGGTACGGGTGCGGGTGCGGGCGCGGCTTCCGCCGACGCGGACCCCGCAACCGCAGGCGCAACCGCAACCGCAGAAGCCGCCACAGGCGAGCCGGACGCCGCCTGCGTACGGCTCCGCCGCGTGTCGTGCCACCTCGCCAGCTGCGCCCACGGCGTACCGCAGGAGCGTTCCGCCAGCCGCAGCCAGGCCCGTTCCGCGGCCTGACCGGCCGCCGCCGCGCCGACCGCGGAGGCGAGGCGCTCCTCGAACTCCTCCCTCGCCCCCTCCGTGAGCCCCGACCGCCCGCTCAGCCCCGGGTCCGCGTAGGCGGTCCGCAACCGCTCGGCCGCCCCGTCCAGATCCGCCGCGAGGCGCCGCGCCGGAGCCTCTCGGGCGGCGGCGAACGCGCCCAGTTCTTCGCGCAGTTCGGGGATTCCTTCGCCGGTGAGCGCCGAGATGGCCAGCACCCGCGCGCCCGGTTCGCCGTGTTCTCCCAGCGCCATGCCGTCCTCGTCCAGCAGGCGCCGCAGGTCGTCGAGCACGGCGTCGGCGGAGTCGCCCGGCAGCCGGTCGGTCTGGTTGAGGACCACGAAGGTCACCTCGGCGTACCCCGCCAGTGGCCGCAGGTAGCACTCGTGGAGCAGGGCGTCGGCGTACTTCTCCGGGTCGACCACCCACACCACCGCGTCGACCAGCCCCAGCAGCCGGTCCACCTGCTCCCGGTGCCCGTCCGCGACCGAGTCGTGGTCCGGAAGGTCGATCAGCACCAGCCCGTGCAGCCCGGCGTCCCGTACCCGGCGGCGCATGACGGGGGCGATGCCGAGCCGGTCCAGCAGCCCGTCGGCGCCGCCTTCCCGCTCCGCCTCCCAGGTGCAGGCCACCGGCTGGGCCGTGGTGGGACGCCGCATCCCCACCTCGGAGAGCGCCCGGCCCGCCAGCGCGTTGAACAGCGAGGACTTGCCACTGCCCGTCGCGCCCGCGATGGCAACGGTCGTGTACGCGGGCGAGAGCCGTCCGCGCGCACCGGCCTCCTCCAGCACCCGTACGGGCTCGGCCAGCAGCGCGCCGTCCAGGCGCGTACGGGACAGGCCGATCAGCTCGCGCAACGCGCCCAGGCGCCGCCGGAGCACGCTGCCCTCCGGTCCGATGCTTCCGGGCCGGCCGGGCCGGCCGGACACGTCGGGCACGCTCGGCGGGTCATCGGGATCGGCGGCCCACGCGTGGTCGGTACGGGCGGTACGGCCCGGGCGGGCGTCGTCCGCAGACGAGTCGCGAGGGTCCCGGGGGTCCTGCTGGTCCTGCTGACCCCGGTCGCCCCGGTCGCCCCGGTCGTCCCGGTCGTCCCGGTCGTCCCGGAGGCAGGGCTCGGGAGCTTCGCCGTCGGCCCGTACTGCGGCGTCGGACTCCCCCGTCGCACGGGCCGGTGCCGCACGCCCCCGCGCGGGCCGGCGTTCGGGCTCCGGCGCCGTCCCGGCGTCCTGCCCGCCGGGGGCGCGCCGGGCGATGAGGCCGTCGTCCCAGCCCCGTCCCGTCCGGTCCGAGCGCGCCGCCTGCCCGGGCCCGGCCTCGTGCGCGGCCTCGGTGGGGGTCTGCGTCCCGGCCCCGGCGCCGGCCCCGGGCGCGCCCGCCGCCTGCGCACCCGCCCCCTCCCCGTCCCCGCCGGGCTCATCGGCCGGCTCCCCCGGGGGACGCTCCGCCGCGGCCGGACCCGCCTCGGCGCCCGTGCCCTCTCCCCCGGAGCCGTCCGGCCGGCCCGGCCGCTCCGCCTCGTCCGCCTGGACACCCGCAGAAGACACTGCCGTCACCTCTTCCTCTGGTTCCTCGGGGACTGCTTCCGTGGCTGCGTACGCGACGCCCGCCGCACCGTCTCGTCGTTCCTGCGCCGCACCACGGACAGCGCGGCGATCAGCTCCACCTGGGGGTCCGTGGTGGCCCCGGCCTGGTCCAGCGGTGCGAGCCAGCGCGCCCGCTCACCGTCCAGGACCCGTTCCACACACGTGCCGAGGACCTGCTCGCCCTGCTCCCGCAGCCGCCTGGCGCCCTCCTCGCCGAGCGAACGGGCCAGCGCCTCCGCCGCGTCGCCGGAACGCCGCCCGCCCAGCAGCAGCGCCGCGAGCAGCCCGGCGGTCTCCTCCGCGTCGGCGGCCGGTCCGCGCTCCGCCGTACGCGCCTCCTCCGCGAGTTCGTCCACGCAGCGCCGCCAGCGCCGTACGAACACGCCGATCCGTCCCTTGCCGTCCTCCCCCACCGCTCCCTCGCCGCCACCTCCCGTCGCCGGGGCGCCGGGCTCCCTGCGCCAGGCGGCGGCCACCCGTTCGTCCGCCGCCGCGACCGTGCCGACCAGCAGCGCCGTCAGCCCGTCCGCGAACGCCTCCAGCAGCTCGCCGCCACTGCTGTCCAGCGGGAAGCCCCGCCAGTGCGCCGCCGCGTCACCCGCGAGCAGCTCGCCGTCCGCGATCCGCTGCTCCACCCGCCAGGACGCCTCGCCGTACGCCGCCACGACGTGCTGCGCCAGCCGTACGGCGGTCGCGTGCTGCGCGGCGGCGGCATTGGCCAGGGCGCCCACCCGGGAGCGCAGCGAGGAGAGCGCGCCCGCCGCCGTACGCCCGGCGGCCACCGCGCGCGCCGCCGGGTCGTCGGCGCAGCGGGACAGCCAGCCGCGCAGCCCGGCGACGGCGGTCATGGGCAGCAGCCCGGAGCCGCCCGCCGACTCGGGCAGCTCGGGGATGGTGAAGCGGGGCACGTCGCCGAGGCCTTCACGCTCCAGCATCGCGCCGTAGCTGCGGGCGATCTCGTCGGCGATCTGGTGCGGGACCCGGTCCAGTACGGTCGCCAGCGTGACGTCGTACTCCTTGGCCGTACGCAGCAGGTGCCAGGGGACGGCGTCGCCGTAACGGGCCGAGGTGGTCACCAGAATCCAGATGTCGGCCGCGCAGAGCAGCTGCGCGGCGAGGTCCCGGTTACGGGCGACGAGGGAGTCGATGTCCGGTGCGTCCAGCAGCGCCAGGCCCGCCGGGAGCGCGGCGTCCGTCTCGATGCGGAGGGCGGACCAGGGGCCGTCGCCGTCGTCCTGTGTCCCGTCCGGCCGGGTGCCGTTCCCGGCCACCGCGGCGGCGTACACCCGCTCGTACGCCGCGTCGGGGGCGCCGTGGTGACCGCCGTCGTCAAGCCCGTCGCGCCCCCCGTACCCGGTCTCATAGGCACCGTCCTGGCGCGGCATCCACACCCGCCCCAGCCCGGGCAGCACCCGCTGCCCCGCGAACCACCGCTTGTCGCCGGGATGGCAGACGAGCACCGGAGTCCGCGTCGTGGGGCGCAGCACTCCGGCCTCGCTCACCCGGCGGCCGACCAGCGAGTTCACCAGCGTCGACTTCCCCGCGCCCGTGGACCCGCCGATCACGGCCAGCAGCGGCGCTTCGGGGGCGCGCAGACGAGGCATCAGATAGTCGTCGAGCTGAGCCAGCAGCTCCACCCGGGAGCGTCGCGCGCGCTCCGCCCCGGGCAGATCCAGCGGAAAGCACGCGGCGGCGACGCGCTCCCGCAGTGCGGTCAACGCGTCCAGCAGCTCGGGCTGTGCCTCCAAGATCGCCACACGCGAAGAATGCCCAACTTTGCAGGGTTTTTGAAGCCCATTCGTGCTTCATTCCGCGAAATTGCCGCGCATTCGTCCACTAATAGGCGCATTGGCCCCATCCGGCCCACACCTCAACCACACATCACCCATAACGACTGAGCAACACCCCGCTCGCGCGGTGCGAAAAAAGCTGCGGAACGAGCACCAGCCTGCGAGTATCGGATCGCTTCACTGAACCTCCACAACCTGTCGCGGTGGTGAAGCAACCAGGGTGACGTGCCTCGGCCCCTATCCTTGACCTCGCCGTGGTCAACACGGGGGCACGCCCGCCCGGCCGCGACCGATACCGGCCCCCGTAGCTCAGTGGATAGAGCAGGTGCCTTCTAAGCACTTGGCCGCAGGTTCGAGTCCTGCCGGGGGCACACAAAGCATGGCTGGTCAGGGGCGGTTTCGCTGTCCGCTGTGGGCGTGAGTGCGTGTGTGGTGAGCCGGGCGAGATCCTCGGCGGTGGCCGCTGAGACGGTCACCTGCAGTTCGATCTGGCGGCTGGGCCGCAGGTAGCGGATCTTGAGCTGGAAGGCGTCGTAGATCGTGCGCTGGAGCGTGTCGGGCAGCTCGCCCAGACGGGTGGCGAGCTGGGGCAGCGTGTCGAGCAGCGCGGTGTTGCGGGCTGCCGACCCGGATGCGGGCTGCTGCTCGTGGGCCTCCAAGAGGCGGGTGCGGCGGTCGAACCGGTCGTAGCGTTCCCGGATGCCCCGCCGGAAGCGCTTGGTGGTCTCGGGTCGCCCTGGTCTTCCTCGGGGAGTTGATCGATCAGACGTTCTTGTTGTCGTTCGATCTGCTTGACTTCCTTCCAGAGCCTGTCAGCCCGCTCCACCTCCCCGGGCCTCACATGAGTGGCCGGGGGGCCGCCTCCTGTCGGCCTTGCCCGTCATGCGGCATTCGCGGACCTCACAGTGCACACATGAACGCAGCTTGTTGCAGCGGCGTGCTGCACCACTCCGACTCGGAGCGGAGGACCGCCACCTGACCGGTGCGCTCGCCCAGATGCACGCCTTCCGTGAGGAGGGGCTGATCCGCCGCATCGGCATACAGAGTCCGCACCGCTGAGGCCGCCGAGCTGACACTCACCGTCGCCGACGATGCCAGCCCGGCGATCCGCCGGGAACGTGAGCACTCATGATCGAGGAGTTGACGAGGGAGTGGGCCGAGGCTTTGACCGAACGGGATGAGTCCCTCGCCGCGAAGGACGTCGTACTGGGCGCCACGGCCCTGCCCATCACGCCGCCGCAGGAAGGGTGGTGACAAACCGCTGCGACGGCACCGGACTCTGATCGACACGTGACACCCCTTGGTCAGAACTATTCTTCGCAAGATCGTTCCTACCAGAGGCTTTACGCCTGCCCGGACTTGGCGAGCTGACGGGCCGCAGCGCCAGCATCATGATCACGCCGAGCGACGGGCGCTTACCGGGAAGGGTTCAGTGCGAGTTCAACACGTTTCCAGGATCTGCGTGCAGAAGATTGAAATAGATGTCCGGCAAGGATCCGCCTGTCTCGCGTTTACCAGGAAAGACCGTGATGGCTTCCCCGTCGTCACTGAATATCACCCGTGCATCGGCCCAGGATGAAGCCGTATTCCAAAAGGCTCTCCGGAAGTTACCGTGAAACCTTCCGATGCGTAGCTGAACCGCAGACCGGAAATTTCGCCAACTTCGTTGCTGATTTCTTCAGCCTCAAGACAGCGGCCCAGCGGATGGGGGCTTCGTTCGCCTGGCAAGTCCCGGACGCCCCAGTCCTCTTGTGGGTAGCACCAAGTTGGAAGTTCGGAACCAGGACACTGATCCAACCTCAGAGTCCAGTCCGTTCCGGAACTCAAGAAGATCGCGATGTCATTCGAAAGAAGGAGACGAATACTTTCCAGGGCCGCGTCAGAGCCGTCGCCGGGCCCGAGATAGTAGAGGCCCTGAACAGCTTCTGTCGAGTGCGTGAACAGAACTCCTATGTGCATCGCGGGCCCCCGATTCAGTCGACTTTCCCAGCACCCTGATTCCAGCCGTTGTGTGTCTCCTGCGGAAACATGGCAACAAACTCTCCGGGCCTGAACATCGCCACTGGCCTCGGCGAAACGCTTAGGGAGGTGTCCAACTCCACCCGCCGCATCATCGATGCCGGACGGACTCCCGTCTCCAACCACTCACGATCCTCGCCGGTCAACCTGACCGGCCGCTTCTTCTTCAACGGCACGACAACAGCCCTCACCTGGCAGCGGGAAAGGAAGACCTGTGAGCAACTCAAGCTGAAAGTGGATCATCGATATCCAGCGTAATTTCGACGTTTGCCGTCGATTCGAACCTTGCTTTGCGGCCGATGAGCTGGATCTCGGTAAAGGGATTGGATTCAGCGAAGAAGACTGCCCAAGTCAGAGAGTATTCCGCGGTGAGGCGAGCAAAGAATCCCTCCGACCCGTAGGAGCCTTCCCCTGCCCACAGGAAGCCACCGCCAGGGAGGCTCACGGATCGCAACCCGTCAACTTCTGATGTCCACGACGGGTTCTCTTGCACCGCCCCTTCCAGGTCGAACGGAGAAAGGATCTTCATCCCACGTGGCACTCCTGTGTCGAGTGAGATGTCATACGACCCGCCTTCCCGTAGATGCAAGGCATCCCGGATGGGGAGGCGGTGACTCTCCCAGATCCTCTTGAGTGCATTCACTGGCCTTTGCATCCGTTCTTGTTGTTGCTGACATGCGCTGGACGCTCGTCCAAGCCGGTTCTGGGGACTGGATTTCCATCCTGGTCCCTATTTCTACTGGAATTCATACGGCGATGGAACCGCTGGGCCCAAGTCCTACCCGTTGTGGAATTTCGGTCCAGCGCATTCGGATCGAGCCGCTCTATCGTAACGGGCACTCCTGCTTCTCTGGCTGCATCGAGACGCCTATTATCGTACGAAACCAGTTGACCATCAACTTCTATTACCCTCAGTGCACTTCCCGACCGAGTCCAATCCCATTCTCCATTGTTCATCTTTTTCAGCGTAATCATTAGGGGAGACTGTTCGCTGAGAGAAGTTGACGTCGTTCGGGTCTGCCCACTCATGACCGTCCAGACCCAGCGGGTCAATCCGCGTGTGGGGGGTGTGGACGTAGGTGTGGTGGTTGGGAGCGGGGTCGAGGCCGAGGGGGTCGGGGGTGAGGTAGCGGGCGGTTTCGGGGTCGTAGTAACGGAAGTAGTTGTAGTTCAGGCCCGATTCGAGGTCGGCGTACTGGCCGGGGAAGCGCAGGGGGCACGACAGCGAGTCGGGTGGGCTGGAGAGAGCCGTTCCCCAGAGCGTGGTACGCGGTTGCCAGGCTACGTCGCCGTCCAAAGTGATCAGTTCGGTCGGGGTGCCTGTCAGGTCGGTGACGATCGTATGGAAGCGGGGTTCCGTGACGAGCGGATCGCGATGGATCTGAGTCAGGGGGCGGTGGGTTCCGGGGGCGTAGTCCCAGGTGGTCGTCGCACCGGCTTGGGTGGTTTGTTCGGCGAGGCGGGTGGCGTCCCAGATGAAGGTGAGGGATATTCCGGCCGGGCCTGTCTTGGATATGCGGCGGCCCAGGGGGTCGTAGGCGTACGTCCATTGATCGCCCGTTGGGGTGGTGGCCGCCGTCAGGCGGTCTGCCGCGTTCCAGGTGTAGGTCCAGGTGCGGGTCTTGCGGATGAGGCGGCCTGCGGCGTCGTGTTCGTAGGCGGTGCGGCCGGCGTGGCGGATCAGGGTGCCGGTGTGCTCGCGGTCGCCCGGGGCCGGGTGGTCGGGTGCGGTGGCGTGGGTCTGGTTGCCCGCCGTGTCGTAGGCGTAGGTCTCCGTCCAGCCGTGCGCCTGGACGCCTGTCACACGGCCGACCGGGTCGAGGTCGAAGTGGCTTGTGCCGGTGGTGAGTTCGCGGACCTCGGTGACGTAGCCGTCCGGGCGGTAGGCGTAGGTGCGGTGCTGGAGCAGGTGCTCAGCCGAAGAGGAGGACACCGTCTGCGCCGTCAGACGGTCGGTCTTGTCCCAGCGCTGGATGAGGGTGACCGCTCCCGTCGCCCGCTCCGTTTCGCGGCCCGCCGCGTCGTGGGTGAACGTGAGGGTGCCGCCATCAGCGGTGAGCGCCCTGGGGCTGCCCGTCGGGTCGTAGGTCCAGGTGGAGGTGTGACCGGAGGGCGTCGTGCGGCGGGTGCGGCGGCCCGTCGCGTCGTACGCGTAGGCGGTGGTGCGGCCGTTGACCGTCTCGGCCAGCACGCGGCCGAGCAGGTCGCGTTCCCAGACGACGTCGGCGGCCTCGTTGGCGGTGCGCAGCAAGGCGCCCGCCAGGTCATATGCATAGGTGGTGATTTCGCCGGTGGTTTCGTCGTGCTGCTCGACCGGACGCCCGAGTGGGTTGAGGGTGTAGTGGAGCGTCTCGCCCAGTGCGTTGGTCTGGGCGGTGAGGCGGCCTGCCGGGGTCTGTCCGGCGGATCTTTGAGGACGAGCCCGCGGTGCCTGGTGCCGTGCCTCGCAAGGCGGAGGGCCGTCCTCGTACCGGGCCGTACTCGGGCGATCCCGACAACACGGCGAGGCGTGGTGCCAGGCGCCGCAGGCCCGAGAAGATCCGCCGGACAGACCCTAGTCGGCGACTACCTGATTCATGCGCGGCACCAGCCGCGAACGCCCATCCAGCGTCATCGTGGCGCTGATCCGCAGATCCGCACTGCGGGGATGACCAGCCATGCTTGGTGGCTCCTGCCGGGGGCACCACTGACACACCGTCTGATCGGTGCCATTTCCGCAGGTCAGACGGCATATTTCGACGCAACCGCCACCGCGAGTCCCGTAAAGCCCACGTCGGTGCCCGGCTTCCTGCCGCCGGACTTCCGAGCACCGTCCCGCCAGGCCAGTCGGAGCCGGGTGAGAACCTGGCGCCAGGCGCCGTCTCGCTGCCACCGGCGAAACAGGTCGTAGATCCGACCCCGCGGCCCGTGCTCGACGGGCACATCCCGCCATGGCCCCGGCGCGGACCCGGAAGCGCGTGCCGACGATCAGCTGCCGGCCGGGACCAGACCGGCGGCCACCCCATGAACCGAGATCATCCACACCTCAAGATCCACTCTCGATACACGACCCAACCGTTGCCCACCATGCTGGTCGGTGGCAGGAACGGCGACGCGGGCCCGTGCTTCAGAGTGGGTCGACTCCTTCGGCCCGGTATCGGGCGTCGACGTTTCCGGTGAGGGTCATCAGGAGCCCGGGAAGCCGGGACGCGGTTGCTTCGTCGAGGCCGGTGACGGTTTCCTCGGCGAGCTGGCGCCAGACCACGGCCAGTTCTTCCACCAACGTCCGCCCCGCGTCGGTCAGCTCGACCAAGGTCGCACGCTTGTCGGTAGGCGAGGGGAAGCGGCGAACCACGCCCCGTTCCTCAAGCTTGCGCAGCATCACCGTCACGCTCGGCGCCTCGCAACCCAGCGCGCTGCTCAGCTGTGCCTGGATCGTCGCCCCGGAGTGCGCGAGTTCGAGAAGCAGTGCTTCTTGGCCGGGGCTGAGTCCGAGCGGCGCCAGGAGTTCGGCGGCGCGAGCGCGATGGCGCAGGCTGAAGAGCCGGATCGCCTGGTTGAGTGCCTGCGCCGTGCTGTCGTTCATGGGCCGGTTCCCTCCTCACGTGCCAGTCCGTCTTCACTCTCGACCCTCAGCCCTGCCCGCCAGTGGGCTTGACGGCCCGGTTGAGGATGGATCGTTATTCGGATAACGTTATCTGCATAACCATTCTACGTCTCTGGCAGGGAGAAGCAACGCATGTCGACGATCCTGATCGTAAACGGGGCGGAGCCACGCGAACCGATGGCAGCAAGCCGGCTCAGCCAGCATCTGGCCGATGCCGCACGCGACGAGCTGGAACCCAGCATGAAAGTGCTCACGACGAACGTGCAGGCGGGCTACGACGTTGCACTCGAACAGGGCAAGTTCATGGAAGCCGACGTCGTCATGTTCCAGTTCCCGGTCTTCTGGTTCGCCACTCCGCCGACCCTCAAGAAGTACGTCGACGACGTCTACGAGTACGGACGGTTCTTCGGACCTGGGCCGGCCTACGGCCGCGGCGGGCTCCTCGGAGGTCGCGACTACCTCATATCAACGACCTGGAACGCCGCCGTGGAAGACTTCGAGACAGGACAGTCGATCATCGCCGGGCGCTCGGTCGACGACGTGCTCAGCGCGTTCCACCTCACGCAGCAGTACGTCGGACTGAAGCCGCTCCCCAGTTTCAGCGAGCACAAGGTGGTGAGCCAACCAGACCCGCAGGGTGCCGCGCATCGCCTGCGCGCGCACCTCCGCGCACACGTGACAAGCGAACTCGCGCGAGCATCCGCATAGTCCGGCGAGCGCCCACCCTTCCGGCCACTGCCGCAGAACGACCTCTTTCGTTCTCGTTCACCCTGACCAGCCTGATCCTGACGTGGTGGTTGGATCTGTACAGGCCGATCCACGACGCGAGGGTGCGGTCGGCGGTGGCCCGGCTCCGCTTTCCGGCCCGCAAGTCACGGCCCGGCCGGCCCTTCCTCAGTCCAGGTCGGACATGTCGAGCACGAGACGGTAGCGGACGTCGTTGCGCCGGAGGCGGTCGAGTGCCGTGTCCACCTGCGCCGACGGGAGCACCTCGATGTCGGCGGCGATGTCGTTGTCGGCGCAGAACCGGAGCAACTCGGCTGTCGCCAGGCGGCCTCCACTGCCGGCGGAACTGAGCTTCTTGCGGCCGATCAGCAGGTCCGTGACCTCGACGGTGACGGGGCCCAGGTACCCGAGGAGGCTGAGGGTGCCGTCCATCGCCACCAACCTCAGATACGGGGCGAGGTCGTGAGGGGCGGAGATGGTGTCGAGGACGACGTCGAAGGTGTCGCGCGCCGTGGCCATCTGCTGCGTGTCGGTGGAGTCGATGAGGCCGTGCGCGCCGAGCCGGCGGGCGTCGTCACGCTTGTCCCGGCTGCGGCTGATGACAGTTGTGGTGGCGCCGAGTGCCACGGCCAGCTTGACCGCGAGGTGGCCCAGGCCGCCGAGCCCGGCCACGGCCACACGGCTGCCGGGACCCACGCCGAGGTGGCGCAGCGGTTCCCAGACGGTGACACCGGCGCACATCAGCGGGGCGGCGGCGGCCGGGTCGAGGCCGGAGGGAAGCGGGTAGGCGAAGGTGTCGCGCACGACGTACTCGCGGGAGAAGCCGCCCAGGGTGGCCGACCCGTCCTGCCGGTCGGTGCCGCCGTAGGTCAGCGTCGGGAAGGAGTGGCAGAAGTTCTCCTGTCCGGCCTCGCACATGGCGCACACGCCGCAGGAGTCGACGATGTTGCCCACTGCGACGCGGTCGCCGACCGAGAAGGCCGTCACCTCCCGTCCGGTCCCGGTCACCACGCCGGTGAATTCGTGACCGGGTACCAGGGGCGCTTTCTCCTGCTGGTCGTGGACATGCAGGGCGTGCAGGTCGCTGTGGCACACGCCGCAGTAGTCGACCTGCACCGCGAGGTCATCCGGGCGCAGGTCACGGCGGTCCAGCGACGTGCGCCGCAGCGCTACGGGACCGGCCGCCCGCCATCCGGTGGTCGTTCGCATGCGTCGCTCCTTAAACAGACTGTTCGGTCTGTCGGCAGCCTAGGGGTGATCGCCGACCTAGGCAAACCAACTGTTCTGTTTGGTAGCGTGCGGGTATGCCGGAACAGCCCCAGACCTCACGAGGCGCCGCGACCTACCAGCGCATCCTGGACGCCGCGACCGAAGAGTTCGCCCAGCACGGCATCGCCGGGGCGCGCATCGAACGCATCGTGACGGCGGCGCGCACCAACAAGGCACAGCTCTACGCCTACTTCGGCGACAAGGAACGGCTCTTCGACGCGATCTTCCTCAGCTCGCTGGAGCGCATCACGAACGTCGTACCCATCAGTGCCGACGATCTCGCGGAGTGGGCCGTTCGCCTCTACGACGAATACCTGCGCCGCCCCGACCTCATCCGGCTGGCGACCTGGACACGGCTGGAGCGCCGGCCTGCCGGGCACCTCGTCGAGACACACCAGCACTACGACGACCGCAAGCTCACGGCCATCGCCGAGGCCCAGGCCGCCGGACGGGTCCGCGCAGGCGACCCGTTCGACATCATGGCCGTGGTCATCGCCATGTCCATGGCCTGGTCTCCGGTCAGCAACGTGTACGCGGCCAGCAGCCAAGAACCCGCTGCCGTACATGACCGGCGCCGCGCCCTGCTCCGCGACTGTGTTCGAAGCGCCACCGCGGCAGGCGGAGGCGACGCATCCCTCCCATGACGGCACTGACCCCCTGGTGACGCTCACGGCCGCCTGCGCCCCGGGCCGAGGTGAATGTGACCCAGGTCACATTAGCCTGCCGATGAAGAAACGCCGCCTCGTTCGTCTAACACATCAACAGCAACGGCCACTTGGGCCCGCAGACACGACATGAGGTTCTGAAAATGAGCGAGAACACCGACTCCGGCTTCCCCTACACCGTCTCCCGCACCATGAACGCCCCGGTCGCCCGCGCCTACCAGGCGTACACCACGGCGTCGGAGTGGCCGGCGTGGTTCGGCGCGGAAGAGGGCAGCGTGGAGATCGACGTGCGGGCGGGCGGCTCCTGGAAGGCCACGCTGCTCGCCCCGGACGACCAGAAGTACCCCCTCACCGGCACGTTCCTGGAGGTCGAGGAGAACCGCCGGATCGTCCTGACGATGGACGTCCCCGACGCCCCCGCCGAGGTCATGACCCTCACCTTCGAGGAGGACGCGGCCGGCTCGAAGGTCACCATCGACCAGACCAACGCCACCGAGGAGGGACGCGACCAGGCGCGCGAAGGCAGCACCATGATCCTCGCCGGTCTCGCCGCGCACATCGAACCCTGAAAGACGAGCCCCCCGCCGCGGCAGACGCCACCACGGGCGGCGGCGCCGGGTCTCACGGACGGGCGTCACCAGCAGGCCGGTCGACGCGGTAGACGTAGTGGGTGCGGTCGTCGTCCGGATTGTCGGGGGTGAGGTCGGCAGTGCCGGTCCTGCGCAGTCCGGCCTTCTCCAGGGCCCGCCACGACGCGCGGTTGAGCGCGGACACCGGCACGACTACGGCGGCGGCGTCCGGGTGGTCGGTCCAGGTGGCCGCCACGACCTCCCGGATGACGCGGGGCCCCAACCCCTGCCCCACCCGCGCGGGATCGCCGAGCAGATAGTCGATCGTGACCGCCGTCCCAGGGAGTTCGAGCTGGCCGGCCAGCTCCGCGAGGTAGTCGGGGTAGTCCGCGAACCGGCACCGCTGGACCAGGGCGACGGGCACGCCGTCAGCCATGACCAGCAGATCCTCGGACGGCTCCGCGCCGCGTGCCGCCGGTCCGAAGTCGCGCGCGACCGCCTCCACGGAGGTGTCGTGGTTCCACCAGCGGGCAACATGCGGTTGCGCGAGCCACTCCCGCAACAGCCAGAAGTCCCCCTCGGTGACCCGCCGCCAGGTGATCTCCATACCTGCCTCCCCGCCGCCGTACGCGATCACGTCGACTCTGTCCGAGCGGCGCATACCGTACCTCACGGCTATTCAGTGCGTTGCCACCGTCCTCGGGTATCCGAGATCCCGATCCGCCGTCGGCCAGGAATTCACGGCATCTCCGGGGCCTGCTCCCGCGCACGCGGACGCGTATCCCCGTAACCCCGTAACCCCGTATACGCGTTTCCGCTCAGCCACCCGGCACCGGCTCGCGCTCGCCGCATTTCCGAAAGGGCGTTGATCCCCGCGCGATTCCACGAATCGTGCGGGGATCACTGCATGAATGCACGTGCCGAATACTCAGGGGCCTGCCGCTGAGTCCCGTGGCGCGGCGACGAGCCCCGGCGGGGTGTCACGTACGGCGACCGCGCCCTTGCGAGGGGCCGCCCGAACGGAAATCTCCCAACTGGTCCACACCACCGCAACTGGTGCGTCAAGGAGCGGAGGGGACATTGGGCCCACCGACGAACCTCGGGCGCCTGGCGCGCGGGACGGCTGGACCTGCGCCGCCCGCTCGCCGCGCAGGTGGCGGCGGGTGAAGGGACTCAGCCCCGCCGCTCCGGAGCCGAAACCGCCAACTCCGCGCCGTTTCCAAAATGTGATGTACATCACTTTACATGATCACAGTCCATGATGTGAACTGCCAACCCGAACCCCGGGGGCCAGCTTGCCCATCGAGGCTACAGGGAGCTTGGCGGATGCCGTTGCGGGGCTGCTTCGGCCTGTCGGGTGAGGAATTTTCTTTCGTGTTTCGCCTCTGCCTCAATCCTTCCAAAGGTGGCCCATGTCCCTCGAATCCATAACGAACGACATCGACGAAGCGGTCAACGATTTCTTCGATCCCGTTGCCACTTGGCTGAGTGATGTCGTTTTCTACGCAGTTCCGGTCGGCGACACCGAGCTTCCCCTCATCGTTGCCTGGCTCGTGGTCGGCGGACTCGTCTTCACCACCTGGTTCGGCCTCCTTCAGTTCCGCAAGATGAAACTCGCCGTGGACGTCGTACGGGGCAAGTACGACGAGGACGGTTCACCTGGTGAGGTCAACCACTTCCAGGCGCTGACGGCGGCGGTCTCCGGCACCGTGGGGCTCGGGAACATCGCCGGTGTCGCGGTGGCCGTCAGCATCGGCGGCGCCGGGGCCACGTTCTGGATGATCCTCTGCGGTCTCCTCGGCATGGCCACCAAGTTCGTGGAGGTCACCCTCGGTGTGAAGTACCGGGAGGAGCACGCGGACGGCACTGTCTCCGGCGGGCCCATGCACTACCTCCCCAAGGGCCTCGCCGAACGCTTCGGCAAAAACGGCAAGATCCTCGGGTCCATCCTGGCGACGCTCGCCTCGATCATGATCCTCTTCTTCGGCCTCTTCGGCGGCAACCTGCTCCAGGTCAACCAGAGTTACGCGCAGCTCGCCTCCACCACCGGCGGGGAAGACGGCATTCTCGGCTCGTCGGGCGGCGCGCTCTTCTTCGGCTTCGTCATCGCGGCGCTGGTCGGCATCGTGCTGATCGGCGGCATCAAGTCCATCGCGTCGGTCACCAGCCGCCTGGTCCCGGCCATGGCCATCCTGTACATCCTCGCCTGTCTGACGGTCATCCTGGTGAACGTCGGCGAGGTGCCGGACGCCGTCGTGAGCATCGTCGAGGGCGCGTTCAACCCCGAGGGCGTCACGGGCGGCATCATCGGTGCCCTGATCGTCGGCTTCCAGCGCGCCGCGTTCTCGAACGAGGCCGGTCTCGGCTCCGCTCCGATCGCGCACTCCGCGGTGAAGACCAAGCACCCCGCCAGCGAGGGTCTGGTGGCGCTGCTCGAGCCCTTCATCGACACGGTCGTCATCTGCACCATGACCGCGCTGACCATCGTCATCGCCAACCCCGCCAGCTGGGGTGAAGCCCGCGAGGGCGAGGAGATCGGCGGCGTCACGATCACCTCCGACGCGTTCGAGACCGTACTGCCGTGGTTCCCCGACCTGCTGACGGTCGCCGTTCTGCTCTTCGCCTTCTCCACGGTGCTGACTTGGGGCTACTACGGCCTCAAGGCGTGGTCGTACCTCTTCGGCAAGAGCAAGACCAGCGAGCTGACCTTCAAGGTGATCTACAGCGTGTTCGCCATCGCGGGTTCGCTGCTGTCGCTGGACACGCTGATCAGCATGGCCGACTCGGTCCTGTTCATGCTGGCCGTGTTCAACATCATCGGTCTGTATCTGCTCGCTCCCGTCGTCAAGCGTGAGCTGAACTCCTTCCTGGCCCACGTCAGTGGCGCCCGGTCGGGCAAGAGCGCCAAGGAGAAGCCGGAAAGCACCCCGGTCGACAGCTGAGGCCGACAGCTGAGCCGCAGGCTCCGGGCCCGCACACTCCGTGGAGGAGGTGCGGGCCCGTTCGCGTCTGCACAGGCTTCTGGCGTCGTGCCCGTAGGCCAGGCGAAGGTGACTCGTCGCGGGTCCCCGTGTGATACTTCCGTGCTGACAGCTCACGCAGCCCTGACCGATCGCCCAGGATGATTCCGCCGCGGCGGGGTCCATGACACCGGCTCGTGAATTTTCTGAAGGAGAGGACCGGCCTCGATGGCGACCGGGAACGGTTCGGAGCGCGCGGAGGCGGCCGAAGAGGCGGTGGCGAAGGCCGAGCCCGCCGCGGAGCGTGGCACGGGGGCCGGAGCCACCGTGCAGATCGTCGACCACGCCCTGATGGTCCTCAAGGCGATCGCCGAAGCCGACCGGCCGCGCGGTGTGCGCGAGCTGAGCCGCGACCTGATGATCAGCAAGAGTTCCACCCAGCGCATCCTGGTCTCGCTGGAGCGGGTGGGGCTGGCGGTCGCGGACGAGGGCACCCGCAGGTACGCCATCGGCCCGGCCGCGCTCACCCTGGCGTGGAAGCACGCGGCCAACAGCGACCTGGTGAGCGCCGCGGCCGACACCACGTCGCGTATCGCCGCCGTGACCGGTGAGACCGTCTGCGTCTCCACCATCGTCGACGGCCGCCGGGTGACGGTGTACGAGGCCGAGAGCGCCCAGCCGCTGCGCCTGATCACCGGCGTCGGCCGGCCGTATTCGCTGTTCGCCGGTGCCACCGGCCGGGTGCTGCTCTCGCAGCTGCCGGAGGAGCAACTCCAGCAGTTCATCGAGGAGTACGCGGCGGCGGAGCCCGCCACCACTGCGGACGCGCGGGAGATCGGGGAACGCGTCGCCGAAGCGCGGGCCGCGGGCTACGCGTTGAGCCGGGAGGAGTGGATCGCCGGAGGGTGCGGGGTCGCCGTCCCGATCGGCACGCAAGGCACCGTCACCGCCGCGCTGAGCATCTACGGCCCGGAGGCGCGGCTCACGGACCACCGCATGACCGAGCTGGTGCCCACGCTCCGGTCGGCCGCCGCACAGATCGCCATCAGGTGGCGGCAGCCCGCGTAGTACCGCCCGCACTCCGCACCCCTCACCCGTGCGCCACACGACCTACGGCGCCTCCCGCAGGGCGACGGCGAGCGGCCCCGCGCCCGTCACCCGGACCCGGCCGCCGCGCACACCCGCCCGCAGGCTCTCCTCACCGTCGATGACGGCGAGGCACGTGGCGGCGTCGAGGAACAGTTCCGCGTCCGGATCATCGGCCGGGCCGTCCCGAAAGCCGTCCTCGCGGCCGTCCTCTCCCCCGCCGAAGCGGAGGTGGAAGACGCCCTCGTCCATCCGGACGTTCACCACGCCCTCGTGGCCGCGCAGCCGCGGCTGGAGCCGCCCGAGCAGGGGCAGGGCCGACCAGTGGGCGCGGATGGCGTCGGTGGGCCTGCGCTCGGCCAGTTCGGCCGCGCCCCAGCGGGCGAGGGCCGTGAGCACCGGCAGCAGTTCGCGTCCGCGCGGGGTGAGTTCGTAGACCACGGCGGCGCCGGGTGGGGGGAGCTTGCGGCGGCCGACCAGGCCGTCCCGCTCCATGTCCTTCAGGCGGGCGGCGAGCACGTCGGTGCTGACACCGGGCAGATCGGCGTGCAGGTCGGTGTAGCGGCGCGGCCCGGCCAGCAGTTCACGCACGATCAGCAGGGCCCACCGGCCCCCGACGGCATCGAGTGCTCGGGCGACGGCGCAGTACTGGTCGTAGTTTCGGCGTGGCATGGGGGCAGTCTAGACAATGAGTTGGACTTTCCAAGTGTCTACTTGGTAAAACCAAGCAAGCGCCTCCGCAGGAGTGGCGCCGGACATAGCGGGAGGCGATCGCATGGAGTTCCAGCAGTCCAGCAAGCTCAGGGACGTCTGCTACGAGATCCGCGGCCCGGTGATCGAGCACGCCAACGCCCTGGAGGAGGCGGGGCACAGCGTGCTCCGCCTCAACACCGGCAACCCTGCGCTGTTCGGCTTCGAGGCGCCCGAGGAACTCCTCCAGGACATGATCCGCAGCCTTCCGCACGCACACGGCTACACCGATGCGCGCGGCATCCTGCCCGCCCGGCGTGCCGTCGCCCAGCACTACCAGCAACTGGGCGTGCCGGAGGTGGGCGTGGATGACGTCTTCCTGGGCAACGGCGCCTCGGAGCTGATCTCCATGGCCGTCCAGGCACTGGTCGACGACGGCGACGAGATCCTCATCCCGGCCCCGGACTTCCCGCTGTGGACGGCCGTGACCACGCTGGCCGGCGGCAAGCCGGTGCATTACCTGTGCGACGAGCAGTCCGACTGGCTGCCGGACCTCGACGACATGGCGTCGAAGATCACCGACCGCACCCGGGCCGTGGTCATCATCAACCCCAACAACCCCACCGGGGCCGTCTATCCGCGCGAGACACTGGAGGCCATCCTCGACCTCGCCCGCCGCCACGGCCTCATGGTCCTGGCCGACGAGATCTACGACAAGATCCTCTACGACGGCGCCGTCCACCACAACGTCGCCACCCTCGCCCCGGACCTGGTCTGCCTGACCTTCAACGGCCTCTCCAAGGCGTACCGCGTGGCCGGATACCGCTCCGGCTGGCTCGTCGTCTCCGGCCCCCGGCACCACGCGAAGGACTATCTGGAGGGGCTCACGATGCTCGCCTCGATGCGCCTGTGCCCGAACGCGCCGGCGCAGTACGCCATCCAGGCCGCGCTGGGCGGTCGCCAGAGCATCCAGGACCTCGTCCTGCCCGGTGGCCGCCTCCACGAGCAGCGCGACCGCGCCTGGCAGAAGCTCAACGAGATCCCCGGCGTCTCCTGCGTCAAACCCAAGGGCGCCCTCTACGCCTTCCCCCGCCTCGACCTGTCCGTGCACCGGATCCACGACGACGAGCGGTTCGTCCTGGACCTGCTGCTGCGGGAGAAGATCCAGGTCGTCCAGGGCACCGGATTCAACTGGCCGCGCCCGGACCACTTCCGCATCCTCACCTTGCCGCACGCCGACGACCTGGAGTCCGCCATCAGCCGCATCGGCCGCTTCCTCGCGGGCTACCGCCAGTCCTGAGCCGGAGCACGCCGCCCGGCGCACTCCCCCTCCTGCCTCCCGCGCCACCGCCATCCGGCCCCGGCCGGCACCCTCCCGCACGGCCCGACCAGCCCGTCAGTACGGCTGGCCGGGCCGTTCTGCGTCGGCCGCCCCCGCGATCACCGTGCGCACCCGGCCCCGCGACACCCGAACCTGGTCCATTGACCTGTCCGGAAGTCGTCGGTACGGTGTCCCAAACGATCTGGTCCACTGTCCCAGATTGAACGCACGGTGAATCCGTGCAGGCCGAGGCCGCCTCCTGACCGCACCGACGGTCACGCGGGCGACACCTGCGACCAAGAGCCCTCGACATCCCGCGCGGGCCTGGCGTTCACTGGCATCCGAATAATTCACCAGATAGCACGATGTTGAGGAGAAGTGGCTTATGTTGCTCGGCTGGCGCGCACGAATCGGGCAGATCCGCCCCGCGACCGCGATCGAGGGTGCGGAGGAGTGGCGCTCGGTGGCCCCCACCGGAGTTGCCTTCGCCGACGCGCGGACCATCGTCCCCCGGGTCGACGAGGAGGGGCTCAAGGAGATGATGAGCCAGGTCCTCGAGGCGTCCCGGCAGCTGGCCACCGCGAAGGTGGACCTGATCGTGCAGTGCGGCGCACCAGGCACCTTCATCCCGGGTCCGGGCACCGACGAGAAGGTCACGGACGAGATCACGGACGAGACCGGCATCCCGGCGATCACCATGATGCAGGCGACGGTCGACGCCCTGCGGGCTGTGGGGGCCACCTCGGTCGCGGTCGGCAGCATCTACACCGACGAGGTCAACGAGGCGCTGCGCGCGTACCTGACCGCGGTGGGCTTCGAGGTCCCGGTCATGGAGGGCCTCCAGATGACCGACCCGTACGAGGCGAGCGTGCACGACGCCGACACCGCCTATCGGCTCGGGCGCCGGCTGCACAAGGCCGCGCCCGACGCGGACGCGCTGCTGATCTCCTGCGGCACCTTCCGGACGTTCGAGGTCCTGCCCTACCTGGAGATGGACACCGGGCTGCCGGTGGTGACCAGCAACCAGGCGTCCCTGTGGCGGGCGCTGCGCCACCTCGGGCTGCGTGACGAACTTGCGGCACTCGGGCGACTGGGCCGGCTCAGCTGACCTCCGCAGGCCTGCGGCCCACGAGCCCCTCCCCCGGACACCACACCGCCCCCACCGGGCCGAAAGAGAGAAACAACGTGCTGGTAGACGCACTGCAATTCGTCAAGCCCTCCCGCGAGCGATTCATGGAGTGGAACGCCGCCGGAATATCCGGCGTGCACGCCACCGTGGCGATCTGGGAGGACTCCACCGAGACCATGCGCGAGGTCGGCCGCTGGCAGCGACTGCTCGCGGAGCACACCGACCTGCTGCGGGAGGGCCGCTCGGCGGACGACATACGCGCCGCGGACCGCGAGGGCCGTACCGCCGTCATCCTCGGCTTCCAGAACAGCAGCCCGTTCGAGGACGACCTCGACCTCGTGGGCGCCTTCCACCAGGCCGGGGTGCGCATCGCGCAGCTCACCTACAACACGCAGAACTCGGCCGGGGCCGGCTGCTGGGAGGGCGACGACGCGGGGCTCTCCCGTACATACGGGATCAACCTCGTCCGCGAGATGAACCGGGTCGGAATGCTCATCGACGTCTCGCACTGCAACGAGCGCACCTCGCTGGAGGCCCTGGAGACCTCGGAGCGTCCCGTCGCGATCACACACGCCAATCCCCGCGCGTTCGTGGGGGAGGACGTCGAGCTTGCTTTCCGTAACAAGTCGGACACGGTGCTGAAGAAAGCGGCGGAGTCGGGTGGCGTCGTCGGCCTGAGCATGTATCCGCGCATTGCGCCGAACGGGGTCGCGTGCAGTATCGACGAATTCTGTGACATGGTCGCGTACACGGTCGAACTGATCGGTGTCGACCACGTCGGATTCGGCTCCGACTTCTACGCCGGGCAAGGCGACGAGGAACTGCACTGGTGGCGCCAGGGGCGCTGGAGCCGTAAGCCCATGGTGCCGATTTCCGGCCCCGTCGAGTTCCCGGAGTGGTTCGCGGCGGGCAGCGGATACGCGCGCGTGCTGGAGCAGTTGGGCAAGCGCGGATTCAGCGACAGCGAGGTGGAGCGGATGGCCGGCGGCAATTGGCTCCGCATGTTCGACACCGGCTTTGCGGCCGAGCCGCAGAACTGACGACTGCCGCTACGGCTGGAGAGGGGTGGTGGGACGTGCACCGGTATGACGCGGTGGTCGTCGGCGGCGGGCACAACGGATTGGTCACGGCCGCCTATCTGGGCCGGGCGGGGCTGCGGGTCGCCGTGGTCGAATCACGGACGCGCATGGGCGGCCCCTGCGGCGGCTACGAGTTCCTGCCGGGCCGCAGCCTCTCCTTCACCAATTCGCCGGGATCGCTCAATCCGGCCGTGGTCGCGGAACTGGGGCTCGCGGAGTACGGCCTCCGCTTCGTCCGCGCCGATCCGACCGTCGTCCAGCAGTTCGACGGGCGGTGCTTCCTCGGCTGGCGCGATCCCGCCCGGGTGGACCGGCAGCTCGACGCCTTCGCGCCGGGCGAGGCCCGCCGCTACCGCGAGCTGATCCGCGCCCTGGAACGGCTGGGCGCGAGCCTGGGCGTCTCGCTGGACGCGCCCCCGCCCGCGCGGGGCGAGCTGCTGGAGCGGCTGGCCGATCCGCGGGAGCGGCAGCTGTTCACGGCCGTCTTCGACGGCAGCCTGACCGATCTGCTCCATGAGCATCTCGCGTCGGAGCAGGCCAGGGCGTTGCTGGGCATGCTGGCGCTCAACGCCCAGCTCGTCCCTCCCTCGGCTCCGGGGACCGCGATCGGGCTGATGATGCGGCCCTTCGCCCTGGCCGCGCAGGCCCTGACCGGCCGGCCGCTGGGGGACGCGGCCGAGCGCGTCGCCCTGCGGGGCTCCACCGGCCTCCCGGTCGGGTCGATGAGCGCCATCGTCGACGCGCTGGAGGGCTGCTGCCGCCGCTACGGGGTCGAGCTGGTCACCGGCTCGCCGGTGGAGCGGATTCTGTACGGGGACGAGGGCGTCCGCGGCGTCGTCACGGCGGCCGGAAAGGAATTCACGGCCGAGCACGTCGTCTCGGCGGTCAATCCGGCCCACCTCTTCCGCGACCTTCTGGACGACGCGGCGATGGGCCCGGAGATCCGCGGCGCGGTCGCGGGGACAGAAATGCGCGGCTCGGCATTCAAACTGGTGCTGGAAGTCGATTCCATACCGCCCTACGCGGGACTTCCCGAAGATGTCGATCCCGACCGCGTGCGCGCCTGCCAGTTCCGCTTCGGTTCCTCGCTCGGCCATATCGAGGACTCCGTCACGGGCGCGCTGGAGGGTCGCACTTCGGAGAAGCCGCTGATGTGGGGGCTCATTCCCACTCTCACCTCACCCGGCCTCACTCACGGGGACACCCACCTCATCAGTGTCAACGCCTGGCACGCTCCCTACCGTCCGCACGACGGCAGTTGGGACGCGGCGCGGACCGAGGAATTCGGACGCCGCTGCGTCGAGGAGCTTTCCACGCTCATGCCGGGCCTGGCGGACCGCATCGTCGACCGGCGCTTCATGAACCCGGTGGACATCGAAAGCGAACTGGGCCTGATCGAAAGCAACATCACCCACGGGGACATGCTGCCGGACAACCTCTTCGGTGCCCGGCCGCACCCCGCCCTCGCGGGATATCGCACCCCGCTCGCGGGCTTCTATCTCACGGGAGCCGGCACCTGGCCGGGTGGATACGTCACCGGGACACCCGGCAGAAACGCGGCCACCGCGGTTCTCCGCGATCTCACCGACAAACAAAGGCGACAAGCATGAGGCTTTCGCACCGCAGTGGGCCGAGGCGCCCACGAGGAAAACACCTGCGCGGCACGCTCGGCTGCGTGGTCGCGGCCGGTCTCCTGCTCACCGGTTGCAGCACGAACGCCGGACCGGGCGGCGACCCCGACACCCTGGTGATCGGAGCCGAGGGCGAGATACCGGCCCTGGACCCGCACCGGCTCTCGGGCACGGTCGGGCTGCGGCTCGTCGACGCCCTCTACGATCCGCTCATCCGCGAGGACCTGAGCCGGGAGACGGACCAGGCACCCGCGCTCCGTCCGGCGCTGGCGAAGTCCTGGAAGTCCTCACCGGACGCCCGTACGTACACCCTCACCCTCCGGCGCGGGGTCACCTTCGCCGACGGGACGGCCTTCGACGCCGCGGCCGTCAAGCTCAACTTCGACCGGATCATGGACGAGAAGTCGCCCGTCCACGACCCGACCGCCGCCGGGAACATGAAGTTCCTGACCCAGTGGATCAAGCGGGTGAAGGTCGAGGACAAGCACACGGTGACCCTGGCGCTCGCCCAGCCGTACGCCGGTCTGCCGCGGCTGCTGACCGACCGGCGCATGTCGATCGTCAGCCCCGAGGTGCTGCGGGAGTACCGGCCCGACGACATCGGGATGCACCCGGTGGGCACCGGCCCGTTCCGGCAGCGCGACGCCGACGACAGCAAGCGCGTCACCCTCCAGCGCAACTCCGGCTACTGGGGCGGCACGCCCAGGACCCGCTCCATCATCGTCGAGTCCGTCACCGACCCGACCACCCTGGCCATCGCCGCCCACACCGGTGAGGTGGACGCGATCCTCAGCGCCGGGGCCCAGCAGGTGCACCAGCTCACCGACGAGAACACCATGGCCGTGCAGTACCCCGAGCCGGCCAACCAGTACTTCCTGCGCCTGAACACCAAGACCGCCCCGACCGACGACGCCACCTTCCGGCAGGCCCTCAACCACGCCGTCGACCGCAAGGCGATCGCCACCCTCACCAACGGCCAGGTGGCGCCGAGCACCGGGCCCCTGCCGCGCGGCAACGAGGCGTACCAGGACGCGGAGCCCGGCGCGAAGGCTGAGGGGAAGCCCGGCGCGAAACCCGGCGCGGAGCCCAGCGCGAAGGCCTCGTACGGCTACGACCCCGACCGCGCCCGGCAGCTCATCCGCGAGAGCGGCGTCGCCACACCCGTCCGCCTGAAGCTGCTCGCTCCCAACAGCGGCCCCGGCTTCTCCCAGGCGACCGCGATCATGTCGCTCGTACAGGGGGACCTCAAGGCGGTCGGGATCGACCTGGACGTCCAGTACATGGAGTTCGCCTCCCTGGTCGCCGAGGAGGGCAACGGCTACAAGGACGGCGTCCACGGCTCGTTCAACGGCTGGACCACCGGCGCCGACTCCGCCGACTTCCTGGAACGGATGTTCAGCGGCAAGGGCCATCCACCCGACGGGGTCAACCGCGGCTGGTACCGCGACACCGAGGTGGACGCCCTCTTCGACCGCGCGCGCGGCGAGACGGACGAAGGCCGCCGGATGTCCCTCTACCGGGAGGCCGCCGCCCGTATCACCGAGGACGCGCCCTGGCTCTTCCTCTACCAGGACCGGCTGCCGCGCCTGCTGAGCCACGACGTGAAGGGCGTCGCCTCCGCGACGTCGGTCTACATCGACTACACCACCATCCGCCGCCGGTGAGGAGACACCTGCCATGAAGGCCACTGTGGCACCCGGCCCCCGCGCCGCGCGGGCCGCGCCCCCCGGGCGGCGCGGACGTCTGCGAACGCTCCTGGGAGGCGGCAACGCCACCGCGCTCATCGGCGGCACGATCGTCGCCGCCACCGTGTTCGTCGCCCTGTTCGCGCCGCTCCTGGCCCCCTACGACCCGCTGGAGACGAACGCCTCGTCCATCGGCCTCTCGCCGTTCACCGACGGGCATCTGCTGGGCACCGACGAGGTCGGGCGCGACATCCTCAGCCGGCTCATGCACGGAACCCGGCTGGCCCTGCTGGTCGCGGTGCTGCCGACGCTGCTCGCCCTGGTCGTGGGCGGCTGCCTCGGCCTGCTGTCCGGCTACGTCGGCGGCTGGCTCGACAGCACGCTCATGCGGATCTTCGACGTGATGTTCTCGTTCCCCGGCATCCTGCTCGCCCTGGGCATCGGCGTCGCGCTCGGCCCCGGACTCACCTCCATGATCATCGCCATGGTGGTGGTGACCGTCCCCGAGTTCGGGCGGATCGTCCGCGGCAACGTGATCTCCCTGCGGCAGGAGCAGTACGTCGAGGCGGCCGGCGCCCTGGGCTACAGCCACCTGCGCATCGCCTTCCGGCACATCACCCCCAACCTGCTCGGCGGCGTGGTCGTCTTCGCCACCCTCCAGACCGGGCGCAACGTCATCCTCAGCTCCAGCCTCGCCTTCCTCGGGCTGGGCGCACAGCCGCCCACCCCGGACTGGGGCCAGATGCTCAGCGGCGGCCGTGCGCTGCTGGTGACCGCGGAACACGTCGCCACCATCCCCGGTCTGGCGATCGTCGTCCTGGCCGTCGGCTTCAACCTGCTGGGTGACGGCATCCGCGACCGCCTCGACCCGCGCTCCCAGCAGTCCCGTACCGCGCGCGGCGGCAAGCGGACGCTACGGGCCCGGTGGAGCCGGTCATGAACAGTCCTGGAGATTCGGCATGCTGACCTTCACCCTGCGCCGCGCCCTGCAGATGCTCCCCGTCGTCCTCGGGGTGACCATCGCCACCTTCGGCCTCGGCCAGATCATCCCCGGCGACCAGGCGAGCGCCCTGCTGGGCCCCAGCGCCTCAGAGGAGGACCGCCAGGCCCTCCGGGAGGACCTGGGTCTGGACGAACCGGCGGTCTCGCGCTACTTCACCTATCTCGGCAACCTCTTCAGCGGCGACCTCGGCCGTTCGCTCTCCTTCGGCCGGCCCGTCTCCGAGGTGCTCTCGGACCGGCTGCTCAACACGCTGCTGCTGTCCGGCACGGCGATCGTGGTGGCGGCCGTGCTGGGTATCGCGATCGGCACCTGGGCCGCGCAGAAGCCGGGTTCGGCGCGTGACCGCGGGCTCACCGTCGGGGTGCTCTTCCTCAACTCCGTGCCGTCGTTCTGGTTCGGCCTGGTGCTGATCGTCGTCTTCTCGCTCCAGATGCCGCTGCTCCCCGCGACCGGCATGACCGCGATCGGGGGCGGTGGCGGGGCGTTCGACGTCGCCGCGCACATGGTGCTGCCCGTCATCACCCTCGCCGCCTGGTCGCTCGCGGTCATCGCCCGGATGACCCGCTCCGCGGTCCTGGAGGTGATCGGCAACGACTACGTACGGACGGCGCGCTCGCGCGGTGTCGGCGAGTTCCGGGTGATCGTGCGGCACGTGCTGCCGAACGCGATGCCGTCCGTGATCACCGTCGTCGGCCTCCAGGCCGGGTTCCTGCTCAGCGGGGCGGTGCTCACCGAGACGGTGTTCTCCTGGCCAGGCATCGGACTCGCCCTCCACCAGGCCATCTCGACCCGGGACATCCCTCTCGTGCAGGGCGGGATTCTGGTGATCGCCGTCGCGTTCGTGCTGATCAACTTCCTGGTCGACATCTTGCAGGCGTACTTCAACCCGAAGATCAAACTGGCGTAGAGCCGCGTCAGGGCTCTGGAAGGAGGGAATCACCGTGACCATTCTGGAAGTGGAACAGCTCAGGGTCGCCTACGGCGGCCAGGACGAGGGCCGAGACGCCCCCTTGGAGACCGTCCGCGACGTGTCGTTCCGGGTGGCGGCAGGTGAGTCGCTCGGCGTCGTCGGCGAGTCCGGCTGCGGCAAGAGCCAGACCATGCTGGCCGTGCTCCGGATGCTCGCCCGCAGCGGAGTGGACATCTCGGGCCGCGTGGACTTCGACGGCCAGGACCTCACCACCCTCAGCCCCCGCCGGATGCGCGAGGTACGAGGCTCCGGCATCGGACTCGTCTCGCAGGACGCCCTCTCCGCGCTCAACCCCGCCATGAGGATCGGCACGCAGATGGCCGAGCCGCTCATCCGCTACGACGGGTTCAGCCGCCGCGCGGCAGCCGCCCGCTGCGCCGAACTCCTCGACCTCGTCGGCCTGCCCGGCGCGCGGGAGCGGCTGCGCAGCTATCCGCACGAACTCTCCGGCGGCATGCGGCAGCGCGTCCTGATCGCCATGGCCATCAGCCGCGACCCCAAGGTCCTCATCGCCGACGAGCCGACCACCGCGCTCGACGTCACCATCCAGTCGCAGGTCCTCCAGCTCATCGACCGGCTCCGCCGGGAGCTGCGGATGGCACTCATCCTCATCACGCACGACCTGGGGGTCGTCGCGGGGATCACGGACCGGATCGCGGTGATGTACGCGGGCCGGATCGTGGAGACGGCGCCGACCACCGCGCTCTTCGACACCCCCGCCCACCCCTACACCCGGGCGCTGATGGAGTCGATTCCCCGCATGGACCGCACGCGCGTGGACCGGCTGCCCGCGATCCCCGGCTTCCCGCCCGACCCCGCGGCCCCGCCGCCCGGCTGCGCCTTCCAGCCGCGGTGTTCCGTGGCGCGTCCGGAGTGCGAGGAGTCCGTCCCCGAGCTGCGGCCCCCCTTCGGCGCGGCGGGACAGGACACCGAGCCCGGCGGCGCGCATCTGGTGCGCTGTCCCTACACCGAGGCAGCCGTGGCAGCCGCGGCGCCGGGCGCGGGCGGTGAGCGCGCGTGAACGCCGAGCCCCTGCCCACCGACCCGGCACCTGCCACCGACCCGGCACCTGCCACCGATCCTGCGGCGCCGGCCGCGGAGCCCCCGGGCGCCGCGCCGCCCGACGCCGTCGTCGTCCGGGACCTGAAGGTCCACTTCCCCCTGCGTACGGGCGTGCTGCGCCGCGTCACCGGCAAGGCGCGCGCCGTGGACGGAGTCTCCTTCACCGTGCCCGCCCGCAGCATCGTCACCATCGTCGGGGAGAGCGGCAGCGGGAAGACCACCACCGGGCGGGCCCTGCTCGGCCTCTCCCCCCTCACCTCGGGCGAAGTGGCCATCCACGGGCGCGAGTTGCGGGAGCTGCGCGGCGAGGGGGCGCTCCCCCGGCTCGCGCAGATCGTCTACCAGGACCCGTACGCCAGCCTCAACCCGCGGATGACCGTGCGGGCGATGCTGCGCGAGGTGCTCACCGTGCACCGGACGGTGCCGCGCGAGGGGGTCGGCGACCGGGTCGAGGAGCTGCTCGGGAAGGTCGGCATCCGGCCCGAGCTGGCCGACCGCTACCCGTTCGAACTCTCCGGCGGCCAGCGCCAGCGCGCGGCCATCGCCCGCGCGCTGGCGGTCGAGCCCCGCTTCGTGGTCTGCGACGAGATCGTCTCCGCCCTCGACGTCAGCATCCAGGGCCAGATCGTCAACCTGCTCAAGGACCTGCGCCGCGACAGCGAGGTGAGCTTCCTCTTCATCTCGCACGACATGAGCGTCGTGCGGCACATCTCCGACCACGTCATCGTCATGTACGGCGGCCGGATCATGGAGAGCGCGCCCTGTGACGAGCTGTTCTCCGCGCCGCGCCATCCGTACACCCACGCGCTGCTGGGGGCGGTGCCGCTGCCCGACCCCCGGTCCCCCGGTCTCCGGAGCGAGACCGGGACCCGTGCGGAACCGCCGGACCCGGCGGCTCCGCTGCCCGGCTGCCGGTTCCAGCGGTCGTGCCCGTTCGCCACCGGCGAATGCCGCGAGGGCGATCCGCCCCCCGAGGTCGCGATCGCGGGCACCACGCACACCGTGGCCTGCCACCACCACGACTCCACCGCCGTACGCGACGCCCTGTCCGCGGAAAGGACCACCACACCATGACCTCCGTGACCTCCGCCTCCCCGCCCGCGGAGTACACCTCCCACACCGGGGGCCGCCGCCGCGAACCAGCAGGCAGCGCCGTGCCGTTGACCGACCCGTCGACGGGAGCTGTCTGGGCGCACGCCCACCAGGACCCGGACGCCGTCGAGGACGCCGTCGCCGGTGCGCGGGGCGCGTTCCCCGACTGGAGCCGGCTGCCCCAACACGCGCGGGCCGACCTGCTCCACCGGCTGGGGGACGTACTGGTCGCCCACACCGAGGAGTTGGCGCAGCTGGAGAGCCTGGCCAACGGCAAGCCCCTGGCGGCCACCCGGGGCGAGGTCGGCGCGCTGGCCCGCTGGTACCGGTACTTCGCCGCCGCCGCCGAGACCCTGGAGCACACCTCCCGGCCCCTCAGCGGCACCGCCGACGCGCTGATCACCCACGAGCCGCTGGGCGTGGTCGCCGCGCTCACACCCTTCAACGGGGCGCTCTCGCTCGGCTCCTGGAAGCTCGCCCCGGCTCTGGCCGCGGGCAACACGGTGATCCTCAAGCCGCCGCCGCAGGCCCCCGCGTCCTCCGTCCGCCTGGCCGAACTGGCGCTGGAGGCGGGGCTGCCGCCCGGCGTCGTCAGCGTCGTGATCGGCGGCGCGGAGGAGGGGCGGCGGCTCGTCGAGCACGAGGACGTGGCGATGGTGACCTTCACCGGAAGCACCGACGTCGCGCGGGTGCTCGGGGCCCAGGCCGCCTCCCGGATGAAGCGGTACGTGTGCGAGGCGGGCGGCAAGTCCGCGCACCTCGTCTTCGCCGACGCCGACCTGGACGGCGCCGTGGTCGCCGCCCGGCAGGGCGCGTTCTCGGCGGCGGGGCAGACCTGTGTGGCGGGCTCCCGCGTCCTCGTACAGCGCGAGGTCTATCAGGAGTTCCTCCAGCGGTACGCCGACGCGGTCGGGCGGCTGCGGGTGGGCGATCCGCGCGACCCGGACACGCACGTCGGCCCGGTGGCCTCCGCCGAGGCGCTGGCCCGGATCGAGTCCTACGTCGACGGCGCGCTGGCGCAGGGCGCGAAGGCGCTCGTGGGCGGCCGGCGGGCGAACGTGGAGGGCGCGGAGGGCGGCTTCTGGTTCGAGCCGACGGTGCTGGTCGACGCGGACCCGGAGTCGGCGGTCTGCCGTGAGGAGATCTTCGGTCCCGTCGTGACCGTCCACCCCTTCGACACCGAGGACGAGGCGGTGGCGCTCGCCAACTCCCTCGAATACGGGCTGGCCGCCGGGTTCTGGACGCGCGACGCGGCGCGTGCGCACCGGGTGGCGCGCCGCCTGGAGGCGGGCGTGGTCTGGGTGAACACCTACCGGCAGCTGCACTGGAGCGTCCCGTTCGGCGGCTACAAGCAGTCCGGCCTCGGCCGGGAGAACGGTGTGGAGGCCGTCGCCGAGTTCCTCCAGACCAAGTCGATCGTCACGGAGCACGGCACCCCGGCGGACCCGTTCGGCGGCTGACCCCCGCGCCGCGCGCGGCCCCCGCTCCCCGTACACCACCTTCACCGTCAGGACGTCAGATGGAATTCCTCGTCAACATCCAGATCAACTGGCCCGAGACCATGGACCCCGAGCACAAGGAGTCCGTCTCGGAGGCCGAGCGCCTGCGGGCCGCAGAACTCGCCACGGCGGGGCACCTCGTGCGGATGTGGCGCGTGCCGGGCCGGACCGAGAACTGGGGGCTGTGGCGGGCCGCCGACCCCACCGAGCTGCACGCGATCATCTCCTCGCTGCCGGTCTGGCCCTGGATGGACGTCACCGTGCAGGCCCTGGCCGCCCACCCCGTCGACCCGGGCGCCCCGGCCCGCGCCGCCTGAGCCAGCGCAGCGGGCCCGGCCGCTCGCGGCCGGGCCCGCTGCGCCTCCAGCGCGGCCCGCCCCGCGTCCGACAGGCCGACCGCGCGGGCCATCGACTACGGGCGTACGCGCTGACCCATCCGACGGCGGACGGTAGCGACTCCGGCACACAGCGAATTCCTGTCGCCGGACCGATGATTTCTCCTCGCCCAGGCAGTCTGCACGGCGACAAGGAAAACACCCCTGACAGGAGCAGCGCGCATGGGAACTCTCGCCGTAGTCAACTTCATGTCCCTCGATGGCGTCATCCAATCGGTCCTCTCCCCCGACGAGGACCGGGACGGCGGCTTCGACCAGGGCGGATGGGTCATGCCCTACGTCGACGAGGCGGTCGAGAAGTTCATGAGCGACGCCACCTCCCAGGCCGGGGCGCTGCTGCTGGGCAGGCGGACGTACGAGATCTTCGCGTCCACCTGGCCCTACGCCGACATGGGTGACCCCGCGGTGGCAGCGATGAACGCCATGCCCAAGTACGTGGCCTCCCGCACGCTCACCCACCCCGAGTGGGCGAACTCCACCGTGCTCGGCGCCGACGTGGCCGCGGAGGTCGCCGAGATCAAGAAGCACGCGGACTCCGACATCCTGGTGCTGGGCAGCGGCGGGCTCATCCCCACCCTCGCCCGGCACGACCTGATCGACGAGTACCGTCTGCTGGTCTTCCCCCTGATCCTCGGCCCCGGCAAACAGCTCTTCACCGAAGCCCGCCCGCCTCGGCAGCTCAAGCTCGTCGACACGAAGGCTTCCACCACCGGAGTCCTGATCAACACCTACCGACGCACGGACGGCTGAGGCCGTACGACGCTACGGCCCACAGTCCGAGGGCGCGGCCACCATCCTCGCCGGCACCAGCACGAATCAGGTGCCGTGGGGCCGTTCTCCACGGATGCCCGACAGGTGCGCCTGTTCGGGGACGGGGCGGTTGGCTGACCGGTGGGGCTATCTGGCGCGCCGAATCTGAGGCACGAGCAGATGAGTCCGCTCCTGGCGGGGTGCGCAGGCCCACTACGCTCTTGGTGGTCGTGGTCACTCGACCACGGACAGTGGGCCTGCGTCGTAGCCTGGGGAAAGCCACCCGACAGGCTAGGAGCAAGGCCATGGACCACCAGAGCGCCAACTCTGCCGCCGCTGCGCGCCACAGCACGATCGGCGCGGCCATCACGGAGCTGCGCCTCGCTGCCCAGTGGTCCCAGGCCCGCCTGGCCGAAGAGCTGTGCGCAGTCTCCGGCCAGGCCTACACGCGATGGGACATCTCGCGATGGGAATGCGGAAAACGCCGCCCGCGTTCGAGGACGTTGCGGCTCATCGCCGCCGCCTTGCAGGTCCCCGTACAGATGCTGGAGGCATCACCCGTGCACCGTCGTGCCTTCGTGACCGACCTCGCCGCCACCGCCATAGCGCCGGTCGTCGCGAGCGATCTGATACAGGAAGGGTTCGCTGCCGCCCTTCGTGGCCAGGCTCCGAACGTGGACGAGTGGCGCGCCAAGCTGGACGCGTACGGGCACGACTACATGACGATGGGCGCCGCCGACATCCAGCGGCGGCTCGCCGGGGAATTGGTCCTGCTCCAGCGGCAGGCCGACCGTCCCGAACTGTGGGCGGTCGCGGCGAAGCTCATGACCTTGTTCGCAAAGACCTTCCCCGGCTCGGACGGGGTGAAGGCCGTGAGCTGGTACCGCATGGCGGCGCAGGCTGCGGACCGTTCGGGGGACACGGACACGCGTGTCTGGGTGCGTGGCCGCGCTGTCATCGCCCTGGGCTACGAGGGTGCGGCGCTGCCGGTCGCGGAGAAGCTGGCGTGTGAGGCACTGGAGATCTCCGATCAGCCCTCGCTGGGCAGGCTGAACGCCCTGATGGGCGGCGCCCATGTCGCGGCACTGCGCGGGGACCGGCTGGGCGCGCTGCGGCTGGCCGACGAAGGGCGGCGCGTCCACGATCTCGCCGGGTCGCATGACCAGGCGTCCGACTACGCCGTGCCGTACTGGCGGCAGCAGGTGTTCCTGTCCCTGCTGCTCGCCCGCCTGGGTGAGGAGCGGGGTGCGGTGGAGGCGCAGGACGCCGCCGCCGCCGAACTGCCCGCCGAACTGCCCCGGTTCGCCACGCATCTGGAGCTGCACCGGGGCCTGATGATGGCACGCGCCGGAGACCAGCACGGCGGGAAACGGTACGCCCGAGCGGCCCTGGACCGACTGCCGGTCGAGAAACACTCCCTGACGCTCCGGATGCTCCTCGCAGAGATTGAATCAACCGCCTTCGCGTAGAAGTCGGTTGGCCCACAGTTTGGCTACTCCCAGCGCAGCGCGCAGCGGTGAAGCTGTGCGGCATGACAGACATCGGACAATCCGCATCCGTCAACCGCTCCCGGCGGCATCTGCCCAAGGAACCGGATGTCGTAGCAGAACAGGCGTCAGTGCTACTCGGTGATCAGTCCGGGACGTTGATCCGCGCCCCCCACACCCCTCCCCAGTTCTGTCTGGCGCCCCTCGGCACGGACACGGGCTGGTCCGCGCTGCCGCACACCTCGGCCATCGGTCCTCAGTGGGTGCTGGGGCCCGCTCTGGAGCGGCAGTTGACTGACCCGGACGCCCTGCACGCTGCGCTCGCTCACGCTGTCGGCGCGGCCTTCGGTGCGGAGGCCGTCCGGTGACCGCCACACCAACTGCTGCCGCTTCGGTGCGTGCTGCCGTGGATCGGGCGTTGGCCTCGTTGACCGCTCCGGCAGGGCCTGAGTTGGCGGTGTTGGAGGGGGAGGTGCGGGGGTATGTGGTGGCGATACTGCCTGCGGCAGAGGTTGCCGCCGAAGCCCTTCCCCGCCGTTCGCCCGATTGGTGGCAGCGGCGCACCAGGCTGGAGATGATCCGTGCCCAGCTCGCCCAGCCACCCGCACGCGGACCGCTCGCGGCGCATGTGCGGGTGCAGCTGCTGGCGCGGGACTGCGCCTGGCTGCTGACCTGCGCGCAGGAGGCACGGTGACCCGCCGCTACAACCGGGTGGAGGCGGTGGTGACCGCGCAGACCGTGCATATCGGGGACACCGTCCGCGTCTACGGCGCCCCGCGCGTGGTGCGGAATCTGCGGGCGTTGCCGGGCGGGGACAAGCTGCTCTTCTTCGAGGGCGGCATCACCTACCGGCTGCTGGTCAACGTCCCCCTGGACAGTCCCGCGCCGCCAGCCGAGCCGCCGCGCGAGTGGCGCTGTACGCCCGATCACCATCCGGACGCGGAGCCGGTCACGCACGCGATGCAGTGCGCCGTGTGTGCGAAGTCCTCGGCGGCGTACGGGGACTTCGCCGCAGCGCAGCGCTGGGCCGTGGAGCACAGCGGACGGCTGCCCACGCACACCGTCTTCCGGGAGGTCATCCGCCGCCCCTGGCACACCACCCCCCTCACCGGGGAGGCGGGAGGATGAGGGCGCGCGACACTTCCTGGCGCGTCGGCGTGCTCGTCATCGTGCGCGACCCCGCCGGGGCCGTGCTCATGGTCGACCGCGACGGATGGCAGCTGCCCGGCGGCGAGGTACCCCCCGCAGAACCCGTCACCCGCACCGCCGCACGGCAACTGGAGGAACAGACCGGACTCACGCCACCCCTGACGCACCTCGTCGGCCTCACGCAGAACCCGGCAGGAGCCATCCTCCTCACCCTGGACGGCGGCACCCTCACCACCGACGAAGTGGCGACGCTACGGGGCGCACCCACGCGCCACACCTGGATGGCACCCCGCCAACTCCCCCACCGGCAAGCCCACATCACCGCCGCCCTCCACGCCATCGACCACGGAAACGAAATCAGGGTCGAGATTGGCAACCGTCGTTAGTCCTGAGTGCTGTGTTGGCTGGGTTCAGCGAGGCCACTCTTCACACTCTGTGACGGTTGAAATGTTATGGGACGTGTACGGAACGTGGTCCTAGGATGCGCAAGAACCGCATCCACCAGCCGAGGGGGGCGGGTTGAGAGAGCTGGCCTGCATCGCGCCAGAGGCCCGGAACCGGCTCGTCGTTCGGTTCGGAGCTTGGGTGCTGGCCTGGTGTGATGAGTTGCCGACTCCAGGGTGGTGCCTGTGCTGTACGGCATAGTTGCCAGCATGATGATCAATCAAATCGACGGCGTGGACTGGGAGTCGATGCGCCACGCCTATGGTCCGGCAAGCGACGTTCCCAGCTGGCTGCGAGGGATGGCCTCGGCGGACCCCGGTTTCCGGGACGAGGCTTTCAGCCACTTCTACTCTGCGGCGCTCCATCAGGGGGATGTCTACCCCTGCACCGTGGCAAGCCTGCCATTCCTCTTCGAGATGGCCGACAGCCCCGAGTCCCCTGACCGCGCCTCGATCATCGGGCTGCTGCTCAGCATCGGCCGGCTGTGCCTGGACATGGATCCCGAGGCGGTCTACTTCACGCCGGACGGCACCGAATCCAGAGCCCATGTGGATGCCTTGGCAGCGATAGGTGAGCGCGCCGAGGCCTTCGTCCGCTGGGTGACGGACCACGATCAGCTGGTGCGGCGGCCCGCGATCGAGGGCCTCGGACTCTTCCTCGGCGGCAGCGCACAGGCAGTGGAGGTCCTGCGCGGTCTGCTTCCCGGAAGCGGCATGGTGGAGCGGCTGCTCATCGTGAGGACGGTGGCCACAGTGGCGCTGCAGGATGCGGCCGTACACGGTACGGCCTCCAGCTGGCTTCAGGCTCTGGCCGGTGACACGACAGAAGCACCCGAGGTCCGGCTCGCTGCTCTCGTGCACCGGGCTCGGTGCACACCGGGGGAGATCGGCGACGCTGTTGTACCGGCGGCGGTCGGCCTGCTCCGGGAGATCACACCGGGCGAGACCGGCCGGGATGACGACGCGTCCTGCCGGGCCGGGGCGGAGCAGGGTGTTGCTGCGGGCTCGACACCTGCTCCGGGCGTGCCGCCGCAGATCGCCGCGGCGTTCGAGGACCTGGAACGGCAGGACCAGGTTCACGCACCGACGACTCCTGTGCTGAGTGCCCTGCACACGCTGCTGGGCGATCGTGTGCTTGAGCGCACCGCTGTGCTCACCGAGCAGTTGTGCAGCGCGGACCCTGCCGTGCGCTACGACGCGATCGGCATGGCCCAGGAGCTGATCGGCCAGTGGCGGGGGGATCACACCGGTCTTGTGGTGCTGCTCGCGGGCTGCCTCCTGCCCGAAGACGCGTACACCTCCGCCGCGGCGGCGGAGGTTCTCGGGTCCCTGGGGCCTGTGAGCGAGCCGGCCCGGGAGTCCCTCGCCTCCTACGTCGAGTTGGCCCGCACGGAACATGGGCCGCGCGTGTGGGCGGTCCGGGAGCGGCTGGTCCGCCGCGCCCACCAGGAAGCCGTCAGGGCGCTGGCAGGCCTGGGGGATCTGCGGGCGCTGCCCAGTGTGCTGACGGCGCTGGACGAGGGCACCGATGCCTGGCGTGCCGTGCAGGTGGCCGGTCACTTGCGCGAGGCGGCCGGTGACCTCACGCCGAGGCTGTCGAAGCTCTTGGCGGAGGTGGACTTCTCGGACTCGTCGCAGGCGATGAGCGCAGGCGCTCTGACGTCCGCCCTGGAAGAGCTGGCTGATCCGGCGGCTGCACCAACGCTCGCCAGTGCAGTTACGGCGGCGGTTCGCCAGGAGCAGTGGCATACGGCCGTCCCCGCTCTGAACGCACTGGCCTCCTTCGGCCCTGATTCCGCCTTCGCTCTGGAGGTGGTTCGCCCGTTGGCCGACGCACAGGACCTCCACGTCCGGGCGGCCGCGACCGCGGCACTGTGGGAATTGGAAGGCGATGCGGCCGGCGTCGTGCCACGGCTGGTTGAGCTCCTTGACACCCACAAACAGAGCGAGGCGGCCGAGGTCCTGGGGCGGATCGGACAGACTGCCGCACCCGCGCTGCCCCGTCTGCGGAAGATGCTGACGGCGGGCCACGAGTGGACCCGGGTCTACGCCGCAGCCGCCCTGTGGGATATCGGCGGCGACGCTGAGGCGTCTGCCGTGGTGGAGACGCTCCTGACGGCCTGGGCAAAGAACGACGCGACATCCAACCACGTCCTCGCCTGCCTGAACCGCATGGGACCGGCTGCCCGGCCGGCCCTCCCCCGGGTCCGCGAAGAGCTCACGCTCCTACGCCGCAGCGGCAGCTTCCGTAGCATCTCCAACGATGAGGAGCTGCTGGCCACCTGCCGCGCCATCACGGCCCGCTCTTGAGCAGAGCCCTGCAGACGATCCCCGTGCGGTTGCGATCCCTCCTCATCCTGGACGGCGGCACCCTCACCACCGACCGAGCCGCAGCCCTGCGCGACGCACCCTCACGCCACACCTGGGTCACAACCCGCCAACTTCCCTACCAGCAAGCCCACATCACCGACGCGCTGCACGCCATCGACCACGGAAGTGAACTCGGGGTCGAGGAACATCCATGCGAGAACGTGTGCTAAGCCTTTCCCCCGCCGAGCGGCTCCTTTGCCTGGGGTGATTCGTGGGCACAGTCTTCGCGGATCGGTTGTCGATCTTCGGAGGGGTGTCGTGTCGGTCAAGTTCTTGGCGGACAAACAAGCGCCCGGCGGCGCCCGGACTTTGCTGGAGGTACGTCAAGCGAGCTTGTCGAGAGCGTGGGTGATCTCGTCGTCCTCCGCCCCTCGTGCGCCGAGCACGAGACACTGTTCCAGCGCGCTTCGGATGACGTGGGGACTGCGGCTCTCGAACTGCGCGAACTCGTCGACGGCGCCATTCCTGGACAGGTCCAGCCGGTACCGCCCTGCACGGTCCATGTCGGGGTACCACCCCAGGAAGATCCTGAGCGCCCCCTCCCTTTCCACACACCCGTCGGAAGCCGAGGACATCAGCCGCATGGCGAGGATGTCCTGCGTCAGATACAGATCCAGGTCGTCGTCGGAAAGCTCTTCGTCTTCCTCGAAGCGGACGAAGTTGTTGAACAGCATCATCCATCCGGTGGGGACGGCGAGCGCCGTCAGATCCCTGAACATGTGCGCGTCCTCTGTTGCTGGGCAATGATTCTCGGTGATCGCGCCGAAAAGACGTCGGCCCCCGGATCGATCCACGGTCGAACCCCGCCCACGAACACGATCACGGGCTCAGCGCATGATCTCGCATGGAGGTGGACCGGGGCGGACCGGTCCTCAGGCGCGTTGCCTCGTCGTGTGCGAGGCCGGCTTCCTCCCGGTTGCCGCTGCGGGCTGGGGCAGGGGGCCGCCGCGCAGCAGCAGCGCGGACATGACGGCGCCGAGCGCCAGGGCCGCAGCGCACCACCAGAACACCGTGACGTAGCTGTCGATCGCGGCGAGGCGGAGCTGCTCCGGCGACGGCCTGCCCCGCACGTTGCCGTCCAGCCAGTCGGTGACGGCGGTGGCGGCGAGGGTGTTGAGCAGCGCGGTGCCGATGGCGCCGCCGAGCTGCTGGCCGGTGCTCAGGCACGCCGAGGCGACACCCGCGTCCTGGGGTGCCACTCCGGAGGTGCCGGTGTTCAGCGCGGCGGCGTAGATCAGCCCCAGGCCGAGACCGATCAGGAGGGTCGGCCCGAGCAGCCCGTCCGCGTACGTGGAGTTCACGTCGATCCGGGTCAGCCAGGTCATTCCGGCCGCGCCGGCCAGCAGGCCCGTGGTGACCAGCGGCCTGGGGCCGGAGCGCGGCATCAGCTTCATGCCGCCCAGACTGGTCGCCAGGGCGGTGCCCGCGACCATCGGCAGCAGCGCCACGCCCGACTGGATCGCCGAGTAGTCCAGGGTGGTCTGCATGAGGTAGACGAGGAACAGCAGCATGCCGAAGAAGGCGATGCCGACGACCAGTACCGTGAGGTAGGCGCCACCCCGGTTGCGGTCGAGGACGATTCGCGGCGGCAGCAGCGGATGCGCGGCGCGCGTCTGCCACAGGACGAACCCGAGCAGCAGTGCGGCGCCGAGTACGAGGAAGCCCCACGTCGAGGGCTGGCTCCAGCTCTCCTCCGCGTGGGAGAAGCCGTAGACCACGCAGAACAGCCCGCCCGACGCGGCCACCACTCCCGGGATGTCCATCCGGGCGCCCGCCCGGGGCTGCCGGGTCAGCAGCAGCGCGCCGCCGATGACCGCGGGCACGGCGAAGACCAGGTTGACGTACATGCACCAGCGCCAGCCGAGGCCGGAGGTCAGCGCGCCGCCCAGGATCAGCCCCAGGCCGCCGCCGCTGGCCACGACCCCGCCGAAGATCCCGAACGCCTTGCCGCGCTCCTTTGGGTCGGAGAACGTGGTGGCCAGCAGGGCCAGGCAGGCGGGCGACAGCAGCGCGGCGAAGACGCCCTGGAAGGCACGGGCGGTCACCAGCACCTCGAAGTTGCCCGCGGCGCCGCCGGCCGCCGAGGCGACCGCGAAGCCGACCAGCCCGGTCAGGAACGCCTGCTTCCTGCCGATGATGTCGGACAGCCGCCCGCAGAACAGCAGCAGGCTGCCGAACGGCAGCGCGTACGCGGTCACGATCCACTGCCGGTCGGCGTCCGTGAACCCCAGGTCGTCCTGCGCCGAGGGTAGCGCGAGGTTCATCACCGTCAGATCGAGGCCGACCATGAGGTAGGCGCAGCAGATGACCGCGAGGACCAGCCACCTCCTCGGGTCACCGGTCGGCTGGGCCGCGCTCTGTGCTGCCATGATCATCCCCTAGTTCCGAGTGCCGACGCACGGTCGTGAAGTCGCACCGTTATGACGAATCAGGGGGCCACTCTGTGAGGTGGGGCGCGAGAACTGGCTTTGCCGACCGACCTGCGGCCGGGGCAGCGTGCTACCCGTGCCGGGCTGCCCGCCGTCGTACGGACACGATGCCGGTGAGGAGTGCGCACACGGCGAGCATGTAGGCCACGGCGAAGCAGACGGCCAGCGGCGCCTGGCCGAGCCCGAGCCAGACGCCGAGCGCGAGCGCCGCGACGGCCCCGCAGACCGCGTCGAAGGCGCCCAGCCGCGCGAAGTTGTGCCGGGCGAGCAGGCCGGCGGCGACCACCGTGAGGGGGCCGAGCCCCGCCGTGAGCGTCGGGACGGCGGACAGGCCCACGCCCGCGTCGAGTTGGGCGAGGAAGCCGATCAGCGGGGCGGCGGCCCACAGCGACCACGTCACGAGGTTGGGGCGCGCCTGGCCGCGCCAGGTGGCCCACGCGTAGCGGGCGCTGCCGGCCAGGCCGAGTGCCGCGGCCATGAAGACCCACCTCGGATCGAGCACGCGTACCCCCTCCGGCGCGGGGCCGGGCGGGCCTCGTGCTACTTCTTCGTGGTCACCTCGACCTCTTCGGTGAAGGGGCCCCAGTTGCCGTCGGGGAGTTTCGCCCGCACCTTGACGGCGTAGGTGACGCCGGACTTCTTTCCCATGGGGAGGCTGAGGGTGCCGGTGTCCTTGGGCGCCGACTCGCCGAGGACGAGCTTGGAGCCGAACTTCCCGTCGACGTACACCTCGTACTCGCTGATGGTGCCGTCCGCCTTCGGCGCGTTCCAGACCAGGTCGAGTTCGTAGGCGCCCTTCACGCTGCGCGCCGTCGCCTGGAGGTCCGTCGGCAGTTCGGCGCGGGTGGCGCCCTCAGGTGCCGCCTTGGTGGTCACGGTGACGGCCGTACTCTCCGCGGAGGCGTTGTCGGCGGCGTCCCGTGCCTTGAGCGTGAAGCTGTAGCGGGTACCGGGGCGCAGCGTGGTGACGGAGGCGGTGGTCTTGGTGCCGCTCACACTGTGGATCTTGGTCCCCTTCTGGTAGATGTCGTAGGAGGTGACCTCATGGTCGTCCTTGGACTTCTTCCAGGTGAGCGTGGCCGAACTCGGTCCGTCCGTCCGGCCCTCGAGCCCGGTGGGACGGGTGGGCGGCTTGGTGTCGTCGGCCGCCGCGGAGGGGGTGGTGACGGAGACGGCGGAGCTGCGCCTCGAGACGTTCCCGGCGGCGTCCCGCGCCCGTACGGAGAACTTGTAGGAGACCGACGGCTTGAGCCCGGTGATGTCGACCATGTGGCTGTCGGCCGGCACGTTCTTGATCTTCTTGCCGTTCCGGTACACCTCGTAGCGCTTGACCTCCCCGGTGTCGGCGGAGCGGCTCCACATGACGTGCACCGACGTGGAGCTGCTGACGTCGGCGGTCACATCGGCCGGCACGGAGGGGGCTTCGGTGTCACCGTCGTCGGAGGAGCCGCAGGCGGCCAGGGCCAGCAGGCAGGCGACGGTGCTCAGCGCGGCGAGTTGGGGGGTGGGCCTCACGAAGGCGCCTCTCATCCTGCGGGGCAATGGTCTAGACAAACATCCCATGGTGATCGCGTACATTCAAGACTTCGGGCCCGGGGTGACGCAGGCCGCCGCGCTCCGGCTGACCTGCGACGCCCCGGGCCGTCCGCGCACGCTCACCGCCGCCGGAGGGAGACCGGGGACCGCGCCCCCGTGCGCCGCCGACGTACGGGTGGTCCTCGGGCGTGTTTCGAAAGTCCCGCCTGGCCCGCGGCGCTACTTTCGAAACACCCCCTAGCCGCCGATGTTCACGTCGATGCAGGAGTAGAAGGCCATCTGCGTGTCAGCGACGTTCCAGACGGCGAGCACCTTCTGCTTGCCGGTGATGCCGCCGAAGTCCACCTGGTGGCTGACGCTGCTCGCGGGCATCCTGCCGCCGTCGTTGAACTCCGCGACCTTCTGGCCTCCGACGAAGTACTGCCAGGTGCTGGTGGCGTGCCGGACCTTGAGCTTCCAGTTGAAGGTGGTGCTGCTGGAGACTCGGCTGACCTGCCAGTTCTTGCTGTCGTCGTTCAGGTCGGCGAACCGGCCGATGCCGCCGTGGCAGCTCTTGAGGCCCTTCGGCCCCTCGACGCTGTAGGGCTCCCACTTGATCTGGCCGCACTGGACGACGCCTCTGGCGCACTGGTCCTGGCGGCTCGACGGCGAGGTCACGTGGCCGTGCGCACCCGCCAGCGTGCCCGGGAGGCTCACCGCGATGAGCGGGGCGATCCCGGCTCCTACCACCATGGCCAGCTTTCGCTTCACGTTCATGCCTACTCCTTCGTTGGCGAGACCACCGCCGAGGGTGCGGGTGCGGCCAAGCACCCGCGTCGCCGCGCGGTCTCGTCGAGTGGGGTGAATGGGGGGTCTGTGAAGACACACGTGGCCAGTGGTGAGGGAGGTGCAGCCGTGCGGCACCGTTCCGCTGGTCGGCTGCGAACTGGCAATCGAGGTCCGCGAGTTGGGCTTGGTCTAGACCATAGTCATTGTCCGGGCCCCGTCAAGAGGGCGCGTACACAGTACTCGGCGCTCCCCTTCCGGCACGTAACGCCATCAGAGGAGGATGTGGCGCGTCATCCCCGACACCGGGGAGCCGCGCCCCTGACGCACCCCCGAGTCACTCTGCGGGCCCTCTCCGGGAAGATCCCGATGGTGCGGCTGCCGCGTAGCTGGTCAGCTCTCCCTATGAGCCTTCTTCCCTTAGCACGCCGCCTGTTCACCGTCCTCACCGCCGCGGGTGCGCTCGCCGCCGCCACCCCGGCGCTGGCCGACTCCGGCCGCCAGCCCTCCGGTTCGCACACGAGAACCCAGGAGGCCCTGTCCGAGATCGTGCGGCAGGGCACGCCGGGCGCCATCGCCCAGGTGCGGCACGGCGACGAGGTGTGGCGCGGCCGGGCGGGCATCCGCGACCTCGCCACCGGGCAACCCCGCACCACCCGCGAGAAGTTCCGCATCGCCAGCCTGACAAAGACCTTCACCGCCACGGTGCTGCTCAAGCTCGAGGCCAGGGGGAAGCTGTCGCTCGACGACAGCGTGGAGAAGTGGCTGCCGGGCGTGGTGCGCGGCGCGGGCTACCGGCCCGAGCACATCACCGTGCGCCACCTCCTCAACCACACGAGCGGAATCTTCGACTACAACACGGACGCGGGCTTCCGCGCCAAGTACGCCGGGGACGCGTTCGAGGCGAACCGCTACCTCCGGTGGACCCCCCAGGAGCTGGTGGACATCGCGCTCGCCCACCCGCCGAACTTCCAGCCCGAGCAGGGCAGCAGGCCCGGCCGACCCGGCGCGTGGGACTACTCCGACACCAACTACGTCCTGGCCGGAATGATCATCGAGAGGGCCTACGGCCACAGCTACAAGAAGGCGGTCGAACGGCTCCTCATCGAGCCGCTGGACCTGCGCGGCACCAGCGTCCCCGAGTCCACCCCCCGACTCCCCTGGCCGCACGCGACGCACTACTCCACGCTCTTCGAGGACGGGCCGCAGGCCAAGGTGCGCGACGTCACCGAGTTCAGCCCCACGGTGGCCTTCTCCGCCGGAGAGATGATCTCGACCGTCGGCGACGTGACCACCTTCCTCGCCGCCCTGCTGGGCGGCGACCTGCTGCCCGCCGCCCAGCAGCGGCAGCTGCTCGACCAGGTCTCCGTCGACGGTGACAAGGGCCACGGCGGCCCCGAGGACTTCTACGGCCTCGGCATCCGGCACTTCAAGCTCGCCGAGGGGTGCTGGGTCTGGGGCCACGGCGGCATGATCCCCGGCTCCGCGAGCCGTACGGCGGCCTCCGCGGACGGCCGGCACGTCCTGACCATGAACCGCAACGGCGACTGGGGCGAACAGGGGCTGGAGGACGCTGTCGTGGTGACCGAGTTCTGCCGCCGCTGAGACCCGCCGGGACCCGCCGGGGGCCGTTCACCGCGCGGGTCAGGAGCCGAAGCGGCGGCGCGCGGACTCGATGTGGCCGAGATGGCGCTGCGTCCAGTCGCACATGCTGTGGACGGTCTCGCGCAGCGCGCGGCCCGGCCCGGTGAGGGTGTACTCGACCCGCGGCGGCACGATGGGGTACACCTCCCGCTCGACCAGGCCGTTGCGCTCCAGCATGCGCAGGTTCTGGGTGAGCATCTTGTGGCTGATGCCCTCGACCTCGTGCCGCACCTCGCTGAAGCGCAGAGTGCGCGGGCCCAGCGCGTCGATGATCAGGAGCGCCCACTTGTTGGCGACGTCCGAGAAGATCTCGCGCGCCAGCGAGTCCGCGCGCGTCAGGTCCGCATCCTCCGGCAAGCCGCTGAACTGCTTGGTCACCATGAGGTTCCCCTGTCACCGGAAAGTGCGTTCTTCCATGTCAGCGTTCACTCTCCTACGGTTTCCCAGTCACCACAAGAGACCGGGGGCACCTCGGTCCGCAGTGACCGGCGAGCCTTCGCGGGCTCCCCTGAAGAGGAGGCGGGCAGCATGGCCATCACCCTGGTGAACCCCGGCGGACTGCCGGAGATCGACGCCTACCGGCAGGTCTCCGTCGCGACGGGTTCGAAGCAGGTCTTCATCGCCGGGCAGGTCGCCTGGGACGCGGCGGGGGTCACCGTCGGCGAAGGTGACCTGGCAGCGCAGGTCGAACAGTGCTACCTCAACATCGGCACGGCCCTGGCCGGGGTCGGCGGCTCCTTCGGCGACGTCGCCAAGCTCACCGTCTACGTCGTCGACTGGACGCCCGACAAGCTCCCGCTGTTCCTGGCGGGGGTCGCCCGGGCGGCGGCGAAGCTGGGCACCACCCCGGCGCCCCCGGCCACGCTGCTGGGTGTCGCGGCCCTCCACATACCCGAGCACCTGGTGGAGGTGGAGGCGGTCGCGGTCCTCGACTGACATCGCGCCCGTACGCCCGCCCGCGGCCGGGGAGTTCACCTCGTGAACCCGCCCGGCCACGGGAGGGCCGTACCGCCTTCGACCCGTACACCGGCTCGCGCCATTTCCGGACGTCCGCGCCCACGCCGTTGACGCGGTCATGACTATGGACTTCACTCCCCCTTGAAAAGTCCAGACCAATCCGCTCGGCATCGCCACCCCCGCCCCGCACCATCCCGTCACCCCCACCGGGAGGTCACGTGCGTACCCGAAACCGCCTGATCGCGTGCCTGAGCACGGCCCTGGTCGCCGTCCTCGGCACACTCACCGCGCCGGCGATCGGCGCCACCACCGACGAAGACGGCGCACTCGGCCCGGACTTCACCCAGGCCGCGCCCTACCTCTACCTCGGCTGGGGCAACCCGCCCAGCCCCACCCAGGTCATGAACGACACCGGCATCAAGGCGTTCACGATGGCGTTCATCCTCGCCAAGGGCGGCTGCAACCCCGCGTGGGACAGCCAGCGCCCGCTGACCGGCGGCTCGGACGAGGCCGCCATCGCCGCCATCCGCGCGGCGGGCGGCGACATCGTCCCCTCCATCGGAGGCTGGAGCGGCAACAAGCTCGGCCCCAACTGCGCCACCCCGGAGGCCCTGGCCGGCGCGTACCAGAAGGTGATCGACGCCTACGACCTCAAGGTGATCGACGTCGACATCGAGAACACCGACGAGTTCGAGGACCCGGCCGTCCAGGACCGGATTCTCCAGGCGTTGAAGATCGTCAAGCGGGACAACCCGGGCATCAAGACGATCCTCACCTTCCCGACCCTCAACACCGGCCCCAACTCCTGGGGCGACCGCCTCATCGAGCAGTCCGAAGCCCTCCAGGCGGACATCGACAACTTCACGATCATGCCGTTCAACTTCGGCGGCAACGCCGACATGTACGGCAGCACCGTGCAGGCGGCCGAGGGCCTCAAGGACAAGCTCAAGTCCACCTACGGGTGGACGGACGCCGAGGCGTACGGCCGTATCGGCCTCTCCGGCATGAACGGCCGGAGCGACACGGGCGAGATCACCACCCCGCAGATCTGGACGCAGATCCGCGACTGGGCCAACAGCAACCACATCGGCCGCCTCGCCTTCTGGGCGGTCAACCGCGACCGCCCCAACTTCCAGTACACCTCCATCACGGCGGGCTTCACCGGCTGACGCCCGCAGAAGCGCAATCGGACGCGCGGTGCCCCCGGCTCCCGGCCGGGGGCACCGCGCATCGGCTTGCCGCCCGCCTGCCCGGTGGGACAGGAAGCTCACATGCCGAAGGGCGGCAAGATCGGGCCCAGGGTCCGGGCCGAAGGACTCGCCGCTCCCCGACCTGGGTCAGGGGCGAGTTCCTCGACGAGGTCCTGCTCGGCCCCCTCGCCCAGGAGTGGCCGCCGTCCTCGAAGCAGCCGGTTTCCACCGCCGGTTACGGCTCCGGAGCGGCGGGTGTTCCCGGCACGAGCTCGGCGATCAGCTGCTCGACGCGGGCCCTGATCTCGTCCCGGACGGGCCGTACGGCCTCGACACCCAGCCCGGCCGGGTCCGTCAGCCGCCAATCGAGGTAGCGCTTGCCGGGGAAGACCGGGCAGGCGTCTCCGCAGCCCATGGTCACGCACACGTCCGCAGCACGTACGGCCTCCGCCGTCAGCACCTTCGGGGCCTCGGCGCTCAGGTCGACGCCCACCTCGCGCATCGCCTCCACCACGGCGGGGTTGACGCGGTCGGCAGGGTCCGAGCCGGCCGACCGCACCTCCACCCGGTCTCCGGCCAGCCGCGTCAGCCAGGCGGCGGCCATCTGGGAACGCCCGGCGTTGTGCACGCACACGAAGAGCACGGAGGGCTTCACCATCGGCTTCTCGGACATGGCGGTCTCCTTCGTCGGCGGCCGGACGGCCCGGGCCGGGGCCGCGCGGGCAGCACCACAGCAGCGGCAGGCGTCACGCCCCACTGATGTCATGCCGCGCTGATGTGAAAGTATCAGCACATGCTGACTTCAGCCAAGACTGATCTGATCACTCCGCAGCACGCCGACCTCGTCCGCGTGCTGGCCGATCCGCTCAGGCTCAAGATCGTGACTCTGCTCGCCCGCGAGACGCTCTGCACGACCCACCTCGTGGAGGAGACCGGCGCGCGCCAGACCAATCTGTCCAACCATCTGCGCGTGCTGCGCGAGGCGGGAGTCGTGGAGACCGAGCCGTGCGGCCGGTTCACTTATTACAGACTGCGCCCGGAGGGCCTCGCCGCGCTTGCGGGCTCGTTCACGACGCTGGCCGAGGCCGCCCGGGCGACTGCCTGCGCCGGCCGGAAGAGGCCATGCCCGTGACCAGGACGGACCTCGCTCGCCACCCCGCCGGGGGTGCCCCCGCCGACGGACCGGCCGAGGCGGGCGCCCTCGCCCGGCTCTCCACCCTCGACCGCTTCCTCGCCGTGTGGATTCTCGCCGCGATGGCGTTCGGCCTGGGCCTGGGCCGCCTGACCCCCGGGCTGGACGACGCGCTGGCCGCAGTCGAGTTCGGCGGCATCTCGCTCCCGATCGCCCTCGGCCTGCTGATCATGATGTACCCGGTGCTGGCCAAGGTCCGCTACGACAGCGTGAAGGCGGTCACCGGCGACCGGAAGCTGATGGCCTCCTCGCTGGTGATCAACTGGCTGGTCGGCCCCGCCGTGATGTTCGCGCTCGCCTGGCTCTTCCTCGCCGACCTGCCCGAGTACCGCACCGGGCTGATCGTCGTCGGGCTCGCCCGCTGCATCGCCATGGTCGTCATCTGGAACGACCTCTCCTGCGGCGACCGCGAGGCCGCCGCCGTGCTGGTCGCACTCAACTCCCTCTTCCAGGTACTCCTCTTCGGCCTGCTCAGCTGGTTCTACCTCGACCTGCTGCCTGGCCTGCTGGGCCTGGGCGAGGGCGAGCGGCTCGACATCTCCATGGCGAAGATCGCGCTGAACGTCGCCGTCTTCCTCGGTGTCCCACTGCTGGCCGGATTCCTGACCCGGCGCCTCGGGGAGAGGTCGATGGGCCGGGAGGCGTACGAGGGCACCTTCCTCCCTCGGATCGGGCCGTTCGCGCTGTACGGACTGCTGTTCACCATCGTGCTCCTCTTCGCCCTCCAAGGGGAGACGATCACTTCCCGGCCGCTCGACGTGGTCCGCATCGCGCTGCCGCTGCTGGTCTACTTCGCCGTCATGTGGTTCGGCTCCTTCGCCCTGGGGAAGGCGATCGGACTGGCCTACGACCGCACCGCCACGCTGGCGTTCACCGCCGCGGGCAACAACTTCGAACTGGCCATCGCCGTCGCCATCGCCACCTTCGGCGTGACCAGCGGGCAGGCGCTCGCCGGGGTGGTCGGCCCGCTCATCGAGGTGCCCGTGCTGGTCGCCTTGGTGTACGTCTCTCTGGCCTGGCGCCGGAGATTCCGCCCCGACTCGCTGGTCACGGCACCGGGGCGGCACAGCAGCCGAGGTTCTGCTTAGATGAATGTCTATGTTGACGCTCATCGATACAGGTGCGATGCTGACAGCTCAAGCCATCGATGAACGCCGAAGCACAGGAGACTCACCGTGAACGTCGCCGCCGACCCGCCCACCGTGGTGATCGGAGCCGGTCCCATCGGCCTGGCCGCCGCCGCCCAGCTCGCCGCGCGCGGCATCGAGCCCCTGGTCCTGGAGGCCGGGCCCCGCGCCGCGACCGCCGTACGCGCCTGGGGCCACGTACGTCTCTTCTCCACCTGGTCCGAGCTGGTCGACCCCGCCGCCGAGAAGCTGCTGGCCCCCACCGGCTGGACGGCCCCCGACGCCACCGCCTACCCCTCCGGCGCGGACTGGGCCGACGACTACCTCCAGCCCCTCGCCGACGCCCTGGGCGAGAAGGTGCGCTACGACTCGACGGTGACCGGCGTCTCCCGCCTCGGCCGCGACCGCGTCGTGGACGCCGACCGCGCGAAGCAGCCCTTCACCGTCCACGTCAGCCACCCCGACGGCAGCACCGAACGCCTCACCGCCCGCGCCGTCGTCGACGCCTCGGGCACCTGGTCCACCCCGGGCCCGCTCGGCGCCGACGGGCTCCCCGCCCAGGGCGAGCACGCCGCGGCCGACCGGATCTCGTACCGCATCCCGGACCTGGACGACCCGGCCGTACGCGCCCGTTACGCGGGACGGCGGACCGCCGTGGCCGGCTCCGGCGCCTCCGCGTTCACCGTCCTCGCCCAACTGGCCGCCCTCGCCGAGGAGGTACCGGGCACGCGGGCCGTCTGGCTGCTGCGGCGCGGCATCAGCGGCGCCACGTTCGGCGGCGGCGAGGCCGACCAGCTCCCGGCCCGCGGCGCGCTCGGCCTCGCCGCCAAAGCAGCGGTCACCGCCGGGCACGTGGAGGCGGTCACCGGCTTCCGCACCACCGCCCTGGAGCCCGCGGGCGAGCAGTTGGTGCTGGTCGGCGAGGACGGCCGCCGCCTCGACCCGGTCGACGAGGTCATCGCGCTCACCGGCCTGCGACCCGACCTGTCCCTCACCGCCGAGCTGCGCCTCGCACTGGACGAACGCCTCCAGGCCCCGACCAAGCTGGCCCCGCTGATCGACCCCAACCAGCACTCCTGCGGCACCGTCTACCCGCACGGCGCCCGCGAGCTGTCCCACCCCGAGCCGGACGTCTACCTGGCCGGCATGAAGAGCTACGGCCGCGCCCCCACCTTCCTCGCCCTGACCGGGTACGAGCAGGTCCGCTCCATCGCCGCCGCCCTCGCGGGGGACCACGAGGCCGCCGCGCGCGTCGAGTTGGTCCTCGCCGAGACCGGGGTGTGCGGCGGCTCCGGGCTCTTCGACGACGCCGGGGGCGCCGGCCCGGCCGCGGGCGGCTGCTGCTCCTGACCGCGGACGCCCGCGGACGCCGTGGGCCGCCTGCCGTGGGCCGCGCGCCGTGGGCCGCTCGCCGCGCGTCAGGAGCGGAAGGGGCCCTTCCGCCGGGTGACGGTGCCGTCGTCGATCGGCCCGGCCAGCGCCCGCAGGGACGCGGGCCCCTGCCAGTAGGGGCGCAGCGCGCGCAGCACGGCCAGCCGGGACGGGCCGCCTATGCCGCGGGCCGCCTCGGTGGCGGCCCGCAGCCCGCTGCCGTGCAGGAGTTCCACCAGGTGGTGGAGCGCGCCGCCGCACACCCTGGTGACCTCGGCGGTGTCCGTGACGCTGGCCAGGCTGCCGCCCGTACGCCGGGCCGCCAGGTCCATCGCCGCCACCAGCCGGACGAGGTGGACGGGGCCGTCCACCTCGTCCTCGGCCAGCGCGAGTTCGGGCGCGCGCACGGAGGGGGCGGCGCCGTCCGGGCCGTTCGCGCCGGCGCCCGCCCGGCCGTTCGCGCCCGTGCCCGCGCCCGTGCTCGTACCCGCGCCCGCGCCCGCGCCGCCGTCCGGGCCGTTCCATGCCCTCAGCAGCCGGTCCAGCGGAGCGGAGTCGATCACACGGGGCGTACCGGCCTCGAAGCGCCCCGAGTCCACCCCCGGCAGCGACCTGCGGGAACCGGAACGCCCGCCCTGGTGCCTGCCCTCTTCGTACACGGAACCCCCGTCGTCGGTGACCGGGATGACCCGGTGGCGGCTGCCCTGGCCATCAGGCTGCTGCGGTGCGGAGGGAGCCAGTCCGCACGCAGCAGCCTGGCAGCCGCACCGGCTCGCGCGCACTTCCCGTACCCGGCAGTCTTCGGCTCCCCGGCATTGCCCGAACCGGGTACCCAGGCCCCCGCACCCCCGGACCTGCGGCGTTCACTGCGGCGCCGGACGCGGCCTACGGCATCCGGATGTCCGCGCCGGGCCCCAGCGGAAGGTCCAGGCCGTAGAAGACGCCCAGCACCAGCAGCCAGGCCACCAGGAACGGCGGCACGAACACCACCAGCCGGGAGAGCAGCGTCCCCAGCTGGGCGCCCGGCTCGTAGCCGCGCAGCACCACCAGCAGCAGGAAGACGTACGGGTTCATCGGCGTGACCAGCTGCGTCGCCGAGTCGCCGATGCGGAACGCCGCCTGGGTGGCGGCCGGCTGCATGCCCAGCAGCATGAAGGCCGGCACGAACACCGGGGCCATCAGCGACCACAGTGCGGACCCGGAGGTGATCAGCAGGTTCAGCACGCAGACCAGCAGCACGAACACGACCAGCCCCGCGTACCCCGTCAGCCCCGCCGCCTCCAGCAGCGCGGCGCTGCGAACCGCGAGCAGCAGGCCGAGGTTCGACCAGGTGAACACCCCGATGACCTGCGAGATGACCAGGATCAGGATGATGTACGCGGACATCCCGGTGACCGCCTCGGCCATCATGCGCGGCACGTCGTCCGTCTGGGTCAGGGTCCTCACCGTGACGCCGTAGACCGTCCCCGCCAGCACGAACGCGACGAAGAGCAGCGGCACCACCCCGTCCAGCACCGGCGAGGGGACCAGCGCCCCGCCCGTGCCGCGCAGCGGGCTGCCGGGCAGCAGCCAGCCGGTGGCGACGGCGGCCGCGTACACGGAGACGGCCCACAGGGCGCGGCGCAGCCCGCGCATCTGCACGGGGGTGACCCCGGTGGCGGGCAGGGCTCCCGCGCCCGCGTCCTCGCCGTCCGCCGACGGCTCCCCCGTGTGCTCCCCCGTCTGCTGCCGCGGCGGGGGCAGGCGCGGCTCCAGCACCCGCGCGATGACGAAGCCGCCGACCACCGCGAGCACGGTGCTGGCCGCGGCCGTGTAGAAGTAGTTGATCAGCATGTGGGTGGGCACACTGGCGCCCTGGGGCAGCACGGCGGCCGACTCCTGCGTGATGCCGACGTAGAGCGCGTCCAGCGCCCCGATGGTGAAACCCGCCGCGTATCCCGCGCACACGCAGGCGAACCCGCCGATCAGCCCCGCGACCGGATGGCGTCCCGCACCGCGGAAGACGAGCGCCGCCAGCGGCGGCATCACCAGGATCGCCACGTCACCCATCAGATGACCCTGGCAGGCCACGAAGGCGACCAGATACGGCAGCACCGCGCGCGGCGCCCGCGCGAGCGAGGCCCGTACGGCGGTCTCCAGCAGCCCCGTCCGCTCCGCGACACCGACCGCCGCCATCATCAGCAGCACGGAGCCCAGGGCGGGAAAACCGGTGAAGTTGGGGATGAAGTTCTCCAGCATCCACACGACACCCTCGCCGGTGAACGCGCCCCTCACCTCAAGGGTCTCGCCCTCCCCGGGGACCGTGACGGACGCGCCGAGGGCGGCGAGGAGGGTGGAGACGCCGCAGACGATCACCAGCAGCCCGGAGAACAGCAGCGCCGGATGCGGCAGCCGGTTGCCGACCCGCTCCATCCCCGCCATGGCCCGGTCCACGAAGCCACGGCCCTGGGCCGCCCCCGGCGAGGTCGTCTTCAGCGCGCGCATGTCGGCACTCCGTTCCTGCGGATCTCACCGTGCTGAACGACCGGGAGCACGCGCGGGGGCTGGGCGAGCCGGGTGAAGTCCGTGAGCGGACCGGCCTGGCCAACTCCCACCTCCGCGGTACGGAACGGGCGGTGGTCCTGCGTACCGCCAAGGACGTGCGCCGCAGGGGACGTCGCCGACCGCGCGCGGGGGCGACCGAGGGCCCGGCCGCCCTGCCCGGAGCGAGCGGACGGGCGGAAGGGCGGCTGGACGGACGCGCTGCGCGGACGCCCGCTCAGCGCCCCAGGCGGTTCAGCGCCTGCATGGCCTCGCGCTCGACGCGCGACAGCTCGCGGAGTGCGGCGCCCGCCCGTACGAGGTGCTGCTCTTCGCCCGACGTACCGGCCTCGGCGATCAAGGCCGCGACCTCCGTCCACAGGACGGCTGCCTCGGCGTACAGCCGGTGTCCGGTACGCAGGTGGCCACTGTCGAGCAGTTCGTCGCACTCGGCGAGGAAGTCGCGGTAGAGGTTGCGGAACAGGGCGCCGCCGGTGCCGGCCTTCTCCATCAGGAGGGCGGCCTGCGGGAAGTCCCGCCGCGGGTCGTCGGTACGCCGCAGCCAGGTGGGCACCAGCTTGGCGGCCTTCTCGACGCCGCGGTGCCCCAAGTTGGCGATGGGCGGGTGGAGGAAGGCGTCGGCGCAGGCGGTGACGGCGGGGACGATCCGGTCCCGCGGGGAAGGCGGGTTCGGCGGAGCGGTGAGCATGAAGGACCGGTGCCTGGCGGCCATCGGGCCGCGCGCGGCCCTGGCCTGGGCCAGACTGGCCAGGCTGGTGGAGACCGCTCCGCCTTGCTGCTCGGTGTCCACCAGGTGCGCGTCGTGGTCGTCGTAGCCGTACATGGCGACGACATGGCCGCCGAAATGGGCCTTCTCCCCGAAGTAGTCCAGGTGGTAGCTGTCGAGCTGCAACGCGACGGGGCGGCCGGCGTCGATCGGCGCCACCACGTTCGCCCACGCCTTGCGGGCCGAAGTGGTCTCCTGGACCACGAGGTCCAGCCCGAGCCTGGCGGCCAGGTTCCTGGTCAGCTCGAAGGGCTTGACCCGTCCTCCGAGGAAGGGGAAGTCCATGGCCTTGCTGTCCCAGTAGATGAAGGACAGGCCGGAACCGAGACCGAAGAGCATGGGCTCGGACAGATCGATCCCCTGGTGCCGCAGCAGCACCCCCGCAGCCGTCGTCTCGCAGTGCTGCGTACCGCGCACGTCGATGCCTTCTACCGTGGTCATGTGGTGCTCTCCTGGATGGGGATGACCAGCCGGGTCATCAGCTCAACGCCCGATGCGTGCGCGCCAGTCCGACGATATAGGCCCGGGGCCGCGAAGATCCCGCATCCGCCGGTGACGGCGGACCGATCGCTACCCCCCAACTGCGAGCCAGGCGTACCGTTTCTGAGGGCGACCACGGAACGAGGGGGCAGCATGCCTGAGAGCACGGACATCGGGGCGCTGGCATTCGGCCAGCGCATGCAGATCCTCCGCACCCGGCGTGGCATGACCCGTCCCGTCCTCGCAGGTCTGCTCGGCATGTCCCCGAGTTGGGTCAAGCAAGTCGAGCGGGGCACCTTGCACGTCCCGCCGGGTCTGCTGCAGTTTGAGGTGACAGGTGGGGTTACGCGGCTTGGGTCAGCTGCGCGGGGTTGATGACGGCGTCCGCACATCTGGCATCTCCACCGGCACAGTTAGCGTTGCGAACCCTCCAGGGTTGATGACGGCACGAGGGTAAAGTCGCTGGTCAGCGTCGCCCGGTAAGGGGCTCTCGGGGCGGGTTTTGCAGCAGTCCGGCGGTAGTGCATCAGTGCAGGTCAGGACGTTGTCGCTGAAGTAGTCGGACCGGGTGACAGCCTACGGCGTGGAAGGGGTTCGCCGTCGGGGAATCGGGGCACCACTCCAAGGCGGCTGCGTCCGGAGCCACGACGTGGGGCCTCCCGTCGGGCACCTTCCCGGGCCGCAGCGGGACGTCTCCCTGGCTGGCCACCGCGCGCGCCCCCGCCTGCCCGGAGCGCGAGGGGGATCGCATCCTCCCCGTCGACGTAGCCCTCGCCCGGCACGAGACGGAATGAGCCACCGCCCCGGCCAGGGTCACGGCACCCACCGGAGGCGAGGCCATCAGTAGACTCGACGGCTGTGGCGGACACCCAGTACGAAGACCTGTTGCGGCTGGTGCTCACCTCCGGAGCGGCCAAGGCCGATCGGACGGGCACCGGCACCCGAAGCCTCTTCGGGCACCAGCTGCGCTACGACCTCACGCAGGGGTTTCCGCTGGTCACCACCAAGAAGGTGCATCTCAGATCCATCGTGTACGAACTGCTGTGGTTCCTCCGGGGCGACTCGAACGTCACCTGGCTGCGCGAGCACGGCGTCACCATCTGGGACGAGTGGGCCGACGCGAACGGCGAACTCGGCCCGGTCTACGGCGCACAGTGGCGCACCTGGCCCACCCCGGACGGCAGGCACGTCGACCAGATCAGCGACGTCCTCGACACCCTGCGCCACGACCCGGACTCGCGCCGTATGGTCGTCTCCGCCTGGAACGTCGCCGAACTGTCCAGGATGGCGCTCCCTCCGTGCCACGCCTTCTTCCAGTTCTACGTCGCCGACGGACGGCTCTCCTGCCAGCTGTACCAGCGCAGCGCGGACCTCTTCCTCGGCGTCCCGTTCAACATCGCCAGCTATGCGCTGCTCACGCACATGGTGGCGCAGCAAGCCGACCTCGAACCGGGCGACTTCGTCTGGACGGGCGGCGACTGCCACATCTACGACAACCACGTCGAGCAGGTCAGCCGGCAGCTCGCGCGTGAGCCCTTCAACTTCCCCGAACTGCGTCTGCGCCGGGCCGACTCGCTCTTCGGCTACGCCTACACCGACCTGGAGGTGCGCGGCTACCAGCACCACCCGGCCATCAGGGCCCCGGTCGCGGTGTGAGTGCGTACGGTCCCGCACCGGGCGGTGCCCGGGTCAGCGGCGCGCTTCCCGCACCATGGCCCGCAGCAGCGGGGCGCCCTCGAACGGCGTTACCTCGCCCACCGCCCGGTATCCCCAACCCTCGTACAGCGCCCGCACCTTGCTGTGGGCCGCGTGCACCAGCAGCGTGGACCGCTGCTCCGGCCTGGAGCCGAGAAGCGCGTCGTGGATGCGGCGGGCCGCGCCCGTACCGCGCCACGGCGCCCGCACCATCAGCTCCGACAGGGCGAAGGTCCGCATGCCGCTCTCCGCCGTGAACGCCTCCGGCAACGGCGGGGAGACCTTCGCCCACCAGGTGGTGGACGGGCTCAGGGGCGCACCGTAGGCGTAGCCGACCGGCTCCCCGCCCCCGTAGGCGACGACGCACGCGAACGCCTCGTGCGCCGACCAGTGGTCGACGAACCCGGCGAACGGCTCGCGTCCGGCGAGCGGATCGTCACTGCCGGCGTAGACCTCGTCATGCACATCGAGGAGCAGCTCCCGGACCCCGGCGGCCTCCGCGCGCCCGTAGTGCCGCAACTCCAGTTCCACCCGCGCCGTCATCGACGGCGTCCCGCGGGCGGAGAGGTGGTGGCGTTCACGCGGTGCCGCCGGGGTCCGGGCAGCGGGGCGGGTGGGCTCGGGGGGTGAAGTCGGCGGTGGGGCCGACGTGGTGGAGTTTGTCGGGGTTGACCACGGAGTGGATCGACTGGACCAGGCCGTCGGCGATGTCGAGGCCCAGGACCCCGATCAGCCGCCCCCGCGCGTCGAACGCCAGGGCGCCGGGCTGGCCGTTGACCTCGGTGAGCTGGAAGCGGCCGTCCTGGCGTACGAGCGCGGATGTCCCGGCGCGGAAGGTCCGTGCCACGCGCCGGCGCCCGTTGACGGTCTGCCCCAGTGCCGGGACCTTGCCGCCGCCGTCGGCGTGCAGGGCCACGTCCTGGGCCAGCAGCGCCTCGAGCGCGGGCAGGTCGCCCTGTTGGGCGGCGGCGAAGAAGCGCCGGGCCAGCTCCTGTCGCTGCCCCCGTGAGGCGTGGTATCGGGGTCGGCGCCGGCGGAGGTGGCCGCGGGCCCGCGCGACCAGGTGCCGCGTGCTGTCCACCCTGGTGCCGATGATCTCCGCGACCTCCGCGTACGGATACTCGAACACCTCCCGGAGCAGGAACGCGGCCCGCTGGTGCGGTGTCAGGCTCTCCAGCAGCACCAGGAAGGCCAGCGACAGCGAGTCGGCGGTTTCGGCGTGTTCGGCCGGGGTCGGCCCGGTGACCAGGGGCTCCGGGAGCCACTCGCCGACGTACCGCTCCCGCCGCACCCGTGCCGAGCGCAGCTGGTCGATGGCGATCCGGGTGACCAGGGTGGCGACGTACGCCTGCGGGGAGGCGATCGTCTCGCCGCCCTGCTGCGTCCGGTGCAGCCGCAGGAACGCCTCCTGCACCACGTCCTCGGCCTCGGTGACGCTGCCGAGCATCTGGTAGGCGAGGGCGAAGGCGCGCGGGCGCAGGTCGCCGTACAGCTCCGAGGCGGACATGTCGGGTCAGCTCATTCCGTCGGTGAATCCCGTGCGCCAACTCGGCCACTGCGGCGCCCAGTCCAGTGCACGCTTGGTCTTCTCGGTGGAGATGCCCGGGGCCCGCGTCATCATGTCCACCGCGGCCTTCCCGGCCAGCGGGCGGACGAGCCAGCCCGGCACGCGGAGCGGGGGTTTGGCGCCGAGCGTCCGGGCGAGGTAGGGCAGCCACTCGCCGACGGGCACCGGGTCGTCGTCGGCCGCGTGGTAGATCCCCGGTGTGCCGCGCTCGACGGCCGCGACAGTGGCCGACGCGGCGTCCGCGATGTGCACCAGCGACCACACTCCGGCACCGCCGCCCACGATCGGGATCTTCCGCTTGCGGACCTGCTCGCTCATCACCGCGTCCGGCGCGGCGCTGATGCTGGTCCCGGGGCCGTAGAACGCGCCGTAGCGCAGCACGATGCCCTCCGCCCAGGAGATGCCGGTCACCGCGTCCTCCACGTGACGCAGCGCGGCCACCGCCTCCTCGGCGTCCGCGGGCGGGTTCGGCTCGATACGGCCGCTCTCGTCGACGACCGGCCCGCCTGCGCGCTCCATCCACATCGCGTTGCCCTGCGCCACGAACTTGCGCACGCCCACCGCGCGGGCGGCGGCCAGCAGGTGGTCGGTCCCCTCGGTGCGCAGCCTGTTGGTGGCCGCCGCCATCCGCTTCGCCTCCTTGACCTTCAGCGGCCCGGTGAGCGCGGTCAGCTGGTGGACGAGCACCTCGGGCTCGGCCTTCGCCACGGCCGCGGCCACCGAGTCGGGGTCGAGCGCCTCGACGACGACCGGTTCGGCGCCCAGCGCCCGCAGCGCGCCGGTCTTGGCCGGTGTGCGCGTCGTACCGACGACCTCGTGGCCGCGCGCCACCAGCTGGGTGACGAGGTGGGTGCCGATGGCGCCGGACGCCCCGGCGATCAGGATTCTCATGACGTCTCCGTTCGTCGTCGTACTCACCCACAAGGACGGGACACCCCTGCGCCCCATGATCGGACGTGACGCAAGTCACAGCCAGCCGGGCGCTCCTGCCCGCGCGAGCGGCCGTCGCCGCACCGCGGCGGCCCAGGGCTCAATCTCGGGGGCGCTCCGGCCGACAACTGAAGAGTGAGTCGACGCAACGGCCCGTACGAGGCCGCCCGGGCGCATCCGCCGGACCTCCCGAAGCGCGGGCGGACGGACGAGGGGTGGCGCGACGATGGCCGGTGACGCACAGCAGCGCTCCGCGTTCCGGGTACGGCGCGGGGACCGGGTGTGCATCGGCGGCTGCTGGAGCGAGATCGCGGACACCCGCATGGAGCGCTACGCGACGGGCGGCGCGGCCACGGTGCTGGTCCTGCGCACCGGCCGCCGCCTCCGCATCCCGGCCACGGCCCTGGTGACGGTCGTCCCCGTGGACACCCGGCGGTAGCCCTGCCGCCGGGCCCCCGGCCGGCCAGGCCGAGGAGGAGGCCGGTCAGTCAGGCAGGACGCGCGCGACCAGCGTCTCGATCAGCACGTCCACGGAGAACGGCGCGAGGAGGTCGGGCACCGTCAGGTCGTCCACGACCATGCCGAGCATGGCGAGGTAGAGCAGCACGAGGCCGATGCGGTCACCTGGCAGGCCCGCGCCTTGATGGAAGGCGATGTTGGAGTCGAGCTGCGCGGAGAAGAAGCGGGTCAGCTCGGCGTGGAGTTCGGGCCTGCGGGTGGCCTCCAGGCGCAGTTCGAGCAGGGCCAGATGGCTGCTGCGGTCGGCGCGCATCCGCTCCAGCGTCTGCCGCAGCAGCACGGTAACCAGCTCACGGGACGGCTCCTGCCGCATGGTGACGGCCAGGCCGGCCTCGTCCGGGGTCAGGCGTTCCTGGATGCGCCCCATGACCTGGGCCAGCAGGTCGGCACGGTGGGCGAAGTAGTTCGTCGTCGTGCCCGTGGGCACCTCCGCCTTGACGTCGACGGCGCGGAGCGTGAGGCCGCGCGAGCCCTCGGCCGCGAGCACCTCGATCGCCGCGTCGAGCAGGGCGGTACGGCGAGCCGGGTTCTGCCTCATCGGTTCGGTCCTCTCCTTCGCGGGAACTCCGTTGACTTTACGGGAGGCGCAGTACTATGTTCAAACCACTTCACACGCAGTACATCAGGCACAGTCACCGAGGAGAACCCCTTGCGAAAGCTCGTCTACTTCATCGCCTCGACCCTCGACGGCTACATCGCCGGGCCCGACGGCTCCGACCCCACGGGCCCCGACGGCTTCTGGCCCGTCGGTCAGGACTACGTCGAGCACCTCGTCGCCGAGTACCCGGAGACCCTGCCCGGGCCCGCCAGGGAAGCGCTCGGCATCACCGCCGAGGGCACCTGCTTCGACACCGTCCTCGAAGGCCGCAGGACCTATCAGATCGGCCTGGACGCCGGAGTCCCCAACGCCTACCCGCACTTGAGGCACCTGGTGTTCTCCCGCTCCATGACCGAGGCGGCCGACCCGGCCGTGGAGGTCGTCGCGACCGACCCGGTGGCCAGGGTCAGGGAACTCAAGCAGGAGGAGGGCAAGGACATCTGGCTGGTCGGAGGCGGCGAACTGGCCGGCGTCCTCCGCCCCGAGATCGATCAGCTGGTCATCAAGTTCGCACCGCTCACGGTCGGCTCGGGCATCCCGTTGTTCGCGCACAGCACCGCGTTCGACCCGACGCTGTACGAACTGACCGACAGCGTGGTGCTGGGCAGCGGCACGGTCTTCCTCACCTACGTGAAGAAGACGTGAGACCCGGGCTTCGCCGCCATCAGCCCCGAAGGGTTCGCCGCGCCACCGCGCCCCGCACTCCCTGCGCTACGGGCGTCGCCCAGGGGGGCGGTCCGGGCAGGGCAGGGCCATCGCCGCGAGTCCGGCCGGGTCGGTCACTGCCGCGATGGCGGTGATGCGGCCGCCGGTCACGGTGAAGGCGATGACCGAGACCGGAGTGCCGTCCTCGCGCCAGGACGCGATGCCCGGCAGGCCGTTGACCCGCACCGCACGGCCCTGTGCGGCGGCGCCCGCGGCGAGTTGCGCGCCGGCGGCGACCCTGGTGGCGCCGAGGACGACGACCTCGCCGTCCGGGGTGTCGACCGTCAGCCTCACCTCGGGGTCCAGCACCCGCAGCAGCCCCTCGAAGTCGCCGCTCCGGGCCGCCGCCAGGAAGGCCTGGAGCACCTCGCGCTGCTCCCGCTCCTCCCGCCCCCCTGCCGCCGGCCGCTCCGCCGCCCGCACCTTCCTGCGGGCGCGGCTGGCGAGCATCTTCGTGGCGGCGGTGGACTTGCCGAGGATCTGCCCGATCTCGCCGAACGGCACCGCGAACAGATCGTGCAGGACGAACGCCAGCCGCTCGTTCGGCCCGAGCGCGTCGAGGACGACGAGGAGCGCCCGTTCCACCGAGTCGGCACGAGCCACGTCGTCGTCCAGCGCCAGACCCTCGTCGGCAGTGACGACCAGCTCGGGCAGCCGGTCGTCGTAGGACGCCTCCGGGCGGGCCTGGCGCGCCCGCAGGACGTCGAGGCCGATCCGGCCGACGACCGTGGTCAGCCAGCCGCCCAGGTTGTGGATGCCCGCCGTGTCCTGGCGGGAGAGGCGGAGCCATGCCTCCTGGACCACGTCCTCGGCGTCGGCGTGCGAGCCGAGAATCCGGTACGCGACCGCGCGCAGCCGGTCTCGCTGGGCCTCGAACGCCGCTGCCACCGGGGCCGTCGGGCTGGGTTCGTGCATGTGGTTACCTTCCTCGGCTCTGCTCCGTCATGGGTGATGACGGGCCCGGACGGGCGCAGGTAACCACTGAGGAGCAGTACCGATGGAAGCACGTATGAAGAACGCGGCGAATCCCGTGGTGATCACGGCGATACAGCAGCTCAACAAGGTGATCCACTCCGGTGGCGTCGACCCGCGCGTCCTCGCGCTGGTCCACCTGCGGGCCAGCCAGATCAACGGTTGCAGCCCGTGCGTGTACGCCGGGGTCGATGCGGCGAGGAAGCAGGGCGAGACCGAGGAACGGCTGCACCACGTGGTCGCGTGGCGCGAGACAGCCTTCTTCACCGATCCGGAACGGGCGGCGCTCGCACTGACCGAGGCCGCCACGCGCCTCCAGGACGGGGCGCCGGGGGTGACGGACGAGATCTGGGAGGCCGCCGCCGCGCACTTCACCGAGGAGCAGTTGTGCGCGATCATCCTGGACATCGCGATGACCAACTTCTTCAACCGGATCAACCGCACGACCCGGGAGCAGGCCGGGAAGACCTGGTGACCTGGCGCCCAGAGAGGGCCCCGGGTCCGGCCGTTCGAGGAAGATAGCGATACAAATGGTCATCCAGGTTGAAGGAGGGGCGGATATCCCCTCATCCTTTCCGCCATGAGTCTCGTCTCCTCCTCTCCTTCCTCCGGCGCGCACGAGCTGCCCGACGCGCGCGACTACGGCCTCGACTGGGCACTGGTCGACGTGGAGACCTCGGGCCTGGTGCCGCGTCAGGACCGGGTGCTGTCGCTGGCGGTGGTGACCATCGGGCCGGACGGCGAGCAGACCGGGGAGTTCTCGACGCTGCTCGACCCCGGCTGCGACCCCGGCCCGGTGCACGTGCACGGGCTGACGTCGGAGGTGCTCGCGGGCGCGCCCACCTTCGACCATGTGGCCGCGCAGGTCGCCGGGATGCTGGAGGGGCGGGTACTGGTCGCCCACAACGCGCAGTTCGACTACGACTTCCTGGCCCACGAGTTCGCCCGCGCGCGGACCTGGCTCCCGGTCACCCGGCGGTTGTGCACCCTCGCGCTCAACCGCCGGGTGGACCCGCCCACCGAGAACCTCCGCCTCGGCACGCTGGCCGCCCACTACGGGGTGCCCCAGCTCCGCGCACACGACGCGCTGGACGACACCCGGGTGCTGGCCGGGGTGCTGCGGGCCACGCTGCGGGAGGCGGCACGGCTGGATCTGCCGCTGCCGCTGGTGACCTGTCCGCCCCGGCAGGACCCGCAGTTCACACCGCAGCCGCCCAAGACGCCGTGCGCCTACCGCAACCCCGGACGGCTGGTGCTGCCCGGCGGCGCGCTGACGCAGGGGATGAAGGTCGCGCTGACCGGGGAGACCGCGCTCTCGCGCGCGGAACTGGTCGCGCGGTCGGTGGCCGCCGGGCTGAACGTGATGAGCAGCGTCAGCCGCCACACCGGCGTGCTGGTCACCAACGATCCCGCGTCCGGCTCCGCGAAGGCGCGGCGCGCGCTGGCCGAGGGGGTGCCCGTCATCGACGAGGCCGCCTTCCTGCGGCTGCTGGAGGACGTACGGCCGGGCACCCCGCACGGGCAGGCGGGGAAGGGGCAGGCCGAGCGCGGGCAGGCGCCGGTGCCCGCGCAGGCGGCCCCGCCCGCGGCGGAGGCGGTGCGGGGCGGGCAACGGCCGCTGGCCGGACGGCGGGTGCTCGTACTGGGTGGCACGCATCCGGCCGCGGCGGCGGCCCGCGTGCGGATCGTGGAGCTGGGCGGGGCGGCGGCGATCAACCTGTCCGCCAGTGTCACCGACGTGGTGCTGCTCCCCGGCGGGGAGGGCGACCGCCGTACGCGCCGGGTCGCCGTGCTGGAGATCCCCACCCACGCAGCGGCCTGGCTGGACGCGCCGGTCGCCGGTCCGCCGGCGCACCCGGAGGGCGGCCTGCGGCAGGCCCCGCACGTGCTGCCGCGCGGCGGCGTCGTGGACCTGCCGGAGCTGGCGCACGGTGCGCACTGGAGCGTCAGCGCGACCTGGGCGCAGCAGACCACGTGCGAGATCGACCTCGTCGCGTTCATCGTGGACGAGGACGAACAGGTCTCGCGGGACGAGCACTTCGTCTTCTACGGCGGTCCCGAGAGCCCGGACGGGACGGTACGGCTGCTGACCGACGGTCCGACCGAGCAGACCGTGACCGCACGGCTGGGTGCGCTGCCGCCCGCCGCGCGCAAGGTCGTGATCGCCGCTGCCATCGACGGCGCCGCCACCTTCGGCGACGTCGGTGCCGTCCAGCTCACCACCGGGCCCGACTCAGGTGCGGCACCGCTCGCCCAAGCGGCGGTGGACGCGGCCACCACCGAGCGCACGATGCTGCTCGCGGAGCTGTACCGGCGGGGCGACGTCTGGCGCTTCCGCGCGGTCGGGCAGGGTTTCGACCACGGGCTGGACGCTCTCGCACGCGGCTACGGCGTGGACGTCGAGGCGGCGGACGAGGCGGCGGAGAAGCCCGCGGCCGGATGACAGCGGAGGGGGCGGCTCGTTCAGTGCAGCTGGATGAGCCCCGCGTCCGTCATGGTGAAGCCGCAGGCGTCGAAGTAGAAGGGGCGCAGGTGCGCGTCGAAGTCGACGTGGAGCCACTCGCACTTCGCGGCGCGGGCGCCTCGCACCGCGGCGGAGACGAGCTGCGTCCCGACACCGGTCCCGCGCAGGTCCCGCGTGACCATCGTGTCGAGGACGAAGGCGTGGACGCCGCCGTCCCAGGCGACGTTGACGAAGCCGACGAGGCTGCCGTCCTCGCGGGCGCAGACCCAGCCGAGGCTGTGGCGGTGGACTTGCGCGTGCCAGTCGATGGGCAGGCCGGCGTGGCCGAATGCCTCCGCGTGCAGCGCGTTGACCGTCCCGTTGTCGAATTCGCCGCGCCACTCGTACGTGATCGTCATGGGCGGATCGTAGGGCGGGAGGGTGGCTGGGCCCGCCTGCGGTGCGGGCCCAGCCACGGCTCGGCCGCGCTCTCGTGCGGGCGGCGGGCGCCCCGCCCCGCTCAGGACCTCCCGGCGAAGGCGTCGACGCCGGTGAGTTCGGCGGACAGCGCCCACAGCCGGGCCGCCGTCTCGGGGTCGGCGGCCCAGGCGCGCACACCGCTGACCATGACGCCGTCGGGGGCCGCCGGTCCGGCGATGTCGCAGTCCTCGCAGTAGACGCCGCCCATGCCCGCCAGTTGCGGGGAGGTGGCCGCCCACACCTGCGTCGCGGCCCCCTGTACGGGCGTCTTCCAGGCCCTGCCGATCGCACTGGCGTCGATCGTCGTCGTCAGCTCGGTCAGTTCGTCCTGGGGCAGGTGGCGGCCCAGCTGGGTGTAGATGGTGCCCGGGTGCACCGAGAACGCGCGCACTCCGGCGTCCTGGCCCAGCGCGTCCAGCCGCAGCGCGAACAGGGCGTTGGCGGTCTTGGCCTGCCCGTAGGCCAGCCACTTGTCGTATCCCTGCGTGAAGTGCACGTCGTCCCAGCGGACGTCCGAGAACTGGTGCCCGTTGGAGGACACCGAGACCACGCGCCCGCCCGCGCGTGCGAGGGCGGGCCAGAGCCGGTTGACCAGCGCGTAGTGGCCCAGGTGGTTGGTGGCGAACTGGGCTTCCCAGCCGGGGCCGACGCGGGTCTCGGGGGTGGCCATGATCCCGGCGTTGTTGATCACGATGTCGAGGCCGCGGTCCGAGGCGAGGAACCGCTCGGCGAAGGCCCGTACGCTCTCCAGGTCTGTCAGCTCCAGTTCCTCGACCTCCACGCCGTCGATGCCCTCCACCGCCTGCCGGGCGGCGGAGGGGCGCCGGGCGGGGACGACGACGCGGGCGCCCGCCTGGGCGAGCGCCCGCGTCGTGGCCAGTCCCAGTCCCGAGTAGCCGCCGGTCACGAGGGCGAGCTTGCCGGTGAGGTCGACGCCCCGCAGGACCTGGCCCGCGGTGCTGTCGGCCCCGAACCCCGAGTTGATGCCGTGCTGCTGTGTGGTCATGCCCCGAAGCTACGAGCTGGAGTGCGCTCCAAGGCAAGTCACTTGCCGGAAGAGGCGGTTACGGACGCCCGTGGCGGACCTGTTCAGCCGTCCTGCCCGATCGGGGTGAACGGCGTCGGGGCCTCGCCCGTCCAGCGGTGCATCACGGCGCGACCCCACTGCTTGGGGGCGCCGTCGCCGGGTGCGGTACCCGTCTCGGCGACGTAGTAGCGGCCGTCGTCCAGCGAGATCAGCCCGTACTGCCCGGCCGACTCCCAACCGTACGTCCCGGAGTCCTCGTCGTGCAGGCCCTGGCGCAGCAGCGGCAGCAGCTCGCCGCGCTCCGGCTTTGCCTGGCCGCGGATCGGGCCGCGCTGCGGGCGCTGGGAGCCGTCGAGGACGAAGAGGGAGTAGTTGGGGAACTGGGGCTTGGTGCCCTTGTACGCAGCCAGCAGCCAGTTGCCGCTGTGGCCGTCGTACTCCAGGTTCTGCACGCCGTAGGTGGTGTTGCCCGTGTACACGAAGTACTTGCCCTCGGGGCGCGAGGGGCCGCTGGTGTGCGGGGACTCCTCGGTCAGCGGGCGCTCGTACTTGCGCCAGTTCCGCGTGTCGTACTGGAGCAGCACCTGGTGGTCGTTGTCCTCGCGGGAGGTGTTGGCGTAGACGCCGTAGGCCACCGTCAGCTTGTGGCTGCCGCGCCGGTCGCCCCGGTCGAAGTCCGGGCCGAACGCGACGCCGTCGATGCCGCTGCACCCGTAGCGGTGGTCGGCGGTCTTCCCGGTGTTGCCGTCGAAGACGCCGTCGCCGTCCATGTCGGCCGTGTAGTCCCGCACGACCTCCTCGAGGTGCACCGTGGAGACGACGCCGGACTCCTGGGCATCCATGTTCATCCGGGTGATGCGGTCGCCGTCGAAGATGGCGATGTAGAAGGCTTCCGCGGCCTTGTACTCGAGGGAGCCGTAGACCCGGCCGTCGCGCGTGCTGAAGTCCAGGTCGCCGAGGTGGCCGGTGAATCCGGTGACCGAACCGACGGGCTTGCCGCGCAGATCCGTCTTCACCAGGAGGTTGGTGTACGAGAAGTACATGAATCCCTTGCGGCGGTCGACGGCCATGCCCTGGAGGTGGCCGGACTGCCAGGTGCCGCCCTCGACGGAGGCGGGGAGCCGCCGGTCCGGGTGCCGGTCCGGGCGCTGGGCGGCGGCGGTGTCGGATTCGGCTGCGGCCGTCTCCGCGGCCGGGCCGACGGACGGGCCTGCGGCCGACGGCTGGTCGGCCTGGGCCACTCCGGCCGCCGAGCCGAGAACCGCCGTGGCGAGCAGAGTGGTCAGCAGGCCGCGTGTCTGCCTTCGCATGGTGCCTCCAGATCGGGGATCTCCGATGGTGCCCGGCGAGCGTGCACGAGGAACCAACGCGGCGTGAACGCCGGCCGGTACCGCCGCACGGCCCGCCGCCGCCCCCCCGCCGCACCGCACCGCACCGAGCCGGGCGGGCTCGGTGCGGTGCGGACGGCGCGGGCGACGCAAGGCGGCGGGTTACGCCGCAGGGTCCGGCCGGTGGACCGTACCGTTCAGATCGAGAACGTACAGTTCCTGGTCAGGACCCTGAACGAACGATGACACGGCGCCACCGTGGATGCCCAGACTCACGTCACCGGTAACTTTCCCGTCCTCCATCCGGGCCCAGCCGTGGTTCTCGCCTCCGGGGCTGTCCCCCCGGGCCGCGCGGCAGTGCAGCGCACAGCGGCCTCGGCCCGTGCCCCGCGTCACAGGAACGGACTCTGGCTGCCCCACTGCACCGCACATATGATGTGCTCGATTCGCCCTCAGGGCGGACCCACAACTGAAATGCGTACACGATCGGGGAAAGCCGGTGGAAATCCGGCGCTGACCTGCAACCGTGAGCGGCTGTGCCCTGGAGGACACCTCCGGAGCCCGTCGCGAGCCGGACCGCCCGTCGTGCTGCGTGCACTGCTTCTCACTGTCATGGTCTGCAGCGAAGCCTTGAGCCAGCCCTTGGTTCGCCGGCCCCTGCCGCTTTCCCTCCGGAATGCGCGTCAGGGGTTTCGCGCGCCCCGTGGCCGTTTCGGGCCCGTACGCCGGCCCCGGAGCGGAAGGCGCCCTGATGGCTGGTGCGTTACGTGTACTTCTCGCCGTGTCGGCACTGCTGGCCGCCGCGGTGGGCACCGGCGTCGGTGCCGCGTCCCCGGCCGGCGCCGTGGACACCAGCCGGGGACGCCCCGGGTTCTGCCCGGACGGCAACGGCGTGACGGTCGTCGTCGACTTCCGTGAACTGGGCGGCAAGACGATCGTGCGCTGTGCGGTGGGCAGCCAGGCGACCGGGCTGGCCGCGCTCAAGGACGCGGGCATCAAGGTCACCGGCACCAGCCGCTGGGGCGAGTCGTTCATCTGCCGGTTGGAGAACAAGCCCGGCCCGGACAGCGAGCCATGCCTCGACACCCCGCCCGCCTCCGCGTACTGGTCGTACTGGCACGCGCCCAACGGCGGCGACTGGACGTACAGCCAGTACGGCGCGACGTACCGCACACCGCCGAAGGGCAGCTTCGAGGGCTGGTCCTTCTCCGCCAACCGCGACCAGTCCGACGCGCCCGCTCCGCGTCTCACGCCCCGTCGTCCCTCCTCGCCCTCCAACGGCGGTTCGGGGAACGGCGGTTCGGGGAACGGCGGTTCGGGGAACGGCGGTCCGGGCGGGAGCGGCTCCAGCAACGGCGGTTCCGCCAACGGCGCTTCCGGCAACGGCAGCTCCGCCAACGGCGGTACGGGCGGGGCCGGTTCGAGCGACGGCGGCGGCACTGGCGCGCAGGGCGGCGCGTACGGAGGCGGCAGCGACGGGGGCACTGACGCGGGCCTGGGCGCGGTAGGCGGCAGCACGAAGAGCGGCGGGACCGGCACCGGGCCCGGTGAGGACCGCGAGCGGGGCGGCAGCGGGGGCGATGACACCGGCCGTAGGAAACCGGACGCCTCCCCGTCCGGCTCCGGTCCGGGCACCGAGCCCGGCAGCGGCCCGGGCCCCGTCATCACCCCCACCGAAGACGCCGACTGGACCGGCGGCGAGGACCGCGCCGCGAAGACGGCCGACGAGGGCGACGGCGGCATACCGACAGGCACCGTCGTGTGGGCGGCGCTCGCGGCGGCGCTCGCGGTGGGCTCCGGCCTGCTCAGCCGCCGGCGTCGCCGCGCCGCCGCCCACTCCGGCCCGAGCCCCGACACCACCGGCACCGGCACCGGCACCGGCACCGGCACCGAAGGCGATGCCGACGCGGCGGACGGCACCGCCAGATGACCCCACACCGCTGGCGCTCCCCACTCCCCCGCACCGTCCACCCGGGGGCCTGGTGGCTGTGGGCACTCGGACTGGCGGCGGCGGCCAGCCGGACCGCCAATCCCGTACTGCTGCTGCTGATCCTCGCCGTCACCGGAGCCGTGGTGGTGCAGCGCCGTACGGACGCGCCCTGGGCGCTGGCCTTCCGGATGTACCTGGTGCTGGGCGCCTTCATCGTGCTCATGCGCGTGCTGTTCCGGATCATCTTCGGCGGCGGCCAGGGCGACACCGTCCTCTTCACCCTGCCCCAGATCCCCCTGCCCGAACTGGCCGCCGGCATCAGGCTGCTGGGCCCCGTCGCCGCCGAACAGCTCCTCGGCGGGCTGTACGACGGGCTGCGGCTGGCCACCATGGTCGTGTGCGTCGGCGCGGCCAACGCACTGGCCAATCCCAAGCGGATGCTCAAGGCCCTGCCCGGCGCGCTGTACGAGATCGGCACCTCCGTCGTGGTCACCCTCACCGTCGCACCCCAACTCGTCGAGAGCGTCCAGCGGGTACGCCGCGCCCGGCGGCTGCGCGGTGGCCCCGGCCGAGGCAAGGGCGCGGTGCGCGGCATCGTCATCCCGGTCCTGGAGGACGCCATGAACCGCTCGCTCGCCCTCGCCGCCGCCATGGCCTCGCACGGCTACGGCCGCACCGGAGACGTCGCCCCGCGCACCCGGGTGCTCACCGGCACCCTGGTCATCACCGGCCTCCTGGGCGTGTGCGCCGGACTGTACGGAGCGCTGGGCGCCAGCACCCCCGGGTATCTGGGGACGCCCCTGCTGCTGGCCGGTCTGGCCCTGGCGGGCGCCGGTTTCGTCCTGGGCGGGCGCCGGGTGCGGCGCAGCAGCTACCGACCCGACCGGTGGCGCGGCGCCGAGGTCGTGGTGGCCGCCGGCGGGATCGGCGCGGGCGTACTGATGTACGTGGTCTCCCGTACCGACGCGGCGTCGCTCTACCCCTCGCTCTCCCCTCTGGTCTGGCCCGAGGTGGCACTGCTGCCCGCCTGCGCCGTGCTGCTCGCGGCGCTGCCCGCGGTCCTGGCGCCCGCGCCGCCGGTCGCCGCCCCCACGGACGTCGCCGCTCCCGCTCCCGCTCACACCTCCGCCTCCGCCTCTGCCTCCACCTCCGGAAAGGCCGCCTCGTGATCCTTTTCGACCAGGTGACCTTCACCTACGCCGACTCCGCCGAGCCCGCCCTGCGGGAGGTCGATCTGTGCGTCGAGGAGGGCGAGCTGTGCCTGGTGACGGGCCGTACGGGCGTGGGCAAGTCGACGCTGCTGGGCGCGGTCAACGGGCTGGTGCCGCACTTCACCGGCGGCCACCTGCGCGGCACGGTGAGCGTCGCCGGAACCAGCACGGCGGACCGTCCGCCGCAGGAGTTCGCCCACTTGGTCGGCGTGGTCGGGCAGGACCCGCTCAGCGGCTTCGTCACCGACACCGTCGAGGAGGAACTCGCGTACGGCATGGAGCAGTTGGCCATCGCGCCGGACATCATGCGCAAGCGCGTCGAGGAGACCCTCGACCTGCTGGGCATCGCGGACCTGCGGCACCGCCCGCTGCGCACGCTCTCCGGCGGGCAGCAGCAGCGCGCGGCGATCGGCTCCGTCCTGACCGCCCATCCGCGGGTACTGGTGCTGGACGAGCCGACCTCCGCCCTCGACCCGACGGCCGCCGAGGAGGTGCTGTCTGCCGTCACCCGGCTGGTGCACGACCTCGGCACCACCGTGCTGATCGCCGAGCACCGCATCGAACGCGTCCTCCAGTACGCCGACCGGCTCGTCCAGGTGACCGGGGACGGCCGGGTGCGCGCGGGCGCACCGGCACAGCTGATGGCCGAGTCGGACGTGGCGCCCCCCGTCGTGCGCCTCGGCCGTCTGGCGGGATGGAGCCCGCTGCCCCTGTCCGTACGGGACGCGCGGCGGCAGGCCGGGCCGCTGCGCGACAGGCTGGCCGGCCGCAGCCCCGCCGCGCACGCCCCCGGCCGTCCGGCGGACGGGCCGGCCGCCCTCACCGCCAGAGGGATCACCGTCGCGTACGGCGCCACCGTGGCCGTCCGCGCACTGGACCTGGAGCTGCCGCCGGGGCAGGTCACCGCGCTGATGGGCCGCAACGGTTCGGGCAAGTCGTCGCTGCTGTGGGCGCTCCAGGGCTCCGGCCCCCGGCACTCCGGGTCCGTGGAGACCGGCGGCACGGACCCCGGGAAGGCGTCCCCGCGTGTCGCCCGCGCACTGGTCGGGCTGGTGCCGCAGACCGCCACCGACCTGCTCTATCTGGAGAGCGTGGAGGCGGAGTGCGCCCAGGCCGACGGCGAGTCGGAGGCCATGGCGGGCACCTGCCGGGGCCTGCTGGACCGCCTCGCGCCCGGCGTGCCCGGCGCCCGGCATCCGCGCGACCTCTCCGAGGGGCAGCAACTGGCGCTCGTGCTGGCCGTGCAGCTGACGGCCGCGCCCGGTGTCGTTCTCCTGGACGAACCGACCAGGGGGCTGGACTACCACGCGAAGGAGGCGTTCGGCCGTCTCGTGCGGGGTCTCGCCGCCGAAGGGCGCGCGGTGGTGGTGGCCACCCATGACGTGGAGTTCGTGGCCCAGGCCGCAGACCGGGTCGTGGTGATGGCCGAGGGTGAGGTCGTCGCGGACGGCGCGACGGCCGAAGTGGTCGTCTCCTCGCCCGCGTTCGCGCCCCAGGTCGCGAAGATTCTCGCGCCGCTGGAGTGGCTCACCGTCGAGCAGGTCCGGCAGGCACTGGAGGAGTCGGCGGACGAGGAGGCCGGAGCGTGGGAGCACGCAGGGCGGGAGGGTGAGCCGGTATGAGGCCGCGGGAGCGCGCACCCCAGGCGCCGTGGCACCGCGCCACACTCCGGGTGATCCCCGTACGCCTGCGCAGCGCCGTCGTCCTGGCGCTCGCCAGCGTGGCCGGGCTGGCGATGTTCTGCTGGCCGCTGTTCGCCGCACCCCAGCCCGCGATGACCGCGCACACCGCCGACGCCCCGTTGATCTTCATGGTGACGCTGCCGGTGCTGCTCGCCGTGGTGCTGGCGGAGATGTCCTCGGGCGGCATCGACACCAAGGCCCTCGCCATGCTGGGGGTGCTCTCCGCACTCAACGCCGGGCTCCGTCCGCTGGGCGCGGGCACCGCGGGTATCGAGACGGTGTTCTTCCTCCTCGTGCTGGCGGGCCGGGTGTTCGGGCCGGGCTTCGGCTTCGTGCTCGGCTCCACCTCCCTCTTCGCCTCCGCCCTCCTGACGGCCGGGATCGGGCCCTGGCTGCCGTTCCAGATGATCGCCTCCGGGTGGATCGGGATGGGCGCCGGGCTGCTGCCACGGCGGGTGTCGGGCCGTGCGGAGACCGCGATGCTCGCCGCGTACGGCGTGTTCGTCGCCTACGCGTTCGGCTTCCTGATGAACATGTGGTTCTGGCCCTACTCGCTGGGCGAGGGCACCGAACTGTCCTTCGTGGCGGGCGATCCCGTACTGGAGAACCTGCACCGCTTCGTCGTCTTCACCTTCCTCACCTCGACCGTCGGCTGGGACACCGGGCGCGCGATCACCAACCTGATCGCCCTCGTCACGCTCGGTCCCGCCGTGCTGGCCGTACTGCGCCGGGCCGCCCGCCGGGCGGCGTTCGACGCACCGGTCACCCTCACCCCCGCCACGACGGCCACTGCCGCCACCGTCCTCGACAAGGAGTCCCCGCATGCCCGAATCCCCCCGGTCCGAAGCGAGAACGAAGGACGGACTGCCGCCCGCCGCAGCGCCGGGCGCAACGGTGCCCGGCACGGCGACGACCGCCGCGGTGCTGACGACGGCGGCCCTGACCGCCGCCGCGCTGACGACGGCACTGCTCCTGCCGGGCAGCCCGGCGCGGGCTGACGAGGGCACCGCCGCGGCCGATCCGCCCGTCCTCACCTCCCCCGCGAACGCCGCCGCGACCTGGATGGCACATCAGCTCACGGACGGCAGCAACGCCAAGGGGGACCACGGCCTCACCGCCGACATCGTGCTCGCACTCTCCTCGACCGGCACCGGCGGCGACACGGCGGCCAAGGCCACCGACTGGCTGGAGGCCAACGCCGCCGCCTACGTGAACAGGGGCACGCCGGGCAACGTCAACGCGGGCGGCACGGCCAAGCTGGCGCTGGTCGCCGAGGTCCAGCACCGTGACCCCGCGGACTTCGGCGGACAGGACCTGACCGGGCTGCTGCTGGGCCAGATGCAGGCCAACGGCCGGTTCTCCGACAAGCTGCCGACCGGCGACATGTCCAACCAGTTCACCCAGTCGCTGGCCGTGCTCGCCCTCGAACGCGGCGGCGAACTCCCCTCCAAGGCGGTGGACTTCCTCGCCTCCACGCGGTGCGCCGACGGCGGCTTCCCGCTGTCCCTGCGGGCAGACCCGACAAGGTGCAAGTCACACACCGACAGCACCGGGCTCGCTGTCCAGGCCCTGCTGGCGGCGGGCGAAGAAGGCGAGGCCAAGCCCGCCCTCGACTGGCTGGAGGGCCAGCAGCTTCCGGACGGCAGCTTCCGCGACAACGGCTTCGGCACGCCTCCCGGCAATTCCAACTCCACCGCGCTGGACGTACAGGCGCTGGCCGCGGGCGGCCGTACCGAGGCAGCGGGCAAGGGTGTCAGCTGGCTCAAGTCCGTACAGGTCGGCTGCGACGCGACGGCCAAGGACCGCGGCGCGGTCGGCTACGCCGAGCCCAAGGCGGACGGCACCGCGCTGCGCGCCACGGCCCAGGTGGTGCCCGCGCTCGCGGGCAAGTCCCTGGTTCAGGTGGACGGCAAAGGCGCGGCACCGGGTCTGGAGCCGGTCGCGTGCGGTCCCGCGGGCGGCGACCCGGGCGGCTCTGGGGCCCCCGGCGGCTCCGGCGAGCCGGGCGGCTCCGGCGACCCCGGCGGCTCTGGTGACAACGGCGGCGCGGGCGAGCCGGGCGGTTCCGCGGACAGCGGCGCCTCCGGCGGGGACGACGCCGACGGCGGAACCACCGACGGTACGTCGAGCGACGGTGCGGACACTTCCGGCACCGACTCCGGCACAAGCTCCGGTTCCTCCAGCGCCTCCGTCGGCAACAACGGTTCCGCCGGGGGCAGCGACGGAGTCACCCCGGCGTCCACCGGCAGCACCGGCACCACCGGCACCACCGGCAGCACTGGCACCACCGGCACCACCGGCACCACCGGCAACGACGGCAGCCTCGCCTCGACCGGCAGCCCGGCGCTCCTCCTCGGCACCGGCGCCACCGCCCTGCTCCTTGCCGGAGGGGCCGCGGTCGCCGTGACCCGGCGCCGCAGCGGCGGCACGAGCCCGGCCGACGGCATCAGCCGCATCTGAACCCACCCCCCGCGCAGCCGAACACCACAGAAGGGCACCCACCATGCGACTGACCACGCGTCTCGCCACCCGCCGGGCCACCCGGCAGCAGGCTGACCAGCCGACGAGACGGCCCCTCCTGCGCAGAGCGGCGCTGTACGCCGCCGCTCTCGGTCTCGCGCTCAGTGCGGCACCGGCCGCCGCCGCGGCGCCCGCGCCCGCACCCACCGGGGCCACCAACGCCCCGATCAGCGTGAACCTCACGGTCCAGGGCCCCAGCAGCACCATCTTCAACGGCGCCGTCACCACCACCGGGCACAACGTCACCACCGCCTCCGGCGGCACGCACACCTGCGACGGCACCAACAACGGCGCCAACCCCTCCCCAGGCGCCACGCCCACCGCGGCTCTCGACGACGCCGCCACCCAGGCCGGCTTCACCTGGGACGGCATCTGGTACGCCTCCTTCGACGACTACTTCGTCAGCACGATCGACGGACACTCGGGCGGCGCCGACGCGTACTGGAACATCTCGGTGAACGGCACCTCGACCCCGGTCGGCGGCTGCCAGTTCCGCATCAATCCGGGCGACGACGTCGCCTTCACCTGGACCCTGCTCTAACCCTCCGCCGCCGTGGCGCCGCGCCCCTCCGCGCGCCACGGCGGGCCGCCCGAGCGGTTTCTGCCGAAGGTCAGTCCCAGGCGTAGTCGCTTCCGAAGAGGAGTGTGTGCTCAAGGACGTCCTCAGCGGGGTCGTCCACCTGACCGATCTGGAAGAGCATCACCCTGGGCCCGTTGTCCGAGTCGCGGTGGTACTCGTCGGCGTGAGCCGCGCCCGCTCCCATGCCCAGCACACCGGCGGCCAAGGCCAACGCCCCCGCCGTACGCGCCGAACGGCGGCGCAGGCCGCCGCTTCCCCTGCGTGTCATCGCTTCCCCTCACCTCTGGCCTCCGTCTCTGCCGGAAACCGCTCAGATGACTATCTCCAGCCGCCTTCGAAGGTCACGGAAGGGCGCTGAAGCTCATCCGTCCGGGTTGCGCCCGGTACCGGTACTGACCGGATCAGGTGAGGGGACCGCCGGCGAGGTCCAGCGCGGTGCGGGCCGCGTCGAGGAACTGGCGCCGCGCGCGGTCGAGTTCGTCCGGCGTGCGCCGGCTGCCCTCCAGCGCCTCGGTCAACTCCCGTGCCGCTGCGGCCGTCTCCTGCGGACCTTCCAGCAGAACGGCGGCGAGTGCCTGGCGGAGCGAACCGCGGTCGTCCGGACTCCCCCCGCCGACGCGGCGCGTGAGCGCGGCCTTCTCCGCGGCCTCCAGGAATCGGACGTAGGTCTGGCGGCGAAGGTCCAGCACCCGCACCGCCCGCTGCTCCGCCAAGGTCAGCCGGACCGTGTGCAGCAGCGCGTCGGCCTGCCGGTCGCCCGCGTGCCGCGCCGCCTCCGCCTGGCGGCTGCCCGCGCTGCGGGCGAACCAGCCGGTGGCCGCGCTACCCGCCAGCACCGAACCCGCGGCGATCAGCGCGACGCCCCACTCACTCATGAGGGCATTCTCCCCAGCCGCGCCCCCGCGCGCGCCGCGAACGGTCGAACGTCGCGGAACGCCGCCGGAGATCCCGCCTCCCAGGCGCTGGGTACCATCGCCCCGGAGAACTCCCCTGATCTGCGGATACGGCATATGGGAAGAGGCCGCCGACACTACGATGGAAGCTGACGGGCGACGGGCGACGGGCGACGGGCGACGGGCGACGGGCGACGGGCGACGGGCGACGGGCGACGGGAAGAACCGTGCTTCTCGCTGCCCGCTCGGCTGCGGCCCTGCACCGGCTGCTCGACGTCCTGCCGGTGTTCTCCGGTGACGATCGCATCGCCCGGTGCTTCACCCTGGTTCCGGGCTCGGAGTTCGGGCTCGACGCGCTGGCCGCCCTCGAGCGGGTGGGCGCGCGCACGATCCCGTGGCAGGAGGCGTGCCGCCGCCCGTACGACGTGATCCTCGCCGCCAGTCCCAAGGGCGAGCTGAAGCGGCTCCGGGGCCCCCGCGTGCTCCTCCCGCACGGTGCGGGCTTCAGCAAGACGCTGCCCGGCGAGGGATCGGGTGACTCCGCCTCCGGCCTCGATCCGGCGTACCTGCTGCCCGGCGGCGGCCCGTTGGCCGCCTGTCACGCGCTGGCCCATCCGCGTCAGATCGCCCAGCTGGCGGCGCTCAGCCCCGGCGCCGCCACCCGTGCCGCCGCCGTGGGCGATCCCACGCTCGAACGGCTCCTGGATTCCCGCTCGCACCGTGCCGCCTACCGGGAGGCGCTGGGCACCGGGGCGCGGAAGCTGATCGTCCTCACCTCCACCTGGGGCCGCGAGTCCCTGCTCCACAGACGTCCCGACCTGCCCGCCGGCCTCGCCGCCGGACTGCCCCAGGACGCCTACCAACTGGCGCTGGTGCTCCACCCCAACGAGCACAGCCGCCTGGGCGCCTTCGACCTGTCGCAGCAGCTCGCCCCCGCGTTCGACGCCGGGCTGGTCCTGGCCGAACCGTACGAGGGCTGGGCGGCCCTCCTGGTCGCCGCCGACGCGGTGATCACGGACCACGGTTCCACGGCCCTGTACGCGGCAGCCCTGAACCGGCCGGTGATCGCCGCCTACGACGGCGGCGAAGAGCTGATACCCGGCAGCCCCATGGCGGAACTGCTGTCCCACAGCCCCCGGCTGGCACCTTTCGACACCCCCGGGCGGTGCCTCGCGGCGGACGTGGAGGCAGCGCTGCACGCCCAACACCCGTACGCCCTGCGGGACATCGCGGGCTCGGCCTTCGCCGGACGGGGCCAGGCCCTCGAACGCCTGCGGCAGAGGCTCTACCACCTGCTCGGCCTGACCCCGCGTGCCGCCCCCGTCCTCCCCCGGCCGCTCCCCGCGCCCGCCCCGCCGCCGCGCTCCCCGGCCGCGTTCGCCGTGCGCGCGCACCTGGACCGCACGGGGTCACCGCAGGTGCGGATCGAACGGTTCCCGGCGTACGGCGGCCCGCCCACCGCGCCCGCGCACTTCCTGGCCGCCGAACACGGCACGGCGAGCGAGCGGCACGCGCAGAGCGCCGGGCTCCTCTACCGCCGAACACCCCTGCTCCCGGCCGCCCGCCACCACGTGGCCTGGACGGCGGGCGGCTGGACGGCGCACGCCCTCGCCGCGTACCCCCAGTGCCGGGGGGCCGCGATGGTGGTCTCGGCGTCGCTGTGCGTGGTCCGGGCGCGTTCAGGGCCGCTGCTGTCCGTGCGTATCGCGCCCTGCCGGGAGGACGGCCGCCTGGTGTACGCGGAACCGGCCGCCGTACTCTGCGCCGTGCACGCCTGGCTGCTCCGGCGCGACGCGGCTCCGCACGCGGCGCCCGCACCGCTGCCCGCCGCGATCACCGCGCTCATCGGCCCGTACGCCTACACCGTCCGAATCGAGGCGGCCACCGAAGCGGAGGCGGACCGGACCGGGTAGCGCGGACCGCGCTGGACAGCGCGCACCGGGCCGCCCGGCGCAGCACACGGTCACTCCCGTGCCAGGCCCCCATGCCGTGCCCGGATGATCCGCGCGGCCTCCCGGTGTTCCCGCGCCTCCTCCGGCCGCCCGTCCTCCTCGGCCAGCTCCGCGCAGGCGTCCAGCACCCGCACCTCGTCGTACGGGGCGCCGCGTTCGCGTGCGGCGGTCAGCGCGGCGGCGTACAGCTCGCGCGCCTCGCCTTGGCGGCCCAGCCGCCGCAGCACCCCGCCCAGCGCGAACCCCGTCCGCCCGGTCATGCGTACGCGCTGCTCCGATCGGGCCCGGTCGTGGGCCTCCCGCAGCAGCGCCTCCGCCCGGTCCGGTGCGCCGAGGGCGGCGACGGCCTCGCCCAGCCGGTAGGTCTGGAGCATCACCCCGTAGCCGTTCTCCAGCGCGCGGTGCACTTCGCGGGAAGTCTCGAAGTCGGCTGCCGCGGCGCCCCAGTCGCCCTGGACCGAGCGCAGCATGCCGCGGAACTCGACGGCCGAGGCGGCGAGTTTCCGCTCCTGCCGCGAACCGCCCAGCAGCGGCAGGGCGCCGGCCGCCTGCTCCAGCTCCGCACCCGCCTCCTCCAGCAGGCCCTGCTCCCACAGCGGGCGGGCCAGCTGGCAGCGCATCCGGACCAGGACCGGGACGTCCTCCGCACGCTGCGCGGCCGACACCCCGGTGCGGAACGCGTCGATGACGTCGGCGTAGTGCGGGTGGTCCAGGTAGTGCGTCCACAGCGGCTCGCACAGGGACCAGGTCTCGGTGTCGAGACCGCTCGCGTACGCCAAGCGGACGAGGCCGTACAGCACGTGCCGCTCGGCCTCCAGCCAGCCGTACGCCGCGGCTCCGTCGGCGAGCGGGACGTCCGGGGCGCCGGGCAGCTCCGGCACCTGCTCCGCCAGCTTCAGACGCGGCCCGGCGGCCAGCAGGTCGGCGCGCTGCGCCTGCCGCAGGTACCAGCGCACGAGCCGCCGCCGCGCCTCGCCGGCCTCCGACTCGCCACCGGCCCCCCTGCCGCCGGCCGCCTCGCCGCCGTCCTGCCGTGCACGGCGCCGGGCGTGGGCGCGCAGCAGTTCGGGGAAACGCAGCCGCGTCCCGCGGGAGTCCAGCAGCCCGGCGGTCAGCAGTTCGTCGAGGGCGTCCTCGGCGGCCTCCGGGCCACGGCCCAGTAAAGCTGCGGCGGCGTCCGGGGTGAAGGTGTGCCCCGGGAATCCGGACAGCAGCCGGTAGAGCGCGGCGGCGTCGGCACCCAGCTCGCGGTAGTAGGTGTCCCAGATCCGCTCGACCATCGGCAGGCCCCGCTCCTCGAGTTCGGCACCCAGCTCGCGGACCAGCCGCGCCAGCGAACGGTGCGGGTGCCTGCGCACCCACGCCCCGGCGATGCGCAGGGCGGCGGGCAGCCCGGAGCACAGCCGGAGCAGGCCGGTGACCGGCTCGGGCTCGGCGGTGAGACGCGGGTCGTTCGCCACCAGCCGCAGCAGTTCCCGGGCGGGCGGGTCGTCCAGCGGGTCCACGGGCAGGGCGACGGCCAGGCCGTCGTCCAGGTCGTACAGCGGTCCGTGGCTGGCGACGATCACCACACTCGCGCCGGACGAGGGGAACAGCTCCCGCACCTCGGAGCCGTAGCGGGCGTTGTCGAGGATGACGGTCAGCTGCTTGCCGTCCGTACGCTCCCAGTACTGCCTGCGCAGCTCCTGGTACGAGCGCTCCAGCCAGGCCGCGTCGACGTGCAGTTGGCGCAGCAGGTCCCCCAGGGCGTCGGCCACCTCCACCGCGCCGTCGCGGCGCAGATCGTCCAGGTCGAGGTAGAGCGTCCCGTCGGGACACCGCTCCCGCAGCTCGCGGGCGAGGCGGTAGGCAAGCTCCGTCTTCCCCGCGCCGCCGAGGCCGGTCAGCGTCAGACAGATCGGCCGGGACCGGCCGCGCCACTGGGCCACCGCCCGTCGAGCCCGCTCCTGCTCGGCCTCCCGGGCGACGAAGTGCGCCGCCTCCGGCGGGACGGGAAAGGCCATGGGGCGACTCCGATACCTCACGCCGGACAGAACGGCCGCGCACCGCGCGCGGACGGCGCGGCTCGCTGGCCCCGATTCTATGCGCCTGCGTCCGGGGCGACATGGAACTTCCCGCAGGCTGCACCGCCACCGACCGCCGCCGCGGCGGGCATGGTCCGCGCCTGTCCGGTACCGACGCGCTGGTCGGCACTCTGGCTCGGACATGTCTATCTGCGAAGCGTATGCACGATTACCTTGCGCGTTGCACTGTCATGTCTGAGGCATCCTCGCGATGCCTCACGGAGGCAAGCACGGAGGGGCTATGCGAAAGTTACTGAACGGTCTCGCTGCGGCAGGCATAGCAGGCGTCATGGTGATGGCCGGAGGAGGCGTCGCCCAGGCGGACGTGGCCGTCAACACCTGGGGCAGCAACGTCTTCAACGACGACGGCGGGGTAGCCGGCTACGTGGTCTTCAGTGATGACCCGGACGGCAGCATCCCCGGTGACGCGCTCAGGGCATGCGACACCCGCGAGGACGGCCGGGGCGTCAAGGCCTTCCTGGACATCGGCAACGACGGCGACGTGGACCGCGCCGCCGGCACCCGTGGCCATCCCGCCGGGTACTGCAGCCCCTGGAAGACCGGAAACATCCCCGAGAATCTGATCGTCTCGTTCTGGGGCTGCGTCATCCACGGCGACGTCACGAAGAACTGCACGGCCAAGCGCGTCGTGATCTCGTAGGCCGCACGGTCGGCAGTGCCCACCCGGCCGCATCACGGGACGAATTGGCGGCGGGGCAACCCGTACAGCCCGGACGGATAATCGAAGACACAGTGACACGGCGTGCCAAGTCTCAGGGAGAGAATTGGCACGCCGAGCCAGTTATCAACCTGGCCGCACTGCGATACGATCGGCACCACAGAAGAAACTGGACAGACTGACGAAAACTCCAGAATCAGGCAATCGGCACAGAGTTCCCCATGCAAACGGTGACGACTGAAACTGCCGCCAGGGCACTCAGGCCAAGAGCGGCGATGCCGACGGTCCAGGTGTACTTCTTAGAGCGCACGCGCCACTGCCTTCTCGCGGGGTGGAGGGTTTTCGCGCAAGGACCGGTCCTCACGCTTGCCCGTCAATCACGGGCAGCGATCATGGCACGTTCGGGTGAATCACGCAAAGCCATGCCCATCCGCAGACGCCGGACCACAGGGGGCCACCAACACGAACGGCACTTCGCGTGTCGGTGATTTGTTCGTATGCCTACTCTGGGCGGTCGACCCGGGCGGCCAGCGCCCGCGCTTCGGCCAGCAGACTCTCGGCGCCACCCACATCGCCTGCCTGAGTGCGAAACTCAGCGAGCGCGGTGAGCGACTCGGCCATCTCATCGGGCACATTCAGACTTCGGGCAAGGTCCAGACTTCTACGAATGTGCGCCTCTGCCGGAGCGGGGCGGCCGACACTGCACTCGGCGACACCGAGGTGGCGCAGGATCTGAATTCTCTCCGTAGCCGCATTGATCTCGTCCGCCAAGTTCAACGCCGCGCGGTGGTAGGTGAGCGCTTCAGCGGCACGGCCTCCGGACTGAAGCACCAAACCCATGCCATCCAGGCACACAGCCTGATTGAGCTTGTCGCCGTATTCGCGGAAAACCTGCAAGCTCTCCTCATAGAGCCGCGTGGCTTCTTCTTTCTTCCCCAGGGCTCGGCGGACGCTGGCGAGGTTCATCTTCAAGGTCGCACGATCGGAGCGGCTTCCCATGGTGCGGGAGAGTTCGAAAGCCTGAGAATATATACCGTCTGCATCTTCCATGTTGCCAAGTTTCATATGCAACTCTGCCACATTGTTCAGCACCATGAACTGGCCGGTGACATTCGCAACCGACTGATATCTTGGCAGTGCCTCCATGAAACTGTCGATCGCTTCACGGATTCTCCCCATGTGCAGCAGGGCGATCCCGGCAATATTGAAGCTTCGCGCCTGATGGAGTGGCGGCGACCCCTTCAGGCGAATCGCGAGGCACTCCTGTTCACAGGCCAACGCGTGCGCGTAGTCCCCCGTGCGCCAGTGCCCGATGGCGATCTGATGCAGCCCCTCCGCACATAACTCCGACTCACCGAGCACCCGGGCAAGCCGATACAATTTTTCAGACGAAACCAAGGCCGCTTCGTAGTTACCCGTCTGCAAGAGCGCCGTGTTGAGGTCCAGCAGGGCGTACGCGGTCGCTTCGTCGTCACAGGACGCCTCCCAGTGCTCGACGGCGCCCTTGCGCAGCGGCTCGGCGAGGGTCAGATAGCCCTCCGCGTCCATGTAGCCGCTCAATGCGTGGGTGAAATAGGCCAGTTGGCGCGGGGAGCCGTGCTGGCGGACGTAGGTGAGGGCGGCCAGGAGGTTGGAGCCCTCGGTGGTGAGCCAGGTGTGGGCCTGGCCGTCGGGCCAGAGCGTGCCCTGCTCGGGTGCGTCCGGGGACGCGGCCGTGACCGGCATCCGCATGCGGTGCGGGTACGCTTCGCGGTCCGCGCGGTCCGCTGCGAGGAGGTAGAAGTCCAGCAGGCGCTGGACGGCCTGCCGCCGTGCTTCCGCGGGCTCCGCCTTGGCCTGTTCGGCGGCGAACTCCCGCACGAGATCGTGTGTGCGGTAGCGGTGGGGCCTGGTCTCGAAAACCAGGTGACAGGCCGTCAGTTCGTCCATCGCGCGCTCGGTCTGCTCCACCGTGAGCCGCGCGAGGGCCGCCGCCGCGAGGATGCCGAACTCGGAGCCGAAGTGCAGGCCCGTACGCCGGAAGAGGAGCTGCTGCGCGGGCGTGAGGTCGCGATAGGAATGCGCGAACGTTTCTTCCAGCGCCCGGTTGTCGTCCCGCATCTCGGGGAGCCTGACCGGCTTCTCCGCGTAGTGGCGCCGCAGGTCGGCCGTGCTCCAGGAAGGGTGGGACTGGAGGCGGCCCGCGGCCATCATGACGGCGAGCGGGATGCGGTCGCACAGCCGGACGACCTCGATGGCGTCCGCGTCGTCGGACGGACGCCGGGCGGCGCCGGTCTGCTCGTAGAAGAGGGCGAGCGCTTCGGCCAGCGGCATCGGTTCCAGCGAGAGCGAACGCGCGTGCGGGAGGCCGGTGAGCCGGCGGCGGCTGGTGATGATGATCAGGGAGGGCGAGGAGCCGGGCAGCAGCGGGCGGACCTGTTCCGCCCCGGACGCGTCGTCCAGGACGACGATCGCCCGCCGGTTCGCCATCGTTGTACGCCACAGGGCGACCAGGCCGTCGGTGTTCTGCGGAAGCTCCGAGAGCGATACCCCGAAGGCGCGGAGCAGTTCGGTCAGCGCGGCGGCCGGCTCCAGCGCCTCCACCGGGGCGTGTGCCCGCAGGTCCAGGAACGCAGCGCCGTCCGGGAAGTGCGCGCGGACGATATGCGCGGCATGTACCGCCAGCGCGGTCTTGCCGATCGCACCTATGCCATCGATGGTGCGCACGAGCGTGGAGCCGACGGGTCGTTCGTCGGCCCGGTCGGCCCCCTCGGTCACCAGGCGCAGTTCCTCGTGCCGCCCCACCCACCCGGCGTCGATGGGCAGACTGTCGGGGACCTGGAGGCGCGGCTCGTACGCCTGGACGGGCGGGGCGGGCAGCAGCTCGCGCAGGGGCGCGCGCTTGAGGATGCCCTCCTGGACGCGGCGCAACCGCCCGCCCGGGTCGATGCCGTGCTCGTTCACCATCCGGCGCAGCGCCCGCTGCATGAGGCGGGCGGCGTCCTCGACCCGGCCGCCCGCGTAGAGGGCCAGGGCCAGGTGTTCGACGAGCGGCTCGTGGACGGGGTGGTTCGGCTCGAGCGCGGTGAGTTCCGCGACGGCCTCGCCGTGACGCCCCTGCCGCAGGGCGATCTCCGCGCGCAGGACTGCCGCCTCCAGGTGCCGTTCACCGAGGGTCGTGCGGACCTGCTCGGCCCACAGTCCGGGCGTGCCCGCGAGCGGCTCGCCTCGCCACAGTCCGGCGGCCTCCTCCAGCAGGCGCAGCGCGTCGTGCTGGCGGCCCTCGCCGTGCAGGGCGCGGGCGCGGTCGGTCAGCGCGGAGTAGCGGCGCACGTCCACCGTCTCGGGCGGGGCGTCCAGTGCGTACGTGCGCGCCCGGCCGGTCAGGTCCGGGGCGGCCTCGCCGACCACGGCCTGCAAGGTGCGCCTCAGCCGCGAGACGTAGGTGTAGAGGTTGTCGAGCGCCTTCTCGGGCGGGACGTCCCAGACGCGGCTGACCAGTGTGTCGGCCGGGACGGCCTTGCCGATGTCCCACGCCAGCGCGGCCAGGGTCAGGCCCTCTTTCGAGGACCCCAGGGCGCGGTGCCGCTCGCCCGCGCGCAACTCCATCGGCCCGAGCATGCGTATCCGGAGCTTCACCAGCGCCTCCCGCCGGATGGGCATTCCGCGGTACTCATGATGGCACCGATGAACGGGTGCGGACAGAATGCATAGGGAATGCGGCCGGTTTCTGACGCCTGGCGCATCGCTTGTTTGTGAACCTTTGCGGCCTGTCCTTTCTTGATCGTCTGTGCTGTCCGATCCGTTGCGTGCCGCACGTGCAACAGCGGAACGTATGGGGCATGAAGAAGACATGGGGGACAAGGATCTGGGCGAGGTCTTGCTTTCGGCTCTACTCGTCGCCGACCAGGCACAACACCGTGACACCTGGGTTCAGTTGACCCGCTTTGTGCAACCGCTGACCGAAATTGACCCAGAACTCGCACATGCCTGGCAGACGGCCCAAGCTGACCGCGTACCCCACTCACTTCACCTTCTGGCCAGTGCCCTTTCCCGCCACGCGGCCCAGGACCCGCACCTGTCGGGGCAGTTGCGGGAGTGGTCCGCACGGCACGCGCCGGAGGCCGGAGGGCCGAATTCCGCGGCGGCCGGAGAATCCGCCGCGGCGCCCGTACCGGCGACGGAATCCGGACACCGCAATACGATCGAGGGCCACGCCCGGCTGACGGGCCCGACCGTACAGGCACGGGATGTGTACGGCGGTGTCCATTTCCATCCGGTACCGGTGGACCGCCCTCCGACCCCGCGGCAGCTTCCGCCCGCGCCGGGCCCCCTGGTGGGGCGTGCCGAGGACCTGGTGGCGCTGGAGGAGTTGTGCGACCCCTCCCCCGCCGCCGCGCCGCAGCTGGTGATCGTCACGGGCCCGGCGGGGGTGGGCAAGTCCGCGCTGGCCTCGTCGTGGCTGCGGCAGGCCGGCGCCGGACCGTTCCCCGACGGGGAGCTGTACGTGGACCTGCACGGCCACGCACCCCCGGACGCACTGTCGCCGAGCACCGTGCTGGAGCGCTTCCTGCGCGCCCTGGGCTTCCCGAGCCCGCCCGCGGACTTCGCCGAACAGGTCACCCTGTGGCGGACGGTCACCGCCCGCCGCCGGCTCGCGCTCCTGCTGGACAACGCGTTCACGGCCGCGCAGGTGCGCCCGCTGCTGCCCAGTGGACCCGGCAGCCTGACGGTGGTGACGAGCAGGCGCCACCTGGCCGGGCTGTTCGCCGACGGCGCGGTGCTCCACCCGCTGCGCGTCCTCGCCGCGAGCGCCGCCGTCGAGCTGCTGGCCCGCGGCGGACGGCGCCGCGTCGACGACGAACCCCAGGCGGCGCGGCAGGTGGCCGCCCGGTGCGCGCACCTGCCGCTGGCGGTCTGCCTGGCCGCCGCGCAACTGGCCGCGCGGCCCCGGCGGCGGGTGTCCGCGCTCGCCGAGAGCCTGTCGGCGGCCGACCCGCTGGACGCGCTCCAGGTGGAGGGGGAGGCCGCGGTGCGCACCGCGCTGGACCAGAGCTACGAACTGCTGCCGGAGGAGGCGGCGTCCGCGTACCGGTGCATCGGGCTGCTGCCCGCCCGGACCGTCGACCGCGGCCTGCTCGCCGCCGTCTGCGGGGTCACCGGCGAGGAGGCGGACCGGCTGCTGGACGTCCTGGTCGAGACCAGCCTGCTGGAGGACGTCGGCGAGGACGGCTACGGCTTCCACGACTTGGTGCGCCTGCACGCCCGCGGCCACGCGGCACGGGAGGGGCACGGCTACCGGCAGGCGGTGCTGCGGCGCTTCGTGGACTGGTGCCTGGCCGGGGCCACCGCCGCCGAGGCGGTGCTCACCCCCAGCCACGGCGGCCTGGCCCGGACGTACGCGCACCCGCCGCCGGAGCCGCCGTCGTTCGCAGACTGCGACGCCGCGCTGAGGTGGCTGGACGGGCACCGCGAGGCGCTGGCCGCGGCGGTCCGGCACAGCGGCGACGCGGGGTGGCACACGGCCTGCTGGCAGCTGGTGGACGCGATGTGGCCGCTCTTCCTGCGGCTGCGCCCCGCCGAACTGTGGGTCGAGGCGCACACCCTCGGGCTGGCCGCCGCCCGCCTCGCGGGGGACCGCGCGGGCGAGGGCCGGATGCTCACCTCCGGCGGGATCGGGCTGCGCAACGCGGGCCGCCACCACGAGGCGGCCGAGTGGTACCGGCAGGCGCTGCGGCACGCGGAGGAGGACGGCGACCGGCGCCAGCAGGCGCAGGCGCGGAACGGGCTGGGCAGCGCCTGCCTGGGTGCGGGTGAACTGGCCGCCGCCCGCGAGCACTTCGGCCAGGCGCTGCGCCTGCGGCTGGACGTCGGGTACGCGCGCGGCGCCGCGCTCACCAGGGTGCGGCTGGGCGAGACCGCCCTGGCCTCCGGTGACCACGCCGAGGCCGTCGGGCATCTGGAGGAGGCGCACCGCGCGCTGGTAGCGGAAGGGGACACCTACGACGCGGCGCGGGCGCTGGCCCTGCTCGGCCAGGCTCATCTGCGGGGCGGTGCCCACCTCACCGGGTACGCCCGGCTGCGGGCGGCGCTGCGGCAGTTCGAGCAGGCCGGCTCCGCGCACTGGCAGGCACGCTGCTGCCAGCTGCTGGGGCAGGCGGCACAGGAGCGCGGCGACCTGGCGGCGGCCCGGGGCTACCTCGAACGCGCGCGGGAGTTCCTCGCGGCGCTCAGCCCGGCGGAGGCGGAGCGGCTCGCGGAGCGGATACGGGGGCTGTGAGCCGCCGTATCCGCCCCGTTCGCGGGCCTCGCAGGAGCTGGGGCGGCGCGCCGGGCCGGGCGCGGGCGGGGCACCGGCCCGGGTGGCGGAGGCTCAGCCCGGCCGGTACGCCAGGGCCACCTCGGTGCGGCCCCGTCCGGTACGGGCCGGGCCGGATCGCTCCCGCGCGCCCTCGGCACGGCCGCTCAGCGACAGGGTGCGCAGCGCGGCCACCGGCCGCCCGCTCACCAGCCAGCCGTGCAGGAACGAGACCAGGCAGAGCCGCTGTCCGCGGGTCACCGGCACGCCCGGCGCGGGGCGGACCAGCAGCGACCAGCCGGACCGGCCGCGGACCAGTGCGCCGCCGTCGCGGAGCAGGGCGACCGAGGCCAGCAGGGACCCCGGATAGCGGGCCAGCAGCGCCTGCGCGCGCGGACCGGCCTGGCGGGGCGGGGCGGGCAGCGCCGCGTGCAGGACGTCCGCGCACTCCGCCCACCGGTCGCCGCCGCGCGTACCGGGCTCCGCCCACAGGTGCACGTCGCCGCCCCAGCCGCCGGGCGCACCGCCGCGCAGCGGCGGCGGCCCGCTCGGTGGAGTCCACCGCACGCCGAGGGCGCGGACGGTGGCGACGCAGACCGCGCGGTCCGTACGCGCCACGACCGTACGGGTCGCGGCACGCACCGCCGCCTCGCGAGCCGCCGCTGTGCGAGCCGCCGTGCGAGCCGCCGTACGCCGGGGCGGCCGGACGGCGAACGGGCGCGGCACCCCGCACAGGTGCACCTGTGCCACGGAGCCGCCCACCGCGTCGGGTACGCGCCTCATGCCGGTATCCCCCACTCCCGGCCGTCGAGCGCGTCCAGCGGCGCGGGCAGCGGCACCGGCTCCGTCTCGGCCGGGTAGGCGGGCTCGCTCAGCCCCAGCAGCCGGTACATGAGGCCGCGCATACGCCGCGCGAAGCCGCCGGGCGCGGACGACAGCCGGGCGCAGACCCGCGCGTACTCCCGGGGGCAGCGCTCGGCCGCCGCGAACGCGAGCTGCTCCGGCAGCGGATGCACCGGATCGAGCGCGCGGGCCGCGAGGGCGAGCAGGGCGGCGGGCGAGGTGGCGGAGACCTCGGCGTGCGGGTAGCAGGCCAGCAGGACCGGCGCGCCGGTCAGCGCGGAGTACGCGGTCACCGAGCCGTGGTCGCCGATGACGCAGTCGGCCGCGATGAGCGGCGCCAGCCAGTCCGACTCGGGTGGCACCAGGGCCAGTCCGCGGCGCAGGCAGCCGGAGAGCCAGCCCCGCACCGCCCAGTGGCCGTGCCCGGCCCAGATGTTGGGGTGCAGCAGCGCGGCGACGCGGTACTGCTCCCGCGGCAGTTCGGCCAGCAGCCGGGGCAGCAGGGCCTCCAGCCGCCCGAAGGAGGAGGACGGCCCCCAGGTCGAGGCGACGACCACCAGGCGCTGCCCCTCCGCCAGGCCCAGCGCGCGACGGTACTCCGCGCGGCGCGGCAGGCTCGCCACGATCCGGTCGTGGCACGGGTCCCCCACCACGGTGGCCACCGGCAGGGCTTCCGGGCAGCCCTCGGCCAGGCCCGCCAGATCGTCGTCGTGCGCGAAGGCGACCGCGGCCGGTACGACCTTGCCGTCGTGCATCAGGTGCTGGCTGCTCACCATGCCCGCCGTCCGCGGCCTCACGGTGTGCTGCGGCCCATGCGGCGCGGGCTCGCGCGGCGCGGGCGGCGGGTCGGCGCGGCGGAGCAGCTTGATCTGGCCCGCGCCGTGCGAGAGCCGGATCAGCGGGGCCCGGACCTGCTCGATCCCCCGCGAGCCGGCCGCCAGCGCGAGATCGAACTCGGAGGCGACCGCCACCTCCCAGGGAATCGCCTCGATCCCCTGGGACTGGAGGTAGGGCCGCACGCCCTCGCTGAAGGCGTGCGGCGCGACGGCGAACATCACCTGGATTCGCCGGTCCCGCCTGACCAATGAGAAGACTTCTTGCAGCCGCTGTGCGTAGGTCAGCGTGTGGATGACGACGAGCAGCCTCTTGCAGCCCGGTGCGGTCACCCACTGGCCCTGCTGAACGACAGCTGGTTGGTTGATCCCTGTTACGGCAGACACAGACTTTCCCCCATGAACGTCGGTGTGCTTCATCCGCAGAGGGGTGTGCCCGGCGGCTGTCGCAGACTTCTTGCAGAAATCTGGACGCCGCCTTGCCCGGCTGGTGCGCCGCACCCCGGCGCCCCGCCGGGCGGGGTGCCGGGGTGCCGGGGCCGCCCGCGTCAGGCGCCGGTGGCCGCGCTCTCGGCCGGGGCCGGGGTGCCCGCCTCACCGCCCGGACCGTCGGACCGGCCGTCGGACCCGCCGTCCGGCCGGCCGTCGGACTGAGGCGTACGTCGCCGCAGGACGGCCCAGGTGACCTCCAGCAGCAGCCCCGCCGCCGCCGCGATGGCCACGGACGCCCAGGGCGCCTCCACGCCGACCAGCTCGAGCTGGAAGAACTCCTGCGCGAACGGCACCACGAGCACGACGGCGAAGGAGACGGCCATGGTGAGCACCAGGGCTATCCGCCACCAGGTGTACGGGCGGGCGATGATGGCGAGCGCCCAGAGGGCCACCAGGAAGAGCGTCAGCGTCGCGGCGGAGGTCTCCGCCTCGAGGTTCCCGTCGTAGACGTTCCGGGCGTACAGGTAGGCGCCGAACGTCGCCAGCGCCGCGAGCACACCGCCGGGAAGCGCGAAACGCAGGACCCGCCGCACGAAGCCCGTCCGCGCGCGCTCGGCGTTCGGGGCGAGGGCCAGGAAGAAGGCCGGGATGCCGATCGAGAGCGAGCCGACCAGGGTCAGATGCCGGGGCAGGAAGGGGTAGGGGACCTGCGCCACCACGACCAGGATCGCGAGCAGCACCGAGTAGACGGTCTTGGTCAGGAAGAGGTTCGCGACGCGCTCGATGTTGCCGATGACGCGGCGCCCCTCCGCCACGACGCTGGGAAGGACGCTGAAGTTGTTGTCCATCAGGACGAGTTGGGCCACCGAGCGCGTCGCCGGGCTGCCCGCGCCCATGGCGACGCCGATGTCGGAGTCCTTCAGCGCGAGCACGTCGTTGACGCCGTCGCCGGTCATCGCCACGGTGTGCCCGCGCGACTGGAGCGCCTGGACCAGCGCCCGCTTCTGCTGCGGCCCCACCCGCCCGAAGACGGAGTTGCGCTCGGCGATGTCGGCCAGTTCCTCCTGGTCCTCGGGCAGGGTGCGGGCGTCGACGGGGTGTTCGGCGCCGGGAAAGCCGAGGCCGCGGGCCACGGCGCCCACCGAGAGGGCGTTGTCACCAGAGATGATCTTGGCTTGGACGCCCTGCTCGGCGAAGTAGCGCAGGGTGGCCGGGGCCTCCTTGCGTATCCGCTGCTCGATGACGACCAGGGCGACGGGCTCCAGGGCGTCGGCCGACCCGGCCTCGGCGTCCGGGAGTTCCTCCATGACGGCGCGCAGCGTGGCCCGCGTACGGACCAGCAGCAGGACGCGCAGGCCGAGGGAGCCGTGCTCGTCCACCTCGGTGAGCACGGGGTGCCCGGCGGGCAGCAGGGCGTCGGGGGCGCCGAGCAGCCAGGTGGCCGTCCGGCCGCCGGACTCCGGCCCCTCCCCACCCGACCCGTCCCCGCCCGGCTCCGTGAGCGAGGCGCCGCTCCAGCGGCGGGCGGAGGAGAAGGGGGAGCTGTCCTGGACCGTCCAGCCCTCGGGTGCCGGATAGGCGTCGATGATGGCCTGCATCGAGGCGTTCGGCCGGTCGTCGGCGGTGCCGAGCACGCCGAGCACGGCCTCGGCCGGTGCCTCCGGATCGAGCGCGCGCACCTGCGAGACGTCCATGGCCGTCTCGGTGAGAGTGCCGGTCTTGTCGAGACAGACGACGTCCACCCGGGCCAGGCCCTCGATCGCGGGCAGTTCCTGGACCAGGCAGCGCTTCTTGCCCAGCCGCACCACACCGACGGCGAAGGCGACCGAGGTGAGCAGCACCAGCCCTTCGGGCACCATCGGCACCAGCCCGGCGACCATGCGCCGGATCGCCTCGGCCATGTCGTCCTGGTCGTTGCCCACGGTCAGCTGGCTGATCACCAGGGCGATACCGGCCGGAATGATCGCGTACGTCACGAACTTCAGGATCGTGTTGATGCCCGCACGCAGCTCCGAGCTGATCAGGGTGAACTTGCTGGCCTCTTCGGCGAGCTGGGCGGCGTACGCGTCGCGGCCGACCCGGGTGGCGGCGAACGCGCCCGCGCCGGCCACCACGAAGCTGCCCGACATGACGGTGTCGCCCGGCTGCTTGAGCACCGGGTCGGCCTCACCGGTCAGCAGCGACTCGTCGACCTCCAGGTCGGCGGACTCGGCCACCACGCCGTCCACCGCGATCTTGTCACCCGGTCCCAGCTCGATGACGTCGCCCAGCACGATCTGCTCGGCGGTGAGCGAGACCGCGACGCCGTCCCGCCGCACCAGCGGGCGGCTCTCGCCGACGATGGCCAGCTGGTCCAGCGTGCGCTTGGCGCGGACCTCCTGGATGACGCCGATCAGCGTGTTGGCCAGGATGACGCCGCCGAACAGGCCGTCCTGGACCGGGCCGACGGACATGATGATCACGAACAGCACGCCCATGATCGCGTTGATACGCGTGAACAGGTTGCCCCGGACGATCTCGCCGATGCTCCTGCTGGAGCGCACCGGCATGTCGTTCACCTGGCCCGCGGCGACGCGCTCGGCGACCTCGGCGCTCGTCAGGCCGCGCGCGGAGTGGGCGGGCGCGGGCGGCGCCTCCGCTTCCGCCGGCGGGCTGGTGGCGCCCTCCGCTCCGACGGTGTCTAGCTGCTGCTCAGCCACGCTGCGGGCCCCTTCATATGCGGTCGTGCGGTGTCTGTAACGGGTGATGCCGGGTGCTGCCAGGTGATACGGGGTGGTGGCGCCAGGCGGCGCCGGTGCTGCTGGAGGGCGCGGGGTGGTGCTCGCGTCGTACGCGGGCGCCCCGGACCCCTATGAAAGTAATCGGCCGGGGTGATCTTCCGCCAGCCACCCAGGTATCCATCGCCCCCCGTACCTGGGTCGGAGTCGGGCCCGAGCGAGTAGTACCACGGTGTGAGGCTTCTCTCCCGCCACCCGCCGCGCAGACCGGCTGCCGCATTCCTCCGTGGAGCGCACCACCTGCGAGGACGCCGGTTCCCGCCCTCCGGTTGAGCCGATAGATGGCAGATGCCGGTTTTTGTACCTGTCGCGGAGGTGTGCTTACGGTCGCTCTGCTCGTCAACTGACGGGCGCCCTGGGCCGTCACGCCGAATCCTGCCGGCGGCCGGGGGGGCAATCGTCGCGCAAGCGCCGTTGGCAGGAGCGGGGGAACCAGGTAAGCGCCGCGCCCTTCGGGGAGCGGCTAGGGGCGAAAACCGTGCGCAGCCGCGCACGGGCGGGCACTCATCCGGCCCGGGTCCGACAGCTCACCTCGCAGGCGTCGGTGAGGAAGATCGTCATGCTCTTTTCCGCTCGCGGCCGTCACCGTCGTCCGGCCAAGGCCGTCCGCATCGCCACGCTGGCCGGGGTCACCGGTGCCGCCGTCGCCCTGCCGCTGATGTCCGCCACGGGCGCCCAGGCCGCCTCGGTCGACACCTGGGAGAAGGTCGCCCAGTGCGAGTCCGGGGGCAACTGGTCCATCAACACGGGCAACGGCTACTACGGCGGCCTCCAGTTCTCGCAGTCCAGCTGGGCCGCGGCGGGCGGCACGCAGTACGCGCCGCGCGCCGACCAGGCCAGCAAGGAAGCGCAGATCGCGGTCGCCGAGAAGCTGCTCGCCATGCAGGGCCCGGGCGCCTGGGCCTGCGCGGGTGCCGGGGGCCTCACCTCGGGCGGCCCGTCGGCGGACGTCAGCCCGGGCGGCGACTCCGGCAGCGCCCAGGAGGGCGGCGGCGGGAGCGCCGAGCAGCCCAAGGCCCCGGCCGCACCGCAGCCGCAGCCCGAGACACAGCCGGAGCCGCAGGCCGCGCAGCCCCAGCAGCCGGCCAAGCAGCAGTCCGGCGGCGGCGACTACACCGTGCGGTCCGGTGACACGCTCGGCACCATCGCCGACGCTCACGGCACCACCTGGAAGCAGCTCCACCAGGACAACCGGTCGGTCATCGGCGGCGACGCCGACCTGATCATGCCGGGCCAGCGCCTCTCGCTCTGAGCCCGGTGCCACCGCGGGTCGGCGGGCCCGCGGTGGCCCCTGATCGCGCAGCCCGCGCTCTGTCCCCCCGGGGCGCGGGCTGCGCCCGTCCGGGCCCGGCCCGCCCCGCGGCAGGCGGCGAACAGCCCGCCCCGCCCCGCGGCGGGCCGCCCGGCGTCAGCCCAGCCCGTCCGCCCGGTCGATGGTGTCCGCGAGCCGCGTGACCTCCTCGTCCTCCGTGCGCGAGGCGATGTCCCGGGCGTGACCGGCCAGTTGGCGCAGTGTCGGCGCACCGGGCAGCCCGTGCTCCCCGCCCCGCAGCGATTCGGCGAAGTAGGCGGCGACGGCTGTCAGCCGCAGGCCAGGCGCACCCTCCTCCCACAGGTCGCCGCGCAGCGCGTCCGTGCCGACCGTCCGCGACTTCTCGTGCGGGGTACGGTCCTCCGGTTCGAGCCAGCGCACCGTGGAGGTAGCCACCTTGCCCTCGGCGCCCTCCTTGAGCCGTACCGCGTAGAGCGCGGTCACCGTGTGGCCGGGGCCGATCTCGCCGCCGTCCACCCGGTCGTCGCGGAAGTCCTCGTCCGCCACCATCCGGTTGTCGTAGCCGATCAGCCGGAACTGCTCGACGGTGGACGGCTCGAAGACCACCTGCGCCTTGGCGTCGCGGGCGCGCAGCTGGGTGTGGCGCGGCAGTTCGTCCACGAAGACCTTCGTCGCCTCCTCCTTGTCCGCGACGTACGTGGTGTGCCCGTCGCCCTTGTTGGTCAGGCGTTCCATCAGCGCGTCACCGTAGTCGCTGCCGACGCCGACGCCGAAGAGGGTGATGCCGTGCTCGGCGCGGTGTTCGGCGACCTGGTCGAGGATGGCTTCCGGCGAGGTGTCGCCGGTGTTGGCGAGGGCGTCGGAGAGCAGGACGACGCGGTTGGTGGCGCCGGCGCGTTTGCCGTCCACCGCCTCCTGGTAGCCCTTCCGCATCCCGGCGGCCAGGTTGGTGCTGTCCTCGGGCCGGAGCCCGTCGACGGCCTCGCGGATGTCGTCGCGCGGGCCGTCGCCGTCCAGCCGGGTCATCGGCGCCACGGTGCGGGCCTCGTCGCTGAAGGTGACCAGCGAGACCGAGTCCTTGTCGCGCAGCTGCCCCACCGCGGACCTCAGCGACGACCTGACCAGGTCGAGGCGGCCCGGCTCGGCCATCGAGCCGGAGACGTCGATCACGAAGGTGAGCGCGGCGGGCGCCCGGCGCGCGGCGGCCCCCGGCGGCTCCTCCTTCGTCGCCAGCCCGACCCGCAGCAGCGACCACCCGTCGCCGCCGGCACGCGCGCCGTCGGCCGTGACCGTGAAGCCGTCGCCCTTCGGCTGCGGGTAGTCCTGCCGGAAGCTGTTGACGAACTCCTCCGGACGTACGGTGTCGCGCGCGGGCAGCCGCCCGTCCCCGATGGTGCGGCGCGCATAGCCGTACGAGGCGGTGTCCACGTCGAGGCCGAAGGTGGAGCGGTAGTCCGGGGCCTTGCTCGGCGCGCTCTCCCGCTGTTCGCCCTTCCGCTCCTTGGCGTCGCCTCCCTCGCCGCTCTCCCGCGACCCGGCCGGTGGCCCGTTGGTGCCGCCGGGCAGGGGCGCTTCGTTGCGCGCGCCGTCTCTCGCGCCGCCCCGCGCCTTGTCGTCCGCAAGGCTCGTCGGCGCGTCCCCGCCGCTCGTACACCCGGCGAGCAGTGCCGCGCCCGCCGCCAGCGCCACCGCCAGCCGCCTTCCCCGGTACTTCATGTCGGTCCCCCATCCGGCCCTTCGGCCGCCTCGTCGGTGTCAGCGGTGTGACGTACGAGGCGGCGGCGGGGACTCGGCGGGGGCGTCACGGATGCGTTGCGAAACGGCGACGGGCGCTCGACGACGGCCGCCGGGAGGCGGCGCCGGGACCGTGCCGAAACACGCCCTAGGCGGGCCGCCGGGGGTCGGTGGTCCCGGCGGCCGAGGAGAGGGACCGGACGTAGCCGCGCTTGACCTCCGCCCAGCGCGACCGCTGCTGAGCGGTCATCCGGCCGCGCAGCTCGGCGAGTTGCAGCAGGTTCGCCTCGGCGCCGGTCGTCAGGGTCTGCGCCTCGGCCAGGTAGTGGTCGTCCAGCACAGCCTCCAGCTCGGCCTCGTTCATGACGGGGACGATGCGCGCGGCCAGCTTGTTGGTGTTGCGGTAGGAGCCCTGGAGGAGGAAGGGCGGCTCGGTGCGGGCGGCCTGGTCCTGGGTGGCCGAGGCGATGTAGGCGGCGTTGACGGCGAGCACGGTCTCGCGTACGTGCAGGAGTTTGCGCAGCACGGAGAGGATCTGCTCCAGTTCGGCCGCCGGGTAGCGGTGGCTGAGCCGGTCGGGCTGGGCCGTGGCGTCGCCGCGCGCGAGCCGCACCAGCAGGTCGATGTCGGCGCGCTCGCGGGAGGCCAGCGGGGCCAGCACGGGGTTGGCGGTGAGGGCGTTCTCGATGTGGCTGAGCGCGAAGAGTTCGTCCTTGCCGCTGAGCACCTCGCCCAGGTTCCACACGTCGGCGCGGTTGGCGAGCATGTCGGGGATGCGGAAGCGGCTGCCGGACTCGGTGAACGGGTTGCCCGCCATGCAGACGGCGAACCGCTTGCCCCGCAGGTCGTACGTCCCCTCGGCGCCGTCGATCCGGCGCTGCGTGTCGCACAGGGGGATGAACTTCTGGAGCAGTTCCGGCGAGGTGTGCTGGATGTCGTCGAGGTGCAGGAAGACGTTGTTGCCCATCTCCAGCGCGAAGTTGATCTTTTCCACCTCGCGGCGGGCGGCGGAGTCCGGCGCGGCGGCCGGGTCCAGGGAGACGGTGCGGTGGCCCAGCGCGGGGCCGTCCACCTTGACGAAGACGAGCCCCAGCCGGGAGGCGACGTACTCCATCAGGGTCGTCTTGCCGTAGCCCGGCGGCGACAGGAGCAGCAGCAGGCCCTGGCTGTCGGTGCGCCGGTCCTCGCCCGCGGTGCCCAGCTGCTTGGCCAGGTTGTCGCCGATGAGCGGCAGGTACACCTCGTCGATGAGCCGGTTGCGGACGAAGGAGGACATGACGCGCGCCTCGTACGCGTCCAGCCGCAGCCGGTCGCGCTCGGCGGCCAGCAGGGCGTTGCGCCGCCGGGTGTAAGCGCGGTGCGCCGGGACGCGGGTGGTGCGGAACTCCCCGGTGCGGGCCAGGAACTCGTCCAGCCGCAGGGGCAGTTCACCGCCCCGCACCCGGGGGTGCGCGCCCAGCAGGCCGGAGACGGTGCGGTGCAGCTCCGCGTCCAGCTCGCGGCGGGCCAGCGCGTCCCCGCACAGTTCGACGGCGGCGGCCTCCGGCAGCTCCGGGCGGGGCCCGCCGTGCGTGCCGAGGTAGGAGCCGAGCCAGGCGGTCACCAGCTGGTGGCGGGCCGGGAGGTCGTCGCCGAGCGCGACGACGTCCTCGGTGAACGCCTTCACCTCCGGCGAGTCGGCGCCGCCGAGCGCGGACCGGAAGTCGGCGAGCAGGCCGCGGGCGCCCGGTCCGGTGACGAAGCGGGGGCCCTCCTCGGCGGCGAGTTCCTCGAAGAGGTAGGCGGCGGCGGCGCGCGGGTCCGCGGCGGCGGCCAGGTCCTCGGGCGCGGACGCGGCACCATCGGCAGCTCCGTCGGAGGCGGCACCGGCGCCGGCGCCGGGCGCCCCGGCCGGGCCGAGGCCCACGACCGGCAGGAACGCGCCGATGGCGGCGGCCAGTTCGTCCTCCAGTCGGTCGGTCTGGGCCGTGCGGCCGAAGGCGGCGCGCGCCCGCGCGAGCGACCGCGCACGGGTGGCCAGCGCCGTACGGGCCGCGGCGTCCGCGCCGTACGCCCAGAACAGCTGGGCCGCGGCGCGTGCCCCGGGGCTGAAGCGCAGCAGCTCGGCGCCCTCCAGCAGGGCGAGCACGGCGCCCAGGATGCGGGCGGCGTCGTGGTCGTGGACGCCGCGGTCGTAGCCCTCGTCGTACGCCGACTCGGCGGCGCTGCGCACCAGTTCGAGCAGCGCGTCGTGGTCCAGGTCAGCCCTCCCAGCTCCCGTACGCGCCCTCGGACCCGCGCCGCCCGGACCTGCCGGCAGCCCGCTCAGCACCGTCGCCGCCAGGTGTTCCGCCCGGTAGACCTCCGGGGACTCGGAGGCCAGCGGCTGGTCCCAGAAGATCCGCGTGTCGGCGAACTCCGTCTCGCGCACCGGCGCGCGGTAGTCCGTACCCGTCACCGCGAAGGCGAGCGCGCCCTCGTGCGGCACCAGGGTCAGGCCCACCGGCTGGGTGTTGACCCCGAAGCGGTGCCGCCCCAGCCGTACCGTGCCCTCGGCGTCGAACAGGTCGGCCCGGTCGCGCAGGGCGCGGGCGGCCTCCTGCCGGGCCGCCTTCAGCCGCCCCTCCAGCTCCTCCGCCCGCACCTGGTCCCCGAGGGCGCGCAGGTCCTCCGCCGTCGTACGGACCTTGACCACCAGCGGGTCGCTGGCGAAGAAGGCGTTGATCCCGTCCAGGTCGCCCAGCGACTGCGAGCGGCGTGCCACGGTGCCCAGCAGGCGGTCGGCGGAGTCGGCCAGCTTCTCGGCGTGCCGGGCGCGCTCGTCCAGCTGGGCCTGCTTGCGCGCGGAGAAGGTCTCGTAGATCTCCTCGCGCTGCTCGGTCAGCCGGGCGAGAAAGTCGTCGAAGGCGCCGAAGCGCGTCTCCAGGTTCTCCAGGTGGAGCAGCAGCCGCCCCAGCTGCTCGTCGCACTCCTGCGGGGTCCCCGAGGCGGCGAGCGCGCCCGCCACCGCCTGTCCCAGCAGGGCCGACTCGGCCGCGAACTCCGCCCGCCCCTCGGACTCCAGCAGTTCGCGGCGGCGGCCCTCCAGCACCGCGCGCGCCCGGTTGACCGCGCCCAGCACCTCGCCCAGGCGCTCCAGCAGGCCGGTGCGCACGGTCGCGTCCGCGATCTCCAGGCCGCCCACCACGTCGGTGACGATCCGCAGCCGCTCGGCCTGCTCGTCGATCTGCCCGCCCAGGGCCACCGCCTCGGCGACGGTGGCGAGCGCGCCGGCCCGCTCCTCCAGGCTGGTGATCTCGGCCAGGGTGCCCGCGAACGCGTCCGCACGCGACAGCTCGGTCACCGCCCGGCGCCCGGTGGCCTCCAGCGACGCGGCCAGTTCGGCAGCGAGCGCGTCCACCCGCTCCGTCTCGGCGTACCGCAGCTCGCGCAGCGACTCCGTACCGCCCTGCGCGCGGCGCAGTTCGGTCAGCAGGGCGACCCAGCCGGACGCGTCGGCGGGCGCCTCGCCACGTGCGCGCCGCACCAGGGCGGTGACCTCGCGCTCGGTGCGCTCCACGGCCTCGGCGTGCTGGGCGCGCAGCTCCTCGACCCGGGCGAACTCGGCGATGACCTGGCGGGCCGTGTCGCGCAGCGTGCCGACCGGCCCGTCCAGCCCGCCGAGGCCCTCCTCGGGGAGCCAGTGGTACAGGTCGGCGACCCGGGCGCAGGCGGCGCCGATGGCCTCGAACACCGCGCCGGCCGGGGCCATCTCGTCGGCCATGCGGGCCACCGAGAGGCAGTCGGAGAGCGCCCGCACCAGCTCGGCGTTGCCCACCCGGGCGAGCGGCCCGGTGCCGGGGGGCTGCGCGGCGGCGTGGCTGTCGCTCACGTACGGGGTGCGCCACACCTGCACCGGGTGCACGCGCGTCGCCTCGTCACCGGGGCGGCGCAGCACGGCCAGCGTGCCGTCCTCGAAGAGGGCGTGCCCGTAGGCGGTGATGGGCGTCGCGACCTGCTTGCGGATGAGGTTGTAGGGCAGCAGCAGGCTGCCGCCGTCGGCCGGGGTGCGGAAGGCGTAGAGGACGTCCTCGCCGTTCGGGGAGCGCACGGCCGCCTCGAACTCCAGGTCCCTGGTGTCGATGTCGAAGGTCTTCGCGGCGGCGCCCGCGGGCGCGGTGGTGACGTAGTAACCGCCGGGGAAGACGATGCCCTGGTCCTCGGGCAGCTTCCGGCACGCCTGGCCGATGCCGTCGAGCCGGACGACCTCGCCGGTCCGCTCGTTGTAGACCAGGTACCGGTGGTCCCGCTCCTTGTACGGCAGGACGCGCAGCAGCACCAGCGGGCCGACGCGGGCGTAGGACAGCTCCGCATCGCCCAGGGACTGCAACTGCTCCTGCACGGGCTCGGAGTAGATGCTCCCGGCAGCCGTGTCGGTGTGGTTCTCGGTCTTGAGGGTGAGCCGGCCGCCGGCCACGGAGACGAAGAGCACGTCCTCGACGGAGATGTGCGGGAAGCGGCCGGGCACGTGCTGGCCCCGGCCCGTCTCCGTCCACTCGAAGTCGTAGCTCCCGGGAGTGACGTGGTCGCGCTCGCCCTTGGCGTCGAGGTACTCGGGGGTGCCGTCCGGGGCGAGGCGCCAGCGCAGCACCCGGATGTCGGCCAGCTGGTCGCCCGTACGGAAGACGGCCAGCAGCAGCGAGCCCGTACGGCGCAGCCGCACCAGCCGCGCCTCGCGGAAGTAGCGGTGCAGCTCGGCGAAGTCGCGCCGGAAGCGGGGGTCGTCCAGCAGGCCGGGCACCGCGGTCTCGCCGACGGCCTCGAACCCGTCGCCGGTGAAGCGGTGGAGGCCGAAGGTGTCGCCTGCCTCGGCCGGTTCGTCGCCCTGGCGCGGGCCACCGTCGTCGTTGGTGCCCAGCAGCAGCAGGCCGCCGACCTGGACGACGTCGCGGGGCAGGCAGTCGTGCCCGGTGCGGACGCTGTCGGAGACCGCCAGCGCCAGTTCGCTGCCGCCGAAGGTCTCCACCCGCCGGGCGTTGAGCTTCTCCGCGCGCGCCGCCAGGTCCCCGGCGGCGGCGGTCATCCGCTCGCGCAGTACCTCGTAGGTCCCTGCCTCCAGCGTCCCCGCCTCCGGCGTCCCCGTCATCATGCGCTCCTCCACTCACCTCACGTACGGTCCGTCCCCCTGTCCTCGCCCGCCGGGCGGGCCGAAGCTCCGCGGCTCCGGCCCGCCCGGCGGGCGAGGCGGCACCGCTACAGCTGCTTCGTCCCGTTCACCGGGACGCCGGCGCCCGCTGCGGCACCCGCCCCGCCTGCGCCGCCCGCCAGCGCGGCCAGCGGCATGTCACCGGCGGCGGTGCCCCGTACGGACTCCAGCAGCGCGGTCAGCTCCGAGGTCTGCGGACCCTGGGTGGCGACCAGCCGGGTCAGCAGCCCGGCGAGAGTGAGGTCGCGCAGGCCGCCCGCGCCGAGCCCGGCGAGCATGCCGGTGAGGTCCTGGGTGAAGGTGGACGGCTCGCCGTCCCGCCCCAGCCAGGGCCCCGCCATGGCCTGTACGGACTCGCTGTTCCCCACGAAGGCGTCGACGCCCTTGCCCGCCGAGATCGCGCCCACCAGCTTGTCGAAGAAGACGGAGTCCCCGCCGACGATGTCGATCTTCGCGTTCTCCAGCCCCTTCGAGACCAGCTTGGCCTGCGACTGGGCGATCTTGTGGTGGACGTCGATGCTCGCGAGCCGGACGTCCTTCTCCGCCTCCAGCCGCAGCCGGTACTCCTCGTGGCCCCGGCTCGCCTCGTCCAGCCTGGCCATCGCGGTGGCCTTCTCGTTGATGCCCTCGGCCTCCGCCTTGAACTTCTCGCGCTGGGCGGTCGCGTCGGCCACGCCCTTCTCCCGAGTGCCCTCCGCCTCCGCGAGGTACCTCTCGCGCTGGGCGGTCGCCTCGGCGATGCCCATCTCCTTGGCCGCCTCGGCCTCCACCTCGCGGCGCCTGGCGAGCGCGTCGGCCATCCGCTCCTCGACCTCGGCCTCGGCCAGCCCGGCGGCGGCGGTGTCGGCCCGCTTGCCCTCGGCCAGGCGGATCGCGGACTGCGCGTCCAGGTCCGCGGCCTTGCGCCGCGCCTCGGCCATGGTCAGCTGCTCGGCGGCCAAATGCTCCGCCGCCTGCTCGGCCGCCTCGGCCGCCTTGATGTCCTTGACCAGCCGCTCCTGGGCCTCCGCCTCGGCACCGATGATGAGCGCCTGCCGCTCCCGCTCGGCTTCCTCGACCATCCGCAGCTTCTTGATCTCCTCCTCCTGCTGCGCGACGGTCTTCTCCACGGCGATGCGCTCGCGTACGACGTCCGCGATGTCCCGCTTCTCCGCCTCGACCTCCTTGTCGGCGGCGATGCGGCGCAGTTCGGTCTCCCGGTCGCGCCCGATGACCTCCAGCAGCCGGTCCTTCTCGATCCGCTCGTTCTCGATGGCCACGACCCGCTCGCGGTTGAGCTGGGCGACGGCCACCTCGCGCTCGCGGTTCTGGTTCTGGACGCCGAGCTGCTCCTCGGTCTTGATGTACGCCGTCTGCGCGCGCAGCCGCTCCTCGGCCTGCACCCGGGCGGTCTCCGCCTCCTCCCGGGCCCGCACGGTGTCGATCTCGCGCTGCTGCTTGATCTCGGCGTCGGCCTGGCGCCGCTCCATCTCCAGGACGGCTTCGCGGGCGTCGACGTTCTGCCGGGTGATCTCCTTCTCCTCGTTGCGCTCCCACTCGTTGGTGCGGATGTGCTCGGCGGTGGTCAGCTCGGTGATCTTCCGGATGCCCTGGGCGTCGAGGATGTTGTCCCGGTCGAGCTGGGAGAGCGGGGTCTGCTCGAGGTAGTCGATGGCCGCGTCCTCGAGGCTGTAACCGTTGAGGTCGGTGCCGATGACGGCGATGATCCGGTCCCGGAACTCGTCGCGCTTGGTGTAGAGGTCGGCGAAGTCGAGCTGCTTTCCGACGGTCTTCAGCGCCTCGGAGAACTTCGCGTTGAACAGCTCCTGGAGCGTCTCGCGGTCGCTGGCGCGCTCGGTGCCGATCGCCTGGGCGACCTTGATGACGTCCTCGGTGGTCTTGTTGACGCGGACGAAGAAGGAGATACGGATGTCCGCGCGGATGTTGTCCTGACAGATCAGGCCCTCGCGGCCGGTGCGGCCGATCTCCATCGTCTTCACCGAGATGTCCATCACCTCGGCCCGGTGCAGTACGGGCAGCACCACGGAGCCGGTGAAGGTGACGTCGACCTTGCGGGTCCTGGAGACGATCAGCGCCTTGCCCTGCGGGACCTTGCGGAAGAGTCTGAAGACGATGAGGATCACGAGGAGGGCGAGGATCAGGCCGACAGCGATCAACACGCCGATCCCTATGGAGATGGTTCCCATGGCATCCGGTTCCTTTGTTCAGCCGGGCGGCTGGCCCGGGTCGAGTGCGGGGCCACAGGGCATGACCCGGAAGAACCCGCCCTCTGCGTCGTAGTCGAAGATCAGTGCGCGGCTGCCCCCGGTGAGGAGCCGTGCGTCGGCGGCGTCACCGGTGCGCACCTGTACCAGCGCGGCGGACCCGTCGTCAGCAGTGACTTCCGCCTGACCGAAGTCGGTTCCCACCCGGCCGGTCCTGATGACACAGACACGGCCCACGAACTCACGGTGCGTGATGCCCGTCTCCGGCAGCGCCAGGACCCGCAGGGGCCGCACGAGCACGCGGGTGACCAGCACGGACACGAAGAGCGCCGTCGGCAGCGCGGCGATGCGCAGTACGTCGTTCTCGGTCAGCGCGCCGGCCGTCAAGGTGAGGAACCAGGCAATCGCGACGAGCAGGGAGACGACGATGGAGGGCGCCACCCCACCCAGCCCGAAGAGCCCGGTGGAACCAGCCGAACCGGCGGCACCGGCTTCCGGCGCAGTGGTGCCGATGTCCCCACCCCCGTCGAGGGCATCGGCACCTACGCCGGCCACCAGCACAAACAGCCAGTAGGCCACCACCGCGACAAGCGCGAAACTGAACAGCACTGCGGGGAACTCCAACGCCACGCGCAGGAACTCACTCATCCGCCGCCCCCCGTACTCGTTGCGGTGTGCCTCAACTCTGACACGCACGGTCGCGACCGCGCATTGCCAGAGTCCGGCAATTTTTATGGTGCGTTTACGTCCGGATCAAGGTGGAACCAGCTCCGCCGCCGTACCGGTGCCGCGGCGCCAGTGCCGGTCGCAGTACTAGATTTCAGTCTCGGGCCAGCCCAGCAGGCGCGCGCCCATGGCCGCGGTCTCCAGGGTGTAGCGGTGCAGCGAGTTGCCCGGGTCGTAGCCGGTGAGCAGCCGGATGCGCTCCAGCCGGTACGAGAGCGTCCGCACGCTCACCCCCAGCCGCCGGGCCGCCTCCGCGTTGACGTACCCCGACGCCGCACACTCCGCGAGCGTCTCCAGCAGGGGCGCGGCGCCGCCGCGCGCCTCGGTGAGCGGTTCCAGCACGGTGCGCACCAGGTCGGCCATCGCGGCGCGGTCCCGCAGCAGCACCGGGAAGACCAGCAGCTCGGCGGCGTTCAGCCGGACGGCGTCGAGACCCAGCCGGTCGGCCAGGTCGAGCGCCCCCAGCGCCTCCTCGTAACTCCGCACCACCCCGCCCGCGCCGCTGTGCTCGCGGCCGACGGCCACCCGCTCGGCCTCCGCGTAGCCGGGGCCCGGGTTCTCGGCGAGCGCGGCGAAGGCGTCCAGCAGCACGCGTTCGCTGCTGGCGGCGATGCACACCAGGCGGCCCTCCTTGGTGGAGAGCAGTACGTCCCGTTCACCGAAGCGGCCCAGCAGCTCGCGCTGGATACGGCGGACGGTGGGGTGCGCGTCGTCGAACGTCTCGGTGGAGGCCGCGACCGCCACCGCGTGCGCGCGGGCGAGCTGGAGCCCGAAGCGCTGCGCGCGCTCGGCCAGCCGGCCCAGGTCGCTGCGCCCGTAGAGCAGGTCGTCGATGAACTCCCGGCGCTTGCCCTCCTCCAGCCGCATCGCTATGCGCTGGGCACGCTCGTGGCCCTCGCCGAGCGCCACGAGCGCCGCGTCCAGGACGGCGAGCAGCGCGTCGCCCGTACGGGCCCGCTCCCTGGCGTCGGCCGTGCGGGCGATGCCGGGCAGGCCGCCCCACAGCCGACGGGTCTCCCCCACGTACAGGCTGACCAGCTGGCGCAGGCCGTGGCCGTCCTCGGCGGAGCGCTCGCCCAGGACGCGCAGGGCCTCCAGCTCCTCGCGGCGCGGCAGCCGCCCGGTCTCGGAGACCTCGGCGAGCAGTTCCGGATAGTCCCCCAGAAAACCGCGCGGTATCTCGTCCTGCTGTTGCAGTGTGCTCATCCGTCCCCCCGGCTGCGACGGCCAGCCCTGGCGGGCCCCCCGGCGGGAGCCCTCGCCCGGGGCACAGCTTAAGGGCTGTCCCGTAACCCGGGGGGTGCCGCCACCTGGCAGTCCTTGGGAGGGCCGGGGTACGGTAGGGGGAAATTCAAGATCCAATCATTTCGAAAATCTTCATAGGTGAGCCGGGAAGTCTGGTCGGCAGTGACTCTGTCCTGCCCGCACACCCTCCGGAGCCAGCGATGCCGCCCACTCCCGCCCCCGACACCTCGCAGCAGCACCCGGAGGCAAAGCAGTCCCTCTTCGGGCTCCCCTCCGCCCCCGAGCGCCGCCGTCTGGCCGACGCGCTGCGCACCGAGACCATCGGCGGCATGCTCCTGCTCGCCGCGGCGGTGCTCGCGCTGGTCCTGGCGAACACCCTGAGCGACACCTACCAGTCGGTGAGCGACTTCCACTTCGGCATCCCGGCGCTGGGTCTCGACCTCTCGGTCTCGCACTGGGCCTCCGACGGCATACTCACCCTCTTCTTCTTCGTCGCCGGTATCGAGCTGAAGCGCGAACTGCTCGTCGGGGAGCTGCGCAAACCGGCCGCCGCGGCACTGCCGGTGGTCGCGGCGGTCTGCGGCATGGTGGTGCCCGCGCTGGTCTACCTGGTGATCAACGCCTCGGGCGGTGGCACGCTGGGCGGCTGGGCGGTGCCGATGGCGACCGACATCGCCTTCGCCCTCGGGGTGCTCGCGGTGATCGGCACCCATCTGCCGTCCGGGCTGCGGGCGTTCCTGCTGACGCTGGCCATCGTGGACGACCTGGGCGCCATCGTGGTCATCGCCCTCTTCTACACCTCCTCGGTCAACCTGCTGGCCTTCGCCGGTGCCGTCGCCGGGCTCGTCGTCTTCTGGGTCCTCCACCACAAGCTGCGGGTACGCGGCTGGTACGTGTACGTCCCGCTCGCCCTGGTGATCTGGGCGCTGATGTACAACAGCGGCGTGCACGCGACGGTGGCCGGAGTGGCCATGGGCATGCTGCTGCGGGTCCACCTGCGCAAGGACGCGGAGGGCAACGAGGTGGAGCGGGTCTCGCCCGCCGAGCACATCGAGCACCTGGTCCGGCCGCTGTCGGCGGGGTTCGCGGTGCCGGTCTTCGCGCTCTTCGCGGCGGGGGTGAGCATCTCCGCCTCGTCGCTCGGCGAGGCGGCCCGGGAGCCCGAGGCGCTGGGAGTGGTGGCCGGGCTCTTCCTCGGGAAGATCATCGGCGTCTTCGGGGGCACCTATCTGGCCGCCCGCTTCACCCGGGCCCAGCTCAACCCCGATCTGTCCTGGTCGGACGTGGCGGGGGTGTCGTTGCTCGCGGGCATCGGCTTCACGGTCTCGCTGCTGATCACCGAACTGGCCTTCACCGACGAGGGGACGGTCGAGCACGTGAAGGCGGCCGTCCTGGTGGGCTCGCTGATCTCGGCGGTGGCCGCGTGCGTCGTGCTGAAGATCCGGGACGCGAAGTACCGGCGGCTGTGGGAGGACGAGACGCGGGACGAGGACCGGGACGGCGTCCCGGACATCGACCAGGACGAGGACTCGGCGACGCGTCCGGCCGAGGCGGAGCGGCGCGCCGCCGCGCGGGCCCGCGCGGCGGCCGCGGCACAGGCCGCCGAAGCCAGGGCGCAGGACGGGGCCAAGGGCAGGGCGCAGTCGCAGACGCGGACCGAGGCGCAGGGCACGCCCGAGGCGCAGGACGGGGGCGAAGCTCAGGACGGGCCGAACTCCAGCCGCAGGAAGCGCGGCCTGTAGAGGTCCACGTCCCGCTGGATCGCGCTGGTGTCGTGCGTGACGTTCACGTCGTAGCCCAGCAGCAGGCTGCCGCCGGCGTCCTCGTCCGGGCCGTCCCCGCCCGGGCCGTCCCCGTCCGAGCCGCTCCCGCCGAAGTCGGGATGGCCCTGCACGTTGTAGGCCGTCGCCCCGGCCTGCCCCGCGCGCGGGGGCAGCGGCGGCACCGCCGCCTTGTGCGGCCCGTGCCAGGGTCCGTTCGGCGCGCAGGACCAGTAGGTCACCGCGGTGGCCGACGGGCGCCCGTCCGGGCCGCCCGCGTCCATGCTCAGCAGCAGCCAGGTGCCGCCGCGGCGGACGACGGAGTAGGTGTTGGTCGCGCTGTCCGGCTGCCGCCCGAAGTCCATCGGCGCCGCCTCGGCCGGCTCGGCGCTCCAGCGCGAGCCGTCCCAGTAGCGCCAGGCGGCGGCGTCCGCCAGGCTCCCCACGGGGGCGCGGGCCACGTACGCGCGGGACGCGCCGCCGTCGCGCACCCCGCGTTCGTCGGCGCCGTAGGCGTACGTCCAGCCGTCCGCGCGGCGGGCCGAGGTGCCGTAGAGCACCCGGTCCTGGGGCGCGGTCGCGGCGGCCGGGCGGTGCAGCGGGTCGATGCTCTCCACCGCCAGGTCCGGCAGGGACAGCGTGGCCACCTCGGTGGCCCGCGGCACCCCGAACACCCACGGCGGCGCGCCCCGCTCGCGCTGCCACAGCAGGACGCGCACGACCTGCTCGCCGGAGCCGGGTGCGCGCGGCTCCACCACGGCCTGGGCGGGCCAGCGCCAGACCTCGCCGCCGTCCGCGCCGGTGGTGCCGGGGAACAGCGCGCCGGGGCGGCCGTCCGCGCCCGGGGTGCCCAGCAGGGTGCGTCCGAGCTGCCCGGAGGGGGACATGACCAGGGCGGAGTTGCGTACCCAGGAGGGCTGCGGGACGCGCTGGCGGCCGGGGTGCACCCGGTCCAGGAAGGTGTCGGCGGAGAGCCACAGGGTGCGCCCGTCCGGCAGGCGCACGGAGCGGGTGCCGTCGCCGCCGGTCCAGTCGTCACTGCGGGTGTTGTCGTCGCCGTAGCGCGCGAACTCCCGCGTCATCCGCTTGTCCTGCTGCCAGCCGGTGGCACGCAGGGCGGCGCAGCCGGCGGCCCGGTCGTCCTCGCCCTCGGGGTCCGTGAGCACCCAGGCGAGCAGGACGAGGACGAGGACCACCCCGGCCCCCGAGCCGATCACCGTACGCCTGCGCATCATCGCGGGAGCATACGTTCCCGCCTGTCAGGAGCGCGTCAGTGCCCCGCCCGGGGAGCGCCCGTACCGCCTCGCAGGCGGCTCAGAAGCAGTCCGCGCAGCCGGGCGTGGGAGATCCGGCGGCGGTGGGGGGACGGCCGGGAGTGTCGGGCACGAGGAGCATCCGCAGCCGCCCGCACCCGGCGCAGCGCAGCCACCGGACCACGCCCTCGCTCGTGTGGTGCCGGGAGACTTCGGTCTGGGTACGCGGCCGGAGGCCGGTGGGGAGGAGGGTCATGTCCACAGTGTCGAACCGGCGGACCGTTGAGGTCCATCGAACGTTTTCCCGACGAACCGTGCAACGAGCCTGCACAATGGTGGCCATGATTGATCTGCGCCGCCTCCAGGCGCTGCGCGCGGTGCACCAGCACGGCACGGTCACCGCAGCCGCCGCCTCCCTGCACCTGACGCCCTCGGCCGTCTCGCACCATCTGCGCGAGCTGGCCCGCGAGTTGCGGCTCCCGCTGGTCGAGCCGCTGGGCCGGCGCATCCGGCTCACGCCCGCCGCGCAGCTTCTGATCGAGCACGGCGACGCGCTGTTCGCCCGCTGGGAGGAGGCCGAGGCGGCGCTGGAGTCGTACCGCGAGGGCGACGTCGGCCTGCTGCGGATGTGCGGCTTCCCCTCGGCGGTCGCCTCGCTGCTGACCCCGGCGGCGGTGGCCCTGCGCGGCAGCCACCCGGGGCTGACGGTGGAGCTGACGGAGTGTGAGACGGTCACCGGGTTCGACCTGCTGCTCTCCACCGACGCGGACATCGCGCTCGTCGCGCCGACCGAGGAGGCGCCGCCGCCCGGCGACGCCCGGTTCGAGCAGCACTCCCTCCTGGAGGAGCCGCTCGACCTGCTCGTCGCGCGCGAACACCGGCTCGCCGGGCACACGGGCGTCCGGCTGGAGGACGCGGCGGCCGAGGACTGGATTCTGCCGCGCCCCGGCAGCTGCGACCACTACCAGCGGGTCATCGTCCACTGCGCCGCCGCCGGTTACACCCCGCGCGTCGCGCAGCACGTCATGGAGTGGTCGACGATCTCGCAGATGGTGGGGCACGGGTTCGGCGTCTCGCTGATGCCGCGGCTGGCCGAGCTGCCCTCCTGGCACGCCGCCGTGCGGGTGCCGATATCCGGCGGCGGTACGGTGCCCACCCGGCGGATTCTCACCTGTGTGCGGCGGGGCGGCTGCGACCATCCGCTCGTCCAGCACGGCCTGCGCGCGCTCGCCGCCGTGCTGGAGGCCCGCCCTGAACTCCGCGTGTCCGCCGACCGTTTGTAGAGTGCTCAATCATGGGGATGTGGAACGGGCCGGGGGGCGCAGACGGCCCAGCCGCCCGGAGACCGGGAGAGTACCGGGACTGGCAGGCACCGACCGACATCGAGCGCGGCCTCTACGAGGCGAAGATGCGCGGCGACTGGCCCGGCTACTTCGACATCCTGGCGGGCACCGAGATCTACCACGCGGCTCCGCGCAGCTATCTCGACGGCAACCCGGGCAAGGTCCGCTTCACCTCCTTCCGCGACCCGGTCAGCGGCGGCCACGGCTACGTACTGCTGACCTCCGGGGTGCTGCCGCCGCCCGTCCCCGATCCGGTCTACTTCCACTCCTCGCTGGGCTGGTACGCGCGGGAGTGGCCCGACGACACCGCCTGGGCGGCCGTCAACCCGGGCACCCCCTGCGAGGCGCACTTCGCCACCACCGCCGCACACCGCGCCGTCTGGCAGCAGCACGCGGACCGCGTCGAGGACCACGGGCACCACCAGCTGCGCACCCTGTGGTCCGGCGCGCCGCTGCACGGCCCGGTGGCACACGGGCTCGCCTGCACGGCGCTGCTGTACGTGAACAACGGCGAGTTCTGGAACATGCTCGGGCACGGCCTGGGCTACGACACGGAGAAGAGCCGCCTGGAGAAGTGGTGGGGCGTCACCGGCCGGGCCACCTGGTACGCGTACCAGGAGCGCCTGCTCCAGGGCGACATGGTCGACCCGGACTGGGAGTTCGTCCTGCGCGTGCGCGAGTCCCTGCGCCGCGCGGACGGCGGGGGGGTGGACGTGTCGCGGTGGCGGCAGCTGGCCGAACGGCTGACACGGGAGCGCCTGGCGGGCGCCGCCGCCCGGCCGGAGGAGGACGGGGCCGAGGAAGCAGCCGAGGACCCGGACGAGTGCCTGGCCGCGGACACCGGCCTGGCCGAGGACGCGGAGGCCCCGGCGCGCCCCCTCGGGCGCGGCCCGGCGGCCGACCGCGAGGTCGAGGAGATCCAGCGGCTCATCGGCCGCATCCAGCGCTACGAGTCCCGCTTCCGCGCCGACGGCCTGCTGCCCGAGGGCAGCACCGTGCGCTCCGTGCTCTCCTGGGACTTCGGACGCGCCTCGGGCATGGCCCGCTGGGGCCTGGCCTGCCGCTTCTGCGACCTGGCGGAGGCGGAGGCGGCGGTCGTCCGCACCAGCCGGGTGAGCCAGGCGACGTACGACTCCTGGGAGGAGTTCTCCGTCGGCTACATACTCGGGCGCTGCCTCCACTTCGACGAGGAGGAGTTCGGCAGCTGGTACGAGGACATGGTCGCCGCGCACCACATCCTGACCACCGACCCGGACAGTCCCTGGCTCAACATCCCCTGGCGGTGAGGGGCGGCCGGCGGGCCAGCGGCAGGCAGGCGGACCGGCAGGCGACACGCGTACCGCCCCGGTCCCCTCGCTGCGACGTTTTGTCGGTAATGTCCCCTCGGGGCCGCAAGCGCCCGCGGCACGGCACGCACCGCCCGTGCCGCGTGTGACACCACGCCCGCGTGGTACCCGAAGCACCGTCGGCGGGCCGAGAGCCGACGAAGCGCCCGCTGGGAGGCGACGATGGATGCCCGGATCACCCTGCGCGTCGACGGTGACGAGCGGTCGCTCACCGTCGACACCCGCGTCACGCTGCTGGACGCGCTGCGCGACCGCCTCTCGGTGCACTCCGCCAAGAAGGGCTGCGACCACGGCCAGTGCGGCGCCTGCACGGTACTGCTGGACGGCAGGCGCACGCTGAGCTGCCTCACCCTGGCCGTCGCGCAGGACGGCGCCGAGGTGGTCACGGCCGCCGGGCTCGCCGGCCCGGACGGCACCCCCCACCCGGTGCAGCAGGCGTTCCTGGACCACGACGGCCTCCAGTGCGGCTACTGCACCCCCGGCCAGATCTGCTCCGCCCTCGGCATGCTCGCCGAGGCGGCCTCGGGCCACCCCAGCCACGCCACCGGCGACCTGCGGGAGCCGGTGGTGCTGGACGACGAGGAGATCCGCGAGCGCATGAGCGGCAACCTGTGCCGCTGCGGCGCGTACGTGGGCATCCTCGCGGCGCTGCGCGAGGCGGCCCCGCGCGAGACGGCGCGGCCCGGGACGGCACCGCGCCAGACGGCCCTGCCCCGGACGGAGCCCTCGTGATCCCCTTCGAGTACCGCCGCCCCGGCACCCCCGCCGAGGCCGTCGCCACCGTCGCCCACCACCCCGGCGCCGCCTTCCTGGGCGGCGGCACCAACCTGGTGGACCACCTCAAGCTGGGCGTGGCCGCACCGTCCCTGCTCGTGGACGTCTCCCGGCTGCCGCTGGACCGGGTGACCGAGACCCCCGGCGGCGGCCTGCGGATCGGCGCCACCGTGCGCAACAGCGACCTGGCCGCGCACCCGTGGGTACGGCACCACTGCCCCGTCCTCTCCCGGGCGCTGCTGGCCGGGGCCTCCGGGCAGCTGCGCAACGCCGCGACCACGGGCGGCAACCTGCTCCAGCGCACCCGCTGCCCCTACTTCCAGGACCTCACCACCGCCTGCAACAAGCGGGTGCCCGGCAGCGGCTGCGCGGCGATCGGCGGCTACAACCGCGACCACGCCGTCCTCGGCACCTCCGAGCACTGCATCGCGACGCACCCCTCCGACATGGCGGTGGCGATGCTGGTGCTGGACGCCGAGGTGTTGGTGCTCGGCCCCGGCGGTGAGCGCCGCCTGCCGCTGACCGCGCTGCACCGGCCGCCCGGCGACGCGCCCCACCGGGACACCGTGCTGGAACACGGCGAGCTGATCACCGCCGTCGAGCTGCCGCACCTGCCCTTCGCGCGCCACTCCGCCTACCGGAAGGTGCGCGACCGCGCCTCGTACGCCTTCGCGCTGGTCTCCGTCGCCGCCGCGCTCGATCTGGACCCCGGCGGCGGGACGGTGCGCGAGGTCCGGCTCGCCTTCGGCGGCCTCGCCACCACGCCGTGGCGCGCCCTGCGCGCCGAGGAGGCGCTGCGCGGCGCGCCCGCCACCGAGGAGAGCTTCCGCCGCGCCGCCGACGCCGAACTGGCCGCCGCGTACGCCCGCGAGGGCAACGCGTTCAAGGTGCCGATGGCCCGCAACACCCTGGTGTCCGTGCTGCGCGGCCTGACCCGCGGCGCGGCGGGCGACCGTCCCGTACCCGACGAGGAGGAGGACCGATGACCGCCGGTGCGCGCCCCCGGGCCGTCGGTACGCCGCTGCCCCGCGTGGACGGCCCGGAGAAGGCCGCCGGGCGGGCCGCGTACGCCTACGAACAGCCGCCCGCCGGGCACCCGTACGGCGAGCCGGTGTACGTGCACCCGCTCCAGGCCACCGTGGCGCGCGGGCGCGTCCGCGCCGCCGACGCCGGGCGGGCCGCCGCGCTGGAGGGGGTGCTGGCCGTGCTCACGCACGAGAACGCCGCCCGGCTGGCCGACACGGGGGACCGGGAGCTGGCGGTGCTCCAGTCCGCGGAGGTGGCCTTCCGTGGCCAGTTCGTCGGCGCCGTCCTCGCCGACACCCCGGAGACCGCCCGGCAGGCCGCCGCACTGGTCTCCCTCGACTACGCCGTCGAGCCGCACGACACCCGGCTGCGCGCCGACCACCCCGAGCGCTACACCCCGGACCGCGTCAACCCGGCCTTCGCGCCCGACACGGACGAGGGCGACGTGGAGGCGGCGCTGCACGGCGCCGCGGTGCGGATCGACCGGACCTACACCACGCCGATGGAGCACAACAACCCGATGGAGCCGCACACCACGGTCGCCGTCTGGCACCCCGAGGACGCGGACGGCGGCCCGGACGGCTCCTCCCCCGGGACACCGGTGCGGCTGACGCTGTACGCCTCCACCCAGGGCGCGCACACCGTACGCCGCACGCTGGCGCCCCTGTTCGGGCTGGAGCCGGAGCAGCTGCGGGTGATCTCCCCGCACGTGGGCGGCGGCTTCGGGTCCAAGGGGATGCCGCACGCGCACGACGTGCTGGCCGCCCTGTGCGCCCGCGCGGTGCCCGGACGGCCCGTCAAGCTCGCGCTCACCCGGCAGCAGATGTTCTGCCTGGCCGGGCACCGCACCCCCACCTTCCAGCGGCTGCGGCTGGGCGCGGACGCCGCCGGGCGGTTGACCGCCATCGCGCACGAGGTGGTCGAACACACCTCGAAGGTCAAGGAGTTCGCCGAGCAGACCGCCTGCGGGACCCGCATGATGTACGCCGCACCCAACCGGCGTACGGCGCACCGCCTCGTCGCCCTGGACGTCCCGGTGCCGTCCTGGATGCGGGCGCCGGGCGAGGCCCCCGGCATCTTCGCCCTCGAGGTGGCGATGGACGAACTGGCCGAGGCCGCCGGGCTGGACCCGATCGAACTGCGGGTACGCAACGACCCGCCCGCCGACCCGGAGACCGGCAAGCCCTGGTCCGGCCGCCACCTGGTGCGCTGCCTGGCCGAGGGTGCCCGCCGCTTCGGCTGGCGGGACCGGAGCGCGGCGCCGGGGGCGCGCCGGGAGCGGGGCGAACTGGTGGGCCTGGGGGTCGCCGCCGCGACCTACCCGTACTTCGCCTCGACGGCTTCGCGCGCCCGGGTCCGCTACGACGGCGACGACCGCTGGACGGTCGCCATCGGCGCGGCCGACCTCGGCACCGGCGCCCGTACCGTACTGGCGCAGATCGCCGCCGACGCGCTGGGGTGCGCCGCCGAGGCGGTGACCGTGCGGGCCGGAGACTCGGCGCTGCCCGCCGCCACGGTCGCGGGCGGCTCCTCGGGCACCGCCTCCTGGGGCTCCGCCCTGGTGGGGGCGGTCCACGCGTTCCGCGCGGCGCACGGCGCCCACCCGCGCCGCGGCGCGCAGGCGGACGGCGGGCCCGCCCCGGACGACGACGCCGAGCGCTTCGCGCGGCACTCCTTCGGCGCGCACTTCGCCGAGGTGCGGGTGGACGCCGACACCGGCATGGTCCGGGTGCCGCGCATGCTCGGGGTGTTCTCCGTGGGCCGGGTCATCAACCCGCGCACGGCGCGCTCGCAGTTCATCGGCGGCATGACGATGGGCCTCTCGATGGCCCTGCACGAGCACAGCGTGCTGGACCACCGCACCGGGCACGTCGTCAACCACGACTTCGCCGGCTACCACATCGCCGCGCACGCCGACGTGCTCGACATCGACGCCTGCTGGCTGGACGAGGAGGACCCCCGGACCAACCCGATGGGTGCCCGCGGCATCGGGGAGATCGGCATCGTCGGCTCCCCCGCCGCGATCGTCAACGCCGTGCACAACGCCACCGGGCTGCGCATCCGCGACCTGCCGATCACCCCGGACAAACTCCTGCACTGACGCCCGGCCCGGGGCATGCGGAGTCCCCTATCGGTCCGCCGCTCCCCCGGAGCCCGTGCACAGCGGGAAGCAGAGCCCGGGCCGGGCGGCGGCCCTCAGCGCCCGACGCGGTCGGTGGGTTGACCCGTGTCATGGGCCGAGCAGTGCGGCCTCGTACTGCCGACGGGAGAAGGTGAGGGTCCCGAGGGAGTCGTAATTCCAGTCGCGGCAGGTGTTCCGCAGGTTCGACCACGTCACGGTGTCGTCGTCGACGGTGATCGTCGCGGTCAGTGCCCAGCAGTCGAAGATGCCGCAGTCGCATCCGAGCAGCACGGTCTCGCCTTCCTCTGCACCGTGCGGGACCATGTCCGGCTTGCCGCCGAGCAGGTGGTCGCAGCTGAAACTGCCGTACACGTACGCTCCGGCGAGCATCGGTGCAGGGTCCGGAGCGAATTCGCCGGCGTGCTCCGCCTGTTCCGCCAGGGCGTCGGGAAGTTCCGCGCGGCGGACCAGTTCCAGGAACGGGACACCGTCGACCAGGTATTCCAAGACCTCGATGCTCCTGCCTTCGACCGACCATGGGAGGGCGTAGGGGACCCGGTGGAACTCGATTGCACGCATACGCCGACGCTAGTCGGCCCGTGTCCGCCATCACACCGGATTCCTACGTGCCTGCTTCCGCGTACCCGTTCCGGGCCGGGTGCGCCAGTCCAGGAACAGGTGCAGCGCCGCGCTCCCCGGCCGGTGCGGGAACGGGTATCACCCGAGGCGCCTTGTGCGAGGGGCCGCGTCCCGCCGGTCCCCGGTGCGCGGCGCCGCGCCCTTGCCGCTACGGCGCGACCGCGGCGGCGAGTTCGTCGAGGGCGTCGGTGAGCAGGTCCGCGCCGCGCAGTTCGACCGGGGAGAGGGTGCCCGCGGCGGCCTGCCAGCGCGCCACCGACTCGTGCACGCGGTCCCAGTCCAGCGGCTCGCCCGCGCGCAGGGCGGCGGACGCGGGGGCCAGGGAGGCGGCCAGCGCCGCCGCGTAGTGCGCGGCGGCGGTGGGCTCGGCCGGGAAGGAGGGCTCCACCTCCGGCTCCGGCAGATGGGCCTCCAGCAGCATCGTGACCCGGCCCATCGTGACCAGGGCGAGCTGCGCGTCGCGTGCGGCGCGGCGGTTCAGCCCCCGGTGGCGCACCGGTTCGGCCCCGGCCCGGCCGGCCGCCAGGTCCCACGCGGTACGCGCGGCGCGTACGTCCAGCAGCGCGTCGCGCACCTGGCGCGGGCGGCGGTTCGCCGGGCGGGCGAAGCACTCCAGCACGGCGACGGCGTAACGCCCGTTCGCGTCCAGCCAGTCGGCGAGCCGGTCGCGCAGGCGCGGGGTCTCCCAGGCCGGGAAGAGGGCGTAGCTGAGCATCGCGACCAGCCCGCCGACCGCGGTCAGCCAGACCCGTTCCGGCACCGTCTGAGCCCACTCCGCCCCGGCGATGCCGAGCAGGAAGATGACATAGGCCGCGAGGCAGGCGGAGAAGATGATGTGCCCGGCGTTCAACAGCAGGTACGCCAGGCCGATCGACACGACGGCCAGCGCCCCGCTCGCGTACGGGCCGGGGTCGGTCAGCGCCATCAGCGCGCCCGCGACGACGACCCCGACCAGGGTGCCCGTGAAGCGGGCGACGCCGCGTTCGAAGGTCTGGGTGAAGTCGGGGCGCAGCACCATCACCGCGGTGAGCGCGATCCAGTACCCGTGTGCGGGCGGCAGGAGTTCACCCAGCAGCCAGGCCAACGGGATGACGACCGCCAGGCGCACCGCGTGCCGCAGGACGGATGAGGACCAGCGCAGCTCGCGCCGCAGCGCACGCAGCGCGGCCGGCAGCATGCCGGGCACCGAGGGGCGGTGCAGATGGCGGGGGCGTCCCGGAGCGTCCGATGCGCCCGGAGCGCCCGACGCGCCCGCGGTGTCCGCCCGCTGCCACCCGGCGCGCGGGCGCAGCGCCGCGAACGGGCGCGTCACCTCGACCGGCTCCTGTGCCGCCTCCACCGCGTCGTCCGTGAGCGCGATCAGCCGCATGGCGGTCTTGCGGGCGGGCCCTTCGAGTACCGGCCCGGACTCGGGGACCTGGAGGACGGCCAGCGCGTCCTCGGGGATGCGGACGGGCTCGCCGCGCCGGATCGCCCGCGCCGAGGCGTCCAGTACGGTGCCCGCCGCCGCCAGCAGCTCCCGTACGCGGTCACGTTCGGGGCCCTCGGCCGGAGCCCCGCCGACCACCGGGTCGGCGAGCGAGGCGAGGACGGGCCGGAAGCGCTCGGCCAGCGCGCGGTACCCCTGGAGCTGGCGCGGGCGGCGGCGCGCCTCGCGCGGGGTGACGGCCGCCGCGCTGCGCGCCTCCATCAGCGGTACGGGGTCGAACACGGCGCTGGGGTCGTGGCGCAGGCGGCGCGCGTAGTCGGCCACGGCGGCCAGCGCGTCGGCGAGGGCGGTGCGCCGTTCGCGCCAGGGGCGGACCGGGAAGAGCACGATCAGCACCGCCTGGAGTATCCCGCCCGCCGCGATCAGCCCGGCGTGGCCCAGCGCGCCGAGCACGGTGGTGGGCAGCGTGACGGCGACCAGCATGACCGCCACGGTCAGCGAGGCGACCACGCCCGAGGTCGGCCCGACCGCCCAGGCCATCCCGGCCCCGAACGCCCATACGCCCAGCAGCGCGAGGAACGCGGCGTCCCAGGGGACGCACAGGTAGCCGAGGAAGGTGGAGACGGCCAGTCCGGCGGCGGCGCCGAGTGCGAGCACCGGCCGGGGCCGCCAGCTGCGCTGGAAGGTGGCGACCCCGGAGGCGAACGCGCCGAAGGCGGAGGAGACGGCCAGGGTGGGGGTGCCGAAGTGGAGGGCCAGTCCGATGATCAGGGCCACGCCGCAGGCGCCCCGGACGGCGAGGAAGGGCGTGAGCGCGGTGCGCTCGACCCGCAGTCCGGAGCGGGTCGTGTCGCGGAGCGCGCGCAGCCAGCTCATGATCGCGAGGGTAACCGGGCGGACGGCCCGAAGCGCCACCCGTGGTACGTGGCCGTGGCCACGTGCCGCCCGCCTCAGTCACCAGCCTCGGTCACGGTCCCCTGCCACGCCCCTGCCACGCCTCAGCCACCGGCCGGGGCCGCCTCCACGGTGCCCCCGGCCATCCGCACCAGCCGGGGTAGGCGTTCGATGGTGGACGGGCGGTGGGCGATGACCAGGAGGGTGCGGTCGGTGCGGAGGGCGTCCAGGGCCGCCTCCAACTGCCGGGCGGTACCGGGGTCGATGTCGGCGGTGGCCTCGTCCAGGACGAGCACGGCCGGGTCGAGGAGGGCCGCGCGGACGAGGCCGATCAGCTGGAGTTCACCGGCGGAGAGGCGGGCGCCGTCGCCGCCGAGGCGCGTGTACAGGCCCTCGGGCAGGCTCTCCGTCCACGCGGTGAGGCCGAGGCGGCCGACGGCCTGACGGATCGCCTCCTCGCCGGGGTCGCCGCCGACCAGGCCGAGGTTGTCCAGCAGGGAGCCGGCGACCAGGTGGACGCGCTGCGGGACGAGCACCACCCGGTGGCGCAGCTCTTCGGGGTGCAGGTCGCGCAGGTCGACGCCGTCGTAGCAGACGCTGCCGCTGTCGGGGTCGTACAGCCCGGTGAGCAGCTTGGCGAGGGTCGTCTTGCCCGCGCCCGTCGCGCCGACCAGTCCCAGCCGCTCCCCCGCCGCCGCGCGCAGGGACAGGCCGTGCAGGACCTCCACGCCGTCCACGTACGCGTAGCGCACGTCGCGCGCCTCCAGGACGCCGCGCGGTGCGGTCCGGCGCTCGGCCGCCGGGGCCGGCACCCCGCCCGGTGCCAGGCCCCGTGCCCCGCCCGGTGCGGGGCCCGCCGTGCTGGTCAGCAGGTCCAGGAGGCGGGCGAGGCCGGTGAGGGTCTGCTGGACCTGGCCGACGAGGTTGGACGCCTGGGTGGCCGAGTCGAAGAGCTGGCGGGTGGCGAGGACGAACAGGACGACGGTGCCGACGCTGACCCGTCCGTCGGCGGCCAGCCAGCCGCCGACGCCGAGCAGTACGGCCGTGGTGACGCCCTGAACCACCCGGGCCAGGCTGATGACGCACAGCGTGCGCTGGGTGCGGCGGGCGGCGCGGTAGCGTGCGTCCGTGTCGGCCACGAAGCGCTGCCGCCAGTAGCCGGTGCCGCCGCTGGTGCGCAGCATCTCGCGGGCGCCGACCAGTTCCTGGTACGTGGTGGCGACCCGCCCGGCGGCGGCGGCCTCGGCCGCGAAAGCGGGCGGGGCGATCTTCTTGAACTGCCGCAGCACGCACACCAGGGCGGGCACGAAGACCACGAGCAGGGCCAGGGTCATCGGCCAGGAGTGGAACAGCAGCACGAGGAGGGTGAACAGCAGGTAGCCGGCGACGTTGAGCACGTCGGGCAGCTGGGCGCGGACGAAGTGGGCCAGGTCGGCGATCTCGGTGGTGGTGCGGCGCAGCAGGTCGCCGGAGGGGTGCGCCTCCAGGAACCGCAGCGGCGCGCGGGAGAGGCGGTGGACGGCGAGTTCGCGCAGGTGGCGTACGACGTGTTCGCCGACGGTGGTCAGCAGGACCTCGGACTGGCGGAAGAGGACGAGGCGCAGCACGGCCAGCGCGATCAGGACGCCCGCGGCGGTGAGCAGTCCGCCGCGGTCCCGTGCCAGGAGCTGGTCGACGCCCGCGCCGATGACGACGGGCACCGCGACGGCGGTGAGGGTGGCTGCGGCGCTGGTGCCGAGGGCGAGCGCGATGCGGCGGCGCCGGCCACGCGTGAAGGGCCAGGCGCGGCGCAGCACCCGGCTGGTGTCGGGCGAGGCGGAGAGTCGCTGCTGCTCAGCCACCGGTCATCACTCCCGCTTCCGCTCCGGCCGGTGCTCCGGCGGCCTCCAGTGTCAGTACGCGGTCGGCGGCGGCGAGGAGCGCGGGGCGGTGGGTCGCCGCGACCAGGGCCGTCTTCCCGGCACGGGCTCGCAGCCGCTGGATGACGAGCCGTTCGGTGGCGGTGTCCACGGCGGACGTCACGTCGTCCAGGAGCAGCACGGCGGGCCGCCGCAGGAGCGCGCGGGCGAGGGCGAGGCGTTGGAGCTGGCCGCCGGAGAGCGTGCCGCCGCCCTCGCCGACCTCGGTGCCGAGCCCGTCGGGCAGGGAGCGGACGTAGCTGTCGAGGGCGGCGGTGTGCAGCGCCGCGTACAGCTCCTCGTCGGTGTGGTCGGAGCCCAGCCGCAGGTTGTCGGCGAGGGTGCCGCTGAGGGTGACGGGGCGCTGCGGGACGAAGCCGACGCGGCGGTGCACCTCGTCGGGGTCGGCCTGGTCGAGGGGGACACCACCGAGCCGGACGGTGCCCGCGTCGGCGGGGGTGAGCTGGGCGAGGACGCGCAGCAGGGTGGTCTTGCCGGAGGCCATCGGGCCGGTGACGGCGAGGAGTTCGCCGGGCCGGACGGTCAGCGAGGTCGGGGCGAGCGCGGTGCGTCCGGCGAGGGTGGCGGTGACGCCGTCGGCGACGAGGTCCCCGCCGGCGGGCAGTGGCCGCCCGGTGCTGCCGGTCTCGCCGGGGGCGGGCAGGAGGAGTTCGCCGAGTCTGCGGGCGGCGGTGGTGGCCTGGCTGAGCTGGCTGAGCCGCATACTGAGCACGCCCACCCACATGACGAGCATGCTCATCCAGCCCGCGAAGGCGACGATGCCGCCGACGGACAGGGAGTCGCGCAGGACGGCGAGGCCCCCGGCCGCCAGCCCGGCGCCGACCGCGAGGGCGGGCACGAAGGGGGAGAGTGCCGCCCAGTCGGCGGAGACCCGGGCGGCGGCGAGGGTGTGCCGGGTGACCTGGGCGCTGCGGGCGTCGTGCCGGCGGACCAGGGCGGGTTCGCCGCCGAGTCCGCGTACGGCGGCACTGGCGGAGAGGAGTTCCTCGACGGCGTCGGCGCGGGCGCCGTGCGCGGCGGAGAGCGCGGTGTTGGCCCGGCCGAACCGCTTGGGGAACCAGTAGGTGTTGACGAACACCAGCGGCGGCACGCACAGCAGGCAGATCCCCGCGAGCAGCGGGTCGAGCCGGACGATCGCGACGACCATGAGGACGAAGCCGAAGACGCCGGTGACGAAGGAGGCGAAGCCCATCAGCCAGGTGCGCACCAGGTCCACGTCGCGGGTGCCGCGCATGCCGAGGTCGCCCTCGCCGAAGCGGGCCAGGGCACGCGTGCTGCCGCGTGCGACGCGGTCGGCGAGCGCGAGGTAGAGGCGGTTGCCCTCCAGGGTCGCGGAGAGGGTGGAGAACCAGCCGAGGGCCATCTCCGCGAGGGCGGCCAGGACGCTGGCGGCGAGGATGGCGAGCGCCCAGTCGCGCAGGGCGGTGCTGTCCTCCCGCACGAGGCCCTGGTCCACGGCGCGTTCGATGCACCAGGGCATCGCGATCAGGGACGCCTGGTAGACGAGGCCGGTGAGGACGGCGAGGGTGATCAGCCCGGGGCGCCGGCGCAGGCAGCCGACGAGCAGGCGCAGGGCGTCGGCGGTGCCGTACTCCCTGGCCGTGCCGTACTCCCTGGTGCCGTCGCTGTGCGGTGACGGGGGAACGCGGGGCATGGGCTCAGACCTCGCTGTCCTGGGTCTCGCCCCGGGTCCAGTAGGCGGTCAGCCGGGTGTCCGCACGGTCCAGGCCCAGCGTGCCGGTGAAGTGCTGGCGCAGGGTACGGATGACGGTGCGTTCGGCGCCGCCCCAGACGCGTCCCTGGCCGGGCGGGCGGGGCAGCGCGGTGGCGTGCCGGACGAGCAGCTCGCCCGCGGGGCGGCTGCCCCGGTGCAGCCAGCGGACGTCGGCGGCGGCGCGGGTGGGCAGGTCCAGCTCCTCGTGCTCGTCGACGACTTCGGCGAGCACGGTCACCGGATGGCCCGCGGGCAGCTCCTCCAGGATGACCGCGATCGCGGGCAGGGCGGTCTCGTCGCCGAGCAGCACCGTCCAGGCGGCGTCGGGGCCGATGCGGTACCCGGGGCTGGGGCCGAACCAGATGGCCTCGTCGCCCGGGCGGGCGCGCTCGGCCCAGCCGGAGGCAAGCTGGTCGGCACCGTGCAGCACGAAGTCCATGTCGACCTCGCCGGTGGCGGGACGGTGGCGGCGGATCGTGTAGCGGCGCAGCCGCGGGCGGGAGTCGGGCAGCAGCGCGCGGGCGGCCTCGGCGGTGAAGGGCCGGGGCAGGACCACGTGCGGCTCGTAGAAGTACATCGCGACGTGCTGATCGGTGCCGTTGCTGAGGAAGGCGCCAAGTCCCGGGTCGGCGAAGGTGATTCGCGTCATACGCGGGGTGAGCCGCCGCACCCCGCTGACCCTGGTGACGTGGAGCCCTCCGGGCCTGCGGCTGACGGGGTGGTCGTGCTCGGCGGACGGCCCGCTCATCTCGGCTTCTCCTCGCTCCTGATCGACCGGCTACCGGCGTCACCGGTCAGCCAATACTTTAGGTAAGGCTAACCTCATACCTTGTGGGCCGGGGAACCGCTCCCGTCCCAAGCGCACTGGAGGAGAACAGAGATGACACGTGCACGCACCTCGGCCGTACTCGGCCGCAGGCACTTCCTCGGCGGACTGACCGGTGCCGCGGCGGCATTCGGCCTGACCGCCTGCGGCGTGAGCGAGTCGGACGACAAGGGCGGCAAGGGCGGCAGCGGCTCGAAGGGCGGCGCGAACGGCAAGGAGCGCAGCCTCAAGACGGACAACGGCACCATCACGGTCCCGGAGCACCCCAAGCGTGTCGTCGGAACCGTCAACTACGACGCGCTGATGCTGCTCGACCTCGGCATCGTCCCCGTCGGCATACCCGACGGCACCGCGCAGCAGACCCTCATGCCCGCCGAGAGCTTCGCGAAGCTCAAGGACGTGCCCACCATCGGCGCGGTCGGCACGCCCAACGCGCAGGCGGTCGCCAAGGTCAAGCCGGACTTGATCGTGGACCAGTTCTACAAGGACAAGACGGCGGCGCTGGCCAAGATCGCACCGGTCGCGTACTACGACTGGGGCAGCAGCGGCGCGCTGTGGCACGAGCAGATCGCCAAGATCGCCAAGGCGGTGAACCGCGAAGACCGGCTCACCGACGTCAAGCGCACCTACGAATCCCGCGTCAAGCAGGTGCGGACCACCTACAAGAAGCAGATCGCCGCCTCCACCTGGGCCCCGCTCAGCGGCGCCCAGGGCGGCAAGTTCTACCTGGGCTCACCCCTCCTGACCGTGATGCGCGACCTGGGCCTGAAGATCGGGGCCGGGATACCCGGCGACACGGAGACCTTCATCGAGAAGAGCTACGAGCAGCTCGACGACCTCGGCGACTGCACCGTCCTGCTGTACGTGGGCGCGTTCAGCGGCCCGCTGTCGCCGCCCACCCAGGAGCTGCTGAAGAACAAGCTGTGGAAGGACGTACCCGCGGTCAAGGCGGGCCACGCCTACCCGATCAAGCACTACGGCGTCTGCACGTACTCCTTCGCCAACGGCGCGGTGGACGAGATCGAGGCAGTCCTCAAGAAGCTCTGACCGCAAGGGAGTGCGGCAGGCGGCAGCGGTGGGCGCCGGGCAGGCGGGGCGCCCACCGCCGCGACGGCCCGGGCGACCGGCCGCGCGTACGGCCGCAGGCGCACCTGCACCCGCCGCCGTGCCCGCCGCCCGTCAGCGCGCGCGACGGCCGCGGAAGAGCACCCAGGCCAGGTACGCGCCGCCGAGCACCGCCGTGGTCACCCCCACCGGCAGCTGCACATCGCGCCGGCTCTCGTCCGCCAGCCCCGCCCAGGCCAGGAGCGTCATCAGCTGGTTGGACAGCAGGTGCGCGCCCGAGAGCAGCGCGGCTCCCGTCGCGCCCGCCGCCAGCAGGCTCACGCCCGGGCTGCGGGTGAGCATCCTGGCGATCTGCGGCGCGGCGAGGGCCACGAACGGCACCGGCCCCGCGCTCGCCACCGCCACCCCGCACAGGCCCACCCCGAGCAGGACCAGCAGCGTCCGCGTCCGCTCGACCCGGACGCCCAGCCCACGCCCCAACTCGTCGCCCAGTTCCAGCATGCGCAGCTCCCGCCCCAGCAGCAGGGCCAGCGGCAGCAGGACGGCCAGGGCCACCGCCATCGTCTGCACCGCGCCCCAGGTACGGCCGTTGAGCGTGCCGATGAGCCAGATGTGCGCGTTCTGCGCGTCGTGCAGCGTGGAGCGGGTGAGCAGGTAGGAGTTGACGGACCCGAGCATCGCGGTGACGCCGAGCCCGACCAGGACGAGCCGTACGCCGTGCACGCCGCCCCGGCTGGCCAGCAGGAACACCACCGCGGCGGTGGCCAGTCCGCCGCCGACGGCCCCGAACGCGGTCACCCCGGCCCCGCCACCTGCCACGATCACCAGGATCGCCCCGGTCGCGGCGCCGCTGTTGAAGCCGATGACGTCCGGGCTGGCCAGCGGATTGCGGGAGATGCTCTGGAAGATGGCGCCGCTCATGCCGAGCGCGCCGCCGACGAGGATCGCGAGCAGCGCCTGCGGCAGCCGTTCCTGGTTCACGAAGTACACGGCCAGTTCGTCGCCGGTGCCGACGAACAGCGCCCGTGCCACGTCCCCGGGCGGGACCCGGTAGGCCCCGGTGGACAGGCTCACCACGAGCAGCGCGCCCGCGAGCAGCAGCGCCGCCGCGCACACCGCCGCGGTGCGCCCGTGCAGCCGGACGGACAGGCGCCCCCAGCGCACGGCGGGGCGCCGTGCGGGCACCCGGGCCGCCTCGGGCGGACGGGTCTGTGTGGCCGTCACAGCGACACTCCCTTCCGGCGCCGCACCATGGCGATGAACACGGGCGCGCCGATGATCGCCGTCACTGCGCCGACCTCCAGCTCCCCCTGGGGCAGGACGACGCGGCCGACGATGTCGGCGGACAGCAGCAGCACCGAGGCCAGCAGCACGCAGTACGGCAGCATCCAGCGCAGGTCGGGCCCGGCCAGCCAGCGCGCCACCAGCGGCACCACCAGGCCGACGAAGCCCACCGGGCCGGCCGCCGCGGTCGCCGCCCCGCACAGCACGGTCACCACGACCACCGTGCCCGCCCGGGTCCGGCCGACATGCACGCCCAGGCCCCGGCCGAGGTCGTCGCCGAGCGCGAGGGAGTTGAGCGGACGGGCCAGCAACAGCGCGCCCAGGAGGCCCAGTCCGACGAACGGCACCAGATCCACGACGACCTCGGGCCGACGGCCCGCGAGCGAACCCACCATCCAGAACCGCAGGTAGTCGTAGGTCGCCGCGTCGAACACGGTGAGCCCGGCGATCAGCCCGCTCAGGCTTGCGCTGACGGCCGCGCCCGCCAGCGCGAGGCGTACAGGTGTCGGCCCGGCACGCCCGGAGGACCCCAGGACGTAGACGACGACGCTGGCGACGGCCGCGCCGAGGAAGGAGAACCACACCAGGGACATGAAGTCGCCGAACCCGAGTACACCGATCGCAAAGACCACCGCGACCGAGGCGCCCGCGTTCACGCCCAGCAGACCCGGGTCCGCCAGCGGGTTGCGGGTGAGCGTCTGCATCAGCGCACCCGCGACGCCCAGGGACGCGCCCACCAGGAGGCCCACCAGGGTGCGCGGCATGCGCAGTTCCCGGATGACGTCGGTGGTGTACGCGCCGTCGTCGTGCCACAGTGCGTTCCAGACCTGCGCGAGCGAGGTGTCCTTCGTCCCGATCCAGATACTCAGCAGGACCAGGAGGCACAGCACGCCGACGAGCACGAGCAGCCCGCCGCCACGCAGCAACGCCTGTGCGGTGCCCCGCCGTTGGACCTCTTCATCGAACACGGCGCTGCGCATGCGCGATGCCCCCTCGTCCCGCCTTCGCCCACCCGGACGGCCCGCCACCGACGACGGCACGGGCCAGTAAAGCGAGCCTAACCTTACTTCCCAGGTGAGCGGCACCGCCGCCAGCCCCCGAAGCCCACACGGCAGGTGGTTCCCATGACGCCGCACCGACTGCTGACCCGCGTCGACGGTGATGCACCGGACCGCGCGGTCGGTCGTCGGCTCGCATGGCCCGGCTGGACTCGGCGAGAAGGCGAACGAGAGATCTCGACGACTACCTTTGGCCCGTGATCAAGCTATGAGTACGCGTACTCATGCGCCCCGTGTGAGCGTGGGGCAAAGATTCATCCATGCCATCAATCCGCTTCACTGCGTCCGTCGTCATAGCCGCTGCGGGCTCTCTCGTCCTGACCGCCTGCGGCACCCGGGCGGCCTCATCCACCTCCACCACCCCGGTCGGCTCGCAGGTCACCGCCTCACCCGCCCGGCAGCCCGCCGAGAAGCAGTTCCTCGACATCCTCGAAAAGTTCGCGCGCCCATGCTCCCCCGACGCCCCCGGCGGCAGCGGCGCCGCACCAGATCCCGGGACGCTGCCCGGCGGCATCCCCAGCGGTGCAGCCCCCCGCACCGACAAGCCCGCCGGGACACCTGACGCGAACGGCGACATACCCATCCCCGTCGATGAGTCAGGTGAGACGCCCGACGAACCCGTGCAGTCCGGCCCACCACAGGAAGTCGAAGGGGCTGATGCAGTTTGAGGTGACAGGTGGGGTTACGCGGCTTGGGTCAGCTGCGTGGGGTTGATGATTTCGTATTCGACGGGGGTCAGCATGTGGCGGGAGCGTTGGCGTCTGCGGCGGTGGTAGGTCCCCTCTCTATCCAGGTGACGATCGCCGTCCGCAGTTCTTCGCGGGTGGTCCAGGAGCGGCGGTCAAGGACGTTCTGTTGCAGCAGGGAGAAGAACGATTCCATGGCGGCGTTGTCCGCGCTGGAGGCCACCCGCCCCATGGAACCGATCAACTCGTGCCGTTTCAGAGCTTTTTGAGTCTTCTTCGCGCGAAACTGGCTGCCGCGATCCGAGTGGACCACGCATCCCGCGACGTTCTGCCCGGCGGCCTTCCGCATCGCGACCGCGTTGTTGACGGCGTTCACCGCGAGCCTGGATTTCATCCGGCCGTCGATCGCGTAGCCGACGACGCGGCCGGAGGCGACGTCCTTGACCACGCAGAGGTAGAGCTTTCCCTCTCCAGTGGCATGCTCCGTGATGTCGGTCAGCCACAGCTCGTTCAGGCCGGTGGCGGTGAACTTCCGCTGCACCAGGCCGTCATGGACCGCCGGCCCTGGCCGGCGCCTGGCGGCTTTGGCCCTGCCGAAGCGCGAGAACCACCCCGCCCGCGAGCACAGGCGCCACGCGGTCCGCTCGGCCATGGCCTCACCTGCCAGTTTGGCCTCATCGGCAAGGAGCCGGTAGCCGAACTCGGGATCTTCCCCATGCGCGTTGAACAGCGCGTCGACCCGGTACGCCTCGGTGTACTCGGCATCGGTCACCGGCTTCGCCAGCCACCGGTAGTACGGCTGGCGTGCGATCCCCAAAACCCTGCACGTCACCGCCACGGGAAAGTTGTCGGCGCCATTTCACGGACGAGCGGGTAGATCATTTTCCCGGCAGATGCGCCTGCGAGAAATATGCCGCGGCCCTGCGCAGGACTTCGTTCTCCTGCTCCAACTGCCGGACCCTGCGGCGCGCTTCACGAAGATCCGCATCTTCCGGGCAGGAGGCGGCAGCAGCGGCGCGCGGGCGTTCGTCGGGCTCGCTCTCACGAAGCCAGGAGTTCAGCGTGGACGCGTTGATTCCGAAATCCTTTGCGATCCGGGCTAAGGGCTGTCCCGTAATCCGCGGTGGATCAGCGCACGGCGTCAGATGCGGTGCCCTGCAAGGCGGAGGGTCGTCCTCATACCGGGCCGTATTCGGACGATCCGACAACGCGGCAGGGGACCGTAGCTGGCGTCGTGCGCCCGCCGGGGATTACGGGACGGCCCTTAGCGTAGTCCCCGGCTCACGATTACGGGCCACGCGCACCACATCGCCCCGGAACCCACGCGGGTACGGCTTGAGCATAGCGACATCCTTCCAGCCCGCCTCCCGGCAGGCTATGACAGGTGTCACCTATCCCTGCATCAGGCCCCATCTTTGACCTGTGTTGAATCGTGGTGCGTACGCCGTGGCATGGCCTTGGCGTTGCCCGTGGCCTTCACGATATGAGTAAGTAATTGTCAAGACCTGTGGAAGGCGTGCTGATTGGTTATAGTTTGCGTGTCGTTCACTGGCTGAGGAGGACGATCACCCCGCGTCCCGTTTGGGCCGCTTCGTCCAGCCAGTCCTGCTGAAGGCTTACGGCGCCACGAAAGTGCTCGATGTCGCGGACGTCGTGCCTGGTGATGCGAGGTGGTATCACCGCGCTCACGGCGGCTTGTTCGATCTCCAGCCACGGCAGCGACCGCGCGCGTTCGAGTACTGCCCGTGTCGTTGCTGGACGCATCGAGTAGTACGTTTCGTAGTCCGAAAGCTCTATGCCAACGTCGTCGGCCAAATCCTCAGGCGGCTCCGGACACCCCGGCCCGAGGTCGTGGTAGAGGGAGCCGAGAAACGCATCGGCTTTGTCACGCAGATGATTTGGCAACTGGCGACGCAGGATCTGGTAGTAGAACCCGGCTTGCATGAAATCGTAGCCGCGGTAGTTGCGTTCGATCACGAACGGAAGATCGTCACCGGTTGGATTCTCGGGCGCATTCCAGTAGAAGTCGGTGCCGGCAGACGCCCGGCATGCCGCAACGGCGGCATCCCACTCAGCGATCAGACAGATTGCGTCAAAGCTCATGAAGCCATCGTCGCAGTTGACCTGTGTCAAGCCGCCAGGGTTTCGGGGCGTTCGACGAGGTGGCCGCGTTCGAAGCGGGCTCCGGCATCGTCTGCCGGCTGGCAGACACTACGCTGTGGCCCGCGGCCACCGCTTCATCTCGCGTGAAGGGCAGGCCTTCCCGAGTCGCCCGGGACGCGGCGCTGCCGCACCGGGACGTGCCGCGGTCCCGTTTCCCCGTCACGATCGAAGACATCGCCGTCGACGGAACGTTCCCCTCCGCGGAGTTCACGGAACGCGTCGGGGCTTGGGCCGCCGCGACGGTCGACACGTGAAGCCGCGGCACGTGACCGAATGGAGTACTAACCGTGCTGGGGGAAGCCGAGGTTGACGCCCTCGTTGTCGGCCGGGTCGGGCCAGCGGGTGGTGATGACCTTGCCCCGGGTGTAGAAGGCGATGCCGTCGTTGCCGTAGATGTGCAGGTCGCCGAAGAGGGAGTCCTTCCAGCCGCCGAAGGAGTGGTGGCCGACGGGCACCGGGATGGGCACGTTGACCCCGACCATGCCCGTCTCCACCTCCAGCTGGAAGCGCCGGGCGGCGCCGCCGTCGCGGGTGAAGACCGCGCTGCCGTTGCCCCAGGGGGAGCTGTTGATCAGGGCGAGCGCCTCGTCGTACGTCTGGGCGCGCACGACGCACAGCACCGGGCCGAAGATCTCGTCCCGGTAGGCGTCGGAGTCGGCGCGGACCTTGTCCAGCAGCGAGACGCCGAGGAAGAAGCCGCCCTCGTGGCCGGGCACGGTGAACCCGGTGCCGTCGACCACGACTTCGGCGCCCTGCGCGGCGGCGCCCCGTACGTAGGAGGCGACCTTCTCCCGGTGCTCGCCGGTGATCAGCGGGCCCATCTGGGAGTCCGGGTCGGTGCCGGGGCCGATGCGCAGCGCGGTGGCGCGCTCCGCGATCCGGGCGACCAGGTCGTCGGCGACGGGTTCGAGGGCGACGACGACGGAGACGGCCATGCAGCGTTCGCCCGCCGAGCCGTACGCGGCGCTCACCGCGCTGTCGGCCGCGTGGTCCAGATCGGCGTCGGGCAGGACGAGCATGTGGTTCTTGGCACCGCCGAGCGCTTGCACCCGCTTGCCGTGCCGTACCGCCCGCTCCTGGATGTAGCGGGCGACGGGGGTGGAGCCGACGAAGGAGACCGCCTTGACGTCCTCGTGCTCCAGGAGGCGGTCGACGGCGGGCTTGGCGCCGTTGACGACGTTCAGCACGCCGTCGGGCACGCCCGCCTCGGCGGCCAGTTCGGCCAGCCGGAAGGCGGCCGAGGGGTCCTTCTCGCTGGGCTTGAGGACGAAGGTGTTCCCGCAGGCGAGCGCCAGCGGGAACATCCACATCGGCACCATGGCCGGGAAGTTGAACGGGGTGATGCCCGCGACCACGCCCAGCGGCTGGCGCAGCGAGGCGACGTCCACCCGGCTGGACACCCCGGTGGACAGCTCCCCCTTGAGCTTCTCGGAGATGCCGCAGGCCAGTTCCACGATCTCCATCCCGCGCGCCACCTCGCCCAGCGCGTCGGAGTGCACCTTGCCGTGCTCGGCGGTGATCAGGGCGGCGATCTCGTCCCGGTGCGCGTCGAGCAGCTGGCGGTACGCGAAGAGGATCGCGGTACGCCGCGCCAGCGATGCCGTACCCCACTCCCGGTACGCCTCCTTGGCGGCGGCGACCGCCCGGTCCACGTCCTCGGCGGCGGCGAGGGCGACCCGAGTGGTCTGCACACCGGTGGCGGGGTCGTGGACGGGCGCGAAGTCGCCGGAGGCGGCGGAGGTGCCGTCGACGGGCTTGCCGCCGATCCAGTGGCCGAGGGTCTTCATGGGGAACACGCCTTTCTCGCTGCGGACTTGACGGAGCAGACAGGGAGCTGACAGGTGTGCCGCTACAGGTGCCGCCGCCGCTCCGCCGCGCGGCGCTCGTACTCCGCACGGGCCCGTACGGCGGCCGGTCTGCCGGAGACCTCGGCGACCGGGACGTCCCACCAGGCGTGCGCCACCCCCGCGCCCGCGCCGGGCGCCGCCGGGGCCGTCTCGACGTACACGCACACCGGCACCTGCGCGGCACGCGCCGTACGCAGCGCGTCCCGCAACTCCCCGGCCGTCGCGGCGCGCAGCACCCGCATGCCCAGCGACTCGGCGTTCGCGGCGAGGTCGACGGGCAGCGGGTCACCGGTGTAACGCCCGTCGGGGGCGCGGTAGCGGTAGGCGGTGCCGAAACCCTCGGCTCCGGTGGCCTCCGAGAGGCCGCCGATGGAGGCGTAGCCGTGGTTCTGGAGCAGTACGACCTTGATGGCGATGCCCTCCTGCACGGCGGTGACGATCTCGGTGGGCATCATCAGGTACGTGCCGTCCCCGACCAGCGCCCAGACGGGGCGGTGGGGGGCGGCGAGGCGGACGCCGAGGGCGGCCGGGATCTCGTAACCCATGCAGGAGTAGCCGTACTCGACGTGGTACTGGCGGGGTGAGCGGGCGCGCCACAGCTTGTGCAGGTCGCCCGGGAGCGAGCCCGCCGCGTTGATCACCACGTCGTCGTCGGTGACGACCGAGTCCAGCGCGCCCAGGACCTGGGTCTGGGTGGGGCGCGCGGTCCCGTCGGCCGGAGGGGCGGACGGATCGGCGAGCGACCCGGCGGCCGGGCCTGCGGCGAAGGCCGCGACGACCGTCTCCTCCCAACGCGCCCTGCCCTCCCGGTACTCCGCCTCGTACGCCCCCTCGACGCGGTGCCCGCGCAGCGCCGCGGTCAGCGCCTCCAGGCCGCTGCGGGCGTCGGCGACCAGAGTGGCGGCGCCCATCTTGTGCGCGTCGAAGGGGGTGATGTTGAGGTTGACGAAGCGCACGCCGGGGGCGGCGAACAGCGTGTGCGAGGCGGTGGTGAAGTCGGTGTAGCGGGTGCCGACGCCGAGGATCAGGTCGGCGCCGCGCGCGAGGTCGTCGGCGACCGCCGTACCGGTGTGCCCGATGCCGCCCATGTCCGCCGGGTGGTCGTGGCGCAGCGCGCCCTTGCCCGCCTGGGTGGACGCGACGGGGATGCCGGTGGCGTCCACCAGCGCGCGCAGCGCCGCCTGCGCCTCGCTGTGGTGCACCCCGCCGCCCGCGACGAGCAGCGGCCGGGCCGCCGACCGTACGGCCTGCGCGGCCTGGGCCAGCGCGGCGGGCTCCGGGGGCGGGCGGCGCACCGGCCAGACGCGCGGGGCGAGGAAAGCGGCCGGCCAGTCGTACGCCTCGGCCTGCACGTCCTGCGGGAGCGCGAGGGTGACCGCGCCCGTCTCGACCGGGTCGGCGAGCACCCGCATGGCCTCCAGCGCGGCCGGGACAAGGGCCTCGGGACGTACGACGCGGTCGAAGTGCCGGGAGACGGGGCGCAGCGCGTCGTTGACGGAGATGTCGCCGGCGTAGGGGACTTCGAGCTGCTGGAGCACGGGGTCGGCGGGCCGGGTGGCGAAGGTGTCGCCGGGGAGCAGGAGCACGGGCAGCCGGTTGACGCTGGCCAGGGCCGCCCCGGTGACCAGGTTGGTGGCGCCGGGGCCGATGGAGGTGGTGACGGCCTGGGCGCGCAGGCGGCCGGACTGGCGGGCGTAGCCGACGGCGGCGTGCACCATGGCCTGCTCGTTGCGGCCCTGGAGGAAGGGCAGCGCGTCGCCCGCCTCGGGGTCGCCTGGTGGGCCTGGTGGGCCTGCCGCGCCGCCGGAGCCGTGCTGCTCCACCAGCGCCTGCCCCAGGCCCGCGACGTTCCCGTGCCCGAAGATGCCCCAGCAGGCGTTGATCAGCCGCTGCCGGTGCCCGTCGCGCTCGGTGTACTGGACGGCGAGGAAGCGGACCAGGGCCTGGGCGACGGTGAGCCGCCGGGTGGCGGTCATGCCGCGCCGCCGGGTGCGGTGTAGAACGGCAGCCGCGGATCGGCCGGTTGGTCCGCCCAGCTCTCCCGGACCCAGGCGTGCTCCGGATGGTCGCGGATGAGCCACTCGCGCGCGCCGGGACCGGCCATCACGTTGAGGTAGTACATGTCGTGGCCGGGGGCGGCGATGGAGGGGCCGTGCCAGCCGTCGGGGATGAGCACCGCGTCGCCGTCGCGCACCTCGGCCAGTACGTCCGTGCCGCCGCCGCCTGGGCCGGAGGGGGTCACCCGCTGGTAGCCCAGGCCCGGGGTGGCGCCGTGCGGGGCGATCTCGAAGTAGTAGACCTCCTCCAACTCGCTCTCCTCCCCCGGCCGGGCCTCATCGTGTTTGTGCGGCGGGTAGGAGGACCAGTTGCCGCCGGGGGTCAGCACCTCGACGGCGATCAGCGCGTCGGCCTCGAACACGCCCGCCGCGGCGAAGTTGTTGACCTGCCGGGAGCAGTTGCCGGTGCCGCGCAGCTCCACCGGCACGCTCGCGGCGGGCCCGTACCGGGCCGGGAGGCGGCGCGTGCAGCGCGCGCCGGTGAGCGCGAAGCGGCCACCGGCGGCGCTGGTGATCCGCAGCTCGGCGTCGCGCGGGGCGTAGGCGAAATCGCTCACGCCGCTGAACACGCTCTCCCGCCCGTGCAGGGCGAAGCTCGCGCCGCCGCCCGCACCTTCGGGCTCCTCGTCGACCGAGACCGCGCACCCGCCGCGCAGCGGCAGCACGATCCACTCGCTGCCGCCGGTGGCGAAGGAGTGCGTGCCGCCGGGCGGCAGTTCGAGCACCCGGAGCGCGGAGAAGCCCCAGCCCGCGTCGGCCGGGGCGATGTCCAGCGCGTACGGGCCCCGCGCCGCGCTGCCGTGCGGGCGGTGGAAGGCCCGGAGGGGGCCGGGCGGCTGCGCCCCGTTCGTGTGCGTCACATCCCTCATGTACGTCACCCTCCCCCGCCCAGAGGCTGTCGGGCTACCTCTGAGCGGGCGGGAGTGCCCTGGCGCGCGTCCCCTCGGCCCCTTCGGGCCGGGGGAGACCCCATGCTTCCCGCGTTGTCGCCGGTCGCCGACGCTCCGCGTCGACTCCCTCCTCCGCCTTGGAATCGCACACACCAGACCCCGCCCGCTTTCCGATCGAAGGTAGCCCGACAGCCTCTCAGAGCAGTCCCACCGCGGTGTCCACAGCTTCCTCGACGTCTCCGTCCACCGGATAGAGCAGTGACCGCCCGGCCACCAGCCCCTGCACCGTAGGCAACCGGAGCGCCTGCCGCCATCGCTCGTACGTGTCCTCCTGCTCGCCCTCCACGTCGCCGCCCAGCAGCACGGCGGGCAGCGTGGAGGCGGCCATCACCTGCTCCATCTGGGCCGGGTCGGCGGTGACGGGCACCTTGAGCCAGGTGTAGGCGGAGGTCCCGGCCAGGCCGGAGGCGATGGAGAGCGAGGTGGCCACGCCCGTCGCGCTCAGGTCGCTCGTCGGCTTCCCGGCCACCCGGCGGGAGAGGAAGGGCTCCACGAAGACGGGCAGCCGCCGCCGGGCCATGTCGTCTATGACGCGGGCGCTGGAGTGGAGGGTGCGCAGCGAGCCCTCGTCCGAGGGGTCGATGCGCAGCAGGAGCTTGCCCGCGTCGAGGCGGAGGCGCTGGATGTCGCGGGGCCGGTAGCCGGTGAAGCGGTCGTCCAGTTCGAAGGCGGCGCCGGCGAGCCCGCCGCGGTTCATCGAGCCGATGGCTGCCTTGCCCTCCAGCGCGCCGAGCAGCAGAAGGTCCTCCAGGAGGTCGGCGGTGCCCAGCACGCCGTCCACGCCGGGGCGGGCCAGCGCGCGGCAGACCCGGTCCAGCAGATCGGCGCGGTCGGCCATCGCGAGCCGTCTGCCGCCGACGGCGAGCGCGCCGCGCGCCGGGTGGTCGGCGGCGACGATCAGCAGCCGCCCGCTGTCGCCGACGAGTGCCGGGCGGCGGGCGCGCGCCTCGGCGGCGGCGGCGATCGCCTCGGGGTGCCGGGCCCGTACGGTGGCCAGTTCGGAGATGCTGATGCTCAAGGGGAACTCGCTTTCGCGGCATGGGGGTGCGCGTGGGGTTCGTGCGCCGGGCGGGCACCGCGCGGTGGTGCCCGGCGGTCAGCGGCCCAGGAGCCCTTCCACCTCGGCCTCGGTGGGCATCGCCGACGAGCAGGCGAGCCGGGAGGCGACGAGGGCGCCGGCCGCGTTGGCGTAGCGCACGGTCCGCTCCAGCTCCCAGCCCGCCAGCAGGCCGTGGCACAGGGCGCCGCCGAAGGCGTCCCCGGCGCCCAGGCCGTTGACGACCTCGACGGGGTGCGGGGGCACTTCGGCCCGGGTGCCGTCGCGGCGCAGCGCGAGCACGCCCCGGGGGCCCTGTTTGACGACGGCCAGCTCGACGCCGGCGTCCAGCAGCGCCTCGGCGCAGGCGGCCGGGTCGCGCTCCCCGGTGGCGATCTCGCACTCGTCCACGTTGCCGACCGCGACGGTCGCGTGCGCGAGGACCTCGCGGTAGAGAGCGCGGGCACCGGCCCGCTCGGTCCAGAACATGGGGCGCCAGTCCAGGTCGAAGACGGTGGCCGTACGGCCGGTGACGCCGCCGCGGGCCGCGACGGCCGCCAGCGTCGCCGCGCGGCTCGGCTCCTCGCACAGCCCGGTGCCGGTGACCCACAGGACGCGCGCGGCCCGTACGGCCTCCAGATCCAACTCGTCCGGGTGAATGTGCAGATCGGGTGCCTTGGGGCGGCGGTAGAAGTAGAGCGGGAAGTCGTCCGGCGGGAAGATCTCGCAGAAGGTGACCGGGGTGGGCTCCGCGGGGACGGGCAGGACCCAGCGGTCGTCCACGCCGAATTCCTTGAGCGCCTGGTGGCAGTAGTCGCCGAAGGGGTCCTGGCCGGTGCGGCTGACGAGGGCCGTCCTGCGGCCGAGCCGGGCGGCGGCGACGGCGACGTTCGTCGGCGAGCCGCCGAGGAACTTGCCGAAGGTCTCCACCTCCGCCAGCCCCACGCCCGTCTGCAAGGGGTAGATGTCCACCCCGATCCGGCCCATCGTGAGGACGTCGAAGGTCTCGGTCATCGGCTGTCCCTTCCCCGATCCAGAGGTCTGGTGACGACATCACCAGGTGTAACCCGCCCTGGGAGCGCTGTCAACGCAATGTCCTTACATACGGACGTCTAGACCGTTACCGCCTCCCGCACTATCGTCGACGGAACGGGGTCCCAAGGGCTGCCGCCCAGGAAGGAGACCGCCTCGTATGACCGTCCCCCTCGACCGTCTCCGCATCGGTTCCGCCCCCGACTCCTGGGGCGTCTGGTTTCCCGACGACCCGCTCCAGGTCCCCTGGTCCCGCTTCCTGGACGAAGTCGCGCAGTCCGGTTACGACTGGATCGAACTGGGCCCCTACGGCTACCTGCCCACCGACCCCGGCCGCCTCAACGCCGAGACCGCCGCCCGCGGCCTCCGCGTCTCCGCGGGCACGGTCTTCACCGCGCTGCACCGCGGCCCGGCCGTGTGGGAGGAGACCTGGGCCCAGGTCTCCCGGGTCGCCGCGCTCACCCGGGCGACGGGCGCCCGGCACCTGGTCGCCATCCCCTCCTTCTGGCGGGACGACAAGACGGCGGAGCTGATCGAGCCGAGCGAGCTGACCTCCGAGCAGTGGCGGCAGCTGACCGGCGGCACCGAGCGGCTCGCCCGGCGGGTGCGCGAGGAGTTCGGTCTGGAGACGGTCGTGCACCCGCACGCGGACACCCACATCGACAGCGAGGAGCACGTCGCGCGCTTCCTGGACTCGACGGACTCCGGCGTGGTCAACCTCTGCCTCGACACCGGGCACTACGCCTACTGCGGCGGTGACAGCGTCCGGCTGATCGAGACCTACGGCGAGCGCATCGGCTACCTCCACCTCAAGCAGGTCGACCCCGTGGTGCTCGCCCGGGTGCGCGCGGAAGGCACGGCCTTCGGGCCCGCGGTCCGGGCGGGCGTGATGTGCGAACCTCCCCTGGGGGTGCCGGAGATGGCGCCCGTGCTGACGGCGGCGCAGCGGCTCGGCGTCGACCTGTTCGCCATCGTCGAGCAGGACATGTACCCCTGCCCGCCCGACCAGCCGCTGCCGATCGCCCGCCGCACCCGCCGCTTCCTGCGCGGCTGCGGAGCCTGAGCGCGGGCAGCGTACGGAAGAGCAGCACGACACCGCACCAGGAGAAAGCACATGACGCAGCGGGCAAGCCTCGGCGTGGCCGTCCTCGGCACCGGAATGATGGGCGCGGACCACGTCCGGCGCCTCGACCAGGTCACCAGCGGCGCCCGGGTGGCCGCCGTGATGGACATCGACGGGGAGCGCGCCCGCCGGCTCGCGGAGGAGGTCGGCGGCGGCTGCACCGCGCACACCGACGCCGCGGCGGCCCTCGCCGCGCCCGGCGTGCAAGCGGCCCTGATCGCCTCCCCCGGCCCCGCGCACGAGGCGGCCCTGCTCGACGCCCTGGAGCGCGATCTGCCGGTGCTCTGCGAGAAGCCGCTCACCCCGGACCCGCAGAGCGCCCTGCGGGTGCTGGAGACCGAGCAGAAGCTCGGCAGGCGCCGCATCCAGGTCGGCTTCATGCGGCGCTTCGACGGCGAGTTCCGCGAACTGCGGCGGCTGCTGGCGGCGGGCGACCTGGGGCGTGCGCTGCTGCTGCACTGCCGGCACCGCAACGTGCGCGTGCACGACTACTTCACCAACGAGATGCTGATCAACGACTCGGTGGTGCACGAGATGGACACCGCCCGCTGGCTGCTGGACGACGAGATCGCCGCGGTCACGGTCGTCCGGCCACGCGCCTCCGCGCTGGCACCGGAAGGGCTGGACGACCCGCAGGTGGTGCTCTTCGAGACGGCGGGCGGCGCCGTCGTCACCGTCGAGATGTTCGCGACCAGCGGCTTCGGCTACCAGGTGCAGGCGGAGGCGGTGTGCGAGCGGGGCACGGCACGGGTCGGCGAGGGGCACGGCATGCTCGTCAACTCCCCCGCGGGCTGGGGCGGTCGTATCCCCCAGGACTTCCTGGCCCGCTTCGCCGACGCCTACGACCGCGAGGTGCAGGAGTGGGTGGACGCCGCCCGCTCCGGGGAGGCCACCGGTCCCAGCGCCTGGGACGGGTACGCGGCGGCGGCGGTCTGCGCGGCGGGCGTCGAGGCGCAGACCACGGGGCGGCGGACCGGGGTGGAGATGGTGGAGCGGCCCGCGTTCTACGCCTGACGGCCGAGCGGCTGGGCGCACGCACGTACGGTCGTACGTGCGTGCGCCCGGCCGCGTGCTCAGTCCGAGCCGGGGTGTACGACCTCGTGGAGCGCGAAGTGCCCGTGCTCGTCCAGCTTCATCAGGGGCACCGCCTTGTCGATCGCGTTGCCGTTCTCGTGGAACGCGAGGAACCCGCTGGCCCCCTCCACCCGCTGCGCGCCGCGCATCAGCTGGAACATCTGGGCGACCGCCTCGCCGGAGAGCGGATTGCCCTCGTGTGAGGCCATCCGGATGGCGTGGATGGCGGCGAGCGTCGCGTCGTGGGAGACGATCGCCTGCCCGTCGTCCCGGGGATCGGCGGGGAACTTCTCGCTCAGCAGGCCGCCTTCGCGGAAGTAGTCGGCGGACGCCTTGGACACCGAGTTCTTGTCCCGCTCCCACATGTCCGGGTGTGCCACCCCGGTGTAGAACAGCTCGATGCCCTTCTTCGCCGCGACCTTCAGCTCCTTGACCGTCAAGTTGGTGACGTCGTCGCCCGACATGACGGTGAACTTCACCTTCTGGCAGGTGCGGTTGGCCAGGGAGTTGACGAACGCCATGAGGTGCTTCCCGCGGCCCGCGAAGTAGACCACCTCGGGCTTCGTCGAGCACAGGTCACGGGTGCTCCAGTACAGCTCGTTCTCCCAGTTGTCCGGGTTCTCCGTGTTGAAGGGCGCCAGCTTGCTGACGAAGCGGTGCCGGTCGTCCGCGTAGGCGCGCTCGAACTCCTCGGCCAGGGAGAGGGCGTAGCGGTTGTCCGGGTTCTTGTCCCCCACGATCACCGAGGTCCGGTAGCCCTGCTGCTTCAGGTACTCCGAGGCAGCCTCGGCCTCGTCCTTGTTGGTCGGGGCGACCCGCGCGAAGCCGGGGATGCCCGCGAAGTCGGTGGCCGTCATGTTGCTGCCGACCATGGCGATCCCGTGCGCGGAGAGCTTCTTCAGGGCCGCCTTGTTCTGCTTGTTGCTCGGGCCCAGGCCGGCCACGGCCAGCAGTTTCCGCTGCTTGTCGTCCGAGTCGCTCAGCGCGATCAGCTCGTCCACCGTGTGCTCCCACTGGTGGGAGCCGCCGCCCGAGTTGGCCACCAGCAGGCGGATGTTGGGCGAGCCGGGCTGGTCGAGCCGGTTGGCGCGCCGCTGGGCCAGGTAGGCGCCCTGAAGTTCGCGGCGGACGGACTCCTCGGAGTTCGTGTCCGTGTCCTTGCCGCTGAAGGAGGTCAGGTAGGCGATGGTGGCGTAGGTCTCCCCCGCCTTCTCCACCTTCCCGTTCTCCACCCCGATCAGCTTCTGCACCTCCTTGAGGTGCGGGGCGAAGGCGGAGTCTGCGGCCTTGCTGTCGGTGACCCCCACGCACTCGTCGGCGGGCCCGCGCTTGACCACCCCCTCCGAGCAGCGGGCCTGCCGGTCCTGGTACCAGTCCCAGGTGAGCGGTGTGCCGATGCCCAGGACGAGCAGCAGGGCCAGCCCCAGCACCGTCCTGCGCACCATGGGGCGGGTCGGACGCCACGCGATCATCTCGCACACTCCCTGGGGTCGCGTCGCCGGACTCCGGCTGTCACCGGCGTACGGCTGTCATTGGTCCCGCCACTGCTGGTAGCGCGCGGACTCGTCGTACAGCGGTACGACTCCGTCGCCGCGCAGCGCGGCCAGGTGGTCGAAGTTCCCGGCCAGCACGGAGTTGAGGCGCCTGCCGGGGTCGCTGAGCGGATCGCTCCAGATCCACCGCGCCACCACCAGCCGCTCGATCACCCCCTCCCGGGTCAGGGGGGAACCGCCGCCGCCGGGTGTGAGGGAGTCCAGCAGGCGCAGCGGCGGCTCGCGCTTGTCGAGGCTGTTGGGCGCGGAGGTGACCAGGTTGAAGTCACCGATCCACTCCTCACTGCCGCACTCGGTGAACCGGTGGCTCAGCGCGGCGGCGACCTGTGCCGTCTGGCCCAGGGCGAGCTGGTGGTAGAGCTGTTCGAGGCGCGCGGCGTCCCGCCCGGCCGCGTCGGGGGCCTCGCCCGCGCCACCCGGACCGCCCGCGCCACCCGGACCGGTCTGCCCGGACTGCCGGGCGCGGAAGTGGTCGCACAGCCGCGCATGCGCCTCCCGCCAGTGCTCCGGGTCCTGGGCCAGCTCCCACAGCAGCAGCCGCCGCAGCCACGGGTGCAGTACGGCCCGGCCCTCCTCCGCCACCGAGAGCAGCCAGCGCTCACGCAGCCGGGAGAAGAGCGGCTCGCTGCCGCCGTCCGCGCCGAACACCCGCCCGCACACGGACAGATCGCGGGCCGCGGACCACTTCAGCAGGACGGCCCGGCGGTCGCTGCCCGGCTCGTCCGCCAGTTCCTCCAGGAGGTAGCCGAGGGAGGCGAGGGCCAGGGTGGGGGCCTCCGGGTCCGGGCCGGGCACCGGTGGCGCGGGCCGCAGGCCGGGCACCTGGCGCAGCGGCAGGAACGGATCGTCGTCGGACGGCCGGAGGTCCGGGTCGGCCTGGCCGAGGGTGGCCAGCGTGTGGCGGACGGCCCAGGGCAGCCCGCCGGTCAGCCGCTGGACACCGGGGGCGACGTCCGCCCGCTGTGCGGTCGCCGCGCACTCCGCGCGGGTGTCGAAGAGGTCCAGCGGGCGCAGTTCCACCGGATACCACCAGAAGTCCGGGCCGCCGTCGCCCAGTCGGTTCTGCTGCCAGTGGGCGAGTGAGGCGCGGTCCGAGCCGACGGGCCGCAGGCCCCACTGCACGCCGGTGGACGGGCCCCACTCGGACAGCCACTGGTGCACGCTGGCGAGCGTGACCAGCGGGTCGCAGCCGCGGCGGGCCTCGCGGTCCTCCTGCCGCACCTCCAGCAGCAGTTCGAGCACGCGGCGCCCGAGCGGGGTGTGGCTGTTGTCCAGCAGCAGCAGGAAGGAGCGGTGGTTGAGCCAGCCCCGCGAGTGCTCCCGCAGGTCGTCCAGGAAGGCCCGCAGCAGGAACCGGTCGACGTCCTCGGGCCCCTTGCCCTGGCCGCTGGGCCGGTGCTGCCAGGAGTTCAGCTCGACCAGCGCGTCCGCCGGGTCCTGGCACGGCGGGATACGGCCGCCCCCGTACCAGGCGATGCCCTGGCTGATCTGCCGCCGGGGCAGCTGGCTCTGGCGCGGGGTGACGGAGGCGAGCACCGCGGCGGCGGCCTCGGACACGCCGGGCGGCGCGCCGAGGTAGACGGTCACCGCGTCCGCCAGCGGGCCGAGGAAGCTCCCGTGCCGCTGCTCCCTGGCCCGCAGTTCGCCGCGGATCAGGCGGGGCAGCTCGCGCCGGTCCTGGGCGCGGTGGAGGGCGTCCAGCGGGGTGCCGGTGGCGAGCAGGCCGACGATCAGCCGGGGGAAGCTGGGCTCCTTGTAGTCGGTCTGGCTGCGGCCCAGCTCCCGCGCCAGGGCGCCGAGTACGGCCCGTACGCCCAGGCCCGCGCCGGCGTCGAAGTTGAAGTAGGCGCACGGGGTGCGCGGGGCGAACACGCGCTTGGCCGCGGCGTGCGTCTCGCTGGCGCCTATGCCGCTCGGCCCGAGCAGGACCGTCAGCGGGCGGTCTGCCTCGCGGGGCAGCGCGAGGCCATCGCGGATCAGCTCCAGCACGGGTGTGCGCCCGCGCAGGCCGCCCAGGTGCTCCGGCATGGACTCGCCCACCCCCGTCCGCTGTCGTCCCGCCTCGTCCGGCTCCGGGGAATCCGCGGAGCCCGGCCGGTACCACCCCCGCGCCCGCGCCCCTCCACGCCGCCCGCCGAGCGGAAACTACCCACCGTCCATCATCCGTCACGACGGTAACCGATTCACGTGTCCTCGGTCACAAACGGCCAACAGGCCCGCCTGTCCCCCGTGTCGCTCCGCCCGGTACGCGCAGGCTGCGGCTCGATCAACCGTCGCTTCGTGGGAGGTACCGAGAATGGCTGACCGTCGGCTCTGGTCGTACCGGGAGATCGCCGCGCACATCCGGGTCAAGCCGGACACCGTGCGCTCCTACCGCAAGCACGGGTTGCTGCCGCCGCCGGACCTCGTGGAGGACGGGCGGCCCTACTGGTTCGCCGACACCGTGCGGGACTGGGTGCAGCGCAGGCCGGGGAACCGGAACGGCGGCCGATGAGATGTACCAAATACCCTTGGGGGGTATATGCTGGTCCCTACGCGGCCCACCGGGCCGCACGCAGGACCCGAGCGACAGGAGCGCAGCCATGAGCACCGCCAGCCCCACCAGCACCGTCACCACGACCTACCGCGTCACCGGCATGACCTGCGGCCACTGCGAAGGCGCGGTGCGCAGCGAGGTGTCCGGCATCGAGGGCGTCTCCGACGTGCAGGCCGTCGCCTCGACCGGCCTGGTGACCGTCACCTCGGCAAGCGAGCCGGACGACGAGGCCGTCCGCGCGGCCGTGGACGAGGCGGGGTACGAACTCGCCGGGCGGGCGTGACCGCCTGATCCGGCCATCCGGCCCCGGGCTCCCGGACACACGAAGGACCCGGGGGCCGGAGCGCCCGAGAGCGTGCAGAGTGCGAGAGCACGGAAAACGCCCCGCGACAGGTCCCCCCACGGGCCTGCCTACGGGGCGTTTCCTTGTCCCGGTCATGGATTCCCCCCACGGGATCCTGGCCGGGCGCCTGCCAGGTGTGCCTGCGCCGGGAGGGCCGCTCAAGGCTGCCCGGGCACACACACCGCTTGGCGCCGACTCCGCCGGGTGCCGACGCCACCCCGTTAGACCCTCGACCCCCCGCAATGGTTACCCCCCAATTTTGTGACCTGCGTCTCACCCGAAAAGACACAAGCGGAGGGCTCCGATCCGATTGGACCGGAGCCCTCCGTTGCGCGGGCCGATTGCCCGGAATGCGGGACTTCGCGGGGCCGCGCGGGATCTTCCGTACGCCTCAGCGGGCCCCGGTGGGAATCAGCGGGCCTCGACCGGGACGTAGTCCCGCTCGACCACGCCGGTGTAGATCTGCCGCGGGCGGCCGATCCGGGAACCGGGCTCCTTGATCATCTCGTGCCACTGCGCGATCCAGCCCGGCAGCCGCCCGAGCGCGAACAGCACGGTGAACATGCTCGTCGGGAAGCCCATGGCGCGGTAGATGAGCCCGGTGTAGAAGTCGACGTTGGGGTAGAGCTTGCGCTCGACGAAGTAGTCGTCGCTCAGCGCGCGCTCCTCCAGGCGGAGCGCGATGTCGAGCAGTTCGTCGCTCTTGCCGAGCGCCGAGAGGACCTCGTGCGCCGCCGCCTTGATGATCTTCGCCCGGGGGTCGAAGTTCTTGTAGACGCGGTGCCCGAAGCCCATCAGCTTCACGCCGTCTTCCTTGTTCTTCACCTTGCGGATGAAGGAGTCGACGTCGCCGCCGGTCGCCTGGATGCTCTCCAGCATCTCCAGCACGCTCTGGTTCGCACCACCGTGCAGCGGGCCCCACAGCGCGTTGATGCCGGCCGAGATCGAGGCGAACATGTTCGCCTGCGAGGAGCCGACCAGGCGGACGGTGGAGGTCGAGCAGTTCTGCTCGTGGTCCGCGTGCAGGATCAGCAGCTTGTCGAGGGCGCTGACGACGACCGGGTCGAGGTCGTACTCCGCGGCGGGCACCGAGAAGGTCATCCGCAGGAAGTTCTCGACGTACCCCAGCTCGTTGCTCGGGTAGACCACCGGGTGGCCGACGGATTTCTTGTAGGCGTAGGCCGCGATCGTCGGCAGCTTGGCCAGCAGCCGGATGGTCGAGAGGTGCCGCTGCTCCTCGTCGAACGGGTTGTGGCTGTCCTGGTAGAACGTCGACAGCGCGCTGACCACGGAGGAGAGCATCGCCATCGGGTGCGCGTCACGCGGGAAGCCGTCGTAGAAGCGCTTGACATCCTCGTGCAGCAGCGTGTGCTGGGTGATCTCGTTCTTGAAGTGGGAGAGCTGGTCGACGGTGGGCAGCTCGCCGTTGATCAGCAGGTAGCCCGTCTCGATGAACGAGCCGCGCTCGGCCAGCTGCTCGATCGGATACCCGCGGTAGCGCAGGATGCCGTTCTCGCCGTCGAGATAGGTGATCGCGGACTTGTACGCGGCGGTGTTGCCGTAACCGGAGTCCAGGGTCACCAGACCGGTCTCGGCGCGCAGCTTGCCGATGTCGAAGCCACGGTCACCGACCGTGCTGTCCACGACCGGATAGCTGTACTCGCCGTCCCCGTAGCGCAGTACTACAGCGTCGTCACTTGCGCGGTGTTCGCTCACGTCATCCCTCACCGGACGTAGTGCCTCATCTTCGAGGTGCCCTGACTCTTCCACTGTCCCCCATTTGGTGCCGTGCGGTGCACTCGGGGTCGGCCAAAGGGCTCCATGGTGGCACGGAGTGCCGCCTTAAGGACCATCCTGCACCCTGACGGCCCGCTGGTCACCCCCTGGCACCACCGGGCGCCGGGGGCGGCGCCCCCCGCAGCCGGTGATCCAGCGCTGTGCAGCGGCGGCCCGCCGAGACCGTACGCACGGCCTGCCCCAGGGCCCGGTCCGAGCCGACCAGCACGACCAGCCGCTTGGCCCGGGTCACCGCCGTGTAGAGCAGGTTGCGCTGGAGCATCATCCACGCACTCGTGGTGACCGGCACGACGACCGCCGGGTACTCGCTGCCCTGCGAGCGGTGGATGGTGACCGCGTAGGCGTGCGCCAGCTCGTCCAGCTCGTCGAAGTCGTACGGCACCTCCTCGTCCTCGTCCGTACGCACGGTCATCCGCTGGTCGTCCGTGCTCAGCGCGGTGACGACGCCGACGGTGCCGTTGAACACGCCGTTCGCGCCCTTGTCGTAGTTGTTCCTGATCTGCGTCACCTTGTCGCCCACGCGGAAGACCCGGCCGCCGAAGCGCTTCTCGGGCAGCTCCGGGCGGCCGGGCGCCAGCGCCTGCTGGAGCAGCCCGTTCAGCGCGCCCGCCCCCGCCGGCCCGCGGTGCATCGGGGTGAGGACCTGTACGTCGCGGAGCGGATCGAGGCCGAACTTGGCCGGGATGCGGCGCGCCACCACGTCCACGGTCAGCCGCCCGGCCTCCTCCGTGTCGTCCTCGGAGAAGAGGAAGAAGTCGGGCAGGCCCCGAGTGATCGGCCGCACACCGGAGTTGATGCGGTGCGCGTTGGTCACCACCCCCGACTGCTGCGCCTGCCGGAAGATGCGGGTGAGCCGCACGGCGGGCACCGGGCCGCCCTCGGCCAGCAGGTCCCGCAGCACCTCGCCCGCCCCGACCGAGGGCAGCTGGTCGACGTCCCCCACCAGCAGCAGGTGGGCGCCGGGCGGCACCGCCTTGATCAGCTTGTTGGCCAGCAGCAGGTCGAGCATCGAGGCCTCGTCCACCACCACCAGGTCGGCCTCCAGCGGCCGGTCCCTGTCGTACGCCGCGTCGCCGCCCGGCTTCAGCTCCAGCAGCCGGTGCACGGTGGACGCCTCCGCGCCGGTCAGCTCGGAGAGCCGCTTGGCGGCCCGCCCGGTGGGCGCGGCCAGCAGCACCTTCGCCTTCTTGGCACGGGCCAGCTCCACCACCGACCGCACGGTGAACGACTTCCCGCAGCCGGGCCCGCCGGTGAGCACCGCGACCCGCTCGGTCAGCGCCAGCCGGACGGCCTGCTGCTGCTCGGGCGCCAGCTCCGCCCCCGTACGGCCCGCCAGCCAGCCCAGCGCACGGTCCCAGTCGACGTCGCGGAAGGCGGGCAGCCGCTCCTCCGGCGTGCGCAGCAGGCGCAGCAGCTGGGCGCCCAGGGAAAGCTCCGCGCGGTGGAAGGGCACCAGGTAGACGGCCGTGACCGGCTGCCCCTCCGGGCCGGGGACGCTCTCACGCACCACGCCCTCCGGATCGGCGGCCAGCTCGCCCAGGCACTCGATGACCAGGCCGGTGTCGACCTGGAGGAGCTTGACCGCGTCCGAGATCAGCTGCTCCTCGGGAAGGAAGCAGTGCCCCTGGTCCGTGGACTGCGAAAGGGCGTACTGGAGGCCCGCCTTGACGCGCTCGGGGCTGTCGTGCGGGATGCCGACGGCCTGCGCGATGCGGTCGGCGGTCAGGAACCCGATGCCCCAGACGTCGGCCGCCAGCCGGTAGGGCTGCTGCCGCACCACGGAGATGGAGGCGTCGCCGTACTTCTTGTAGATCCGCACGGCGATGGAGGTGGAGACCCCGACTCCCTGGAGGAAGATCATCACCTCCTTGATGGCCTTCTGCTCCTCCCAGGCGGCGGCGATCATCCTGGTGCGCTTGGGGCCGAGGCCGGGCACCTCGATCAGCCGGGCCGTGCCCGCCTCGATGACCTCCAGGGTGTCCAGCCCGAAGTGGTCCACGATCCGCTCGGCGATCTTCGGGCCGATGCCCTTGATCAGCCCGGAGCCCAGGTAGCGCCGGATGCCCTGGACGGTGGCCGGGAGCACCGTCGTGTAGTTCTCCACGGTGAACTGCCGGCCGTACTGGGCGTGCGAGCCCCAGCGGCCCTCCATCCGCAGCGACTCGCCCACCTGGGCGCCGAGCAACGAGCCGACCACCGTGAGCAGTTCACCGCCGCCGCGGCCGGTGTCCACCCTGGCCACGGTGTAGCCGTTGTCCTCGTTGGCGTAGGTGATGCGCTCCAGGACGCCTTCGAGCACCGCGAGTTCGACCGACATGTCACCGACGGTAGTGCCGGGCACCGACAGTCGCGAGGTCCGTTGGGCCGTTCGGCACCGGAAGTCCGCGTTCCGTCCTGGTGGAGTACAACTTCCGGCGCTGAAACCCCGGTTGCCGAAATCCGTTGTCACGATAGGATCTCGGCCCCTTGCCCCCGTCTCCCAGCGCCGTTTTAATCTCCGATGTAATCGTTACCATGAGGACCAAGTGACCGGGGAACCACAGCGCGATGGCGAGCATCAAGGATGTCGCGGCCCGAGCCGGCGTCTCCGTCGCGACCGTCTCCCGCGTGCTCAACGACCAGCCCTCGGTGCGCCCCGCGACCCGGGACCGGGTGCTCACCGCCATCACCGAACTGGACTACCGGCCCAACGGCGTGGCCCGCTCCCTGCGTACCCATCAGACCCGCACCCTGGGCCTGGTGATCAGCGACGTCCTCAACCCCTTCTTCACCGCGCTCGCCCGCGCAGTCGAGGACCAGGCCCGCTCGCTGGGCTACAGCGTCATCATCGGCAACGCCGACGAGCAGCCCGGCCTCCAGGACCACCATGTGCGCTCCCTCCTGGACCGCCGCATCGACGGCCTGCTGGTGAGCCCGACGGACGACAGCTCCCCGCTGCTGGCCGAAGTAGCCCGCTCCGGCGTGCCGGTGGTCTTCCTGGACCGCTGGATTCCGGGCGTCGAGGTGCCCGTGATCCGCGCGGGCGGCCGGGCGGCCGTACAGGACCTGGTCGCCCATCTGTACGCGCTCGGGCACCGGCGGATCGCCATCATCGCGGGCCCGGACAACACCACCACGGGGAACGAGCGCGTCGTCGCCTTCCGGGAGGCGCTGCTGGAGCACGGGCTCGCCCTGCCCGACCGCTACCTCCAGCACGGCGACTACCAGGCGGCGAGCGGGCAGCGGGCCGCCGCCCGGTTCCTGGACCTGGCCGACCCGCCCGGTGCCGTCTTCGCCGCCGACAACCTGATGGCGCTCGGCGCCATGGACGAGATCCGCCTCCGCGGGCTGCGCGTACCGGACGACATCGCGCTGGCCGCCTTCGACGACATCCCCTGGTTCCTGCACACCGATCCGCCGCTCACCGCCATCGCCCAGCCCACCGGCGCGCTCGGCCACGCCGCCGTACGGGCGCTGGTCGACCTGCTCGAGGGCCGTGCGACGGACTCCGTCACCCTTCCCGCCCGCCTCGTCCCGCGCCGCTCCTGCGGCGAGTCAGAAACGGAGCACCGTTGACCACCTTCGACCAGCCGCCACCGCCGCCGGCGGCGGCACCCGCCTCGGCGCTGCTACGCATCGAGGCCGTGACCAAGGCCTTCCCCGGGGTGCGGGCGCTGGACGGCGTCGACTTCGACCTGCGAGGCGGCGAAGTGCATGTGCTGCTCGGCGAGAACGGAGCCGGCAAGAGCACCCTGATCAAGATGCTCGCCGGAGCGCACCGCCCCGACAGCGGACGCATCGTGATCGACGGCCGGCCCACCCGCATCCAGCACGCGCAGGACGCGGAGAAGTACGGGATCGCCACCATCCACCAGGAGTTCAACCTCGTCCCCGACCTGACCGTCGCCGAGAACATCTTCCTGGGCCGCCAGCCCCGCAAGTACGGCCTGATAGACCGCAGGCGCATGGACGCCGACGCCGCGGTCCTGCTGGCCCGCGTCGGCGTGGACGTCGCACCGAACGACAAGCTGCGCCACCTGGGCGTCGCCCGGCTGCAGATGGTCGAGATCGCGAAGGCGCTGAGCGTACGGGCGCGGGTGCTGGTGATGGACGAGCCGACGGCCGTCCTGACCACCGGCGAGGTCGACCGCCTCTTCGAGATCGTCGGGCGGCTGCGCCAGGAGGGCGTGGGCATCGTCTTCATCACGCACAAGCTGGAGGAGGTGGCCCGGCTCGGCGACCGGGTCACCGTGCTGCGCGACGGCCGCAGCATCGCCCAGGTCTCCGCCGGCACCAGCCGCGACGAACTCGTCCGGCTCATGGTCGGGCGCAGCATCGACCAGCAGTACCCGCGGGCGCGCGGCGAGCTGAACCGGGACACCGTGCCGCTGCTGCGGGTGAGCGGGCTGAGCCGGGCGGGCCACTTCCAGCAGGTCGGCTTCGAGGTGCGCGCCGGTGAAGTGGTGGGCCTGGCCGGGCTGGTGGGCGCGGGACGTACGGAGGTGGCCCGCGCGCTCTTCGGCGCTGACGCCTATGACAGAGGCACAGTCGAGGTGCAAGGTCGCCGGGTGCGTGGCAACGATGTCCCCACGGCGATGGCCGCGGGCATCGGGCTCGTACCGGAGGACCGCAAGGGCCAGGGGCTGCTGCTGGGCGCCTCGGTGTCGGAGAACCTGGGCCTGGTCACCCTGGGCGGCGCCAGCCGCCACGGGATCGTGGACCTGGCCGGGCAGCGCCGCGCGGCCTCGGCGATGGCCGCGAAGCTGGGCATCCGGATGGCCGGTCTCGACCACCACACCCGCACCCTTTCCGGCGGCAACCAGCAGAAGGTCGCCATCGGGAAGTGGCTGCTCGCCAAGAGCAAGGTCCTCATCCTCGACGAGCCGACGCGCGGCGTGGACGTCGGCGCCAAGGTCGAGATCTACCGGCTCATCAACGAACTCACCGCATCGGGGCACGCCGTCCTGATGATCTCCAGCGATCTGCCCGAGGTACTGGGCATGAGCGACCGGATTCTGGTCATGTCCCAGGGCCGGATCACCGGCGAACTCCCCGCCGAGAAAGCGACCCAGGACGCCGTCATGGCCCTGGCGGTCAAGGCCGCATCCACCAGCTGAACCAGCTGAACCTGCTGAAACGAGATATGGAGGGCCCTTCGTGGCCACTGATCTGAAAAAGAGGGGCCCGGATCGCGGTCGCGGGGACGCGGACGGCAGGACGGGCCACGGCGTACCGGCGGACGGGCTGCTGCCGCCCGTGGTGCGCCGCGTGCTGGCGGAGAACGGCGCGCTCGGCGCGCTGATCGTGCTCTTCGTGGCGATGGCGATCATGTCGCCGGACTTCCTGGACACGGACAACCTGCTCAACGTCGGTGTGCAGGCGGCGGTCACCGCCATCCTCGCCTTCGGCGTCACCTTCGTCATCGTCTCCGCCGGGATCGACCTGTCGGTGGGCTCGGTGGCCGCGCTCTCGGCGATGGTGCTGGCCTGGTCGGCGACCGACGCGGGCATGCCCGTCTTCTTCGCCGTGCTCTTCGCCCTCGCCACGGGCACGGTGTGCGGCCTGGTCAACGGCATGCTCGTGTCGTACGGGCGGCTGCCCTCGTTCATCGCCACGCTGGCGATGCTCTCCATCGCCCGCGGCCTGTGCCTGGTGCTCTCCGAGGGCACGCCGGTGGCGCTGCCCACCTCGCTGGAGTGGCTGGGCAAGGACTTCGGCGACTGGCTGCCGGTGCCGATGATCGTGATGCTGGTGATGGCCGGCGTCGCCGCGCTGATCCTCAACCGCACCTACCCCGGCCGCGCGATGTACGCGATCGGCGGCAACGAGGAGGCGGCCCGGCTCTCGGGCATCCGGGTCAAGCGGCAGAAGCTCTTCGTCTACGGGCTGTCGGGCCTTTTCGCGGCCGTCGCGGGCATCGTGCTGGCCTCGCGGCTGGTCTCGGCACAGCCGCAGGCGGCGGCGGGTTACGAGCTGGACGCGATCGCCGCCTGTGTCATCGGCGGCGCCAGCCTCGCGGGCGGTGCGGGGAAGGCTTCCGGCACGCTGATCGGCGCACTCATCCTCGCCATCCTGCGCAACGGCCTCAACTTGCTGAGTGTGTCGGCGTTCTGGCAGCAGGTCGTGATTGGGGCGGTGATTGCCCTCGCCGCGCTACTCGATACACTCCGTCGCCGTACGTGATCCTTTTGTTCTGCCCCACCAGACACTCTCTCAACTACCGTCGACTGCAAGGAATGCAGCAATGCGTATGCAGAAGAGAACCACCCTCGTAGCCGCCTTCGCCGCCCTGTCCGCCGTCGCCGCCACCGGCTGCGGGTCCGACTCGGACGGGGACAGCGGCGACGACAAGAAGGCCAAGATCGGTCTGTCCATATCCACCCTCAACAACCCCTTCTTCGTGGAGATGAAGAAGGGTGCCGAGGCCGAGGCCAAGGCGCACGGGGTGGATCTGACGGTGACGGACGCTCAGAACGACGCGTCCACGCAGGCCAACCAGTTGCAGAACTTCACGAGCCAGAACATGGACGTGATCGTCATCAACCCGGTCGACTCGAAAGCCGCCGGGCCCTCGGTCAAGGCCGCCGGGAACGCGAAGATACCGGTCATCGCCGCCGACCGCTCGGTGGAGGGCGCAGAGCCCACCGCCACCGTCGCCTCGGACAACGTGCAGGGCGGGGAGTTCGCCGCCAAGTCCCTCGCCGAGAAGCTGGGCAAGAAGGGCGAGGTCGTCGTCCTCCGCGGCATCTCGGGCACTTCGGCGTCCAACGAGCGCTACGAGGGCTTCACCAAGGGCATCAAGAAGTACCCGGACATCAAGGTCGTCGACAAGCAGCCCGCGGAGTTCGACCGCGCCAAGGGCCTGGACGTCATGACCAACCTCCTCCAGTCCAACCCCGGCGTCGACGGCGTGTTCGCCGAGAACGACGAGATGGCGCTGGGCGCGGTCAAGGCGCTGGGCAGCAAGGCGGGCGAGTCCGTCCAGGTCGTCGGCTTCGACGGCACCCCGGACGGCCTCAAGGCGATCAAGGACGGCAAGATGGTGGCGTCCGTCGCGCAGCAGCCGGACGAGCTGGGCAAGATGGCCGTCCGCAACGCCGTCCGGGCGTTCGAGGAGGAGGACATCGAGAAGCAGATCAAGGTCCCGGTGAAGATCGTGACCAAGGAGAACGTGGCCGACTTCTCCTGACCGGCACGCTCTGCCGGCACGCCTGACCGGCACGTCTGACGGGTACGTCCGGCCGACGCGCCCGACAGGCGCCGCCGACCGCACGACCGGCAGCACCCGCAGGATTCGCATCGCCCGCTCACGACCGGCCTGTCCCGCAGCAACCCCCTCTGACCGGCCGGTCGCCGAGCACCCCTGTGAACCCCGACGGTCTCGTCCTGGCGAAAGGAAGCACCGGATGTCCGGGCACAGCCTCCTGGTCATCGGGTCGGCCAACGCCGACCTGGTGACCGCTGTCGACCGCCATCCCGTCGCGGGCGAGACCGTGCTGGGTTCGGACCTCGCCACCCACCCCGGCGGCAAGGGCGCCAACCAGGCCGTCGCCGCCGCCCGCCTCGGCGCACGTACGGCGCTGCTGGCCCGGGTGGGCGACGACGCACACGGCAGGCTGCTCCTGGAGAGCCAGCGGGCAGCGGGCGTGGACACCTCGGGCGTGCGGGTGGGCGGCGCGCCCACCGGCGTCGCCCTCATCGCGGTGGGCCCCTCGGGAGACAACACGATCGTCGTCTCCCCCGGGGCGAACCACCGCCTCTCGCCGGAGGACGTGGCCGCGGCGGAACCGCTGCTGGCGGCAGCGGAGGTGGTCTCGCTCCAACTGGAGATCCCGCCCGAGACGGTGTCGGCGTCGGTACGGGCCGCGGCGGCGGCCCGTACCCGCGTCGTCCTCAACCCCTCGCCGCCCGCGCCGCTTCCGGCGGACGTACTGGCCGAGTGCGACCCGCTGGTGCTCAACGAGCACGAGGCGCGCTTCCTGCTGGGCGGGGAGCCGCAGGGCGGCACACCCGCGGAGTGGGCCGCCGCGCTGCTGGCGCTGGGCCCGCGCAGCGTGGTGGTGACCCTCGGCGCGGAAGGCGCCCTGGTGGCGCCGTCCGACGGCCCCTGCGTCCACGTCCCCGCCCCGGCGGTGCGGGCCGTGGACACCACGGGCGCGGGCGACGCGTTCACGGGCGCGCTGGCCTGGCGGCTGTCGTGCGGCGACAGCCTGGAGGCGGCGGCGGAGTTCGCCGTACGCGTCGGCGCCGCCTCGGTCACCCGCGACGGCGCCCAGACGTCCTACCCGACGGCTGCCGAACTGCCCTGAGGCGTGCCCGGCAACTCCCCTGCTGCACAGGGAAGCCCCGGATGGCCAGCGGCCGTGCCGCCCCTGCGAGTTCGTCACACGATCTTGTTCACGGGCAAGCCCCCCGCGGCGTCCTGCCCGCCACCGATCCCGTCGGACGAACCAGGCATCGTGATCCGCGCTCCTCGCCGTGCTTGGATCACTGCGGAGAGCCTGGAAGGCTCGCCACTGATCAGTGATGCCAGGTGTGGATGACGGAGGCAGCTCATGGACGCAGACGCGGGTTCGCTGGACTGGGCGAGGGCCGGGATGTGCGCTACCTTCACTCGCGGTCTCACCCCCGAGGAGGTGTTCGCCCGCTACGGGGCCGATCCGAAGCAGGCGCGACTGCTCGGCTGGGATGCCGCCTCCGACCTGCCCTCGGCCGCGTCGGGTGACGGGGTGGTCTCGCTGCTGCGGGCGGGCAGGATCGGTGGATGGGCCTTCTGCGTCGAGGAGGACGGCGGCATCGGCTTCGGGGAAGAATCGCTCGCAAAGCTGTCCCGGGGAACTGAGACGTACAGCGTGGCGACCACCGAGGGGATCGACGTCTTCCAGTACTGGCGCGACGGCGAGTGCGTCGAGTACTTCGAGCCCGGCATGGAGCACAGCCGGTCCGAACCGCCCGGCCCCTGGTGGGACCGGGTGGAAGAGGCGCTCGCCGCACACGAGGGTGAGGGCGCCGGTATGGCGCCGGTGGTGGCGCTCGTACTCGATCACCTCGGCATCGCTCTGGACGATGCAGCCCTCGCCGGGCCTTGGCCCAGCCTGACGCTCGCCGAGGAGGACGCACCAGCGGCACCGCTGAGCGATACCTATACGGGCGAGGGTCCGGTTCCGCCTGGGACGGTCCTGGATTTCGGGCCTTCGAGCGGACCGTCCTGAACGGCAGGACCGCCTTCCGCAGCGGTGCGCCGCGCTGAGTCGGCCTCGTCCGCGACCTCACCGCTCGCTTCGGCGCTCACGCGACGGCGGAGGGCGTCCCCGAGCTGCTCGCGATGGCCAGGACACGGTGACCGCCGGGTGCGTACGCCGGGCGGACGGCCCCCGTCTCCCCCGCGCGGCGGAGGGGATCGACGCGGCGGGGGACGCGCGGCCGGGGGCGCCGCTGGGAGCTTGGAAGCAGCCGGGCAGCTGGTGCCCGGTGTGACCCCAGGAGCGCCCCCGTGACCGTCGTCGCCGCACCGCAGCCCGCGCCCGGACGGCTGCGCGCCGTCTGGTCCGCCGCCCACGCGCCGGTGGCCGGGGTGCCGCGCTGGGCGCGGATCGCCGCCCTCGCCGTGCCGTTCACCGTGCTGCCGTCCGGCATCTGGCGGATCGCGGTGATCTTCGCCGAAGACGGCCACGGAAGGGGCGACCTGCCGGGCTGGCTGCCGCTGCCGGTGTACGTGGTCCTGCTGTCGATCGCGTCCGAACTGCTGGCCTTCACGGCCGTGGGACTGATTGCCGGCTGGGGCGAGGTCTTCCCACGCTGGGTTCCCGTCCTGGGCGGCCAGCGGGTGCCGACACTGGCCGCCGTCGCCCCCGCCGCCCTGGGCGCCGTGATCCTGACGGCCGTGTGGAGCGCGGGCTTCACCGCGGTCTTCGCCGGAGTCACCCTGAGCGGCGAGCCCACCCCCGCGAACCACCCGGGCGAGGCGGGCGGCTGGGATGCGGCGGTCTTCTACGCCACCTACACCCCGCTCCTCCTGTGGGGTCCCCTGCTGGGAGTGGCCACGATCGCGTACTGGAGACGGCGGCGGGCGACCGGCCCTACACAGACTCGGTGAGGGCCTGGTCGAGGATCTGGAGTCCTTCCGAGAGTTCGGCCTCCGTGCTCGTCAGCGGGGGCGCGATGCGGAAGACGCCGCCCATGCCGGGCAGTTGGACGATGTTCATGTGCAGCCCGAGTTCGAGGCAGCGGCGGGTGACCCGCTGCCCCAGCTCGTCGGAGCTTTCCTTGGTCTCCCGGTCGGTCACCAGCTCGATGCCCTGGAACAGCCCCCGGCCCCGCACGTCACCCACCACCTGGTGCTTCTCCTGGAGTTCGGCCAGCCCGGCACGCAGGTACGCGCCCCGCTCCTCGGCACGCGCCGCCAGGTCGTCGCGCTCCAGTACGTCCAGGACGGTGTTGCCCACGGCGGCGACCAGCGGATCGGAGACATGGGTGGTGAAGAAGAGGAACCCCCGCTCGTACGCCCGCGCTTCGATCTCCTCGCCGGTGATGACGGCGGCCAGCGGCAGCCCGGCGCCGAGGGTCTTGGAGAGGGTGAGGATGTCCGGGACGATGCCGGCCCGCTCGAAGGCGTACCAGCTGCCGGTGCGGCACAGGCCGGTCTGCGCCTCGTCGGCTATCAGCAGCATGCCCCGCTCGCGGCACTTGGCCTGGAGCGCGGCGAGGTAGCCGGGCGGCGGTTCGATCAGCCCGCCCGAGCTGAGGATCGGTTCGACCAGGCACGCGGCGAGGCTGCCGACCGACTGGGCGTCGACCAGCTCGAACGCGTGGTCCAGCTGGCGGCGCCAGTCCAGCTCCCCCTCGGGGGTGACGAAGTCCGGGCGGTACGCGTTCGGGGTCGGGATCGCGAGGTTGCCTGGCGCTGCCGGGCCGTAGCCGTGGCGGCCCGCGCTGTACGTCGCGCCCACGGCGGCCTGGGTCATGCCGTGCCAGGACCGGCTGAAGGAGACGATCTCGAACTTGCCGGTCACCAGCTTGGCCAGCCGGACCGCGGCCTCGTTGGCCTCCGCGCCGGTGGTCAGCAGCAGGGACTTGCACAGCGTCTCGGGCAGTGTCCCGGCCAGGCGGCGCGACAGGTCGGCCACGGGGCGGGAGAGCATGCCGCTGAAGAGGTGGTCCAGCTTCCCCACGCCCTCGCGCACGGTGGCCACGATGTCCGGGTGCGAGTGCCCGAGGATCGCGCTCATCTGGCCCGAGGTGAAGTCCAGGATGGGGCGGCCCTGCTCGGTGTAGACGTAGCTGCCCTGGGCGCGTTCGATGATCTCCGGGGTGAAGGCGGAGCCGTAGCGGATGACGTGGCGGTCGACGTCCGACCAGAATCGCGTGGAGTTCGTCATGCGGCGCACGCTAGGCGCGCACCGCTGCGCGGGTCCATCGACGATTTGTGCGCTGCGTGTGCGGAAATACCGAACAATGCGGCGCAGCACCGGCTCGGCCGCCCGGCGACCGGGCGCTCGGGCCGGAGGCGGCGGTGGGAGGATCTCTACCGCAGGGTCGTCCGGGTGAGCGGAAGGGGAGTCGGTTGAGCGTGGGGGCGGACAGAGGCGCGGTGCCCGGTGACCGCATCGGGTCGTACGTCATCGAGAGGAAACTCGGCGAGGGCGGCATGGGCGCCGTGTACCTGGCCCGTTCGCGCGGCGGGCGCGCGGTCGCCGTGAAGGTGGCCAAGCCCGAACTGGCCGCCGATCCCGCCTTCCGCGAGCGGTTCCGCGCCGAGGTCGCGGCGGCCCGCGCCGTCGGCGGCTTCCACACCGCGCAGGTCATCGACGCCGACCCGGACGCGCGGGTGCCGTGGCTGGCGACGGCCTACGTGCCCGGCCCGACGCTCTCCGCCCGCATCGACGGCCAGGGCCCCATGGACGCACGCGGCCTGGCGGCGCTCGGCGCCGCGCTCGCGGAGGCGCTCCAGGCCATTCACCGCTGCGGCCTCGTCCACCGCGACCTGAAGCCCGGCAACATCATCATGGCCGAGGACGGCCCCCGCGTACTGGACTTCGGCATCGCGCGCGCGGTGGAGTCGACCCGTATGACGGCGACGGGACACGCCTTCGGCACCCCCGGCTTCCTCGCGCCCGAACAGGCGCTGGGCGAGGACGTGACGGGCGCCGCCGACGTGTTCGCCCTGGGAGCGGTGCTCATCGCGGCGGCGGGCGGCTCCCCCTTCGGCGCGGGCACGCCGATGGGGCAGATGTACCGGTCGGTGCACGAGCCGCCGGACCTGAGCGCACTCCCACACGCGATACGCGAGTTGGCCGCGGCCTGCCTGGCGAAGGACCCGGCCGCGCGCCCCGGCACGGAACGGCTCCTCGACTGGTTCGAAGAGCTGACGGGCGGCGCCGCACCGGCCACGCCCCCCGGCGGCGCTCCCGTACCCGACCCGCGCGCCGCGCTGCGGGCGGGCCCGCCGCCCGCGTACACCCCGACCCAGCTGTCCCCGGCGCCGCCGCCCCAGCCCGTTCCCCCGCCGCCCGAGCCCGTTCACCCGCCGTTCGTGCCGGACCCCGGCGGCGAGGCGTTCATCGCCACCGACGCCGACTCCAGCGTGGTGATCGACGCGGAGGGCGTGCAGCTGGTGCTGAACGGGCGGGGCCTGCCCCTCTCCCAGGTGGAGACCGACGCGGACCTGGACCAGGCGGGCGTGGAGGTCGAGTTCACCTGGTCCGAGATCGCCACCGTCACCTTCCGCACCGTGCGCCGCACCCGGCTGGCCGTCCTGGTCACCCTGCTGGACGGCTCGGCGTACGACTGCGAGATCAACGCGCGCAGGTCCGCCCGCCTCGCGGAGTGGCAGGCGGGCATCACGTACGCGCTGGGGCGCTACCTGCACCGCGGGTACCAGTGGTGACCTAGTCTCTGCGTGTTCCGCCACGCGGCGCCGCCGGGGCGACCGCGCGCACGACCCCTGGGACAGGTGCCCCGTGCTCAACCCCTGGCGGCTGCGGCTGCTCACCCAGCTGGAGAGCCTCGGCACCGTCCGGGCGGTCGCCGAGGCGCTCGACCTGAGCCCGTCCTCGGTCTCGCAGCAGCTGTCCGTCCTGCAACGGGAGTCGCGGACGGTGCTGCTGGAGCACCACGGACGGCGGGTGAGCCTGACGCCCGCCGGTATCCGCCTCGCAGCGCACGCGCGGGAGATCCTCCGGCACATCGAGGCGGCCGAGGCGGACCTGACCGAGCGGCGTACGGAGCCCGTCGGCGAGGTGCGGATCGCCGCCTTCTCCAGCGCCCTGCACGCCCTCGTCCTGCCGGTCGCCGCCCGGCTCCACCGCGTGCACCCACGGCTGCGGATCACCACGACGGAACTCGAACCGCACCACAGCCTGCGGGCGCTGCGCCGCGGGGACGTCGACCTCGCCGTGGTCTACGACCTGGCCGACGGCTGGCTGCCGGTGGACGAGCAGATCCACCAGGTGCCGCTCACCAGTGACCCCGTCGTCCTCGTGCTGCCGCAGGACCACCCGGGCGCGGCGGCGGACACCACCGACCTCGCCGCGCTGGCCGACGAGCGCTGGGCCATGGACCAGCCCGGCTGCTACCTGTGCGACCACGTCACGCGGCTGTGCCGCCGCGCGGGGTTCGAACCGGTGGTCGCGGGCCGCTACTCCAGCTACGCGCTGCTGTTGGAGCACGTGCAGGCGGGGCTCGCCGTCGCCGCGCTGCCCGCGCTCGCCGTCGACGAACGGTACGCCGTCGCCGTCCGCGCGCTGACGCCCGCGCTGACCCGGCACGTCCTGGCCGCCGTACCGGCCGGGCCGGTGCCGCTGCCCGCGACGCAGGTCGTGCTCGGGCAGCTGCGCGCCCGCGGGGCGGCGCTCGGGCCGCGGGCCGCCGCCGCGGACTGAGGGACGGCAGGACGGCATCGCACGAACGCGCGACGGCACGACCGCACGACGGCGGGCGGGAAACTTCGAGAGGCCCCGGCCGCGCGTGGCGGCCGGGGCCTCTCGTATCCCCCCTCGGATTTCCCTCTCTGCATCCCCCCAGAGAGATCCGACACTGGTGTGACCCACGACTCACGGGAAGGGTTGTACCGCCGGCGGAACTTTCTTTTCCGCTCGCCGCGTTCAGCCCGCCGCGCTGCCTCTCAGCCCGCCGCGCTCACTCCGCCACGTGCCGCGCGTAGGCACGCAGCGTCTCCTCCAGCACCTGCGCGCCGTCCCGCGCCCACAGCTCCTCGCTGAAGATCTCCACCTCCACCGGCCCCGCGTAGCCCGCCGCGTCGACCCGCCGCGCGAACGCGCGCAGGTCGATCGCGCCCTCGCCGAGCTGGCCGCGCCCGGTGACGACCCCGGCGGGCAGCGGGGTGATCCAGTCGGCCAGCTGGAACGCGGCGATCCGGCCGCCCTCCCCCGCCCGGGCCAACTGCTCGGGCACCCGCTCGTCCCACCACAGGTGGTAGGTGTCCACGACGACACCCGCCTGCTCGGCCGGGAGGCGCTCGGACAGCTCCAGCGCCTGGCCGAGGGTGGAGACCACACACCGGTCGGCGGCGTACATCGGGTGCAGCGCCTCGACCGCCAGCCGGACGCCGTGCTGCTGTGCGTACGGGCCCAGTTCGGCCAGCGCCTCACCGACGCGCTCGCGCCCGCCCGCCAGGTCCCGGCTGCCCTCGGGCAGCCCGCCGGAGACCAGCACGAGGGTGTCGGTGCCCAGTTCGGCGGCCTCGTCCAGGGCCCGCCGGTTGTCGTCCAGCGCCCGCTTGCGCGCGTCGGGACCCTCGGCGGTCAGAAAGCCGCCCCGGCACAGCGAGCTGACCCGCAGTCCCGCCGACCGCACCAGCTTCGCCGCCGCGGCGACCCCGTACTCCTCGACCGGCTCGCGCCACAGGCCGACGTACGGCACCCCCGCGCGGGCGCACGCCTCGACGAGCGCGGGGAGCGGGAGCTGCTTGACCGTCATCTGGTTCAGGGAGAAACGTGCGGGAGCGCTCATGGGTCAGGAGTCCATTCCGTGGACGGAGAGGAGCCGGGCCATTCGGGCGCGGGCCAGCTCGGGATCGGGGAAGAGGCCCAACTCGTCGGCGAGCCGGTGCGCGCGCCGCAGGTGGGGCAGGGAACGGGCGGACTGGAGGCCGCCGACCATCGTGAAGTGCTTCTGGTGCCCGGCGAGCCAGGCGAGCAGGACGACACCGGTCTTGTAGAACCGGGTCGGCGGCTCGAACAGGTGCCGGGCGAGCGGCACGCTCCGGTCCAGCAGCGCGCGGCAGCCCGCCGCGTCGCCCGCGCCCAGCGCGCGCAGGGCCTGCGCCGCCAGCGGGGCGAGCGGGTCGAAGGCGCCGAGCAGCGCGTGGCTGTGGCCGTGCACGTCGCCGTCGATCAGCTCGGGGTAGTGGAAGTCGTCCCCGGTGTAGCAGCGGACGCCCGCGGGCAGGCGCCTGCGCAGCGCCACCTCGCGCCCGGCGTCCAGCAGCGAGATCTTCACGCCGTCGACCTTGTCCGCGTGTGCGGTCAGGATGCGCAGGAAGGTGTCCGTGGCCTCGTCCAGGTCGGTGCTGCCCCAGTAGCCGGCCAGCGCCGGATCGAACATCGGCCCGAGCCAGTGCAGGATGACCGGCCGGGACGCCTGGCGCAGCAGCTCGCCGTAGACCGCCGCGTAGTCCTGCGGGCCCCGGGCGCAGGCCGCCAGCGCGCGCGAGGCCATCAGTACGGGCTGCGCGCCGCAGCCCTCCACCAGCTCCAACTGCTCCTCGTACGCGGCCCGTACGGCGTCCAGGCCCGGCCGGGCCGCCGTCAGGGCATCGGTGCCGACGCCGCAGGCCAGGAGCCCGCCCACCGAGCGCGCCTCCGCCGCCGAGCGGCGGATCAGCTCCACCGCGCCCGCCGCGTCGAGTCCCATGCCGCGCTGCGCGGTGTCCATCGCCTCGGCCACGCCCAGGCCGCAGGACCACAGGTGGTGGCGGAAGGCGAGCGTCGCGTCCCAGTCGAGGGCCGCCGGGCCGTCCGGGGAGACGTCGGCGCGCGGGTCCGCGACCACGTGGGCGGCGGCGAGGAAGGTACGGGGCGGCGGCGCGGGAGCGGCGGACTCCGGAAGGGGGGTGGTGGGGCCAGGCGCGGGCGGGACCGGCGTACGGGAGCGCCGGGGACTGCGGGCCGGGCCGGAGCCGGACTCCGGGCCGGTGGCGTGCCCTTCGTCTCCGCAGGGCCCGCTCACGGCGCCAGCTCCGGTACCGCGAGCCTGCGCCCCTCGGCCGACGAGCGCAGGCCCAGCTCGGCCAGCTGCACCCCGCGCGCGCCCGCGAACAGGTCGCGGGGCCAGGGGGACCCAAGCACCACATGGCGCAGGAACTCCTCCCACTGGAGCTTGAACCCGTTCTCGAACTCGCCGTTGTCCGGCACCTCCTGCCACTGCGCGCGGAAGTCCTCGGTGGCGGGGAGGTCCGGGTTCCAGACGGGCTTGGGGGTGGCGGAGCGGTGCTGCGCGCGGCACCGGCGCAGTCCCGCCACGGCCGAGCCGTGCGTACCGTCGACCTGGAACTCGACCAGCTCCTCGCGGTTGACCCGCACCGCCCAGGAGGAGTTGATCTGGGCGACGGCCCCGCCCGCCAGCTCGAAGACCCCGTACGCGGCGTCGTCGGCGGTGGCCTCGTACGCCCGGCCCTCCTCGTCCCAGCGGCGCGGCAGGTGCGTGGCGGCCAGCGCCTGCACGGAGGTCACCCGGCCGAACAGGTCGTGCAGCAGGTACTCCCAGTGCGGGAACATGTCCGCCACGATGCCACCGCCCTCCTCCGCGCGGTAGTTCCAGGCGGGGCGCTGCGCCTCCTGCCAGTCGCCCTCGAAGACCCAGTAGCCGAACTCGCCCCGCACGGAGAGGATTCGGCCGAAGAAGCCGCCGTCGATCAGCCGCTTCAGCTTCCGCAGGCCCGGCAGGTACACCTTGTCCTGCACCACCCCGTGCCGTACGCCCGCCTCCCGCGCCAGCCTGGCCAGCTCCAGGGCGCCCGTGAGGCCGAGGGCGGTCGGCTTCTCGGTGTAGACGTGCTTGCCCGCGCGGATGGCCCGGCGCAGCGCGTCCTCGCGCGCGGAGGTCACCTGGGCGTCGAAGTAGACGTCGACGGTGTCGTCCGCGAGGACGGCGTCCAGGTCGGTGCTGACGGCGTCCGCGTCCAGCCCGTGCCGCTCGGCGAGGGCCCGCAGAGCGCCCTCCCGGCGGCCCACGAGCACCGGCTCGGGCCACAGGACCCGGCCGTCGCCGAGGTCGAGACCGCCCTGCTCGCGCAGGGCGAGGAGGGAGCGCACCAGATGCTGGCGGTAGCCCATGCGTCCGGTCACCCCGTTCATGGCGATGCGCAGTGTCTGACGTGTCACGGCTGCCTCTCGGTCGGCTGAGCTGGACTGAGCTGGACTGGGGCCGGGCGGGTGCGTGCCGGGGGTGCGGGAGGGCGCCCGCCCGTGGAAAGAAAGCGCTTACCCTCCGGCAGGTTATGCAGAACGCCGTGCCGCGGCAAGAGAGCAGGGAAGCCGCCCCCGGGAACGGGCGCGGGGTGAGATCATGACGCTGCCCCGCATCCGGCGAGCCCTGGAGGAGTTCGATGGCAGTGACCCTGGCCGACGTGGCCGCACGGGCAGGGGTTTCCGCCGCCACCGTCTCGCGCGTGCTCAGCGGCAACTACCCGGTCGCGGAGGCCACCCGCGACCGCGTGCTGCGCGCCGTCGAAGAGTTGGAGTACGTCGTCAACGGACCGGCCAGCGCCCTGGCCGCCGCCACTTCCGACCTGGTCGGCGTGCTGGTCAACGACATCGCGGACCCCTTCTTCGGCATCATCGCGGGCGCGGTGCAGAGCGAGATAGGCGACGGCAAGCTCGCCGTGGTCTGCAACACGGGCGGCTCGCCCGAGCGCGAACTCACCTACCTCACCCTGCTCCTGCGCCAGCGCGCCGCCGCCGTCGTGGTCACCGGCGGCGCCGTCGAGAGCGACGCGCACCAGGCCGCGCTGGCCGCCCGGCTGCGGCGCATGTCCGACGGCGGCACCCGGGTGGTCCTGTGCGGGCGGCCCCCGCTGGCCGCACCGGCCGGCGGCGACGCCGTCGGCGAGGAGCCCGCCGCCGGGGGCGCTCCCTCCGGCACCGGAATCACCACCCTGGCCTTCGAGAACACCGGTGGCGCCCAGCGGCTGACCGAGCACCTGCTCTCCCTCGGCCACCGCCGCATCGGCCTTGTCGCCGGACCGGCCGACCGTACGACCTCCCGGCACCGGCTCGAAGGGCACCGCCGCGCGCTGGCCGCACAGGGACTGCCCACCGGCGACGCGCGCCTGACCGTGTACGGCGGCGCGTTCGACCGCACCTCCGGCTACCAGGGGGCGCTCGAACTGCTGCGCCGCGCACCGGATCTGACGGCCGTACTGGCCGCCAACGACACGGTCGCCCTGGGCGTCTGCGCCGCGCTGCGCGACCAGGGGCTGCGCGTTCCCGAGGACGTCTCCGTCGCGGGCTTCGACGACCTGCCCGCCTGCCTGGACGCCTACCCGCCGCTCAGCACCGTGCGGCTGCCGCTGCACAGCGCGGGAGCCCGCGCCGGACGGCTCGCGGTCGGGCGCGAGGACGCGCCGCCGGGCGGCGTGGCGACCGTACCGGCGGAGCTGATCACCCGGGCGTCCACGGCACCGCCGCGGCAGGGGCCTCCGCCGGAGGCCGTGGCCGGCACCGCCCGCTGAGCCCCGCGGCCGCGGGTGTTCATCCTTTCGTGGACTTCCGGCGGCGCTGCGACTCGAATATCTTTGACTGAGTCAAAGATATTCGGAGGTGCGCATGTCCGTCGCCGAGGTCCGGGCCTTCAACCGCTTCTACACGAATCTGATCGGTGCGCTGGATTACGGCAGGCATCTCTACACGCCGTACACGCTGACCGAGGCGCGCATCCTCTACGAGCTGGCGCGGGTCGCCCCGCTGGAGGCCGCGGATCTGCGCCTCACCCTGAGCCTGGACGCGGGGTATCTGAGCCGTCTCCTCCAGCGGTTCGAGAAGGACGGCCTGCTGGTGCGTGAGCAGTCCGCCGAGGACGCCCGGCGGCGCCGGGTCAGCCTCACCGGAGAGGGCCGGGAGGCCGCCGCGCTGCTGGAGGAGCGGACCTTGGAGTCGGTGGAGGGGATGCTCGCCTCGGTGGCGGCGCCCGACCGCGCCCGGCTGACGGAGGCGATGGGCACCATACGGGCGCTGCTCGGTGACGAACAGCGCGATGGGCGCGGCGGGCGGCAGGGCGGGGCGCAGGACGGCAGGGAGGACGGGCCGCGGGGCCGAGGCGGGGAGCCAGCGGCCCACCCGGAGGCACCGTCTGCACCCGAGGCGCCGTCCGCACCCGAGGCCGAGGTCACCCTGCGGGCGCCGGTCCCCGGCGATCTGGGCTGGGTCGTCCAGCGGCACGGCGCGCTCTACGCGCGGGAGTTCGGCTTCGATGCGAGCTTCGAGGCGCTGGTGGCCCGCATCGTCGCCGACTTCGCGGAGATACGCGATCCGCGGTGGGACCGGGTGTGGATAGCCGAGTCGGCCGGTGTCCCGGTGGGTGCGGTGATGTGCGTCCGGGACGCGCCGGGCGGTCAGGGGGCGCCGGTCACCGCGCGGTTGCGGCTGCTGCTGGTGGAGCCGTCCGCCCGTGGCCGTGGCATCGGCGACCTGCTGGTGCGCGCGTGCGTCGACTTCGCCCGCGCCGCGGGCTACCGCGAGCTGGTGCTCTGGACGAACAGCGTGCTGGGTGCGGCCCGGCGGATCTACCAGCGGGCGGGATTCACCCTGACGGCGGAGAATCCGCACCGGAGTTACGGCGCGGAGCTTGTCGGGCAGGACTGGCGTCTGATCCTCTGAGCGCATGCGACTGGCTTTCTCCACCCTCGGTGTCCCCGGCCTGCCCGTCCCCGACGTGGTCCGGCTCGCCGCCGACACCGGCTTCCACGGCGTCGAGTTGCGCGCACACCCGGAGGAGCCCGTGCACCCGGGCCTCTCCCTGACCGAGCGGGTGGAGGTGGTCGAGCGGTTCGCGGCTGCGGGCGTCGAGATCCTCGCGCTGGCGGGATACGCGCAGGCCGCCGCCCCCGGGGACGACGTGGAGTTCCTCCGGGAGACCCGCGCCCTGCTGGAGCTGGCCCGCGACCTGGGGGCACCTTGGGTGCGGGTCTTCCCCGGCGGCGGGGACGGCTCACCCGCCGAGGCGGACGCGACGGCGGTGCGCAGGCTGGCCGCCGTCGCCCCGCTCTCCGCCGACCTGGGCCCGCGCGTCCTGCTGGAGACGCACGACTCGCACCGCACCGGAGCCGCCGCCGCCCGCGTGCTGAGTCGGCTCGGCGGCCCGGGGCAGGGCAGCGGCCCCTCGGCGGGTGCGCTGTGGGACGTGATGCACACCTGGCTCGGCGGCGAGGACCCGGCGGAGACGCTGCGCCACCTGGCGCCGTACCTCGGCTACGTCCAGGTCAAGGACATCGCCTCGGCCGAGGACACCGCGCCGCTGCCGCCCGGCTCCGGAGTGCTGCCGCTGGCGGAGGTGACGGAGCTGCTGAGCCGCGCGGGCTGGGACGGCTGGCTGTGCTGGGAGTACGAGAAGCGCTGGTATCCCCAGGTGCCGGAGCTGGCCGGGGCGCTGGCGCCGGTGCGCGAGCACCTGCTGCGGCTGCTCTCGGCGGCGGCGTAGCACGGCGCGGCGCTGCACGGCGCACGGAACGCGGAACGCGAGGCGCCCGCCGCGCGGGATCGCACGGCGGGCGCCTCGTTGCCCGGGTGGCCGGTGGTGCTACGGGCGGAGCTTCGGCTCGTGCGGGTCGGGCCGGTCGAGCTGCGCGTCGGGGGCCGTCAGCCGCCGCGCGCCGGAGTCGGTCTCCGGTGCCGCCACGTCGGCCCAGTCCAGCAGCGCTTCGGTGGCCGCCTTGCGGTCCCCGTCGCGGAGCGAGGCGATGTTGGCGCCGTGGTTCTGGCCGGGCGCGGTGTAGACGTGCGTGTCCTCACTGCCGCGGCCGGGGCGGAACGGCTCGGCGCCCCAGGGGTCGTTCTCGCCGTAGACGAAGAGCATCTCGGAGGACTGCCCGCGCACCCAGCGGTCGATGTCCTTCATGGCCCGGTGGTCGAAGCGCATGGGGATCTCGCGGGGCACGAAGCTGCGCGGCACGTTGATGCCCGGGTAGCGCAGCAGATCCGCCAGCTCCGGCGTGCGTACGTCGGGCTGCCCCAGCTGGGTGCCCGCCTGGTAGTAGTACGGCACGTACGGGGTCATGCCCTGGTCGGCGTACGAGGCGAAGCCCACGACGTCGTCGAGGAAGGCGTAGATCTCCGCCGTCCCCGCCGAGGTGGCCGGGACCTCGGCGCAGCGCGCCTCCGTCTGGTACTGCCAGAAGGCCCAGACGAAGTCGAGCACGACGACCTCGTAGGCGCGGTCGACGGAGCCGACCAGCTCGAAGGTGTAGCCCTCCTTCTCCGCGGCCTCGGCGTAGCGCGCCACCATCTCGTCCCGGCGCACGAGCGCTTCACGCTGGAGGTCGCCGAGCCGCTTGCGGCATTCGGGGGTGGAGACCTGGGCGAAGAAGTCGTCGTACGCCGAGTCCTCGTGGTCCCGTACGTTGTTGGGCGCGACGTAGGCGACGGTGCCGTCCATGTCGTGGGGGTAGAAGCGGCGGTAGTACGTCGCGGTCATGCCGCCCTTGCTGCCGCCGGTCGAGACCCACCGCTGGTCGTAGATCCGCTTCAGCGCCCGGTGCACGCGGTGCTGGTCGCTGGCCGCCTGCCAGATGTCGAGCTTCGTCCAGTCGGCGGGATCGGGGCGGGACGGGGTGAAGAATCGATACTCCAACGAGACCTGGTTTCCGTTCACGACCTGGGTGGGCTCGCTGCGCCGGGGCTGCTCGCTCAGGTTGTAGCCGGAGGTGAAGAAGACCGTGGGCCGGTCCTCGCCCTTGTGCAGGACGGAGATGCGCTGCTTGAACGTGCCCGCGCGCGGCTTTCGGTGATCGACGGGCTGTTCGTAGTCGAGCAGGAAGAAGCGGTACCCGTCGACCGGCTTCTCCTCGATGAGGCTCATCCCCGGGATCGCGAGAATCCGGTCCCTGATGTCCTTGCCCGCCGTGCGGTTCGTGCGTTCCGTGCGGCTGGTGTCCGTACGGTCGGCCTGCCCGGCCGCGGTGGCGGCCCCGGCCGAGGCGCCGCCGACACCGATGGTGCCCGCGAGCACCACGAGCGACAGCAGCCATCTGAGCACCTTGCGCATGCGTCCTCCCCTTACGGCCTCACCCTCGCCGTTAGCTCTCAAAGGTCGCGGTGAACTTATCGGCGTACCGGTGGCTCCGCCAGTCCCGGCACCGGTGTGCCACCCCACCCGCCCCGTACGGCCGTACCCCGCCGTGGCCGTAGGCTCGCCCGCATGACCGGACCCGCTGCCAGACCAGACCCCCTCCAGCCGCTCGTCACCGGCCCGCGCGGCATGGCCCTGCTCGCCCTCCAGCAGGCCCCCGAGGACGCCCGGTTCGAGGACGCGGAGGTGGGCTACGCCCTGGTCGTGCTGCGGCACGGAAGTCGGGTGCTGATGGTCCACGAGCGCGAGCGCGCCTGCTGGGAGCTGCCCGGCGGTGGCATCGAGCCGGGCGAGACGCCGCGCGCGGCGGCGGTGCGCGAACTGCGGGAGGAGACCGGCCAGCGTCTGACCGAGGACGCGCTGCGTTTCGCCGGGTTCGCCAAGACCGTGCTCGGGCTGCGCCGCAGGCTCCTGTACGGCGCGGTGTACACCGCCTCCGTCCTGGTGCCGGACGCCTTCGTGCCCAACTCCGAGATCTCCGCCGTGCACTGGCGGGAGGGGACCGAGGCGATGCCGGAGGTCCCCGGCGGTTCGGGCGTGGTGCAGACGGTGGACGAGTATTTGATCGCGCGCTGCGGCGTGTGAGCCGTATCCTCCGGCGCATGCCCAAGCCCGAAGGATTCACCTACCAGGAGCAGCCGGGAGCCGGCGTGCTCATCAGCCACCACGGCCGCCCCGCGACGCGGCTGCGCGGCCCGTCCGCCGACCGGTTCCTGCATGAGGTCCGGTCAGGGGACGCGCAGTTGGTGATGGCCCGCTGGACGGGGAACTACAAGCGCGGCAACGAACGGACGGCGCGTGACCACCCGCGCAACCGGGGCGGGCGGCGCGGCTGACGCGGCGGGCGGGGTGGCCGGAGCCAGCCCCTGGCCCTGCGCCAGCACCAGAGCCTGCCCCAGCTCCCGCTCCGGCTATGCGGCTGTCGGCTGCGGTTCGCCCGCGTACACCCGCCACAGCCGCGCGTAGTGCCCGTCCCGCTCCAGCAGTTCGGCGTGCGTGCCCGTCTCGGCCACCCGGCCGTGCGCCAGCACCACGACCCGGTCCGCGCGCGCCGCCGTGCTGAGCCGGTGGGCGACGACCAGGGTGGTGCGCCGCCGGGCCAGCCGGTCCGTCGCCTGGTTGACCAGCGATTCGGTGGCCAGGTCGAGGGCGGCCGTCGCCTCGTCGAGCAGCAGGATGTCCGGGTCGACCAGCTCGGCGCGGGCCAGCGCGATCAGCTGCCGCTGACCGGCCGAGAGGTTGCGGCCCCGCTCGGAGACGGCGTGCAGATAGCCGTCCGAGAGCGCGGCGATCATGTCGTGCGCGCCCACCGCCCGTGCCGCCGCCTCCACTTCGGCGTCGGTGGCCTCCGGGCGCCCGTAGGCGATGGCCTCCCGTACGGTGCCCGGGAAGAGGTAGGGCTCCTGCGGCACGACGCCCAGGCGGTGCCGGTACTGGGCCAGGTCCAGTGCGCGCAGGTCGGCGCCGTCCACCAGGACGCGGCCCTCGGTGGGGTCGTAGAAGCGGGCGACCAGCTTGACCACCGTGGACTTGCCCGCGCCGGTCTCCCCGACGAAGGCGACGGTCTGCCCGGCGGGGATGGTCAGGTCGATACCGGAGAGCGCCGCCTCGCCGCTGTCCACGGCGACGCCCTGCGGCGCACCGGCGTCCGCAGCGCCTGCCGCACCGCCGGCCGCGCTGTCTTCCGCAGCACCTTCCGCGTCCGCGCTCGCGTAGCGGAAGCCGACGCCCTCGAAGGCGAGTTCGCCGCGCAGCTCCCCCACGGGCTCCGGCTCGGCGGCCACCGGGGTGCTCGTCCGCTCGCGCAGCAGCTCCTGGATGCGCCCGAGCGAGACGGACGCCTGCTGGTAGCCGTCGAAGACCTGGGAGAGCTGCTGCACGGGCGCGAAGAACAGCTCGATGTAGAGCAGGTACGCCACCAGCGCGCCCGCCGTCAGCGTGCCGTCGCCGACCCGCCCCGAGCCCACCACGAGCACGGCGGCGGTCGCCACGGAGGCCAGCAGCTGGACGAAGGGGAAGTAGACGGAGATCAGCCACTGGCCGCGCACCCGCGCCTCGCGGTACGCGCCGCTGCGGGCCGCGAAGCGGTCGGCGCCCGCCTCCTCGTGGCGGAACGCCTGCACCATCCGCAGCCCGGCGACGGTCTCCTGGAGGTCGGCGTTGACCCCGCTGACGCGCTCGCGCGCCAGCTCGTACGCCTTGACGCTCTGGCGGCGGAAGTAGAAAGTGCCCACGATCAGCAGCGGCAGGGTGGCGAAGACGAGCAGGGCCAGCTGGACGTCGATGACCAGCAGGGCCACCAGGATGCCGAAGAAGGTGAGCAGCGAGACGACGGCGGTGACCAGGCCGGTCTGGAGGAAGGTGGAGAGCGCGTCCACGTCGGTGGTCATCCGGGTCATCACGGCGCCGGTCAGGTGGCGTTCGTAGTAGTCGAGGCCGAGCCGCTGGAGCTGCGCGAAGATCTTGACCCGGAGGGCGTACAGGATGCGTTCGCCCGCCCGCCCGGTCAGCCGCATCGCGCCGGTCTGCGCGCCCCACTGGGCGACGACGACGAGCAGCGCCAGCCCCGCGGCCACCCAGACGGCGCCGAGGGCCGTCTCGCGTACGCCCTCGTCGATGCCGTGCCGGATGAGCATCGGGAGCAGCAGCCCGGCAAGGGCGTCGAGCGCGACGAAGACGAGCGCGACGGCGAGCGGCGCGCCGAAGCCGCGCAGCAGGCGGCGCAGCCCGTACGACTCCTCGGTCCGTTCGGCCTGCTGCTCGTCGACGTCGGGGGTGTCGTCGGCGGGCGGCAGGGCGGCGACGCGGGCGAGGAGTTCGGGGCTGCCGGGCATGGCGCCCAGTTCGGCGCCGAAGCTGCCGGGGCGTCCGCTCTGCGCGGCCGCGGTGACCGCGCCCGCGCCTGGGCCGCCGCCCTCGGCGGCGCGCGCCGAGCCGTTCGCGCGCACCCACAGGGCGGGGGTGACGCCGGTCGCCGCGTCGAAGGCGGCGGGCCCGTCGTGCGCGTCCTGCCCGTCCGGCCCGCCGGGTCCGGCCCGGCCCGCCGGGTCGCGTTCGGTCTCGGCCAGCTCGTCGGGGTCGGTGAGCAGCCGCCGGTAGAGCGAGCAGCGTTCGGTGAGTTCGTCATGGGTGCCGAGGTCGACGAGGTGCCCGCCGTCCAGGACGGCGATCCGGTCGGCGAGCGCGAGGGTGGACTGGCGGTGTGCGATGAGCAGCGTGGTGCGGCCCGCCATCACGGAGCGCAGCGCCTCGTGGATCTCGTGTTCGACCTGGGCGTCGACGGCGGAGGTGGCGTCGTCGAGGACGAGCAGCCGGGGGTCGGTGAGGATGGCGCGGGCCAGGGCGATCCGCTGCCGCTGCCCGCCGGAGAGAGTCAGGCCCTGCTCTCCCACGGTCGTGTCGTAGCCGTCGGGGAGGTCGGTGATGAAGCCGTCGGCCTGGGCGGCGCGGGCGGCTTCGCGGATCTGCTCCTCGGTCGCCTGCGGAGCGCCGTAGGCGATGTTGGCGCTGATGGTCTCGGAGAAGAGGAAGCTGTTCTCCGGGACCAGCCCGATGGCCGCGCGCAGGGATTCGAGGGTGAGGTCGCGTACGTCGTGCCCGCCGATACGCAGGGCGCCGCCGGTCACGTCGTAGTAGCGGGGCAGCAGCAGCGAGACGGTGGACTTGCCGCTGCCGCTGGTGCCGACGACGGCGACGGTCTCGCCGGGCTCGATGCGCAGGCTGAAGCCGTCCAGCACCGGGCGGTGCCTCTGGGCGGCGTCGCCGTAGCCGAAGGTGACGTCGTCGAACTCGACGGAGGCGTCCGCGTCGGCGGGCAGCTCGGCGGCGTCCGGGCGCTCCCGCATCTCCGGCTCGGTGTCGATGAGGTCGAAGACGCGCTCCACCCCGGCGCGGGCCTGCTGGCCGATGGTGAGCATCATCGCGAGCATCCGGACGGGCCCGACCAGCTGCGCGAGATAGGTGGAGAAGGCGACGAAGGTGCCCAGCGTGATCTGGCCGCGGGTCGCCATCCAGCCGCCCAGCGCCAGCATGGCGACCTGCCCTATGGAGGGCACGGCCTGGAGCGCGGGGGTGTAGCGGGCGTTGAGGCGCACGGTGCGCAGCCGGGCGGCGAAGAGCGTACGGCTGATGTCGCGGAGCTTTCCGGTCTCCTGCCGCTCCTGCCCGAAGCCCTTGACCACGCGCACACCGGTGACCGCGCCGTCCACCACGGAGGCGACGGCGCCGGCCTGCTGCTGGGCGTACCAGGTGGCGGGGAAGAGCCGGATGCGGCTGCGCCCGGCTATCCACCACAGCAGCGGGGCGACGGCGATCGAGACCAGGGTGAGCAGGGGCGAGAGGACGAGCATCACCACGAGCGCGACGGCGAAGAGCAGGATGTTGCCGATCATCATCGGCGTCATGAAGAGCAGGCTCTGCACCAGCTGGAGGTCGCTGGTGCCGCGGCCGACGACCTGGCCGGTGCTCAGCTCGTCCTGGCGGCGCCCGTCGAGCCGGAGTATGGCGCCGTACATCTCGGTGCGCAGATCGTGCTGGACGTCGAGGGCGAGCCGGCCGCCGTAGTAGCGGCGGACGAAGGTGAGCCCGTAGACGACGACCGCGGCGGCGAGCAGCAGGCCGATCCACAGGGCCATCCCGCCGTCCCGGCCGACCACCACGTCATCGATGATCACCTTGGTGAGCAGCGGGACCAGGGCCATGATGCCCATGCCCGCGAGCGACGATCCCAGCGCCAGGAGGACGTTCCTCCGGTACCGCCAGCAGTACGCGATCAGCCGCCGCGCCCATCCCGGGCCCGCGTCCCCCGCCGATTCCCTGACCACCACGCGTGGCGTCCTTCCCCTGGCTGTCGTTTTGTTGCCGACAGATTGCAACGCCTGGGCAGGGGGATTTCATCCCGGACCGGGGAAGGATCGGGGACGGGGCGGGCAGGAGCAACGGGGAGCCGGGGCCGGGAGGCCGGGGGCCGGAAAACGGTGACGGCTCCGGAGAAGCCGCATACTTCTCCGGAGCCGTACCTTTCGGGGCGTCGTGTCGGTGGCCTTCGGCGGGCCAAGCACCCCCCACAGGGCTGACCCGCCTTCCGTCATTCGCCGCCCCGTTCCGCGGAACGATCCGAAGTCTGCCGAAAACTTCCACGATGTGCACACTGACCGAACAGAATCAGTAACGTTGCGTATTAAAGTGATGGCGGCACGTAACACTACTTTACGTGGACGTCCGAATACCCTCCGCCTCCCCCACCAGCGCCGTTCCGTGCGCGCCCGCCAGTGGGCATTGCTACACGGTGCGCCTGTACCGATACGGGGCGTCCCGCACGGTCTCGAACACGGCTGGAAACCGCCGTTCGACACCTTGGTTCAGACCTTCCGCGCCTCGCTGATCCGGCGGCACATGAGCGTCGTCAGCTCGTACGCCGTGTGCGAGGCGGCCACCGAGGTCATCTCCGCGTGGTCGTACGCGGGCGCGACCTCGACCAGATCCGCGGAGACCAGCTCGCAGCCCGCCAGCCCCCGCAGGATCTCCAGCAGCTCGCGGGAGGTGAGGCCGCCCGCCTCCGGCGTGCCGGTGCCGGGCGCGTGCGCCGGGTCCAGCACGTCGATGTCGACCGAGACGTAGAGCGGCCGGTCGCCTATCCGCTCGCGCAGCTGCTGCGCGACCTCGTCCACGCCGCGCCGCATCACGTCGGCGGAGGTGACGATGCCGAAGCCCATCTTCTCGTCGTCGGTCAGGTCCTGCTTGCCGTAGAGCGGGCCTCGGGTGCCCACGTGCGAGAGCGCGGAGGTGTCGAGCAGCCCCTCCTCCACCGCGCGGCGGAAGGGGGTGCCGTGCGTGTAGGCGGCGCCGAAGTAGGTGTCCCAGGTGTCCAGGTGGGCGTCGAAGTGGAGCAGCGCCACCGGGCCGTGCTTGCGGGCGACCGCGCGCAGCAGGGGCAGCGCGATGGTGTGGTCGCCGCCCAGCGTCATCAGCCGGGCGCCCGAGTCGAGGAGGCCGTCCGCCGCCGTCTGCACGCTCTCCACGGCCTCGCCGATGTCGAACGGGTTCGCCGCGATGTCCCCCGCGTCGGCGACCTGGGCGAGCGCGAAGGGCGAGGCGTCCTGCGCGGGGTTGTACGGGCGCAGCAGGCGGGAAGCCTCACGCACCGCGTTGCCGCCGAAGCGCGCCCCCGGCCGGTAGGAGACGCCGCTGTCGAAGGGGACCCCGACCACCGCGACGTCGGCGGTGCCGCCGACCTCGTCCAGCCGGGGCAGCCGGGCGAAGGTCGCCGGACCGGCGTAGCGGGGGACGCGGGAGGAGTCGACGGGGCCGCGGGGGGCGGAGTGCTGCTGCGGGGAGATGCTCATGCGCGTGAGCCTAACCAGCGGACCACCGCGCTCCACATGGACGGATGCGATGGCACTGCTCACCCTTTTGCGCCGGACCGTCCATCGCTCTGGAGTACGGGTCACAATGGCGCCATGCCTCTGCCTCTGCCGCTGCCCGCCGCACCCTCCCGAACCGAGCTGCTCGACCACCTGGTCCGTACGCGCATCGCCGGAGATGTCGCCACGCCCCGCGAGAACAACCTGTCGCACTACCGCAAGCTGGCCAACGGCGACCGGCACTACTGGCTCGGCCTGGAGCTGGGCGACCGCTGGTCGGACGAGCAGGACGTGCTGGCCGTGATGGCCGAGCGCTGCGGCGTCAGCGACGACCCCGACCACCGGCACGGGCAGGACACCATCGACCCCGAGCTGACCCTCTCCGCGCTCGACCGGGCCGCCGCGCAGCTGCGCAAGGCCGCCGAGGACCGCCGGAGGGTGCTCTTCGCGACCGGGCACCCCGGCGCCCTCCTGGACATGCACGGCACCCTCGCGGCGGCGCTGCGCGGAGCGGGCTGCGACATCGTGCGCGTCCCGCTGGGGATCTACGCGGACGAGGGCGTGGCCGTGCAGTTCGGCGGCGTCGCGGCGTACGAGCGGGGCGCGTCGCTGTGGCACACGCACTCGCCGGAGCCGATGCGCCAGATACTCGACACGCTCGCCCGGAACGAGGAGGCCGCGCCCGACCTGGTGGTCGCGGACCACGGCTGGGCGGGCTGCGCGGCGCAGCACGGCATAGAGGCGGTCGGTTTCGCGGACTGCAACGACCCGGCTCTCTTCCTCGGGGAGGCCGAGGGCACGCTCTCCGTCGCCGTGCCGCTGGACGACCATGTGGTCGACCCGCGCTTCTACGAGCCGATGACGGCCTACCTGCTGGAGGCGGCGCAGCTGTCCGTGGACTGACTGACGCGTGGCTGAACGTTCGTTCCCCTGCCGCGTCAGGCAGCGGGAAAACGCGTTGCGGACGCCGCACGACCGCTCGTAGGGTCGCGCCCATGTCCGCTTTCCAGGCGATCACCGACGGCACGCGCGCCGACGCGCGGTGCGCCGGTCGGTGTCCCGATCTGACCTGCCGCCCGCGCGGCCGGCGCCAGGCCCTGGTCCGCCAGGACGCCTCCGGCGTCTGAGTCCGCCGCGCTCACCCGCACGCCGCCTGCCGCGCCCGCGGTGCCGCACGCGCCGTGCCCGCGCGTATGCCCCGCGCAGCCGCCGCAGCCGGTCGCACAGGTGAACGCGCCCGCCTGGCAATGCGCACTCCCCGCCGTACGTCCCACGTCGCACGCCTTATGCGTCCGCGACGCGTCCTCGCGCCTGTCCAGGGCCTCCGGTGTCCCCATCGAACCGGACAGGCCCGCCCCGGCCATGCCCGCGCGCCTGTCCTCCACCCGAGGACCGCACCATGCCGCGCCGTCGTCAGACGCTTTCCCAGAACTTCCTGCGCCATCCCGCCACCATCGAGCGCGTCGTGCGCTCCGCCCGCCTGAGCGCCGACAGCCTCGTGCTGGAGCCGGGCGCGGGCGAGGGGGCGCTCACCCGGACGCTGGCCCGCGCCGCCGGCCGGGTCGTCGCCTACGAGATCGACCCCCGGCTCGCCGCCGGGCTGCGCGCACGCCTTCGCGCCGAGCCGCGCGTCCGCCTGGTGCGGGGCGACTTCACGCGGGCACGACCGCCCGCCGAACCGTTCGCGGTGGTCGGCAACATCCCCTTCTCGCGCACCGCCGACATCGTCCGCTGGTGCGTGGCCGCCCCCCGGCTGACCTCGGCCACGCTGCTGACCCAGCTGGAGTACGCGCGCAAGCACACCGGCGGCTACGGGCGCTGGAGCCTGCTGACCGTGCGGACCTGGCCGGAGCACGAGTGGCGGCTGCTCACCCGGATCGGCCGGGAGCGCTTCACCCCCGTGCCGCGCACCGACGCGGCGCTGCTGCGCCTCGTACGCCGCCCGCAGCCGCTGCTGCCGCCCGCGGCGCTGCCCGGCTACCGGGAGTTCGTCGAGTACGGCTTCACGGGCGTGGGCGGCTCGCTGGCCGCCAGCCTGACCCGGCGCTACCGGACGCGCAGGGTACGGGCGGCCTTCGGCGCCCTGCGGCTGGACGAGTCGCTGCCCGTGGGGCTGGTCACCCCGGACCAGTGGGTGCGGCTCTACCGCGACCTGGGATAGCGCCGGGGCGCGGGCGGCGGACCGCCCGCGCCTCAGTGCGGCACCCGGACGACGCCCTCCTGGATCACCGAGACCGCCAGGCGGCCATCGCGGGTGAAGATCCGGCCCTTGCCGAGGCCCCTGCCGCCCTGCGCGGTGGGGGACTCCTGGTCGTACAGCAGCCACTCATCAGCACGGAACGGGCGGTGGAACCACATCGCGTGATCCAGGCTGGCGCCCACCACGTCGCCGACCGCCCAGCCGCCGCGGCCGTGCGCGAGCAGCACGGAGTCCAGCAGCGTCATGTCCGAGACGTAGGTCGCCAGGCAGATGTGCAGCGTGGGGTCGTCCCGTACGCCGTCCAGCTTGCCGTTCGTCCGGAACCACACCTGCGAGCGCGGCTCGCGCGGCTGCCCCGCGCTGACGAACGGCGGCGCCTCCACGTAGCGCAGATCGACCGCCTCCCGGGCCTTCAGCAGCCGCCTGGCGACCTCCGGGTCGCGGAAGAGGTGCGCGTGGCGCGGCAGCAGCTCCTCGGCCGGGGGCAGCGTCTCGGGGTCGGGCGCGGCGGGCATCGGCTCCTGGTGCTCGAGCCCGTCCTCGTACGCCTGGCAGGAGGCGGAGAGGTGGAAGATCGGCTGCCCGTGCTGCACCGCGACCACGCGGCGGGTGGTGAAGGAGCGCCCGTCCCGGATGCGGTCGACCGTGTAGACGATGGGCGCCCCCGGATCGCCCGCACGCAGGAAGTACGCGTGCAGGGAGTGCGGCAGGCGGCCCGCGGGGACGGTGCGGCAGGCGGCCACCAGCGCCTGCGCGGCGACCTGGCCGCCGAAGACGCGGGGGACGACGGAGGGCACGCTGTCGCCCCGGAAGATGTCCTCCTCCACCCGCTCCAGGTCGAGCAGGTCGAGCAGGCTCGCGAGCGCGTTCACAGGCCCATCGACTTGGCGATGATCGACCGCATGACCTCGCTGGTGCCGCCGTAGATCCGGGTGACACGGGTGTCGGCGTAGAGCCGGGCGATCGGGTACTCCGTCATGTAGCCGTAGCCCCCGTGCAGCTGGAGGCACTTGTCGATCACGCGGGCGGCGGTCTCGGTGGTGAACAGCTTGGCGGAGGCGGCGTCGGCGGCGGTCAGCTCGCCCGCGTCGTGCGCCTCCAGCGCGCGGTCGCAGACGGCCTGCATGGCGTCCACGTCGGCGCGGCAGTCGGCGAGCACGAACTTGGTGTTCTGGAAGGAGGCCACCTCCTTGCCGAAGACCGTGCGCTCCTTGACGTAGTCGTAGGCGAACCGCACGGCCGCCTCGGCCTGGGAACAGGCGCCCAGCGCGATGCCCAGCCGCTCCTGCGGCAGGTTGTGCGCGAGGTAGCCGAAGGCCGCGCCCTCCTCGCCCAGCAGGTCCTCGACGGGAACGAGCACGTCGTCGAACGACAGCTCCGCGGTGTCGGAGGACTTCAGGCCGAGCTTGTCGAGCGTGCGGCCGACCGCGTAGCCCTCGGAGGCGGTGTCCACGACCAGGATGGAGATGCCGCCGCGCCGGTCGGCCGGATCGGGGGCGGAGGTACGGCAGCAGACCAGCACGCGGTCGGCCTGGACGCCGCCGGTGATGAAGGTCTTGGAGCCGTTGAGGACGTAGTGCCGGCCGTCGGCGGAGAGCTTCGCGGTCGTCTGCATCCCGGCCAGGTCGGAGCCGGCGCCCGGCTCGGTCATGGCGATGGCGGTCATCAGCTCGCCGGAGACGAAGCCCGGCAGCCAGCGGCGCTTCTGCGCCTCGTCGGCGTACTTCAGGAGGTAGGGCAGGCACAGCGCCGTGTGCACGCTGGAGCCGCCGAAGCTGACCCCGGCCCGCGCGCACTCCTCGTTGATCACGGCGTTGAACTTGAAGCTCGTCTCGCCCGCGCCGCCGTACTCCTCCGGCACCTCGATGCCGAAGACGCCCAGCTCGCCGAGCTTCCGGTACAGCTCGCGCGGCACGAAGCCCTGCGCCGCCCAGCCCGGGTAGAAGGGCACGACCTCGGCGGCGATGAAATCCCGCAGGGTGCGGCGGAACGCCTCGTGGTCCTCGTTGAACACCGTACGTCGCACAGCGCACCTCCTCCGCGGCCGAACTGCGGCCCGCCTTCTCACCAGCGGGTGGATCGCGGCTGGTGAACTGCTCCGGGACAGAACCTAAGCGCTTGCTCAGGAATGCCTCGAAGTTACCGGACGGGAGCCGGGACTGTCCATGGCGGACGAAGGCGCGCGGAGGGGGCGGCGACGCTGCGGGCGCACCGGCCGCGCCGCCGCACCGGCCGCACGGCTCAGCCGCCGGTGCCCGGGGTCTCCCCCACCGCCGCGAACGCGCCCCGCGCGAGCCGGTGCAGCAGCGCGGCCGTGGTGGCGCGGTCGGGGCGCGCGGCCGGGCCGCCGAGCCGGGGCGTGGAGTTGAGCAGGCCGAACACCGTGTGCACGGAGACCCGGGCCTCCAGTTCGGTCAGCCCCGGATAGAGGGCGCGCACGGCGGAGACCCACATCTCGACGTACTGCCGCTGGAGCTTCCGCACCTGCCTGCGGTCGGCCTCCCGCAGCCGGTCCAGCTCGCGGTCGTGCAGGGTGATCAGCGGCCGGTCGTCCAGCGCGAAGTCGATGTGGCCCGCGATCAGGGCGTCGAGCGTCGCCTCCGGGGCGAGCCCGGCCGCCGCCGTCTGCTCCGTGCACCTGCGACCGCCCTCGTGCAGCCGCTCGCTGATGCCGACCAGCAGCTCGGCGAGCATGGCGTCCTTGCCCGCGAAGTGCCGGTAGAGGCCTGGCCCGCTGATCCCGACGGCCGCGCCTATCTCGTCCACGCCGACGCCGTGGAAGCCGCGCTCGGCGAAGAGGCGCGCGGCCTCGCGCAGGATCTGCTCACGACGGGTGGGGAGGACTGTCTCCGTGCTCATGCCGCACATTCTAGACAGCCGGGTTAATGCTCGTTAACCTTGAGGACGGACGTTAACGGAGATTAACCGCTGCTTCGGCGCGGAGCGCCCGCACGGCCCGAGCGCGGCGGCGCCGCGCGCACCGCAGGCAGTACGTACAGAGCATGGCACCAAGCACGCACCAGGCACGCACAGAGCAAGGGGGCTCCGCGGCATGGAGGAGGCAACGACGCTGGTCAGCAGCGTCGACCCGGCATCCGATTCCGCCCTGGCGAACGCCGCAGCGCATCGCGAGCTGGCGGCGCGGCTGCGGGAGAAGCTGGCCGCCGCGCGGCTCGGCGGCGGCGAGCGGGCCCGCGCCCGGCACACCGCGCGGGGCAAGCTGCTCCCGCGCGACCGGGTGGACGCCCTGCTGGACCCGGGGTCCCCGTTCCTGGAGTTGGCCCCGCTGGCCGCCGGCGGGATGTACGGGGACGCGGCACCGGCGGCCGGGGTGATCGCCGGCATCGGCCGGGTGTCCGGCCGCGAGGTGGTCGTCGTGGCCAACGACGCCACGGTCAAGGGCGGCACGTACTACCCGATGACGGTCAAGAAGCACCTGCGCGCCCAGGAGATCGCGCTGGAGAACCGCCTGCCGTGCGTGTATCTCGTCGACTCCGGCGGCGCGTTCCTGCCGATGCAGGACGAGGTCTTCCCCGACCGCGACCACTTCGGCAGGATCTTCTACAACCAGGCGCGGATGTCCGGTGCGGGCATCCCGCAGATCGCCGCGGTGCTCGGCTCCTGCACGGCGGGCGGCGCGTACGTACCGGCGATGAGCGACGAAGCGGTGATCGTGCGCGGCCAGGGCACCATCTTCCTCGGCGGCCCGCCGCTGGTGAAGGCCGCGACCGGCGAGGTCGTCACGGCGGAGGAGCTGGGCGGCGGCGAGGTGCACTCCCGGGTCTCCGGGGTGACCGACCACCTGGCCGAGGACGACCCGCACGCCCTGCGCATCGTCCGGCACATCGTGGGCACGCTGCCCGAGCGCGCCCCGCTGCCGTGGCCGGTGCGGCCCGCTGTCGAGCCCGCGGCCGATCCGGCCGAGCTGTACGCCGCGGTCCCCGCCGACTCCCGCACGCCGTACGACGTGCGGGAGGTGATCGCCCGCCTGGTGGACGGCTCGCGTTTCCAGGAGTTCAAGGCGGAGTACGGCACGACGCTGGTCACCGGCTTCGCGCGCGTCCAGGGCCACCCGGTCGGCATCGTCGCGAACAACGGCATTCTCTTCGCCGAATCGGCCCAGAAGGGCGCGCACTTCATCGAGCTGTGCGACCAGCGCGGCATCCCCCTCCTCTTCCTCCAGAACATCTCGGGCTTCATGGTCGGCCGGGCCTACGAATCGGGCGGGATCGCGAAGCACGGCGCCAAGATGGTCACGGCCGTCGCCTGCACCAGGGTCCCCAAGCTGACGGTGGTGATAGGCGGCTCGTACGGCGCGGGGAACTACTCGATGTGCGGCCGGGCCTACGGGCCGCGCTTCCTGTGGATGTGGCCGAACGCCAAGATCTCGGTGATGGGCGGCGAGCAGGCCGCCTCGGTCCTCGCCACCGTCAAGCGGGACCAACTGGAGGCGCGCGGCGAGGAGTGGAGCCAGGAGGACGAGGACGCCTTCCGGGAGCCCGTGCGCGCGCAGTACGAGCAGCAGGGGGACGCGTACTACGCCAGTGCCCGCCTGTGGGACGACGGCGTGATCGACCCGCTGGAGACGCGGACGGTGCTCGGTCTCGCGCTCACGGCCTGCGCCAACGCGCCGCTGCCGCAGCGGGACCCGAGCGTGCCGCACTACGGCGTCTTCCGGATGTGAGGGGGGCATGACGATGTTCGACACGGTGCTGGTGGCCAATCGCGGCGAGATCGCGGTGCGGGTGATCCGGACCTTGCGGGAGGCCGGCGTCCGCTCCGTCGCGGTGTACAGCGACGCGGACGCGGACGCCAGGCACGTCCGGGAGGCCGACACGGCCGTCCGGATCGGCCCCACCCCCGCAGCCGAGAGCTACCTCCGCGTGGAGCGCCTGCTGGACGCCGCCGCCCGTACGGGCGCGCAGGCCGTCCACCCGGGTTACGGCTTCCTCGCGGAGAACGCCGCTTTCGCGCGCGCCTGCGAGCGGGCCGGGCTGGTGTTCATCGGTCCGCCGGCCGACGCGATCGAGCTGATGGGTGACAAGATCCGCGCCAAGGAGCGGGTGCGGTCGGCCGGGGTACCGGTGGTGCCGGGCTCCTCAGGCAGCGGCCTGACGGACGCCGAACTGGTCGCCGCCGCGCGGGAGATCGGCATGCCGGTGCTGCTGAAGCCCTCGGCGGGCGGCGGCGGCAAGGGCATGCGCCTGGTGCGCGACGAGGCCCTGCTGGCCGACGAGATCGCCGGTGCCCGGCGCGAGGCGCGCGGCTCGTTCGGGGACGACACGCTGCTGGTGGAGCGCTGGATCGACCGCCCCCGCCACATCGAGATCCAGATCCTGGCGGACGGCGACGGCCAGGTGATCCACCTCGGCGAGCGCGAGTGCTCGCTCCAGCGCCGCCACCAGAAGATCATCGAGGAGGCGCCCAGCCCGCTGCTGGACGAGGCGACCCGGGCGGCCATGGGCGCGGCGGCGGTGGACGCCGCCAAGTCCTGCGGCTACCGCGGGGCGGGCACGGTGGAGTTCATCGTGCCCGGCGGCGGCCTCGCGCCCGGCGAGGGCCCGGCCGCGTACTACTTCATGGAGATGAACACCCGGCTCCAGGTCGAGCACCCGGTGACGGAGATGGTCACCGGCCTGGACCTGGTCGAGTGGCAGCTGCGCATCGCGGCGGGCGAGCCGCTGCCGTTCGCCCAGCGCGACATCCGGCTGACGGGCCACGCGGTCGAGGCCCGGATCTGCGCCGAGAGCGCCCGAGTGGCGGGCGACCGCGTGGATTTCCTGCCGTCGGCGGGCAGCGTGCGGCTGCTCGGCGAGCCGCGCGGCCCCGGGGTGCGTACGGACTCCGGGCTGGTGGCGGGCATGGAGGTCGGCACGGCGTACGACCCGATGCTCGCCAAGGTCATCGCGCACGGGCCGGACCGGCGGTCCGCGCTGCACCGGCTGCGCACCGCGCTGGCGGGCACCGCCGTGCTGGGCGTCGAGACGAACACCGCGTTCCTGCACCGGCTGCTCGCCCATCCCGCCGTGGTGGCGGGCGACTTGGACACCGGCCTGGTGGACCGTGACGCGCACACGCTGGTCCAGGAGGGCGTGCCGGACGAGGTGTACGCGGCGGCGGCCCTGCTGCGGCAGGCCGCCCTGGCGCCGCGCGGCGGGAGCGACGCGGGCGGCACGGAGGGCACCGGCGGCACGGAGAGCACCGGAGGGTCCGGCGAGCCCAGCGGGTGGACGGACCCCTTCTCGGTGCCGAGCGGCTGGCGGCTGGGCGGTACGGCGGCCTGGACGGTGCACCATCTGCGGGCCCCGGGCCGCGAGCCGGTGGCCGTGCGGGTGCGCGGCTTCGCGGACGCGGCGGAGGTCCGGGTCGGCGCGGACGGCGAGCCCGGTGCCGCCCGGCTGACCCGGGACGGCGCGGCGGACGCCCTGCGGCTGGAATGGCGCGGGGTCAGCCACCACTTCCGGCACGTCAGCGCTGTGGGCAGCTGCTGGCTCGGCCGCTCCGCCGACAGCTGGCAACTTCTCGACCACGACCCGGTGGAGGCCGCCCTGCGGGGCGCGGCCGGAGCACACGGCGGGGACGCGCTCACCGCGCCCATGCCGGGCACGGTGACGGTGGTCAAGGCCGCCGTCGGCGATACCGTCACGGCCGGGCAGAGCCTGCTGGTGGTCGAGGCGATGAAGATGGAGCACGTCATCGTCGCGCCGTACGACGGGCGGGTGGCCGAGCTGGACGTGCGGGCGGGCAGCACCGTCGCGATGGACCAGGTGCTCGCCGTGGTGGAGCCGGACGCCGCGGAGCCGGACGCCGCAGCACCGGGCGGCACGGAACCGGGCTCCGCCGGTGCGCGGGAGGAGGGTGTCCGATGACCGCCGGCCCGCCCCAGAGCCTCCCGATCCCCGACGGCTTGCCCATGACCGCGCCGGTGGAGACCCTGCCGCCCGTGGTCCGCATCCACGAGGTGGGTGCCCGGGACGGCCTGCAGAACGAACAGGCCGTCGTCCCGGTCGAGGTGAAGGCCGAGTTCATCCACCGGCTCGCCGCCGCCGGGCTGCGCACGATCGAGGCGACCAGCTTCGTGCACCCCCGGTGGGTGCCGCAGCTGGCCGACGCCGAGGACCTCTACCCGCGCCTCGCGGACCTGGGCGGCGTCCGCCTCCCCGTGCTCGTGCCCAACGCGCGGGGGCTGGACCGCGCGCTGGCCCTCGGCGCGCGCGAGGTGGCGGTCTTCGCCAGCGCCACGGAGTCCTTCGCCAAGGCCAACCTCAACCGCACCGTCGAGGAGTCGCTGGCCGTCTTCGAACCGGTCGTCGCCCGCGCCAAGGACAGCGGCGCCACGGTGCGCGGCTATCTCTCCATGTGCTTCGGTGACCCGTGGGAGGGCCCGGTGGACCCGGGCCAGGTCCTCCGGGTGTGCCGCCGCCTGCTGGACTACGGCTGCGACGAGCTGAGCCTCGGGGACACCATCGGCGTCGCCACCCCGGGCCACGTCGCGGCCCTGCTCGGCGGCCTGGCGGAGGCGGGCATCCCGCCCGCCCTCCTCGCCGTCCACTTCCACGACACCTACGGCCAGGCCCTGGCCAACACCCTCGCCGCGCTCCAGCACGGAGTCAGCACGGTGGACGCCTCGGCGGGCGGCCTGGGCGGCTGCCCCTTCGCCAGGAGCGCCACCGGCAACCTCGCCACCGAAGATCTCGTGTGGATGCTGCACGGCCTCGGCATCGAAACCGGCGTCGACCTCGGCCGCCTCACCGCCACCAGCGTGTGGATGGCCGACCGGCTGGGCCGCCCCAGCCCGTCCCGTACCGTCCGCGCCCTCTCCCACAAGGAGTGACCCCATGTCCCTGGACCACCGCCTGACCTCCGAGCACGAGGAACTGCGCCGCACGGTGGAGGCGTTCGCCCACGACGTCATCGCCCCCAAGATCGGCGACTTCTACGAGAACCACGAATTCCCGTACGAGATCATCCGGCAGATGGGCGAGATGGGCCTGTTCGGCCTGCCCTTCCCGGAGGAGTACGGCGGCATGGGCGGGGACTACCTCGCGCTCGGCCTCGTCCTGGAGGAGCTGGCGCGCGTCGACTCCTCGGTGGCGATCACCCTGGAGGCCGGAGTCTCCCTCGGCGCGATGCCGATCTACCGCTTCGGCACCGAGGAGCAGCGGCGCGAGTGGCTGCCCCGGATGTGCTCCGGGGAGCTGCTGGGCGCCTTCGGGCTGACCGAGCCGGGCTGCGGCTCGGACGCCGGCGGCACCCGTACGACCGCCGTGCGGGACGAGGGCACGGGCGAGTGGGTGATCAACGGCACCAAGTGCTTCATCACCAACTCGGGCACCGACATCACCGGGCTGGTCACGGTCACGGCCGTCACCGGCCGCAAGGAGGACGGCTCGCCGCTCATCTCCAGCATCATCGTGCCGTCCGGCACCCGCGGATTCACCGTCGCGGCCCCTTACTCCAAGGTCGGCTGGAACGCCTCGGACACCCGCGAACTGTCCTTCGCGGACGTGCGCGTGCCCGCGGCGAACCTCCTGGGCGAGGAGGGCCGCGGGTACGCCCAGTTCCTGCGCATCCTGGACGAGGGCCGGATCGCCATCTCGGCGCTCGCCACCGGCCTGGCCCAGGGCTGCGTCGACGAGTCGGTGGCGTACGCGAAGACCCGGACGGCCTTCGGGAAGCCCATCGGCGCCAACCAGGCGATCCAGTTCAAGCTGGCCGACATGGAGATGCGCGCCCACACGGCGCGGGTCACCTGGCGGGACGCCGCCTCGCGGCTGCTGGCGGGCGAGCCGTTCAAGAAGGCGGCGGCGCTGGCCAAGCTGTACTCCTCCGAGATCGCGGTGACCAACGCCCGCGAGGCCACCCAGATCCACGGCGGCTACGGCTTCATGAACGAGTACCCGGTGGCGCGGATGTGGCGGGACTCCAAGATCCTCGAGATCGGTGAGGGTACCAGCGAGGTCCAGCGCATGCTCATCGCGCGAGAGCTGGGCGTGGGCTGAGCACGCGCGCTCCGGCTGCGGCGCGGGCACTGAGACAATCTGCCCATGGCGGAAATCATCCAGCGTGCGGGGACCTGGACCTTCGACGGCGACACCGTGCGGATCGTGCCCGGCAGCGGCAAGAGCGTGCCCGCCCTGCGCAGGAGCCTGGGCGAGGTGTCCGTGCCGCTGGCGGCCGTCGCGGGCGTCGCCTTCGAGGCGGGCCGCAGGGGCGGGCGGCTGCGGCTCCGGCTGCGTGAGGGGGCCGATCCGCTCTCCCAGGTGGCGCGCGGCCGGCTCCCCGACCCCTCGGACCCGTACCAGCTCGCGGTCGAGCCGGACCGCTCCGGGGTCGCCGAGTACTTCGTGGACGAGGTGCGTCAGGCGCTGCTGCTGGACCAGGTCCCGGACGGCCCGTGCGACCGGTACCTGCTGCCGGGTCCGGCCGTGCCGCTGACCGGCGCGGGCACCGACGGCACCGCCACGTTCGACGGCGAGCGGGTCCAGGTCGAGTGGAACTGGATAACAGAGGAGAGCAAGTCCTCCGGCGGCCCCCGCAGCTTCCCGCTGCACGACCTCACAGGGGTGGAGTGGACCCCTGCCGTCGGCTGGGAGAGCGGCAGCCTCCGCTTCCGCCCGAAGGGGGCACACGCCACCCTCAAGCCGCAGTACGACCCCAACTGCCTCACCCTGTGGGGCATCCGCCAGGCGCGCGAGACGGGCGGCGCGGTGCTGCTGGCCGCCGCGGTCACGGCCCGGCTGCCGCACCCTTCGGGCAGCGAGCCGTTCCCGGCGTCCGCCGGGGCCGCGCCGGCGCCTGTCGAGACCCCCGCGCCCGTGGCGCTGGCCAAGGGTGGCGGAGCGGACGCCGTCGATCATGACGGACTGCTGCGGCGGCTGCGGGAACTGGGGGAGCTGCACCGCGCGGGAGTGCTCACGGACGCCGAGTTCGCCGCGGCCAAGAAGGCGATACTGGACCGCTTCTGACGGCGTGCCCCGCCTTCTGCCCCCGCCGCCTGCACCCGGAGCCTGCCCCCGCCCCGCGGTGGCTCAGCCGTTCCAGGGCACCTCCGGTGAACGCCAGTAGTCGATCCCCAGCCGCTCCCACCTCGGCCCGTGTTCCGCGAGCCGTGTGCGGTAGTCACCCCAGTCGTGCGTCGACGCGGGCGACCAGCCGAGTTCCGCGATCCCCGGCAGCCGCGGGAAGGCCATGAACTCCAGCTCGTCGTCCGTCTGGAGCGTCTCGGTCCACAGCGGCGCCTCGACGCCGAGCACGGCCTCGCCCGGCACCCCCTCGATGTACGCGCCCGGGTCCCAGTCGTAGGACTGCTTCGCCTCGACGTAGCCCGCCCAGGACAGCCCCAGCGGCGTGTCCTTGTCGTACTTCATGTCCAGGTAGGCGCGGTTGGCCGGGGACATGATCAGCCGGGTGCCGTTCCGGGCCGCCTCGGCCACCTGGGGCGCGTGCGGACTCCGCCCCCAGAACTGCGCGACGGCGCCCTCGGCCGGCCGCGCGTCCACCAGCTGGTGCCAGCCGACGACGGTCTTGCCGTACGTGGCGACGCTCTCCTGCGCCCGGACCATGAAGCGTTCGAAGTCCTCCGGGCTGGTCGAGTGCGCCTCGTCGCCGCCGATGTGCAGATAGGGGCCGGGCGTCATGGCGGCGATCTCCCGGACCACGTCGTCCACGAAGTCGTAGGTGCGCTCCAGCGGCACGCACAGCGAGCTGAAGCCCACCTCGACACCGGTGTACAGCGGCGGCGCCACCCCGTCGCAGTTGAGTTCGGCGTACGAGGCGAGGGCAGCGTTGGTGTGCCCCGGCATGTCGATCTCCGGTACGACGGTCAGGTGCCGCTCGGCGGCGTAGCGCACGATCTCCCGGTAGTCCGCCTTGGTGTAGTGGCCGCCCTCGCCGCCACCGACCTCCGTGCTGCCGCCGTACTCGGCCAGCCGGGGCCAGGAGTCGATGGCGATCCGCCAGCCCTGGTCGTCCGAGAGGTGCAGGTGCAGTTTGTTGATCTTGTACATGGCGAGCAGGTCGACGTAGTGCTTGACCTGCTCGACCGGGAGGAAGTGCCGGGCCATGTCGAGCATCCCGCCGCGGTACCCGTAGCGCGGCACGTCCGTGATCCGGCCGCCCGCCACCTGCCACGGGCCGGGCTGCTCGGTGCGCGCCTCCACGCGCGCGGGCAGCAGCTGCCGCAGCGTCTGCACGCCGTAGAAGAGTCCGGCCGGGGTGCGGGCGCTCAGCACGACGCCGCCGGGCGAGGCGTCCAGCCGGTACCCCTCCGCGCCCAGCCGCCGCGGCCCGCCGAGTGCGAGCCGGATGCCGCCGTCCGCCCGGCCCTTCCCACGCCCCGCTACGGTCACCGGCAGCGCGTATCCGGTGGCCGGGCGCAGCAGCCCGGCCAGCCGCTGCCCGAGCGCGCGCACCTCGGGGGAGCCCTCGGGCACCAGGACCCGGGCGTCCTCCCTCAGCACGTACGGGGCACCGCCCGGCCGTACGGAGGCGGGGGCCGGGATGACGTGGTCCAGCGGCCTCGGCTCCGCGGCGGAGGGCGTGGCGGAGGGCACGGCTCCGGCGCTCCCCACCGTGCCGGACGCCGCCGCCGGCACGGAGCCAGGGAGGGCGGTCACCAGCAGGGCGGCACAGCACAGCGCGGGCCAGAGGCGTCTCACGGGTGGTCCCTTCGGGCCCCGTCGCGGGGCGGCCGGATATGCACACAGGGCGATCGTTCGCTCACACACTCGTACCGCGGAGCCCGCTCACGGTCAAGGTGCAGACCAATGCACACCCTATTGGCTCCACTCCTGCCCGATATCGGGCAGGATTCTTGCGAACCCCCTCCCCCGCAGCCCAGTATCAACGGGTGCCCGAACGCCGGACGCCGGTGACCCCGGTCCACGACGACCTGATCGACCACCTGGTCCGCACCACCGCGCTGCCGCGAGGTGAGGCGGCCCGGGTCGTACTGGACGTGCTCGCCTACTTCGACGAGACGGCGGAGGAGTTCGTACGCCGCCGCCACCGCGAACTGCGCTCCCGGGGACTGGTGAACGTGGAGATCTTCGAACGGATCGCGGCCGAACTGCCCCACCGCGCCGTGGCACCGCCCGAACTCTCCCAGCGGCAGCTGCGCCGCATCGTCTACGGCTGAGCCCCGGCCGCACCCACCAACTGCCCACCGCCCCACTGCCCCAGGAGAAGCGCATGTGCGGAATCGTCGGATACATCGGCAAGCGGGACGTCGCCCCGCTGCTCCTGGAAGGACTCCAGCGCCTGGAGTACCGGGGGTACGACAGCGCGGGCATCGCGATCCAGAGCAAGACCTCGGGTCTGCGCACCGTCAAGGCCAAGGGCCGCGTACGGGAGCTGGAATCCCGCATCCCCAAGCGCTTCACCGGCACCTCCGGCATCGCCCACTCCCGCTGGGCCACCCACGGCGCGCCCAACGACGTCAACGCGCACCCCCACCTCGACCCCGCCGAGAAGGTGGCGGTCGTGCACAACGGCATCATCGACAACGCCGACGATCTGCGCGCCCGGCTCAACGCCGAGGGCGTCGCGCTCGTCTCCGACACCGACACCGAGGTGCTGGCCCATCTGATCGGCCGGGCCACCGAGGAGACGCTGGAGGCCCGGGTCCGCGACGCGCTCCGGCACATCGAGGGCACCTACGGAATCGCCGTGCTGCACGCCGACTTCCCCGACCGCATCGTCGTCGCCCGCAACGGCTCCCCCGTGGTGCTGGGCATCGGCGAGCACGAGATGTTCGTCGCCTCCGACGTCGCGGCGCTCGTCTCGCACACCCGCCAGGTCGTCACCCTCGACGACGGCGAGATGGCGACCATCAAGGCGGAGGACTACCGCACCTACACCACCGAGGGCTCCAGCACCTCGACCTCGCCGGAGACCGTGGAGTGGGCGGCCGAGTCGTACGACATGGGCGGCCACGAGACGTACATGCACAAGGAGATCGCCGAGCAGGCCGACGCGGTGGACCGGGTGCTGCGCGGGCGGATCGACGACCGTTTCGCGACCGTGCACCTGGGCGGGCTCAACCTGGACGCCCGCGAGGCGCGCGGCGTGCGCCGGGTGAAGATCCTGGGCTGCGGCTCCGCCTACCACGCGGGCATGATCGGCGCCCAGCTGATCGAGGAGCTGGCCCGGATTCCGGCCGACGCCGAGCCCGCCAGCGAGTTCCGCTACCGCAACGCCGTCGTCGACCCCGACACGCTCTACCTCGCCGTCAGCCAGTCCGGCGAGACCTACGACACGCTCGCCGCCGTGCAGGAGCTCAAGCGCAAAGGCGCCCGGGTGCTGGGGGTGGTGAACGTCGTCGGCTCCGCCATCGCGCGGGAGACCGACGGCGGCGTGTACGTGCACGCCGGGCCCGAGGTCTGCGTCGTCTCCACCAAGTGCTTCACCAACACCGCGGTCGCCTTCGCCCTGCTGGCCCTGCACCTGGGCCGCATCCGCGACCTGTCCGTCGCCGACGGCCGCCGCATCATCGAGGGGCTGCGCAAGCTGCCCGGCCAGATCGCCGAGATCCTCGCCGACGAGGCGGCGATCGAGAAGCTGGCCGCCGACTACGCACACGCCCGGAGCATGATGTTCGTCGGCCGCGTACGGGGCTATCCGGTGGCGCGGGAGGCCTCCCTGAAGCTCAAGGAGGTGTCCTACATCCACGCCGAGGCGTATCCGGCCTCCGAGCTGAAGCACGGGCCGCTGGCGCTGATCGAGCCCGCGGTGCCGACCGTGGCGATCCTCCCGGACGATGAACTGCTGGACAAGAACCGGGCCACGCTGGAGGAGATCAAGGCCCGCAGCGGCACCATCCTGGCCGTCGCGCACAGCGAGCAGGAGAAGGCCGACCACACCCTCGTGGTGCCCCGGAACGAGCCGGAACTCGACCCGATCCTGATGGGCATCCCGCTGCAACTGCTCGCCTACCACACGGCGCTGACCCTGGGCCGGGACATCGACAAGCCCCGCAACCTGGCCAAGTCCGTCACCGTCGAATAGCCCCCAAGGCGCACAGCTTCCGGAGCCGAACGGACCGGAGAGCGGCAGGTCGAAGAGGGGTAGGTCGAAGAGGGGCAGCAAACTCCCGCGCGGGCCACCAACCGCGCGGGAGTCCGCCTCCCTGGCCGGCGTTGCCCATAACGCCGGCGGTGTGCTGCCGCGTACGGGACCGTCACCTCCCGTCCGGCAGCGCGCTGCTTTCTGTATGCCCCTCACAAGCGCACAATGCACCTCCGCGAGGCGATGGATTGTGCCGGATTCACCGCGGGCGGCGGCGGAAGCGGGGGGCGGCGTACAGGAGTTCGCACCAGCGACCCCGATGCGGCCGCCCATGCGACCCGGTACGGCCCCGCGCGGCGGAGCGGCAGACGGCGGCGGCCCGCCGGAGGCGCGGTCAGGGGATGACGACGACGGGACGCTGCGCGCGGCGCGCCAGCCGCCCGGCGACCGAGCCGAAGATCCGCCCGACCAGGCCGTGCGTGGAACCGACCACGATCGCGTTCGCCTCGTACTCCTGGCCGACCTCTTCCAGCTCGTGGCAGATGTCGCCGCCGCGCTCGACCAGAATCCAGGGCACCTGGGAGAGGTGGTCCGCGCAGGCCAGCTCCAGGCCGAGGACCTCCGTGCGGTGGTCCGGCACGTCCACGAAGACGGGGGGCTCGCAGCCCGCCCACACCGTCGTCGGCAGCCGGTTCGCGACATGGACGATGATCAGTCCGGAACTTGTCCGAACACCCATGCCGATCGCGTAGGCAAGTGCCCGCTCACTTGACATGGAGCCGTCGAATCCCACGACGACGCCATGCTTGAACGCTGGATCACAGCCCTCACGGGCGTGCTCCGCCGCGCCAGGTGCCGCCGTCGGATCGGCGACCTGCTTGCGGTCCGCGGGTTCGGGGATCTCGTGTCCAGCCATGGCTATCTCGGCGAGGGAGTCCTCTTGCGGAGGGGGACGGTGGTTGTCTTGTCGGTACGAGCGTCGGAACGACGACTGGGAAGCATCTTTCCCTACCCTTTACCCCAAGGGTACGGCGACACTCCCCGTCGTTCACCGCGGACGGAGCGGCCGTCCACGGCGCGTAGACCCCGGAGCATGCCGGAGCCGGGGCCTTTGCGCAATGCCGACCCGCACCCCTTACCGCCGCCGCCCGGCCGCCTGCCACCTGCGCCTCCCGGCCGCGCCGCCTTCTCACGACCCACTCCGGGACACCCTTCGTGTCCGTGCGATCACCCGATCGATACCCTTTCGTGTCACCCTGCCAATGTGGCGGCGGCACTGACGGGAGGCGCGATGGCGGAACGACACCCAGCCGGGCAGCCGGGCAGCACGAAGCGCGTCATTCGGCCGCCCGCACACCCCGACATCCGCCCGAAATTCGCCACGACCGGAAGCACGAGGGGGTGCATGGGGGGCGCACGCCGGAGCACAAACCTGAAGAACCCCAGATCCCCTGCGTTTTTCGGCCAACTTCCGCACGTGGTACGTACCTTGCGTGCAGCTACCCTCAACACCGCCGCCACCTGGGGGGAAAGGAGCGCACCGGGGCCGCGCACCCTACGGTGGCAGGGCAGGAGGGGGATGCGCACTACCCAACACGCTCGCCGAGTGGAACGCTTCGTGATCGAATGCTTTACGCCAAGTTGCCTTGTCGACATAACGTCGGGTGCTGAAGTTGTCACTCCGACCTCATCCGACACAGTAGATTCGATCTTGGCTATCGCCGCGGGGGAGAAGTGCAGGACCGAGAGGACGCGACGATTGAGGGGGGCTTAGGTCCAATGAGCCAGGACTCCACGAACGGTCCGGCGTCGACCGCCCGCAAGCTGGCCGCGCGCCGTCGGCGCGAGATCGTCGCCGTGCTGCTGTTCAGTGGCGGACCCATCTTCGAAAGCTCCATCCCGCTCTCCGTGTTCGGGATCGACCGGCAGGACGCGGGGGTGCCGCGCTACCGCCTGCTGATCTGCGCGGGCGAGGACGGGCCGCTGCGCACCACCGGCGGCCTGGAGCTTTCGGCGCCGTACGGTCTGGAGGCGCTCTCCCGCGCGGGCACCGTGGTGGTCCCGGCGTGGCGCTCCATAACCCAGCCGCCGCCACCCGCCGCGCTGGACGGGTTGCGCCGGGCACACGAGGAAGGCGCGCGGATCATCGGGCTGTGCACCGGCTCCTTCGTGCTGGCGGCGGCCGGCCTGCTGGACGGCCGCCCGGCGACCACGCACTGGATGTACGCGCCCACGCTGGCGAAGCGCTATCCGGCCGTCCACGTCGACCCGCGGGAGCTGTTCGTCGACGACGGCGACATCCTCACCTCGGCCGGCACGGCGGCAGGCATAGACCTCTGCCTGCACGTCGTCCGCACCGACCACGGCGCCGACGCGGCCGGGGCGCTCGCGCGGCGCCTGGTCGTACCACCGCGCCGCAACAACGGGGTCGACACAGGGCATCCCCGGCATCTGGACCGCTCCTTACCAGAGGAGATCGGTGCGGACCCGCTGGCCGAAGTTGTCGCCTGGGCGCTCGAACACCTCCACGAACAGTTCGATGTGGAGGCGCTCGCCGCCCGTGCGTACATGAGCCGCCGCACCTTCGACCGACGCTTCCGCTCACTGACCGGCAGCGCTCCCCTGCAATGGCTGATCACCCAGCGGGTGCTCCAGGCGCAGCGGCTGCTGGAGACGTCCGACTACTCGGTGGACGAAGTCGCCAGCCGGTGCGGTTTCCGGTCGCCGGTCGCGCTGCGCGGGCACTTCCGCCGCCAGCTGGGGGCCTCGCCCGCCGCCTACCGGGCGGCGTACCGGGCGCGGCGGCCGGACGGCGAGGGCGGCGAGGCGCGCATCCCGGACGCGCGCAAGGAGGCGGTGGCGGCAGCGGCAGCCGCCGAAGGGGAGCACGAGGGAGCGGTGCCGCACGGAGGCGGCGGGGACGGCCGGCCCGAGCCCGGCAAACCGGAGTCGGACGCCTACGCACCGAAACTGCCGAGGCAGCGGGGCCGCAGCTGGGGCGTCTCGTCCCCGTAGCCCCCGTACGATCGCCGTCGTCCCGTACGCCCGGTCTCCGCCCGCTCGCCGCCGCCGCTCCACTGCGGCGGCGGGCGGGTGGCGGCGGCAGGGCGAGGACAGCTCCCGAGCTGGGCGACGTAGGGTGAAACGTATGAACAATCGCATGGTGTGGATCGACTGCGAGATGACCGGCCTCTCACTGACCGAGGACGCGCTCGTCGAGGTGGCCGCACTGGTGACCGACTCCGAGCTGAACGTGCTCGGTGAGGGCGTGGACGTCGTGATCCGCCCGCCCGACGCCTCCTTGGAGTCGATGCCCGAGGTGGTGCGCGCCATGCACACCGCCTCCGGACTGCTCGACGAGCTGGACCGCGGCACCACGCTGGCGGACGCCGAGGCCCAGGTCCTCGCCTACGTGCGCGAGCACGCCGACGAGCCCGGCAAGGCGCCCCTGTGCGGGAACTCCGTGGGGACCGACCGGGGCTTCCTCGCCCGTGACATGCCCGCACTGGAGCGGCATCTGCACTACCGGATCGTGGACGTCTCCTCGGTCAAGGAGCTGGCCCGGCGCTGGTATCCCCGGGCCTACTTCAACAGTCCGGACAAGCAGGGCAACCACCGCGCGCTGGCCGACATCCGGGAGTCCATCGCCGAACTGCGCTACTACCGGGAGGCGATCTTCGTGCCGCATCCGGGGCCCGACTCGGACACCGCGAAGAAGATCGCGGCACGCCACGCGGGGTCCTCCTCCCCCGCGTGAATACCGGGCGCGAGCACCCCGGCCGACCCTGTACACTCTTTCTGGGCCGGACGAGAAGCGCCGGTCATGGTGGATGTAGCTCAGTTGGCAGAGCACCTGGTTGTGGTCCAGGATGTCGCGGGTTCAAGTCCCGTCATTCACCCTCATCGATCAAGGCCCGGCCCGCGCAAGCGGGGCCGGGCCTTGATCGTTCCCACCGGCCCCGGCTGCGCGGGCCGCCGGATCAGCGGACGCGGACGCCGTGCTGGGCCAGGTAGGCCACCGGGTCGACGTCCGTACCGTAGGCCCGCTTCTCGCGGACCTCGAAGTGGAGATGCGGCCCGGTCGTACGGCCGCTGTTGCCGGACTTCCCCAGCAGCGTCCCGGCCTTGACCCGGTCGCCCTTCTTCACCTGGCGCTGCGAGAGGTGCGCGAAGAGGGTGTACTTCCCGTCCGTCATGCGGATCGTGACCGTGTGGCCGTAGTCCCCCGAGTAGCCGGAGAAGACGACGGTGCCGGAGCCGACCGAGCGCACGGGAGTGCCGACGGGGACGGAGAGGTCGATGCCCGTGTGATGGCCGGCGGTCCAGTTCCCGCGGATGCCGTAGGGGGCGGAGACACGGACCTTCGCCACGGGGCTCGACCAGGAGCCGGGTGACCCGGCGGGCCACTCGCCGTAGACGTGGGAGCGCAGCGTCTGCCAGGGGCCGCCCACGGCGTACGGCTCGGTGTTGGCCGGCTCGCCGGAGAGGTGGCGCGCGCCCCCCTGGTGCGATGCGGCCGCCGGGGCGGGAGCGGCGGCGAGCCCCCAGGTGCCGCCGAGGAGAAGAGCGGTCGTCAGCGTGCCGCAGACCGCGCGACGGAACGGAGCTATCGAGCGTCGAGTCGCTGAATTCATGCCTGTGAGCCAAGTACAGACACCGGCCGTACGCACTCGGGCACTGTCCGTCGGAGTGACGGCCGGGCCGGCTCGGCCCTCGGCCAGAACCCCCGCGGTTCAGGACGAGCCGCGGCGGACCAGCTCCGTGGGCAGCACCTCGTGCGGCCTGTCCACCGCCTCCTGCGCGATCTCCTCCAGCAGCGCCCGCGCCATCGTGCGCCCCATCTCCTCGATGGGCTGGCGCACGGTCGTCAGCGGCGGGTCCATGTGCCGCGCGACCGAGGAGTCGTCGAAGCCGACGAGCGCCACCTCGCCGGGCACCGACCGCCCCGCCTCGCGCAGCGCCACCCGGGCGCCCGCGGCCATCACGTCCGAGGCACAGAAGACGGCGTCCACCGACGGGTTGCCCACCAGCAGCTCGCGCATCGCCCGGTGGCCGCTCTCCTCGGTGAAGTCGCCGTGCCGCACGAGCGACGCGTCGGCCTCGCGGCCGGCCGCCCGCAGCGCCGCGCGGTAGCCCTCCAGGCGGCACTGCGCCGCGTACATGTCCAGCGGCCCGGTGATCGTCGCGACCGTGCGCCGCCCCCGCCCGATCAGGTGCTCCACGGCCAGCGCGGCACCGCCGACGTTGTCCGAGTCGACGTACGGCAGCGGTTCGCCGCTGGTGCGGCGGCCGTTGAGCACGACGGGCATCCCGATGCTCTCCAGCAGGTCGGGCAGCGGGTCGTCGTTGTGCACGGAGACCAGCAGCACGCCGTCGACCCGGTGCGCGGAGACGAACTGCGCGAAGCGGTCGCGCTCGCGCTGGTCGCGTACGAGGGTCAGCAGCAACTGCATGTCGGTGTCGGCCAGTTCCTCGCTGACGCCGCGCAGGATGCCGGAGAAGTAGGGCTCGGAGAACAGCCGTATCTGCGGCTCGGGCACGACGAGGGCGATGGCGTCCGTCCTGCCGACGGCGAGGGCGCGCGCGGTGCGGTTCGGCACGTACCCCAGCTCGGCCACCGCCGCCTCGACCGCGGCCCGCGTACGGTCGCTGACCAGGGGTGACCCGTTGATCACCCGCGAGACGGTGCCGCGCCCGACGCCCGCGCGCACGGCGACCTGCTCCAGTGTGGGCCTGGCGGCCCGTCCCCCGCGTACCGCTCCCATGCACACCTCACCCGAACCCGTCCGCCGACAACGGATTCATTCAACTACATCCCGTTCAGGGGGAATCGCTGTGCCACTCCTTGACACCCCGTGCGGGGTCCGCGACTCTTCAAGGCATCACGAGTGGGAGCGCTCCCACTCGTGCATAGCGCTCTGATTCTGCCCTATCCCTTCATGTCCTGTACGCACGGGAGGTCGCGATGCACCGCAGCAGAACCCGCTCACCCTCATTCCGCCTGGCCGCGCTGGGCGTCTCCGCCGCACTGGGCGCCGGGCTGCTCGCCGGCTGCTCCTCGGACAGCGGCGGGGGCCCGGCGGACGGCAAGGGGGGCGAGATCACCCTCTCCGTCGGCGTCTTCGGAGTCTTCGGCTACCAGCAGGCCGGGCTGTACGACGAGTACGAGAAGCTCAACCCGCACATCACCATCAAGGAGAACTCCACCGAGCGCAGCGAGGACTACTACCCCGCCCTGCTGAACCGCCTCTCCGCGAACAGCGGCCTCCAGGACATCCAGGCCGTCGAAGTCAGCAACATCAACGAACTGGCCGCCATCCAGGCCGACAAGTTCACCGACCTCTCGAAGGCGCCGGGGGTCGAGGAGGACAGCTACCTGCCGTGGAAGTGGGACCAGGCGAAGACCGGGGACGGCAAGGTCATCGGACTGGGCACCGACATCGGCCCGATGGCCATCTGCTACCGCAAGGACCTCTTCGAGAAGGCCGGGCTGCCCACCGAGCGCGGTGAGGTCGGCGAGCTGTGGGCCGGCGACTGGGCGAAGTACGTGGCCACGGGTGAGAGATACATGGCGAAGGCGCCCAAGGGCACCAGCTACATGGACAGCGCCGCCGGTCTCTACAACGGCTCGCTGGCCGGTTACGAGAAGAAGAACTACGACGAGGACGGCAAGGCGGTCTACAAGGACAGCGCGTCCGTCCAGGCGTCCTGGGACCTGGCGATGGAGGCCGCGGAGGGCGGCATGACCGCCAAGCTCAAGCAGTTCGACACCGGCTGGGACCAGGGATACGCCAACGGCGACTTCGCCACCGTCGCCTGCCCGCCCTGGATGCTCGGCTACATCAAGGAGAAGGCCGGGGAGAAGAGCGCGGACGCCTGGGACGTGGCCGCCGCGCCCAAGCCCGGCAACTGGGGCGGCTCCTTCCTCGCCGTGCCCGAGGCCGCCAAGCACAAGGAGGAGGCGGCCGAACTCGCCGCGTGGCTGACCGCTCCGCGGCAGCAGGCGAAGCTCTTCCAGAAGCAGGCCAGCTTCCCCAGCTCGCAGACCGCCTTCGAACTGCCCGAAGTCAAGAACGCCGAACACGAGTACTTCGGCGACGCGCCCATCGGGCGGATCTTCTCGGACGCGGCGAAGAACATACCGACCTCCATCCTGGGCCCGAAGGACCAGATCATCAACGAGAAGATCGCCGAGGGAATCCGGCAGGTCGAACAGCAGGGCAAGTCACCGGACGAAGGCTGGAAGGCCGCGGTGAAGTCGGTCGACAACGCACTCGACGCGTGACCGGGGCCGCCGCGTGACCGCCGAACACCTGGACGCCGTGCCCCCCGCCTCTCCGGGGGGCGCGGCCCGGCCCCCGGGCGCCCCGGGCGCACCCGGCAGGCGCGGGAGGCCGGGCGGGCGCGGGAAGTCCGGCGGGCCCGCCGACGCCGCCGCGCGCCGGGCCGCCCGGCGCAGCCGCCGCTACCGGCGCGACGCCCGCTGGAGCCCCTACCTCCTCATCTCGCCCTTCTTCCTCTTCTTCGCCGCCTTCGGCCTCTTCCCGCTGCTCTACACGGGCTGGGCCTCCCTCCACCGGGTCTCGCTGCACAGTCCGACCCGGATGGAATGGGCCGGACTGCACAACTACTCCCAGCTGCTGGAGGACGAGTTCTTCTGGCAGGCCCTGCGCAACACCCTGACCATCGGCGTCCTCTCCACGGTGCCGCAGCTGCTGATGGCGCTCGGCCTGGCGCACCTGCTCCACTACCGGCTGCGCGGCTCCATGTTCTTCCGGGTCGCCGTCCTCACCCCGTACGCCACCTCGGTGGCCGCCGCCACCCTGGTGTTCGCGATGATCTACGGGCGCGACTACGGGATGCTCAACTGGGCGCTCGGCTCGGTGGGGATCGACCCCGTGGACTGGGAGAACGGCACCTGGAGCTCGCAGTTCGCGGTGTCCACCATCGTGATCTGGCGCTGGACGGGGTACAACGCGCTGATCTACCTGGCCGCGATGCAGGCCATCCCGGACGACCTGTACGAGTCGGCCGCGCTGGACGGCGCGTCCCGCTGGCAGCAGTTCCGGCACGTCACGATTCCGGCGCTGCGCCCGACGATCCTCTTCACCGTCGTCGTCTCCACCATCGGCGCGACCCAGCTCTTCGGCGAACCGCTGCTCTTCGGCGGCACGCAGACCGGGGGCGCCTCGCACCAGTACCAGACCCTGGGGCTCTACCTCTACGAACAGGGCTGGTTCAACTTCCATCTCGGCCGGGCCTCCGCCATCGCCTGGACGATGCTCCTGATCCTGGTGGTGATCGGCCTGGTGAACTGGCTGATCAGCCGCCGGGTACAGAAAAGCCAGTGAGGAGGCACCCGATGGCACCACGCGCCGGAAACCACCTGCGAGGCGGCCGGATCACGTACGCGGTCCTGATCGTCTTCACCCTCGGCTCGCTCTTCCCGCTCGTCTGGACGGCGATCGCCGCCTCCCGGGACAACGCGCGGCTCGCCGAGACACCGCCGCCGTTCTGGTTCGGCGGCAACCTCTTCGCGAACCTGGGCACCGCCTGGAGCGACGCGAACATGGGCAAGGCGCTGCTCAACACGACGGTCGTGGCAGGCTCGATCGCCTTCACCACCGTGCTCTTCGCCACCCTGGCCGGATTCGCCTTCGCCAAACTGCGCTTCCGGGCGAAGAACCTGCTGCTGCTCCTGGTGATCGGCACCATGATGGTCCCGCCCCAGCTGAGCGTGGTCCCACTGTTCATGGCCATCGCCGAACTGGAGTGGACCAACCAGCTCCAGGCCGTCGTCCTGCCGATGATGGTGAGCGCCTTCGGCGTCTTCTTCATGCGGCAGTACCTGATCAGCGCCCTGCCGACGGAACTGATCGAGGCCGCGCGGGTGGACGGGGCGCACAGCCTGCGGGTCATCTGGCACATCGTCTTCCCGGTGGCCCGCCCCGCGATGGCCGTGCTGGGCATGCTGACCTTCGTCATGGCGTGGAACGAGTTCTTCTGGCCGATCATCGCCCTGACGCAGGAGAACCCGACCGTCCAGGTCGCCCTGACCGGCCTCGGCCGGGGTTACATCCCCGACCAGTCGGTGATCATGGCGGGTGCGCTGCTGGGCACCCTGCCGCTGCTGCTCGCGTTCGCGCTCTTCGGCAGGCAGATCGTCGGCGGCATCATGCAGGGGGCCGTCAAGGGCTGAGCCCGGGCCGGGCGTTCCCCGGCACGGCCCCCTGACCCCGGCACCCCGGCCCCCCCGTCCCCCTGATCCCCGAACCCACCTCTCCGCACCTCTCCGCACGGCCTTGCACGGCCCACGAATGGGAGCGCTTCCATGTCTCAGCACCCTTGCACGTCCCGCACCGGGTTCCCCGACGGCTTCCTCTGGGGCACCTCCACCGCGGCCTACCAGGTCGAAGGCGCCGCCCGCGAGGACGGCCGCACCCCGTCCATCTGGGACACCTTCTCGCACACCCCCGGCAAGACCGCGGGCGGCGACACCGGCGACACCGCCTGCGACCATTACCACCGCTTCCGCGACGACGTCGCGCTCATGTCCGGACTCGGCATGTCCGCCTACCGCTTCTCCGTCTCCTGGTCCCGCGTCCAGCCCACCGGCCGCGGCCCCGCCGTCCAGCGCGGCCTGGACTTCTACCGCGCGCTCGTCGACGAGCTGCTGGCCAAGGGCATCACCCCGCTGCTCACGCTCTACCACTGGGATCTGCCGCAGGACCTGGAGGACGCGGGCGGCTGGCCGCAGCGCACCACCGCCCACCGCTTCGCCGACTACGCCCTCCTGGTCGCCGAGGCCCTCGGCGACCGCGTACGGATGTGGACCACCCTCAACGAGCCCTGGTGCAGCGCCTTCCTCGGCTACGGCTCCGGCGTCCACGCCCCCGGCCGCACGGACCCCGTCGACGCGCTGCGCGCCGCGCACCACCTCAACCTCGGCCACGGCCTGGCCGTGCGGGCCCTCCGCGACACCCTGCCCGCGCCCGCCGAGCTGACGGTCAGTCTCAACCCCGCGGCCGTGCGCCCCCGCTCCGACGACCCGGCCGACCGCGACGCGGCCCGCCGCATCGACGCACTCGCCACCCGGATCTTCAGCGGCCCGATGCTGCACGGGGCGTACGACGAGGACCTGCTGGCGGACACCGCGCGGCTGACCGACTGGTCGTTCGTAAGGGACGGCGACCTGGCCGCCGTCCGGCAGCCGCTGGACGGGCTGTGCCTCAACTACTACACGCCGGTCGTCGTCTCCGCCGTCCCCGGCGACGGCGCGGTGGTGCGCGACGACGGGCACGGCGCCAGCGCCCACTCGCCCTGGCCCGGCGCCGACCGGGTCGCCTTCCACCAGCCGCCCGGCGAACGCACCGAGATGGGCTGGGGCATCGACCCCGGCGGCCTGACCGAACTGCTGCTGCGCTTCTCCCGCGAGGCGCCCGACCTGCCGCTGTACGTCACCGAGAACGGCGCCGCCTACGACGACAAGGTGGACGCCCAGGGCCGGGTGCACGACCCGGAGCGGATCGCGTACCTGCGCCGGCACCTGAGCGCGGTCCTGGACGCGCTCGGCGGTGGGGCCGACGTACGGGGCTACTTCCTGTGGTCGCTGCTGGACAACTTCGAGTGGGCGTACGGGTACAGCAAGCGCTTCGGCGCCGTGCACGTGGACTTCGAGACCCAGCGGCGCACGCCCAAGTCCAGCGCCCACTGGTACGCGGACCTGGCGCGCACGGGGCGGCTGCCGGACGCGTAGGCAGGGGACGGCTGAGCGCCGCGCTCCGTGGCTCGGCGCTCAGCGGAAGACGGCGGCCGGGGGCGCCGGGGACGGTACGGCCGTCGCGTCGGTCACCGCGCGCGCCCCGCCGGTGAAGGCGGCGAGCGCGGGCCCGTGCTCCACCCGTCCCGGGTGCGGGTCCGCCGCGGTACGCCGGGTCAGCTCGGCGAGGGGCAGTTCGCGGTCGGCGGCGAGCAGGACGGCGTTGCCGAAGCGTCGTCCGCGCAGCACCGCCGGGTCGGCGATCAGGCACAGGTGGCCGAACACCTGCTGCGCGGTGGCGATCTGGGCGCGCAGGTGCGCCAGCGGCGCGACGGGCCCCGCCCCCGCGCCGGGACCCGGGGTCGCCCCCGAACCGTCGGCGAGGTTCGCGGCGTAGCGGCCGTCCGCGGCGAGCGTGCGGCGGGCCTCCGCGAGGAACTCGCCGCTCGTCAGGTGCGCGGGGGTGCGGGCGCCGCTGAAGACGTCGCAGATGAGCAGGTCCGCCCAGCCGTCGGGGACCCGGGCGAGCGCGGCGCGGGCGTCGCCGGTCCGTACGCGTATCCGCCAGTTGCCGTCCCAGGGCAGTTCGCGGCGCACCAGGGCGATGAGCGCGCCGTCCGACTCCACCACCTGCTGGGTGGACCGGGGCCGGGTGAAGGCGGTGTAGCGGGCGAGCGTGCACGCGCCGCCGCCCAGATGCAGGACGCGCACGGGGCGTCCGGGCGGTGCCGCGAGGTCGATGACGTGGCCGAGCCTGCGCTGGTAGGCGAAGTCGAGGTACGCCGGGTCGGCGAGGTCGACGTGCGACTGCGGGGCGCCGTCCAGCAGCAGCGTCCAGCCGCGCGGCCGGTCCGGGTCGGGGCGCAGCTGCGCGAGCCCACCGTCGACGGACTCGCCGAGCGGCTCCCGGCGCGCGCGGGTGCGCCGGCCCTCCGGCTCCTCGCCGCTCGCGCGGGTGCGTCTGTTCCTGGCCACGCAGCCATTATGGGCCGGGCGTACGGGGCCCGCCCGCCGTACGGGCGCCGGTGGTCTCGGGCCGGCGCGGGCGCGGGCTACCGCGAGCGGTCGACGGCCTCGATGGTGCGGGCCGCCTGGCGCAGGGCGGCGCGCAGCCGGGACGGTTCGGTCGCCCGCCCGTACGCGCGCTCCGGCGGCACGAGCCAACTGTCGCCGCCCACCGCGCGGGAGGAGGGCCGCACCGCGTGCGTGTGCGTCGGTGTACAGGCGCTGCCGGGCACGTCCCAGCCCGCGGCGGTGCCCGGCGGCACCAGGAAGCCCAGCGTGCCGCGGGCCCCGTCGTGCAGCACCGGGCCGATGCGGTCCCGCAGCCGCAGGATGTCGACCGCCTCCAGGCCTGTACGGACCGGCACCGTCACCAGGTCGCAGGGCTCCCCGGCGCCGGGACCGCCCGGCCTTACGGCTCCGCACGCAACTGCTCCGGTGTCCGGCAAGGGGACCACTCCTCCGCACTCGATGTGCACAGTCCAACGCCTCACGGCGTCAACCGCTACGGCGGCGGAACGCTGCAAAGGATGGCAGTTCATGGCAGATCGCGGTGGAGATTTCCCTTTTGTAGCCAAACCCAGCGTACCGCCCTCGTCACAGCCGGTACGGTCCGGCCATGACGTCGTCACCATCCACGTCACCGGGTCCGCCCCAGGGGCCCAACTCGGCCTTCCGGCAGCTGCGGGGCCACCTGTCACCCGGCGAGTTCGCGGCGGCCGTACGGAGGTCGGCGCGGGAGATCGGCGAGCGCGTGTGCTGTGACGCCCGGTACGTCGGGCGGGTGGAGGCCGGAGAGATCCGGTGCCCCAACTACGCGTACGAACGGGTGTTCCTGCACATGTTCCCGGGCCGGACGCTCGCGGACATGGGCTTCGCGCCCCGCGAGTCCGTCCGTGGTCGGACCACGCGTACTCAAGGGGCGCACGGAGGTGAAGACCCGCCCCCGTCCGCACCGATGCGCCGCACGCAACCCGTCCCGGCGCCCGGACGTCCCTCCCCCGCGGGCGTCCTCAGCGACACCCCCCGCATCTTCCGCCCCACCGACCACGAGCCCCCCTTCCCCGAGCAGACCCCCTTCCCCCAGCAGACGCAGTCCCCCGAGCAGTCCGAGATCGACGAGGAGAGCGACGTGCTACGTCGCGCGTTCATGACCGGCGGCCCGGCCGCCCTGGCGGCCGTCTCGCTGACCGGCGCCGCCCGCAGTCCGGCCCAGCGGCCCGCGCGTACGGGCGCGCGCGTCGGCGAATCCGAAGTCGCCGAGGTCGAACGGGCCGTCCAGCGCATCCGGGTGCTGGACGACCGCTTCGGCGCCGACGACCTCTACCCGCGGGCGTGCGAATCCCTGTGCGCCGCCTACGAGTTGCTCGACGCCGGTGCCCCCCGCCGCGCCGACTCCGGGCGGCTGCACGCGGGCGCGGGCGAACTCGCCCTGTCCGTGGGCTGGCTGGCGCACGACTCCCGCCGCTTCACGGACGCGCGCTCCCACTACGCCGAGGCGCTCGCCACCGCGCGGATCGCCGGTGACCCGGCGCTGGAGGCGCACGCCTTCTGCAACACCGCCTTCCTGGCCCGGGACGCGGGCCGCCCGCGCGAGGCCGTCTCGGCGGCCCAGGCCGGGGCGCGCGCCGCCGAACGGCTGGGCTCCGCACGGCTGCTGTCGCTGCTCGCGCTGCGCGAGGCGGGCGGCTGGGCCGGACTGGGCGACCGCGGCGGCTGCGTACGGGCGCTCGAGCGCGCGCACCGGCTGTACGCGCGCGGGCCCGCCGATGGGGACCCCGCGTGGATGACCTTCTTCGGCGAGGCGGAACTGGCGGGGCTGGAGGCGCAGTGCTGGTCCGCGCTGGGGGACTGGGACGGCGCGATCGACCACGCCCGGCGCGCCGTCGCCCTCCAGCAGCCCCACTTCGTCCGCAACAGGGCACTGTTCACCGCCGAACTGGCGGGCAACCTGGCCGCGCGGCGGGACCCGGAGGAGGCCGCGGCCGCCGCCGGGGACGCACTCACGCTGCTCGGCGGGGTGCGCTCGGCCCGCATCCGCGGCATGCTCACGGCGGCGGCCCGGCGGCTGGAGCCCTATCGCCAGGAGCCGGGCGTCGCGGACTTCCTGCGCAGGCCGCACCCCTCCGCGTTCCTCCGCCCGCGACCGTGACGGGGGGCGTGGCGCGGGCGGCCGGCGGCGCGGTCCGGGCGCCGCCCCTCCCGAGGCCCTCGCCCCCGCGATCCGCGCCCCCGCAGCCGCACCCTCAGCCCAGGTGGCCCGTGTCGTTCCAGCGCTCGATCGCGGGCGCGCCGTAGGCCCAGCCGAGGATGGACAGCGACGCGGGGTCCAGCCGGATACGGGCCGCGAACTCCGGCTCGCAGCCCAGCCAGCGCGCGCCGAGCATCCGCAGCACGTGCCCGTGCGCGAACACCAGCACGTCCCGGTCGGCCGAGCGCGCCCACTCCACCACCGCGTCGGCCCGGGCACGCAGCTCGTCCAGCTCCTCGCCGCCCCGCACGCCGTCGCGCCAGATGAACCAGTCGTCTCCGACGCGCTGTTGGATGGACTCGGTGGTGAGGCCCTCGTAGTCGCCGTAGTCCCACTCCAGCAGCGCGTCCCAGTCCTCGGCCCGCTCGGCGAACCCGGCCAGTCGGCAGGTCTCGCGGGCGCGGGCCAGCGGGCTGGTGCGGACCTCGGTGCCGGGCAGGCCGTGCCACGGCGCGGCCCGCAGCCGCTCGCCGAGGAGTTCGGCCGCCCGGCGGCCCTCCTCAAGCAGCGGGATGTCGGTCCTGCCGGTGTGCTGTCCGGTCACCGACCACTGCGTCTGACCGTGCCGGACCAGCAGAATGCGCGCTGCCATGGACTCTCGCCGCCTCTCGAACCGGGATGCCGCGACATCCCGCCATCCGGCCGCGAAGGGCCGGAAACCTCATCAATTCACCGCGACCGTCAACCCGTCGGATGACGGTCGCGTCCTTTCCACTGGCGTACGCCACCAGGTCAGACGCCCGCCGCCCAACCGTAACGACTGTGGGAGAGCGATCGGATGCAGCAAGGCCGCCGACTGCGCTGGTGGACGGAGCTGCCGTTGATCATCCTCATCTACTCGCTCTACTCCGCCGGGCGCCTCGTCGCGCGGGGGGACGCCGCGGAGGCCGTCGACCACGGCCTGGCGATCCTCCGCCTCGAGGAGAACCTGCGGCTCGACTTCGAGCGCCCGCTGAACCGGCTCTTCACCGCCGAGTCGTGGTTCGGCATCCCGGCCGACTACGTCTACGCCTCGCTGCACTACGTGGTGACTCCGGCGGTGCTGGTCTGGGTGTGGCGCCGCCACCACGCCCACTACCGCGCGCTACGCGCCTGGCTGCTGGCCTCCACCGTGATCGGCCTGATCGGCTTCGTCCTCTACCCGACCTGCCCGCCCCGGCTGCTGGACGCCGCGTACGGCTTCACGGACACCATGGCGCAGTACGGCGACTACGGCTGGTGGGGCGCGGAGGCCAGCGCACCGCAGGGCCTGGGCGGCTTCACGAACGAGTACGCGGCGATGCCGAGCCTGCACGTCGGCTGGGCGCTCTGGTGCGGGGTGGTGCTGTGGCGGCACGCCCGGCGGTCCCCGTGGCCGCGGGTGCTGGCCGTGGCGTATCCGCTGACCATCGTCATCGTGGTCATGGGCACCGCCAACCACTACTTCCTGGACGCGGTCGCGGGCGTCGCGGTGATGGCCCTGGGCGCGCTGCTGGTCCGGCCGGGCCTCCGCGCCGCGGACGTGCTGCGGGCCGTGCTGGCGCGAGTGCGGGTGCGGCTGCTTCCGGGCCGGTACTCGGTCGGGACGGCGGTGGTGCTCCGGAGCGGCCGGCGCACGGTGGACCCGCGCACGGGCGGACCACGGACCGACGGGCCGGGGACCGACGGGCCGGGGACCGACGGGCCGCAGTCCGGCGGAGCGCAGCCCGGCGGACCGGCGGAGGCGTCCGGCGGCACGGCAGAGGCGTCCGGCCACGAGTCGCGACCGGCAAGATCCAGCACGGGCTGACGGGGGCTTGCGCGGCGCGCGACAATGGACGGCGGCACCCGAACCTGGAGGTCCTCCCATGCCAGAGCCGCCCGCGGCTCCCGATCAGCCCGGCAGCGCACCCCGCTTCCGCCGCCCCGCACCCCTGCTCCACGAGCCGGCGGAGACCCTCGGTGACGACGAGCACTTCTTCGACCTGGAGTCGCTGGAGGACCCGCGGGAACTCCTCTCCCGGGCGACGGAGCTGACGCTGGCCTTCCGGGCCGCCGCCGACCGCGCGATGGAGTTCCAGGCGATGGCCGCCGCGCAGCTGGCCGACCCCAAGCGGTTCGACCGGCTGCCCGACGAGGTCATCGCCGAGCGCGCGGGCTGGACGGAGGACTACGCCCGCAAGATGGTGGAGTTCGGCCGCGGACTGCTGGGGGACCCCGCCCGCGACTGAGGTCTCCCCAGGGGCCGCGGGGAAGGCGGCGGCGTCCGCGCTCGGTGCGGGAGGGTGGAGCCCCTCCCGCAGCCGCCCCGGCACGCTTCCCGCACACCACCGCACACGCAACGCACACGTGCGAGCGCGGAGAGTACCCGAGAAGGCCGCCGCGCGTCCCCGTTTCCGTTGATCCCGGGAAGTGCCGCCCGAGCGGCCGGTAGACGTATCCGCCATGAGCTATCCCGTCGGCACCGCAGCGAACCCCGTCACCCGCGTCACCCCGGAGGGTGCGGACTGGCTGGCCTCCGCCAGCCGCTTCCCGCGCAGCGTGCATGCGCTGTGGGCACTGCGCCCGGACGCGCCGAGCGTGCTGCCCTGCGGCACCGCCTTCGACGTGGCGAGCACCCCCGCGCACCAGGGCCGCACGCTGCTGGACCACCTCTGGTCGCGCGGGCGCGGCTGCGGCCCGGTCGCCGTCCACCGCGGGCGGCTGCTGCTGTTCACCGCCGTGGGCACGGCCGACCGGCTGCCCGCTCTGCTGCGCTGGGAGGAGTGGCGGGGCGACGGCCGGGAGGAAAGGTTTCCTCCGCTGCTGTGCCACGGCCTCGGCGACGCGGTGACGGTGCCCCCGCTGGCACCCGCGGCCCCCGAGGACTCCCCGGCCGCCGCGTCCCGCTGGCTGGTGGCCCCGGACGTACGCCACCCCTGGCTGCCCGGCCCCGAACTGCTGCTCTGGGCGAGCGTGCGCACGCTCCGCTCCTCCCTCGCAGGTCGCGGGGGTGACGGCGGTCACGACCGGGAGAAATCCAATTTTCGCTACGCCCGATCCTGATGCTAAGGTCTACGACGTCAGCAGGCGCCGTTAGCTCAGTTGGTTAGAGCAGCTGACTCTTAATCAGCGGGTCCGGGGTTCGAGTCCCTGACGGCGCACAGACAACCGGAGGCCCCCTCGTCCGCGAGGGGGCCTCCGGCGTGTGCGGGGCTCTGCGGCGTGCTGCTACGGCCGCTCCCCGCGGGTGATCGTGACGTGCCAGCCACCCTCCCCGGTGGCCGCGCCGACCTGGACGCGTACGCCGCCGCCCTCGTCCGTGGCCCAGCTCTCGCCCGCCCCCAGGGCCGCGTCCGCCAGCGGCGGGTAGACGGAGCTGCGCCGGCAGCTGTTGGTGTCCGGATGCCCGTCGACCACCTGCACCGGCCCGTCGGCCGAGGCGGCGCCCGCGCGGACCCGGTAGAGGAGCACGCCCTCGGCGCAGACCCCGGCGTCACTGCCCTCGGCGGTGCGCGCCTCGATCGCCAGCGCTTCGAGCGGGCCGGTGCGGACGACGATCAGCCGCGCGTCCGCCCGCGCGCCGAAGCGGGCGAGCCGCCGTCCGCCGACGGCGTCCAGCGGGGCGCCGAGCGGGCGCAGCGTGTGCCGCGTGGTGCCCGCCCCTGGCGGCACGCAGTCCACCTGCCAGGGGCGCAGCCAGCCCAGCTTCCACTTGTGCCAGCCGAACAGGTCCGGCGCCAGACCGAACTGACTGCCCATCAGATCCCAGTCCCCCACGTGGGTGTCCCAGTCGCCCTTGCCGTCCCCGGGCCGGTGGTAGAGGTCGGGGAGGTCGAAGACGTGACCGGTCTCGTGGGCGAGGACGTTCCGGTCCGGCGGGTGCTGCTCGAAGACGGTGACGATGCGGCGTATCTCCGTGCCGTCGACCATCATCGGCTCGTCGAAGTTCACGACCTTGGTGGCGTCGGAGTTGACGCCGGGCGCGTCCGGGTCGGCGACCAGGTAGACGAGGTCGTAGTCGCCGAAGTCCACGCCGGGGTCGGCCGCCGCGATCGCGTCGCGCAGGAAGCTCGTACGCATCTCCGCGTCCCAGTCGCGCTGTATCCCGTAGTCGGTGGAGGGCGCGGGCATGCCCGTCCAGTGCTCCTGCGGATGGCCGCGCAGTTCCAGGCGGCCGTAGGAGGCGCGGGCGAAGAAGTCGGCCGTGGCGGGGAAGTGGTCGGCGTACAGCTCGCCCGGGGTCACGAAGGGCTTCCAGTCCGGGAAGGAGAGGAAGACCATCAGGGCGTCCAGCGGACGGTCGGGGCGAGGGTAGGAGGTGTTCCAGCTGTCGAGGCCCTCGGAGTGGTGGGCCCCGGTGCGCGGGAGGGCGCAGGAGCGGACGGCGGACGTGGCGGTGGCCGGTCCGGCGACGAGCGCCGTCCCGATGATCGCGGTCAGCGAGGTGAGTACGGCCGCGGTGCGCCGCAGTGGACGCTGCCGGGCCACTCCCTCGGGTATAACCGATCGAGCCACGTGGCGACCTCGCCGGGTGGGGAAGTGCGGTCCTCCACCACGATGTCGTGATTGCGGTGGTTTCGCCCCGTTCCGCTACGCCGCTCGGGTCACCTGCAATATGATTACCCTGGGTAGTTAATGATCAAGACTGACCGGTCGCTTCCGACTCTTTTGCAGAAACGGTCACTCTCGCTCACCCGCTCCCGTACAGGCCCCGGCCGGGGCGCCGGATACCGCGTCCCGATGCTGGATCGCGCACCGTGTGAACCTCTATGATCGCCACATTTCCAGCGCGGATCAGCCTCCGGATGGCCTACGGTCGGTCGCTCGACCGGTCCGCACGCGACGAGTGACCGCAGGAGTGATCGGTGAACGGACCCTCCGACGGACCGGACGAGGCCTGTGCCCAGCCTTCGCCCGCACCAGCGCAGACCCTCACGGAAAGTGAGCAGAGCGGGCCCAGGGAGAGCGACTTCAGGGCCGCCTTCAACGCCGCGCACATCGCCATGGCCGTGCTCGACCGCCGGGGGCGCGTACGCACCGCCAACCGCGCGCTGGAGCGGCTGCTGGGCGCCGCCCCGGACGGGCTGGTCGCCGCCCCCGTCGCCGGCCTGCCCGGCATGGACCTCGACGCCCGGGCGCACGGCGCGTACGAGGAGGCGCTGCACGGGCGCAGCGCCCGGATGTCCTGCACCCGCTGGCTCAAGCACGCGGACGGGCATCCGCTGTGGGCCGAGATCACCGTCGCCCCGACGGTGCACGGCCCCGACGGGCAGGGCGGTGAGGCCCTGCTGTCCGTGGTGGACGTCAGCGAGCGCCGCGCGCTCCAGCAGCGGCTGCGCCACCTCCAGATGCACGACCCGGTGACCCGGCTGCCCAATCGGGCCCTCTTCTTCGAACGGCTCTCGGCCGCCCTCTCCGACTCGGCGACCGGGCGCATCGGCCTGTGCTACCTCGACCTGGACGGCTTCAAGGCCGTCAACGACACGCTCGGCCACCCCGTCGGGGACCAGCTGCTGGACGCGGTGGCGCGGCGGCTGACCCGCTGCGGCGAGGACGGCGGGCATTTGGTCGCCCGGCTGGGCGGGGACGAGTTCGCGCTGCTGGTCGAGGGCTCCACCGGCACCGAACAGCTCACCCGGCTCGCCCAGACGGTGCTGCTGGCCCTTCAGCGGCCCTTCGAGCTGGGCGGCCAGCGGCTCGCGGTGTCCGCCAGCATCGGCGTGCTGGAGCGGGAGGCGGCCGGGATCAGCGCGACGGGGCTGATGCAGGCCGCCGACACCACGCTGTACTGGGCGAAGGCGGACGGCAAGGCGCGCTGGACGCTCTTCGACCCGGAGCGCAACGCCCACCGCATGACCCGGCAGGCCCTCACCAGCACGCTGCGGCCGGCCGTCGAGCGCGGCGAGTTCATGCTGGAGTACCAGCCCATCGTGGACTTCGGCGACGACCGGCTGCACGGCGTGGAGGCGCTGGTGCGCTGGCGGCACCCGCGCTTCGGCACCCTGGGCCCGGACCGCTTCATCGGCCTGGCCGAGGAGAACGGCGCAATCGTCCCGCTGGGCCGCTGGGTGCTGGCCGAGTCCTGCCGCCAGGCGCGCCGCTGGCTGGACGCGCACCCGGGGCGGCCGATCTTCGTCAGCGTCAACGTCGCCGTGCGGCAGGTCTGGGACTCGGACCTGGTCGCGGACGTCGAACGCATTCTGGAGCAGACCGGTGTGCCCTCCGGCCTGCTCCAGCTGGAGCTGACGGAGTCGGCGGTGATGGGCTCGGCCGGGCGCCCCCTCCAGGCGCTGCACGAGCTGAGCGAGATGGGCGTCCGGATCGCCATCGACGACTTCGGCACCGGCTACTCCAACCTCGCCTATCTCAGCCGCCTCCCGGTGCGGACGCTGAAGCTCGACGGCACCTTCGTACGCGGCTTCCGCACGGCCCGGCACCTCAATCCGGCGGACGAGACGATCGTCACGGCGCTCGTGCAGCTGGCGCACAAGCTCGGGCTGACGGTGACGGCCGAGTGCGTCGAGAGCGAGGCGCAGGCGGAGCGGCTGCGCCGGATCGGCTGCGACTCGGGGCAGGGCTGGTATTACGCCCGGCCCATGGCGGCGGAGGGGATCACGGCGCTGCTGGGCTGAGCCGGGCGTGCCCCCGTACCTCCAGGGCCGCCCCGGTCAGGCGGGGCCCACGGGCAACCCGTAGGCGTCCGCGATCAGTTCGTAGCTGCGGACGCGCGCCTCGGGGGTGTGCGCGTTGGCCGTGATCATCAGCTCGTCGGCCCCGGTGCGCTTGACCAGGGCGTCCAGGCCCTCGCGTACCGCCTCGGGCGTCCCCTTGACCACGTTGCCCAGCCAGCCGTCCACGAAGTCCCGCTCGACGGCGCTGAAGGAGTACGCCGCCGCCTCCTCGGGCGTCGGGATCAGCCCCGGACGGCCGGTGCGCAGCCGCAGCATGGCCAGCGCGCCGGTGAGCACCTGGCGGTGCGCCGCCGCCTCGTCCTCGGCCGCCAGCGCCGAGACGCCGATCACCGCGTACGGGTGCGCCAGCGCGGCGGAGGGCCGGAAGGTCTCGCGGTACAGCTCCAGGGCCGGGACGGTGTGTGCCGCCGAGAAGTGGTGAGCGAAGGCGAACGGCAGGCCGAGGGAGGCGGCGAGCCGCGCGCTGAACCCGGAGGAGCCGAGGAGCCACACCGGCGGCCGGGCGGTGCCGCCCTGCACCGGGCCGGGGACGGCGTGGATGCGGGCGTACGCGTGCCCGTCGGGGAAGTCGTCGTCCAGGAAGCGGGTCAGCTCGGCGAGCTGCTGCGGGAACTCGTCCGCTCCCTCGCGCAGGTTCTCCGTGCGGCGCAGCGCGGCGGCGGTCGCGCCGTCGGTGCCGGGCGCCCGGCCCAGGCCGAGGTCGATCCGGCCGGGGGCCAGCGCCTCCAGGGTGCCGAACTGCTCGGCGATCACCAGCGGTGCGTGGTTGGGCAGCATGACGCCGCCCGAGCCCAGCCGGATGCGTTCCGTGCGGGCGGCGAGGGAGGCGAGGAGGACCGCCGGGGACGAGCTGGCTACCCCCGGCATGGAGTGGTGCTCGGCCACCCAGAAGCGGGTGAAGCCGCGCCGGTCGGCCAGCTGGGCGAGGCGGGCGGAGGTGCGCAGCGCGTCCGTCGCGGTGCAGCCCTCCCCGACCGTCGCCAGGTCCAGCACGGAGAGCGGTACGGGGGCGGTGCCCCGGGCCTCGCCGCGTATGGCGTCGCCCCGTACGGCGCTGCCGCGTGTGTCGTCGCCGCGTGTGTCGTCGCTGCCTTCGTCGGCCACGGCCGGCCCCGCCTCCTCGTTCGCCCTGCGTCCGGCGCCCTGCCTGCCTGTGGCTGCGCCTCCCAGGGCGGCAACCGGGCGCGGCGCCCGGCTATTCCCGTCCCGCCCCTGGTGCGCCAGGGGCGGGACGGGAGCGCCCGGGCGGAGGCGACCCGGCAGGCTCTCAGGCGAAGAGCGCGCCCAGGGCCGGCACGCGCGCCGAGACGCCGAGCAGCCGGAGCCCCTCGCGCACGGTGACCTGGTTCGCGGTCAGCACCGGCTTGCCCAGGGCCTCCTCCAGCTCGGGAATCCAGGCCGCCGTGTGCAGGGCGGTGTCGGGCAGCAGGACGGCCTGGGCGTCCGGGTGGTCGCCTCCCCGGGCCAGCGCGAGGACCTCCTCGCGGCCCCAGGTGCCCACCTCGGCCGCGGTGATGATGCCGCTGCCGCGCATCGCCACCACCTCCGAGCCCGCCGCCTTCAGGAAGGCGGTGAACAGCTCCGCGACGTCCTCCGGGTAGGTCGCCGCGATGGCGACCCGCTCGGCACCGAGCGCGCGTACGGCCTGCGCGAAGGCGAAGGAGGTGCTGGAGGCGGGCAGGCCCGCGGTGGCGGACAGCTCGCGCACCTGCTCGTGCGCGCCGTCCCAGCCGAAGACGAAGCTGGCACTGGTGCAGGCCCAGACGACCGCCTCGGCGCCGAGGTCCTTGACCTCCTCCACCTTGGCGGCGAGCCGGGCCGCCGAGCCCATCTCCAGCAGGGCGTCGACGCGGTGGGCGTCCTCGCCGATGTCCGTGTGCACCAGCGGCAGCCGTACGTCTGCTCCGGCCTCCCGCAGGATGCCCTCGAGCCGCGGAAAGTCGTCCTCCGCCGAGTAGCCGGGGTAGAGGAACCCCACCGCCTGTGCCATGTGTTCTCCTTCGCGTGAAGCCACCGGCGGGCGCCGGTGGAGGGGGATGCCGTACGTGGGCCGCGCGCGTGCGGGCGCGCGCGTGGCTGCCGGGCTCGGGGCTCCGGGCCCGGCAGCGGGATACGGGGGAAGCCGGGCTCCGCGGGCCCGGCACGGGTCACACCGGGGGCTGGCCGCCGGCCCTGTCGTCGGGCCCGGCGGGCGGGAACTGCGGGTCGAAGGTGTCCAGCGGCTCGCCGCCGCCCTGGTCCGCGCCGGTCAGCGCGGCCTCGGGCCCCACCGGGCCCGCGGGGTGCGACGGCTCGACCGGGCCGGGTTCGGCCTGCTCGCCCTGCGCGTACGCGTCGCCTGGGCCGTACTGCTCGCCCGGACCGCACGGCTCCAGCGGCGCCATGGCGGCCGGGCCGCGTCGCGCCACCGGGTCGAGCAGCGCCTGGTAGTTGCCGACGGCCTGTTTGCCGATGCGTTGGAGCGCCGCCCACATGGTGACCTGGTTCGCCGACAGCACCGGCATCCGCAGCTCCGCTTCGAGCTGCGGGATCACGTCGTAGGTCGGCAGGTTGGTGCAGCTGATGAAGAGCGCGTCCGGGGCGTCGACGACGGCCTCGCGGGCCATGTCGACCACGTCCCGGTACGGGACCTTCCAGATGTGGCTGGTCAGACCGAGGTAGCTGCGCCCGGTGACCGCGATGCCGGCCTCGCCGAGATAGTCCTCCAGTGAGTCGGTGACCGACTTCGTGTACGGGGTGATGATCGCGACGCGGCGCGCGCCCAGTTCACGCAGCGCCTCCAGCGCGGCACCCGAGGTGGTCAGGGTCGGCACTTCGCCGGCCTGCTGCATGGCCACGGTCATGGCCTTCTCACCAGCGGTGCCGCCCACGAAGCTGCCCGAGGTGCAGGCGTAGGCCACGACCTCCGGAGCCACCGCGGTCAGTGCGAGTACGGCCTCGTGCAGCGTTTCGTGCTCGCTCACGAGGCGGGCCAGGTCGAGGCTTACCTCGACGGGGACGAAGGGGGTACGGGTGAGGTGCAGCGACACGTCGTCGGGCACCCAGCGCCATAGCTCGCGATCGAGCGCGAAGTCGAACGGCGCGACGACTCCGACGCCGCGCTGCGGCTGCGGTCCACCAAGGAAGGAGACATCCATTTCGAGCCCCAAAAAGAGACGGAGGGGTGGCACGGGCCAAAGAAAGAGATAACCGGTCAGACGCCGGGAACGCCGGGACAGATGCCTTTGTTGACGAAGGTAGTTCGCTCTCCCTACCGTGGTCAATCCTCGCATCTGCGACGCCGTCCGCGCGCTGTCCCCGCGCCTGTCCGAAGAGCCCAGCCGCCCCTCGTTTCGAAACGGTTTCCTTCCAATGTCCGAAACATGTGTTCTTGTCCTGGATGCTGATCCACTTCCCCGTCTCGGCCGCCTCGCCGGGCGTGCCCGCGTGGTGCACGCCGACGAGAAGACGCTGGCAGAGCGCCTTCCGGAGGCCGACGTCCTGCTCGTGTGGGACTTCCTGTCCGACGCCGTGCGCGCGGCCTGGCCCGGCCCCGGCGCCCGGCCGCGCTGGGTGCACACGCCCAGTGCGGGCGTCGACCGGCTGCTGCCCGAACTGGCCTCTTCGGAGACGATTCTCACAAATGCCCGAGGTGTCTTCGACCAGCCCATCGCCGAATACGTGGCGGGGCTCGTGCTCGCCATGGCCAAGGATTTCCACGGCAGCCGGGAATTGCAGCGCCAGCGGCGCTGGCGGCACCGAGAGACATTCCGGGTCGGCGGAACTCGGGCCGTGGTCGTCGGATCAGGGCCGATCGGACGAAAAATCGGGCGCACTCTCATGGCACTCGGTGTCACCGTCGACCTCGTCGGCCGCACCGAACGGTCCGGCGACCCGGACTTCGGCCGGGTGCACGCGAACGACGCGCTCGGTGGTCTGCTGGGCGAGGCCGACTGGGTGGTGTGCGTCGCGCCGCTCACCGACTCCTCGCGCGGCATGTTCGACGCGTCGGCCTTCGCCCAGATGAAGCCGACGGCCCGCTTCGTCAACGTCGGCCGCGGGCAGCATGTCGTCGAGGCCGATCTCGTCGAGGCTTTGCGTTCGCACCGGATCGCCGGGGCTGCGCTGGACGTCTTCCACGAGGAGCCGCTGCCGGTGGAGAGCCCGCTGTGGGACGTGCCGGGGCTGCTCGTCTCGCCGCACATGAGCGGCGACACCATCGGCTGGCGGGACGACCTCGCCGAGCAGTTTCTGGACAACTTCGACCGGTGGGAGGCGGGCGAGCCGCTGCTGAACGTGGTCGACAAGCAGCTCGGCTACGTCCCCGGCGGCAGCTGACCGGCCGCGCGCCGCCCCGCCTCCGCCACTCCCCCGCCCCCTCCCGGGGCGGGGGCCCACTCCTGCCCGACAACTCCCGTCTCACCCCTTCTGACCCACCCCTCCTGCTCGACCGCATCGATCCGAGGAGCACGCGTTGTCCGATCTCACCGCTCTGTCCGCGACCCAGCTCACCGCCGGGTACGCCGCTCGTGACTTCTCACCGCTCGAGGTCACCGAGGCCACGCTCGCGCGGGCGGAGGCCGTACAGCCGCAGGTGAACGCCTTCGTCCGGTTCAACGCCGAGGAGGCGCTCGACCAGGCCCGCGCCAGCGAGGAGCGCTGGGGCCGCGGCGAGCCCGCCGGGCTGGTCGACGGCGTGCCGGTGACCGTGAAGGACATCCTGCTCCAGCGCGGCATCCCGACCCTGAAGGGCTCCTGGTCGGTCGGCGAGGAGGGCCAGAAGTGGGACGAGGACGCCCCCTCGGTCGCCCGCCTGCGCGAGCACGGCGCGGTCCTGCTGGCCCGTACGACGACCCCGGAGTTCGGCTGGAAGGGCGTCACCGACAGCCCGCGGCACGGCGCGACGGGCAACCCGTACGACCCGGAGCGCACCGCGGGCGGCTCCAGCGGCGGCGGCGCGGCGGCCGTGGCCCTGGGGGCGGGCCCGCTGAGCCTGGGGACGGACGCGGGCGGCTCCGTGCGCATCCCCGCCTCCTTCAGCGGGATCTTCGCGCTGAAGCCCACGTACGGCCGGGTGCCGATGTACCCCGCGAGCGCCTTCGGCACGCTGGCGCACGTGGGCCCGATGACGCGGGACGCGGCGGACAGCGCGCTGCTGATGGACGTGATCACCGCTCCCGACCCGCGCGACTGGTCGCAGCTCGGCCCGGTGCCGTCCGGCTTCCGGGAGGGGCTCACCGACGGCGTGGCCGGGCTGCGGATCGCCTACTCCCCCACGCTCGGCGGGCAGGTGGAGGTCGACCCGGTGGTCGCCGCGGCCGTGCGGCGCGCGGTGGAGCGGCTGGCGGAGCTGGGCGCGCACGTCGAGGAGACCGATCCGCCGCTGCCGGACCCGGTGGAGGCGTTCCACACCCTGTGGTTCGCCGGGGCGGCCCGGATCACCCAGTACTTCACCGAGGAGCAGCGGGCGGCGATGGACCCGGCGCTGCGCGAGGTCTGCGAGGAGGGCCGGCGGGCGAGCGCGGTGGACTACCTGGCCGCGGTGGACGTGCGCATGGCTCTGGGCAAGGCGATGGGCGACTTCCACCGCGAGTACGACCTGCTGGTCACCCCGACCATGCCGATCACCGCGTTCGCGCTCGGGCTCGAGGTGCCCGCGGGCTCGGTCGATCCGCGCTGGACGAGCTGGACGCCGTTCACCTACCCGTTCAACATGACGCAGCAGCCTGCCTGCTCGCTGCCCTGCGGGGTGGACGGGGACGGCATGCCGGTAGGCGTGCAGCTGGTTGCCGCACGCCACTCCGACGCGTTGGTGCTGCGGGCGGCGCACGCCCTCTACGCGGCCGGGGCCGCCGACATCCCGGCACCCCGGGCCGGGCTCGGATCGCTGCCCGTGCCCGGTCCGGGGCCCGCCACGAAGGCGTAGGGCGGTGGCGCAGGCGGCGCGAGGGGATTCCTCGCGCCGCCCGACGTCCGCTACACCCGGCGGAAGTTGAGCGTCTCGCCCAGTGCGCCCGCCCGCCAGAGGTCCTGGCAGGCGTCCGCCATCCGGTCGAGGCCGTCCACGACGCTGCCCCAGACGATGCCGGGGACCCAGCCGGCGTCTCCGTTGATGAGCAGGTTGTTCCGCTCGTAGAAGAGGGCGAGGTCGATCACCGTCTTGCGGCCCTGGTGGTCGGCCTCGGCCTCGTAGCCGTAGGACTTGGTGCCCAGCTGGGTCTCAGTGAATGTGAAATAGCACAGGTCACCCGGAATGGGGGTGATAGTGGGATTTTCCAGGGGCGGCTCCTCCGGAGCGAAGGGCGGAATCAGCGCGTAGATCTCATTCCGGGCGTACTTGGCGTGATAAACGTCACCACCGAGCGGCAGCGCGTCCCACACCGCGGCGCAGGTGATCGGGGCACGGTCGTCGAGCAACTTGGCCGTGCAACTCACACCCCGCTTGGCCAGGGACACTTCGATGAAGCGGTCCGGCATCTTGCCTCCCAAGACTGATCGGTTACGTGTCAATACTGACGCAGCGGACAACACGACAACGACCACGTCAAGGGCTGGAAACAATCCGCATAACTCTCGGCAGCGTGGGTAGCCGCGCGCCCATGGCTCCACCACTTAGGGCACATACGCCATTCATCGGAAAAGGGTTCAGCCGCCGCTCGCTCCTGGCGGGCACGGCGGCTCTGGGTGCGTTCGGCATCGCCGGGTGCAGTCGGGCACCGGACGAAGGGAAGGTGGAAGGAGGCGACCTGCTGGCTCGCCTGCGCGACCAGGGGTCGGTGAAGGTCGGCATCGCCAGCGAGCCCCCCTTCGGCTACATCGACGACGACGGCGACCCGGCCGGCGAGGCCCCGGCGATCGCCGAGGTCGTCTTCAAGCGGCTCGGCATCCCCACCATCAAGGCCATCCCGGTGGATTTCGGGGCATTGATCCCCGGACTCAAGGCGCAGCAGTTCGATGTCGTCTCCGCGGGGATGTACATCAACGCGACACGCTGTGAGCAGGTGCTCTTCGCCGATCCGGACTACATCATGTTGGACTCCTTCATCGTGCGAAAGGGCAATCCGCACGGAATCAAGAGATACGAGGACATTGCCAAGAAGGGGCTCAAGTTCGCCACCGGCAAGGCATATGCGGAGATTGCCTACGCCGAGGCGGCGGGCATCAAGGACATGTTGATCCTGCCCGACCAGGTGGCCGGTCTCAGCGCGGTGGAAACGGGCCGCGTGGACGCCTTCGCGGGCACCAACGTGACGGTCAAGGGCGCCGTCGCGGGTTCGAAGCGTGCAGAGGCCACCGAGGCGTTCCAGCCCGTCGTGGACGGCGAGCCGGCTTACGGTGCGGGCGGCTTCGCATTCCGCCTGTCGGAGAAGAACTTCCGCGACGAGTTCAACAAGGAGATTCACAAGCTCAAGGAGAACAACTACGAAGAGCTGCTGAAGATCGTCAAACCGTACGGTTTCGGCAGGAACGAGATGACCGACAAGACCGCGAAGGAGCTGTGTGGCTGATGATGACCTCAGGCATGTTCACCACCTGGTTCCTGCCAGGCATCTGGATCACCATCCAGGTGACGCTCTACAGCGCGGCGCTGGCCGGTGCGGTCGCCCTGCTCGTCGGCGTCCTGCGCACCTCGCAGTACTGGATCGTGCGCTTCCTTGCCGGTACCTACTTCGAGATCTTCCGCGGCACCTCGGCGCTCGTGCTGATGTTCTGGATGTTCTTCGCCCTGCCGCTCTTCGGCTGGCAGCTGGTCCCCATGTGGGCCGGAGTGAGCGCGCTGGGCCTGACCTACGGGGCGTACGGCTCCGAGGTGGTGCGCGGCGCGCTGGCGGCCGTCACGCCCGCCCAGCGTGAGGCGGGCATCGCGCTCAGCTTCACGCGCATGCAGCGGCTGCGCCGGATCGAACTCCCGCAGGCGTGGCCCGAGATGATCCCCCCGTTCAACAACCTGCTGATCGAGCTGCTGAAGGGCACGGCGCTGGTCTCCACGATCACCGTCGCGGACATGCTCTTCGCGGGCAACCTCGTCCGGCTGGGCAGCAACGAGAGTGCCCCGATCTACACCCTGCTCCTGGTGCTCTACTTCGCCATGGCCTTCACCCTCACCCGCGGCATGCGGGCGCTGGAGCGGCACGCGAAGCGCAACATCGGGCAGGGGCTCGAGAAGAAGCCGGGCTTCATCAGCCGCAAGCTCAGCGCGCGTGGTGAGACCGACCAGGCCGGCAGCCAGGTCGCAGGAGGTATGGGATGAACAAGTGGGACTGGTCGGTTGTCGACGAATTCATGCCGCGGTTCTGGGACGGGGTGCTGGTCACCCTTCAGGCCCTCGCCATCGGCTCGCTGATCGCCTTCTCGCTCGGCCTGGTGTGGGCCATCGCCCAGCGCTCCACGGTCAAGTGGATCAGCTGGCCGGTGATCGGCATCACCGAGTTCATCCGCAACACCCCGCTGCTGGTGCAGCTGTTCTTCCTCTTCTACGTGGTGCCCGAGTGGGGACCCTCGATGTCTCCGCTCGCTACCGGCATCGTCGGTCTCGGGTTGCATTACTCCACCTACACCGCTGAGGTCTACCGGGCCGGCATCGACGGCGTGCCGGCCGGGCAGTGGGAGGCGGCGACCGCGCTGAGCCTGCCCAAGACCCGTACCTGGACCTCGGTGATCCTGCCGCAGGCCATCCGCCGGGTCATCCCCGCCCTGGGCAACTACGTCATCTCCATGCTCAAGGACTCCCCCATGATCGCGGTCATCGGGGCCTTCGAGATGCTCGGCGAGGCCCAGGCGTACAGCAATGAGACCTTCACCACCGAGGCGCTGACCGTGGTCGGAGTCGCCTTCATTGTCATCGCCTACCCGGCTTCTCTTCTCCTTCGAGCCCTGGAGCGTCGTCTTGTCCGCTGAGAACAGCACTTCGAAAGAAACCGCGAACCCGGCCGCCGACGGCAGCGAACTGATCCGCTTCGACGGCGTGATGAAGCGGTTCGGCACCAACGTCGTCCTGGACCACCTGGACTTCACGGTCTCGTCCGGCAAGCACGTCACCCTCATCGGCCCCTCCGGATCGGGCAAGACGACGATCCTGCGGCTGCTGATGACCCTGATCAAGCCCGACGAGGGCACCATCAAGGTGGGCGGCGAGTACCTCACCCACGAGGAGCGGGGCGGCAAGCTCGTCCCGGCGGGCGAGAGCCACGTGCGCGAGGTGCGCAAGAACATCGGCATGGTGTTCCAGCAGTTCAACCTCTTCCCGAACATGGGCGTGCTGCGGAACATCACCGAGGCCCCCGTGCACGTGCTCGGGCTCTCCAAGGACGAGGCCGAGCAGCGCGCCCGGGAACTGGTCGAACTGGTCGGTCTGACCGAGCACATCGACAAGTACCCGAGCCAGCTCTCCGGCGGCCAGCAGCAGCGGGTGGCGATCGCCCGCGCGCTCGCGATGCGCCCGCAGGTGCTCCTGCTGGACGAGGTCACCTCCGCACTCGACCCGGAGCTGGTGGCCGGCGTGCTCGACGTGCTGCGCGACATCGCGCACACCACGGACATCACGATGCTCTGCGTCACGCACGAGATGAACTTCGCGCGGGACATCTCCGACGACGTCCTGATGTTCGACGCGGGCCGGGTGATCGAGTCCGGTTCGCCGGAGAAGATGTTCTCCGACCCCGAGCACGAGCGCACCCGGGAGTTCCTCAGCGCGGTCCTGTGATCCGCTGAACGGACGCCGCGGCCCCCGCCCCCCTGACGCCTGACGGAAGGCGGGGGCCGCACCCGCGTGTGGCATATGCCGATAGCGGCGACAACCGCCGCACCAGGGCCCGTTGAGCGCTATCGTGATACGTATCCCGTGACCCCCAGCTCTGGTCACGGAGCAGACGGTCACAACCACAGGGGGCACCGTGGCGCTCAGGCCGGAACCGACCGCGCCGTTCCACTCGGTGCAGTACGCGCTGCGCGTACTCGAATCAGTCGCCGGGCACCGCGACGGCATGGGAGAGGACCAGCTCAGCCGGGAGACCGGACTGCCCTCGGGGCATCTGGCGCACCTGCTGCTGATGCTGCGCCGGGAGGGCTATCTGGAGCAGGTCGCGGACGGGACGTACGTCGTCGGGGAGTCGCTGGTGCTGCTCGGCTCCGGCGGCGACCGCAGCCGCGCGCTGCGCGAGCGGCTGGACCGCACGCTCTCCGAGCTGCGGGACGCCCTGGGCGCCGCGATCTACCTCAGCCGCTACACCGACGGCGAGATGGAGGTCATGCGGTACTCGGAGAGCCCCAGCACCCCGATGGTCAACGAGTGGGTCGACTTCCGCTCCGCCGTGCACGCCACCGCGATCGGCAAGTGCCTGCTGGGCCAGCTCGACCACGACGGCCGCAAGGACCACCTCTCCCGGCACCGCACCGCCCGCCTCACCTCCCGCACGATCACCGACGAGCGCCTCCTGCTGAACGCCCTCGACCAGCAGCCGCCCACCGTCCCCGTACTCGACCTCCAGGAGTACGCGGTGGGCACGGTCTGCGCGGCCGTGCCGGTCACGGCCGGGGCTTCGGTGGGCTGCCTGGCCCTCTCGCTCCCGGTCGAGGACGCCCACCGGCTGCGCAAGGCGGCCGAGGCGCTCAACCAGCGGGCGGCGCCGGTCATGCTCTCGCTGGCGATCTGACCCGCGCGCCGGCCGGTGGTCGGGAGCACCCTCGCGGGGTGGGTATGATGATTCCTGTCAGCAGGCGCCGTTAGCTCAGTTGGTTAGAGCAGCTGACTCTTAATCAGCGGGTCCGGGGTTCGAGTCCCTGACGGCGCACAGACACCCACCGCAGGTCGGCGAGTTCCTCGTCGGCCTGCGGTGTTTTCCTGCGCTCCGGCCCTCTCGCCCGCCCGCCTCAGTCGGGCCGCATCGCCGGGTAGCGGCTGAGGGCGGGCAGCTCGGTGTCCCGCCGACGAACGGCACACACCAGGGTGAACAGGACGCCCGCGAGGGCCCAGACGGCCAGCACCCACATCGGACCCGTCATCGCGTTGCCGTCGAAGTAGACGGTGTTGCGGATGGCAGTCGTACCGGCCCCCGGCGGGAGCCAGTCGCCGATGACGCGCCAGAAGGGCGGGATCATGCTCCGCTGGTAGGCGCCGCCCGCACTGGGATTGCCCAGGACGACGAAGAGGACGATGGCCAGGCCGATGCCGACCACGCCGAACATCACCTGGAGCGCGATCGTCGCCGTCCCCGCCGCCAGCACCACCAGCGTGCCGATCCCCCACAGCGCCGCGAAGTGGCCCGGCAGCGCCCCCAGCACCGGATCGACGATCAGCGCGCCGCCCAGGCCGGAGACCACCGCGTACAGGGCCATGACCACGAGCCGCAGCACCGCGCGGCGCGTGGTGGCCGGGCGCGCCCCGGCCGTGATCCCCAGCATGGACGCCGCCAGGTAGCCGCCGACCAGCCAGCCGATGACGAGGTAGAAGGCGGTCAGGCTGCCCCGGTCGCCCGCCCCGGCCGGTGCGATGTCCTCCGCCTTGACCGTGCGGTTCTGCGCGGCGGCGAACTCACGGGCGACCTCGGTCACGGCCTGGGTCACGGAGTTGCCCGCGCCGGAGGCGACCAGCACGGTGTCCCGGGTGCCGCGCGGGTCCATGACGTACGCGCCCTGCGCCTCCCGCCGCATGATCCGCTCCCGTGCGGCCCGCTCGTCGGGTACGGCAGTGGTGCCGACCGGCTCGCCGGGCAGTGTGTCCAGCCGTTCGACGACCTCGGCGGGGGCGACGACGGCGAGCGGGACACGCTGGGCCTCGGGGTGGTGGAAGGCGCCGATGTAGGAGAGGAGGAAGCCGAGCTGTACCAGGAGCACGCCCACCATGAGCAGGAAGGCGCGCGGGGTGATCGCGTCGCGAAGCTCGGCGAGCAGGGGGCTGTTGCGCATGGGCGGTTCCTTGGACGCGGGCGATTTGCCCCCATCCATACCGCACGCCGGACACCGGACAGGCGCGGCGCGCGCGGCTCAGCGGGCGTCCGGCCCGGGCGGGCCGTCCGGCGCCGCGGCCGGGCCGTCCAGGGGCGAGCTGACGCGGCGGCTCACCCAGGGGTGGTCCCGCGAGGCGCGTACCAGCTCGCCGTTGGGGATGTCGCTGCGGCGGAGCCAGTCGCGCGCCTCCTGCGGGGCGGTGCCCTGGGCGAGCCGCCGCTCCAGCAGCCGCCACTCCCGTACGGCGTCCGGTGCGTCCACGTACCAGAGGTCGTCGAGGTGCCGCCGGGCCTCGGTCCAGCCGGGCAGCTCGCAGGCGAGGTAGTTCCCCTCGGTGATCACTAGCTCCGCCTCCGGGGGCACGACGTGGCGCGCGGCGATCGGGGCGTCCGCCACCCGGTCGTAGTCGGGCACGTAGATGTCGTGCTCGCGGCAGGCCGCGACCCGGGCCAGCAGGGCCGCGTAGCCGTGTACGTCGAAGGTGGCGGGCGCGCCCTTGCGGTCGAGCAGGCCCAGCCGGACCAGCTGGGGATCGGAGAGGTGGAAGCCGTCCAGCGGCAGGTAGGCCACGCTGCGCGGTCCGTGCCGCGCCGTCAGCTCCGCCACCAGCGTGCGGGCCAGCGTGGACTTGCCCGCGCCCGGCGCGCCCGCCAGACCCAGCACGGCGCGCCCGCGCGCGGCGCCCGCGGTCCGGTGGCGCAGCTGCCAGGCGGCGGTCAGGATTTCGGCGAGCGGCATCCGTACTCCCGTTGTTCGGCGACTCGTCCATACTCCCCGACGCGCGCCATGCGCAGGCCTGATCCTTACCCGGGGTTACAGCCTGACCATGCTGTCTGCACGTTCTGACGACGCGTCCGTCACCACTACTCCCGTCCATACGGAGCAAAAGGGAGCAAAACGCTGTAATTCATTCTTGCGATCATGCGGATTCTCCCGACAGCCTGCCGTAAAGTCAGCGCGCGGGAGAGCGGTCAACCGGAATGTGCAGCCCCACCTCAAGCAGCGCCTCTCACCAGTGCGATTGACCCCACGCGGCATGGAATCGGAACACCTTCTCCGCGATCGGCGGCCCGAAACCGGCAGCCGCCTCGCCCGTGTGAGAGGGACCGGAGAAGCGGGCGCGAGCCACGACGCGCAGCGCCGTGTACAGGGGGAAGGATTCATGACGTCGACGACCGAGGAAGCCGGGCCGCCACCGCACTCCGCGGGCGACCCGTCGCAGACCACCCGGCTGCGGCTGCCGCGCCACCTGCGCACGGGCGGCGCGGCGTCGGACGGCCAGGCGGCACACGGCCGGACGCCGCCCGGCCGGACGCGCAAGGCCCTCCCCCGCTACGACTACGAGCACTACAGCCGCCTCGCCGGCCCGCTCACCCAGCCCCCGGCGGGTGAGCCCTACCGGGTGCGGTACCGCAGCCTGCTGGCCGACGAGCCGCACCGCATCCGCGCCGCCGTCCTCCTGTGCCTCGCCCCGCTGCTGTCGGCGGGCCTGCTGATCTGGCTGATGCAGCCGCGGCACTGGACGGACCGGGACGGGGGCGAGGTCTCGGGCCTGGTGCTCAAGCTCGACATCGTGATGCTGGTCGCGATCGGCCTGATCGAGCTGTTCCGCACGATGAACGTGATCTCCAACGCGCACGCCACCCTCGTCGCACGCGACCCGGTCCCGGTGGTCCCCGAGCCCGGCACCAAGGTCGCCTTCCTGACCTCCTTCGTACCCGGCAAGGAGCCGCTGGAGATGGTCACCAGGACCCTGGAGGCGGCCGTACGCATCCGGCACCGCGGGCTGATGCACGTCTGGCTGCTGGACGAGGGGGACGATCTTGCGGTCAAGGAGGTCTGCCGCCGACTGGGCGTACGCCACTTCAGCCGCAAGGGCGTCGCCCGCTGGAACCAGGAGAGGGGGCCGCACCGCGCGAAGACCAAGCACGGCAACTACAACGCCTGGCTGGACGCGCACGGCGACGCGTACGACTACTTCGCCTCCGTCGACACCGACCACGTGCCGCTGCCCAACTACCTGGAGCGGATGCTCGGCTACTTCCGCGACCCGGACGTCGGCTTCGTCATCGGCCCCCAGGTCTACGGCAACTACGACAACTTCGTCACCAAGGCCGCCGAGAGCCAGCAGTTCCTCTTCCACGCCCTCATCCAACGCGCCGGGAACCACTACGAGGCGCCGATGTTCGTCGGCACCAGCAACGCCGTGCGGATCTCCGCGCTCAAGGGCATCGGCGGCCTCTACGACTCGATCACCGAGGACATGGCCACCGGCTTCGAGATGCACCGGGCCCGGAACCCGGGGACCGGCAACCGGTGGCGCTCGGTCTACACCCCCGACGTGCTCGCCGTCGGCGAGGGCCCGAACGCCTGGACGGACTTCTTCACCCAGCAGCTGCGCTGGTCACGGGGCACCTACGAGACGATCTTCAAGCAGTACTGGCGCGGCGTCACCACGCTGGGCCCGGGGAAGCTCTTCAACTACACCATGCTGATGATCTTCTACCCGATCTCCGCCATGAACTGGATTCTGGCTGCCCTCAGCTGCGCGCTCTTCCTGGGCATGGGCGCCTCCGGCGTGCAGATCGACCCGGCCGTCTGGATGATGCTCTACGGCAACGCCACCGCGCTCCAGATCGGCCTCTACATCTGGAACCGGCGGCACAACGTCTCCCCGCACGAGCCCGAGGGGTCCGGCGGACTGGCCGGGATGCTGATGTCGGCCCTGTCCGCACCGATCTACGCGCGCTCGCTCTTCGACACGGTGCTGCGCCGCAAGAGCACGTTCGTGGTCACTCCCAAGGGTGACTCGGCCAGCCCCGACACCCTCTTCGGCACCTTCCGCGTGCATCTCTTCTTCATCGCCGTCTTCGGCGGCTCGCTGGGCGGCTCGTTCTCCCTCGGCCACGACCACCCGGCGATGCTCACCTGGGCCGCACTGGCACTGCTGATCACCGCAGCTCCGATCATCGGCTGGCGCGTCACGCTCCGTACCGAGCAGAAGAAGCGCAAACATGGTCGCAAACACGGGTGGCCCCGCGGCCGGGGCGCGGACCGGAACGCGGTCCGGGACGGCCAGGGACCGCCGGCCGGCGGCGGACCTCCGGCACCGGGCGCCGCCCCGGACCCCGCGCCCCGGCCCGCCGCCCCCGAACAGACCCTGCACATCACCCTTGGGGGACGTGAGAAATGAACTACCGCCCGAGCCGCCGTACCCGCCGCCTGGCGATCGGTGCGGCGGCGGCGTTCGTGCTGGCGGGTTTCAACGGTCCCGCGCTCTACAACTTCGCCTCGGACAAGTATCACCACTACAAGATCAACAAGCCCGGGTACAAGGCGGTGAACGGGCACTGGGACGTGGTGGACGTGCCCGACGAGTTCAAGATCAACACGATCCACGCCGCGCTGCTGCAGACCGGCAAGGTGCTGCTGGTGGCCGGTTCCGGGAACGACTCGAAGCTGTTCGACGCGGGCACCTTCCGTACCGTCCTGTGGGACCCGGTCAAGAACAGCTTCAAGAACATCGACACCCCCGCCGACCTCTTCTGCGCCGGACACGCCCAGCTGCCGGACGGAAACCTGCTGGTGGCGGGCGGTACCCAGCGCTACGAGACGCTGGAGGGCGACGTCGAGAAGGCCGGTGGCCTGATGATCGTCTACAACGAGAACCCGGACAAGGCAAAGACCCTGAAGAAGGGCACCCGCTTCACCGGCCGGGAGAACGGCAAGACGTTCACCGCGCACAGCAACCTGCTCGTCCCGCGCGCCAAGAAGGTGAAGGACCCGGACACCGGGAAGATGACCGTCGAGCCCAGCAGCGCGCGCGTGTACGTCGAGGCGCCGAAGAAGGGCAAGCAGTACCAGACGGGCACCCAGGACCAGTACCGCATCCAGGGCCTGGGCGCCGGGGACAAGGAGAACGTCTACGGCATCGCCCAGAAGCTCTCCTTCGACAAGAAGGACTTCCAGGGCATCAAGGACGCCTACGAGTTCGACCCGGTGGCCGAGCGCTACATCACCGTCGACCCGATGGGCGAGGCCCGCTGGTACCCGACACTGACCACTCTGGAGGACGGCTCGGTCCTCTCGGTCTCCGGCCTGGACGAGATCGGCCAGGTCGTCCCCGGCAAGAACGAGATCTACGACCCGAAGACGAAGAAGTGGGGCTACCTCCCCAAGACACGCTTCTTCCCCACCTACCCCGCGCTCTTCCTCGCCCGGGACGGCAAGGTCTTCTACACCGGCTCCAACGCCGGCTACGGACCCGACGACAAGGGCCGGGTCCCGGGAGTGTGGGACCTGGAGAGCAACAAGTTCACCGAGGTGCCCGGCATGAGTGACGCGGGCATCCTGGAGACCTCCATGTCCGTGCTGCTGCCGCCCGCCCAGGACCAGCGGTACATGGTGCTCGGCGGCGGCGGGGTCGGCGAGAGCCCGAAGTCGACGGCGAAGACCAGGATCGCCGACCTGAGCGAGGAGCACCCCCGCTTCACGGACGGACCCGATCTCTACGCCGAGGCACGCTACCCGAGCAGCGTGATCCTGCCCGACGACACGGTGCTGACCACCAACGGCTCGGGGGAGTACCGGGGCCGCAGCGGCAGCAACGTCCTGAAGGCGGCGCTCTACGACCCGGCGAAGAACGAGTTCAAGGAGGTCGCCGACCCGCTGGTGGGCCGCAACTACCACTCCGGCGGGCTGTTGCTGCCGGACGGCCGGGTGATGACCTTCGGCTCCGACTCGCTCTTCTCCGACGACGCCGACACCAAGCCCGGCAAGTTCGACCAGCGCATCGAGATCTATACCCCGCCCTACCTCCACCAGGACGGTGAGCGCCCCGAACTGAAGGACACCGGCAAGCCGCGCCGTACGGTGGAGCTGGGCGAGTCCGTGGCCTTCCGCACCAAGGACGCGGACGCCGTCAAGAAGATGCGGCTGATCCGGCCCGGCTCCTTCACCCACGTCACCAACGTCGAGCAGCGCTCCCTCGCGCTCGACTACGAGAAGACGGCGGACGGGGTCAAGGTGGCCATCCCGGACGACCCCTCGCTCGTGCCGCCGGGCTGGTACATGGTCAACGCGGTGGACGGCGAGGGGGTGCCCTCGGAGGCGGTCTGGGTGAAGGTGCCGGTCGACCGCACGGCCGAGTCGCACACCACGATGCCCGAGATGCCCCCGACGCCGCCGGGGGACTGACGGCGCCGGGGCACCGCGCGTACGACGGGCTCGGAGCGCGGTCAGCCGCCCGCGTTCCGCGCCAGGTCCAGCGCGTACTCCGGGTACCAGTCACCGGCCTCCGGGCCGCCCTTGCACGCGCCGTCCGACTCCCCGGGCCGCTTGATCCACAAGAAGGCGTCCACCCGCTCCTCGCCCGTCCTCGTCGTGGGCTCCTCGCCCAGCCCGCGGCCGGGCGGGTTGCACCAGGACTCCTCGTCATGGCCCTTGGCCGGGCCCCTGCCGTTGCGGCTGGTGTCCACGACGAACGGCTTGTCGCCGACCATGGCCGACAGCTTGTTCCCGTAGGCGACGTTCGACTCGGTCGTCTGGTAGTTGGAGACGTTCAGCGCGAAGCCGTCGGCCGCGTCGATGCCCGCCCGGCGCAGCGGCTCGACCAGGCCGCCCGCGTCCCGGACCCAGTCCGGGTTGCCCGCGTCCAGGTAGACCTTGGTGTGCGGCAGCGCGGTGAGCTTCTGGACGGCCTCGTCGAGCAGCGCGTAGCGCTCGTCGTGGAACTCCTGCGGGGTGCAGCCCTCCTCCAGCAGGTGGGGCAGTGCGTCCGGCTCCACGATCACGGTGGCCTTGCGGTCGCCGATGCCGGCCACGACCTGGCCCAGCCAGTCGCGGTACTCCTGGGCACTGCCCGAGCCGCCCTGTGAGTACTGCCCGCAGTCGCGGTGGGGCAGATTGTAGAGGACCAGCAGGGCGCTGCGGCCGGCCTTCTCGGCGGCGAGGGTGATCCGGCGGGTTTCGCTCTGCGGGTCCCCGATGATCCACTCGGCCACCGGCTGCGCGGCGATCTTCTCGATCAGCCCGGCCTGCTTGTCCTTGCCCTCCGCGCGGTAATCGGCCACCTGTTCGGCGGCCTTGCCGTCCGGGTTGACCCAGTACGGCGCCTGCGAGGTGGGACGCTGCTTGGCGCTGCCGTCCTCGGCCGGGTCCTCGTCGGCGGAGTCCGCGTCGGAGGTGCAGCCCGCGAGGAGCGCCGTGCCCAGCGCCGCGCCGGCGGCGGCCAGCCGGGCCCGTGCGCCTCGTCGCGCGCGGCCCGCGTGTGTGCCGTACATCCACGACCCTTCGGAGACGACCAGGGACCGGTCCTGGCCAACATCGTTGCACAGGCGCTCCGGGCGCCCGCAACCGTGGGGCGGCGGAGTTGCTCCGTTCGCGGGCCGCCCCGGTGGAGGTGTGCGGCCGCGGCTCATACGCGTCGGGTTCCGGTGAGGTAGGCGGAGACCACCACGTTGGAGGTGTACGCGCGCGCCTCCCGGTCGAAGGAGCCGCCGCAGGTGAGCAGTCGCAGTTCGGCCCGGCCCTCCTCGCGCGGGCCGTAGACCTCGGCCGCGTCGAACTCCGCCCGGCCGACCACCTCCGTCGACTCCACGGTGAACTCGGCCACCAGCCCGTCCCCCCGGGTGACCTCGACCCTGCTGCCGGGCCGCGCGCTGCTGAGCGGATAGAAGACCGCGGGCTTCCGGTCGGTGTCGACGTGACCGACCAGCACGGCTACCCCCTCCTCGCCCGCCGTCGGCCCGTCGCGGTACCAGCCCGCCACGCCGGGGGTCGCATACGGCGGCGCCGTGACGGCACCGCCCCGGTCCAGCGGGCGCGGGACGAGGCGGGCGTGGATGCCGAGACCGGCCACGTCCAACTGCACCGGCCGGGCCGTGCCGTCCACCGGGTCGTGCGCGGCGGGCATCGGCGGCCCGTCGCCTGAGGGGCGGCCTGCCGCCGGGGCCTCGCCCAGGGAGAAGCCGCCGGTCACGCCCTCGGTGATGTCCCGTGCCCACAGCCACAGCCCCAGCAGCAGCGCGGCCCAGACCACGCCGCTCAGGGCCCGGCCGCGCAGCCCGCGCCGTACTCCCTCGTCCCCGGCCACGGCGGCTCAGCGCCCGGTCGGGTCCGCCGCACGCCTGCGCCGCACCGTGAACGCCACGGCGCCCAGGACCAGGGCACCGCCCGTCAGGGCGAGCCCCGCGGTGCGCGACGCCCCGCCCGTGCCGTCGGCGTCCCCGGCCGTGCCGCCGCCGCCCGCGCGTACGGGCGCCACGGGGGACGCGGGGGCGGAGGGGGCCGCTGTGGGAACGGCCGGCTCGTGGTGACCGCCGCCGCCGACCACGGTGACGGTGCCCTCGCCGCCGCCGGTGTCGATCACGACCTGGCAGTCGACGGTGATCTCGTACGCGCCGGGCTTGGCGCGGGGGCGGATGCGGGCGGTGCCCACGAGCGCGTCGTCGGCGGCCGGTTCGAGCGTGACGTCCCGTACGAAGGCGTCGGAGGCGGCGAGGGCGCTCTCGTCGTCGGCGCAGAAGTCGACGCGCAGGTCGACCCAGTCACCGGGCTTGGCCTGGCGGGGCGTCACCTCGACCCGGCCGCCGCCAGGGTCGCCGCCTCCAGGATCGTCGCCCCCCGGTTCGTCACCCTCGGGGCCCGCGACTGCGGCCGGTACGGGCGCGGCGGGGACGGAGCCGGGGCCGGGCGCCGCGGCGGCCGGCAGCGCGCCGAACGCCGCCGTGCACACGGCCAGCACGGCGGCCGTCAGCCCGCCGGCGGTCAGGGGACGCCGTCGGGCGTGGTGAAGTGGTGTCCGGGCCATGGGAACCTCCGGGTCGCTGCTCCCGAACATCCCCCCTGGGAGACCGCCGCGCACGCCCGGCTGCGCCATTCAGGCTGCGGCGGCACCCCCTTGTCGCGGCGCGCTCCGCACATTGACAGGTCCAGACCATTCGGCTTCAGTGTTCGCACGCCACGTCGGCCTGCCGAGGTTTTCGGCGCGCCGCACCGAAGGAGTGAGCAGCGCTGAAACGCATCAAGAGATTCGTGACCGTCCTGAGCGCCGTCCTCGCCATGACCGTCTTCCTCCCCCAGGCCGGCGCCGCCGCCGAAGGCTCCGCCGCGCCCGCGTGCGCGCCGCTGTGGAGTTCCACCAGCACGTACACGGCCGGTGAGACGGTCTCCCACCACGGGCGCAACTGGAGCGCCAAGTGGTGGACGCGGAACGAGGCCCCGGGCTCCACCTCCGCCTGGTCGGACCGGCAGGCGTGCACGGGAGGGGAGTCGGACTTCGTCATCAGCGAGGCGCAGTTCGAGGAGATCTTCCCGAACCGCAACCCCTTCTACACCTACCAGGGGCTGATCGACGCCCTGCACAGCTACCCGGGGTTCGCCAACACCGGCACACCGCAGACGCGGGCCCGCGAGGCGGCGGCCTTCCTGACGCACGCGGACTTCGAGTCGGTCGGCCTCCAGTACGTCAAGGAGATCAACGAGGAGAACTACTGGCGCAAGTGCGACTACAGCCAGCCCTACGGATGCCCGGCGGGCCAGAAGGCGTACTACGGGCGCGGACCGATCATGTTCAGCTGGAACTTCAACTACAAGACCGCTGGTGACGCGCTCGGCCTGGACCTGCTCAACGACCCCTGGCTCGTCGAGCGCGATCCGTCCGTGGCCTGGCAGACGGCCCTGTGGTACTGGAACACGCAGAACGGCCCCGGCACCATGACCTCGCACGAGGCCATGGTGGGCGGAGCGGGCTTCGGCGAGACCATCCGCTCCCTCAACGGCGCCCTGGAGTGCGACGGCGGCAACCCCGAGTCGGTGGCGGCACGGGTCGCCCGCTACGAGCGCATCACGGGGATCATCGGCACGGCACCGGGCTCGGGCCTCACCTGCTGACCCGCTGATCCCCCCGGGCCTGTCGGCCCGCCTGCCCGGCAGGGTCCCGCCGCGAAAGCGGGCGGGCCCTGCCGGGCGGAGGCTGCGGCCCAGGCCTCAGACGCGGTCCACCAGGTCGGCGATCGAGTCGACCACCGACGAGGGCCGGAAGGGGTGCCGGTCGACCTCCTCGGGACGGGTGAGGCCGGTCAGCACCAGGAAGGTCTCCATCCCGGCCTCCAGCCCGGCCAGGACGTCCGTGTCCATCCGGTCGCCGATCATGGCGCTGGTCTCCGAGTGCGCGCCGATGACGTTCAGACCCGCGCGCATCATCAGCGGATTGGGCTTGCCGACGAAGTACGGCTCGCTCCCGGTCGCCTTGGTGATCAGCGCGGCGACCGAGCCGGTGGCGGGCAGCGCGCCCTCGGCGGACGGCCCGGACTCGTCCGGGTTGGTGGCGATGAAGCGCGAGCCGTCGTTGATCAGCCGGATCGCCTTGGTCAGCGACTCGAAGCTGTAAGTGCGGGTCTCGCCCAACACCACGTAGTCGGGCGCGTGGTCGGTGAGCACGTACCCGATGTCGTGCAGCGCCGTGGTCAGCCCCGCCTCGCCGATGGCGTACGCGGTGCCGCCCGGCCGCTGGTCGTCCAGGAACTTGGCGGTGGCCAGCGCGGACGTCCAGATGTTCTCGATCGGCACCTCCAGCCCGATCCGGGCGAGCCGGGCATGCAGGTCGCGCGGGGTGTACATCGAGTTGTTGGTGAGCACCAGGAAGGGGCGGCCCGACTCCTTGAGCCGCCGGATGAAGGCGTCGGCTCCGGGGACGGGGACGCCCTCGTGCATCAGCACACCGTCCATGTCGGTGAGCCAGGACTCGATCGGCTTGCGCTCTGCCACGTAACGGCTCCTGCCATCTGTCGCTCGGGCCAGCCGGTGGGTCCGGCCGCCGCTGCCAGCGTAACCGGCCCTCCCGGACCCCGGTCGGGGCCGCCGCATGCTGCGCGAGGAGCGGGACGGTCCGGGTCCTGACCGTGCGTGGTAGGGCACGTGGCCGTCGGGCAGCGGGGCGGCGCGGGCACCGGCCGCGGCGGCATCCGCGCAAGGCGCCGCCCCCTCCGGCTGGGCGTCCCCTCCGGCCGGGCGGCCAGGGCGCGTTGTGCTTGGGTGGCGGTATGCACGCTGCCCCCACCGACCTGCGCGTCGGTCTGATCGGCTACGGCGTGGCCGGGTCCTTCTTCCACGCGCCCCTGATCGCCGCCACCGACGGCCTCGCTCTCGACACGGTGGTCACCGCCGACCCCGGCCGCCGGGCGCGGATCGAGGCCGAACACGGCGCGGGCGTCCGTACCGCCGCCTCGGCCGACGAGCTGTTCGCGGGCGCCGCCGCCCTCGACCTGATCGTGGTCGCCGCGCCGAACCGCACCCACGTGGCGCTCGCCCGCCGGGCACTGGAGGCGGGCCTCCCGGTGGTCGTGGACAAGCCGCTCGCCGCGACGGCGGCCGAGGCCGAGGCGCTCGCCGCCCTCGCCGACGCACGCGGCCTGCTCCTCTCCGCCTTCCAGAACCGGCGCTGGGACAACGACTTCCGCACGCTGCGCGCACTGCTGGCCGACGGCGCGCTCGGCGACGTGCACCGCTTCGAGTCCCGCTTCGAACGCTGGCGGCCCCGGCTCAAGGGCGGCTGGCGCGAGTCGGGCGACCCGGCCGAACTCGGCGGGCTCCTCTACGACCTGGGCAGCCACCTCGTCGACCAGGCCCTGACCCTCTTCGGTCCGGCACGGTGCGTCTACGCGGAGTCCGACGTCCGCCGCGCGGACGCCGCCGCCGACGACGACACCTTCGTGGCCCTCACCCACGACAGCGGCGTCCGCTCACACCTGTGGATGAGCGCGACGGCGGCCCAGCTCGGCCCGCGCTTCCGGGTCCTGGGCAGCCAGGCCGCGTACGTCAAGCATGGGCTCGACCCCCAGGAGGCGGCGCTGCGGGCGGGCGGCCGGCCGGTGGCCGGGCAGCCGTGGGGCGTGGAGCCCGAGGACGCCTGGGGCACCCTCGGCTCGCTCGACGGCAGCCGGCCGGTACGCACCCTCGACGGTGACTACCCCGCGTACTACGCCGCCGTCGCCGCCGCCCTGCGCGACGACGGACCACCGCCGGTCCCGGCACGGGAGGCGGCGGCCACCCTGCGCGTCCTGGAGGCGGCCCGCCACTCGGCGACCACCGGCCGCACGGTCACGCTGGAGCCGGGGGCCTGAGCCGGGCCTGAGCCGTGTCTGGCGGAAGAGCGCCGGAGCGAAGACCGGAGCTGAGAACTCCGTCGGGCCCGGCCCAGGGGATTTTCCGTTCGCGCAGGTCGAGTTCGGCGAGTTCGGCGAGGCTGTCGCGCCCGAGGGCCCGGTATGCCAGGGCGAGGAGTTCGGCGGCGTGGCGTTCGCGTTCGCGTTCGGGGACGCGGGTGCGGGTGCGGGTGCGGCCGGACGGGCCGCTGACGTCGCTGATGAAGTGCAGGTCGCGGCCCAGGGCCAGCGCTTCGGCCGGGTCGCCGGCGTCGCAGCGCTCCTTCGCCTGCGCGACCAGCGTGTCCAGGGCCGGCCCGTCGGTGGTGAGCGCTTCGCGGATCCGGTCGGTCAGCGCCCGGTCCTCACTCGCGCGCTGTGGCCCTCGGTCGAGGACGGTCTCGCCGGTGACCAGGGCGCCCGCTCCGTCGAGGGTGGTGACGCGGGCCGGGTCGGCGGTGCCGTACCCGTCGTCGTCGCCGCGCCGGTGCGGGAGGTCGTAGTCGCGGCCTTGACCGAAGCGGTCGCCCGTCTCGTACCTCATCAGCGTCTCCCGCAGCAACTGGACCCGGTAGCGGGCAGGTACTCCTCCTCCGTCGTCCTCGTCGCCGCCGTGGTTCAGGAGGAAGTCCTCGATCTTCTCCCGAACCACCTCAAGAGGTGTGTACCCGGCGGGAAGGCCGAAGCCGGAATCGTCCTTGGGGCTGTGGCCGAGAACTCCGGCACAGGTGTGCCCGTCGTCGAACCACAGACCGTAGTGGTCGCCGGGGTGGGAGCCGTTGAGAAAGGTGACGAACTCCGGCGGGTCCCAGTAGTAACGCCAGTGCATCCGCGGGTCCGTGCCGTCGGGCGGCTGCCAGGCCGGGTCGTCGAAGACGCTCATGATTCCGCACGCGTGCAGGTTCAGATCCTCGTCGAAGGCAGTACGTCCGACCGGGCCCAGCGCAAGGAGGAACTCCCAGAACCGGAGGATCGATTCAGGCAGCCGCACTCCCCAGACGTTTCGGCAACGCCGTTCGATCGCCGGCCGGTCGCGCCGTACGCGCTCGGCGGCGGCCCGACGCAGACCCTGGTGGTCCTCCTGCTGTGCAAGGGCCGCCTTCCAGCGCGGGTAGGCGCCGTCGGCCGCGGCACGTTCGGCGAAGTGCCGGCGCTCGCGGGCCTGTTCCCAGACCGAGCGCCCTGGGTCCTCGGTTTCGAAGATGGCCTCGAACAGGCGGTCCAAGGGTGTGGCCTCGAAGTCTGCGGGGCCGCCGACGGCGCGACGCGTCGCGTCGGGCAGCCAGCGCGCCGCATCCCGCTGCAACGCCCGGACCACGTCCGCACCCCCCTGCCCGGCGAGGTCCCGGTCGAACGCGGCCAGCACACCCGCCCGGCGGGCCTCGGCACGGGCGCACACCGCCGCTTCGTGCTCCCGGTACGCGTCCCACTCGGCGGCCAGGTCCACGGCGGGGAGGCCGAGGCGTTCGACGAAGAACGTCAGGTCCTCGGCTCGCGCCGCGGAGAGGTGATCGCCGTCCACCCACGCCCGGAACGCGTCGATCACGTCCTCGACAGGGTGCAGATCCGTATCTGCGACGGTCACGACCTCAGGCTGTGCGGTCAGCACACCGACGACACGGACGGGGACCAGTTCGTCCGCCCATATCTCGCTCAGGTCGTCGTTCCCGCCCTCGCCCGGGAAATCGGTGCCCCCTCCGGACCCGGCTGCCCCGGAATCCGCAGCCGCTTCGACCACCTCTCCGACGTACTCCCGATACGGACCCCGGGCGACCCTGACCCATCGCGTCATCAGCTCGAACTCCCGCCGGAACCTGCACACATGTGCGCATCCCATCATCCCGGGACGACGACTCCAAGCCGCAGCAACCGCACCTCGGGCTGCACCCTCCACAACACCCCGGGGTAGTGCGCAGTCGTCACCGCGCCGCGAACCGGCCCGGTCGCGCCGACGCCCTCCGCACGCTACGCGGCGCGCAGCTCCTGGCGCTGGCGGCCCAGGCCGTCGATCTCCAACTCGACGACGTCGCCCGGCCGCAGGTACGGCTTGGGCTCCGGGTGCCCCATCGCGACGCCCGCCGGAGTGCCCGTGTTGATCACGTCGCCCGGATACAGCGTCATGAACTGGCTGACATAGCGCACCACTCGGGCCACCGGAAAGATCTGCTCGGCCGTGCTGCCGTCCTGCCGCAGCGTGCCGTTGACCCACAGCCGCAGCCCGAGTGCCTGCGGGTCGGGCACCTCGTCGGAGGTGACCAGCCACGGGCCCAGCGGGTTGAAGGTCTCGCAGTTCTTGCCCTTGTCCCACTGGCCGCCGCGCTCGAGCTGGAACTCGCGCTCCGAGACGTCGTGCGCGACGGTGTATCCGGCGACCGCGGCCAGCGCCTCCTCGTCCGTCTCCAGATAGCGGGCGGTGCGGCCGATCACGACGGCCAGTTCGACCTCCCAGTCCGTCTTCACGCTGCCGCGCGGCACCAGCACCGGATCGTGCGGGCCGACGACCGTGTCCGGCGCCTTCATGAAGAGGATCGGCTCCCCCGGTACGGCGGCGCCGGTCTCCCGCGCGTGGTCGTGGTAGTTCAGCCCGATGCAGACGACCTTGCCGATCCGGGCGACGGGCGGGCCGGTACGCAGCCCCGCCGCGTCCAGCGCGGGCAGCTCCCCGCCCGCCGCCGCGGTACGTATCCGGGCGAGCGCGGCGCCGTCCGCAAGCAGCGCCCCGTCGATGTCCGGCACCAGTGCGGACAGGTCGCGCAGCGTCCCCTCGCCGTCGAGCAGGGCCGGACGCTCGGCCCCCTTCGTTCCCACACGCAGCAGCTTCAACATCACTCCCGAGGTCGTGGACACGATGGGGACGGCCATCGAGGCTCAGTCGGACGATCCTCCAAGAGCACGCGCCGCTGCACAACCCGCCGTTCACCTGGTGGGACGGCGCGGCGGCAGGAGCACCGCCCGGCACCGCGGACCGGTTCCCGGCCCGTCACGGCAAACCGCCGCGCCCCCTACGCACCCAGCAGGTGCGACACCGAGTAGATCGCCAGACCCGCCAGTGCGCCCACCACCGTGCCGTTCAGCCGGATGAACTGGAGGTCCCGTCCGATGTGCGCCTCGATCTTCCGCGAGGTGTGCTCCGCGTCCCAGCCCGCCACCGTGTCGGCGATCAGCGAGGTGATCTCGCCCCGGTAGGTGGTCACCACGTACTCCGCCGCACCCTCGATCCACCCGTCCACCTTGCTCTGGAGGCGGCCGTCCTCGGCCATCCGCGCGCCCAGTGACAGCAGCGACGCACGGGCCCGTACGCGCAGTTCGCTCCGCTCGTCCTCCGCCGCGGCGACGATCATGCCGCGCACGGACGACCACGCGGACGCGATCAGCTCCTGCACCTCCCCGCGCCCCAGCACGTCCCGCTTGAGCCGCTCCACCCGCTCCCTGGTCCCGGGATCGGTGCGCAGGTCGTGGGCGAAGTCGGTGAGGAAGCGGTCGACCGCACCGCGCGCCGGGTGGGCGGGCATGTCCCGCATCTCCGTGACGAAGCGCAGCAGTTCGCGGTAGACCCGTTCACCGATCTTGCGGTCCACGAAGCGCGGCGTCCAGCCGGGCGCGCCTCCGCTCACCGCGTCCATCACCGAGTCGCCGTGTGCCTCCAGCCAGTCGCAGGCCCGTGCGCACACCAGGTCCACCACCCTGCGGTGGCCGCCGTCGACGACGATCTTCTCCAGCATCGTGCCCAGACCGGGCGCGATCTCCTGCGCGTCGGCCCGGCGGGTGATCGCCTCGCCCACCACCGCCTGCACGTCGGCGTCGCGGAGCACCGTGAGCGCGCCCCGCAGCGCCGTCGCCAGCTCCTCGGTGACCCGGTCCGCGTGCTCGGGCCGGGCCAGCCAGGCGCCCACCCTGCGGCCGATGCCCACCGAGCGCAGCCGCCCGCGTACGACGTCGCCGGCCAGGAAGTTGTCCCCCACGAAGTCGCCGAGGCTCTGCCCCAGCTGGTCCTTCTTCGTCGGGATGATCGCCGTGTGCGGGATCGGCAGCCCCATCGGCCGCCGGAAGAGCGCCGTGACGGCGAACCAGTCGGCGAGCGCGCCGACCATGCCCGCCTCGGCCGCCGCGGCCACGTAGCCCGCCCAGCCGCCCGCGCCCGAGTTCCGCGCCCAGGTGGCGAGGACGAAGATCAACGCCATCGCCGCCAGCGCGCCGGTCGCGATGGCCTTCATCGCGCGTACGCCGCGCTGCTTCTCCTCGTCGGCTGCGGTGAACACACCCGGACCGCTTGTGAGTGCACTCACACGCCCGTCGCCGACGGCTTGCTTTTCACCCGATTCAGTACGTTCCATCCGCTCCACCTGTCCACCCCCCGGTCACGCCATTGTCCCCGCACCGCATGAGCAGGGAACGATCGACGGCCCACTCGCGTCTGTGCGTGCGGGGCGCTGCTCCATCCGTGGGATCATGACACCGCCGACTGTCCGGAGCTGTGGGCTCCGTCCGCCCGAGGGGAATCACGAGCATGACCAGAAACATGGGTTATGCCCTGCTTGCCGGGCTGGCGGCCATAGTGGTGCTGATCTCGACGGCGATATTCATCGGCGTCGGCGGCGGGCGCGACGACATCAACGCCGCGCCCGACCCGCGTGACCCGGCCGACCCGGCCGCCGCCGGCGCCTGGGTCGGCACGTGGTCCGCCGCCGCCGCCGCGGCCGAGCCGAACACCCAGGACGGCATCACCGACACCTCCATACGCAACGTGGTGCACTCCTCCGTCGGCGGCACCCGGGCCCGCATCCACCTCTCCAACCTCTACGGCAACAGCCCGCTGACCGTCAGCCACGCCAGCCTCGCGCTGGCCGCCGCGCCCAGCAATCCCACGGCCGCGGCCGGCAGCATGCGGACGCTGACCTTCGGCGGCAAGCAGTCGGTGACCATCCCGCCCGGCGGCAAGGTCACCAGCGACGCCGTCCGGCTCAACGTCCCCTCCGCCGCCGACCTGCTGGTCACCACCTACTCCCGGCGGACCTCCGGCCCGGTGACGTACCACCCCTACGCGCGCCAGACCAGCTACCTGGCCCAGGGCGACCGGACCGAGGCGGCGGCCGGCACCGCCTTCACCCAGCAGATCCCCTACTGGCGCTACCTGACCGGCGTCGATGTGTGGAGCACCGAGGCCGAGGGCTCCGTCGTGGTGATCGGCGACTCGCTCACCGACGGCATCACCTCCAGCCCGGGCGCCAACCGCCGCTGGACGGACTTCCTCGCCGAGCGGCTGCGCACCGAGCGCGAGGCACCGCGCTACAGCGTCCTCAACAGCGGCATCAGCGGAAACCGGATACTGGTCGACGGCAACAAGTACTACCCGAACAACGGCCCGAGCGGCCTGCTCCGGATGGAGCGGGACGCGCTCTCCCGTACGGGGGCCAAGGCCGTCATCATCCAGCTGGGCCTGAACGACATGCTCAAGGCCCCCCGCCAGCACGACCCCGACAAGATCGTCCAGGGCCTGCGGCAGATGGTCGCGAAGGCCCACGCGCGGGGCCTCCAGGTGCTCGGCGGCACCCTGACCCCCTTCGGCGGGCACCGCGGGTACCAGCCCCGGCTGGACGCCGTCCGGCAGGAGGTCAACCAGCAGATACGCGGCGGCAAGGTCTTCGACCAGGTGATCGACTTCGACGCCGCGCTGCGCGACCCCGCCCACCCGGAGCGGCTGCGCACCGCCTACGACTCCGGCGACCACCTGCACCCGAACGACAACGGCTACCGCGCGATGGCGCAGGCCGTGGACATGCGGTCGCTCAAGGGAGCGGCACCCGCCGACCTGTGACCCGGACGGCCCGCCCGTCCCGGCGACCGGACGACCGGACGACGGCCGGGCGACGACGGCCGCCCCCGGTCACCGTTCCGCGTACATCCTGGCGATGACCTGCTCGATGTCCGGCTCCCGCAGCGAGAGGTCCACCAGCGGGTAGTCCGCCGCGATCCGGGCCACGATCGGCGCGGCGCTCGCCGAGGCGGCGAAGGCGAGCCACTGGCGCGGGCCCTCGGTGCGCACGGTCCGCGCACCCGGCACCCCCTCGATCGGCGGCAGTTCCCGCTCCAGGTCCACCACCAGGGTGCGCTCGCTCTCGCCCACCTCGTGCAGCCCCGCCAGCGAGCCGTCGTACATCAGCCGCCCGTGGTCGATGACCACCACGCGGCGGCACAGCTGCTCGATGTCGGTCAGGTCGTGGGTGGTCAGCAGCACCGTGGTGTGCTGCTCGGCGTTCAGGTCGCGCAGGAAGTCGCGCACCTGCGCCTTGCTGATGACGTCGAGCCCGATCGTCGGCTCGTCCAGGTAGAGCACCTCGGGGTCGTGCAGCAGCGCGGCGGCGATGTCGCCGCGCATCCGCTGGCCCAGCGACAGCTGCCGTACGGGGACCTCCAGCAGCGGGCCCAGGTCCAGCAGTTCGACGCAGCGGTCGAGGTTCGCCCGGTAGCGCGCCGCCGGAATCCGGTAGATCCGTCGCACCAGCGCGTACGAGTCGCGCAGCGGCAGGTCCCACCACAGGGTCGTGCGCTGACCGAAGACGACGCCGATCCGGCTCGCGAGCGCCGTACGGTCCCTGGGCGGATCGATACCGGCGACCCGCAGCCGCCCGCTGCTGGGGGTCAGGATGCCGGTGAGCATCTTGATGGTGGTCGACTTGCCCGCGCCGTTCGGCCCGATGAAGCCGGCGATCTGGCCGCGCGGGACGGTGAAGCTGATGCCGTCCACCGCCCGCACCTCGCGGCGCTCCCGGCGCAGCAGCCCGGCGCGGCGCCGTACCTGGAAGACCTTCTCCAGTCCCTCGACCTCGATGCAGTCGCTCATGCCGCCCCTCTCGCCCACCCCGTACCGTCCCGTCCGCTCAGCTGCCGGTGCTCTGATAGCCGCGCAGTCCCGCCCGCCAGGCCAGCCCGGCCACCGCGCAGCACGCGACCGCCACCGCCGGGGAGGCGAAGTCCACCCAGCCCGGCAGCCCCAGCGGGTCGTCCCGGCCCAGCACCCGCAGCGCGGGCAGCCAGTTGACGAACGCCAGCGGCACCACGAACGTCACCCCGCGCAGCAGGTCCTTGGCGAAGATCGTGGGCGGGTACTGCAACAGCGTCGTACCCCCGTAGGTGAAGGCGCTCTGCACCTCCGACGCGTCCTGCGCGAAGAACTGGAAGGCACCGCCCAGGACGTACACGGCGGCGAAGATCGCGGCGCCGCTGAGCAGCATCACCGGCACCAGCAGCAGGCGCACCGGCGTCCAGTCGATGTCCAGCCGGGTGAGGGCCCAGCCCAGCAGCAGCACGCCCTGGGCCAGCCGCCCGATGCGGCGCAGCGCGAAGCGGTCGGCGGCGGCCTGCACCAGCACCGGCACGGGGCGCACCAGCAGGGTGTCCACGGTGCCGTCGCGCACCCGGCTGCCGATGTTGCTGAGCGAGGCCAGCAGCAGGTCGGCGATGCCGAAGGCGGTGCACGAGGTGCCGTAGAGGAAGGCCACCTCCGCCAGGGTGAAGCCGCCCAGCCGGTCGATGTGCGTGAACATGATGGCGATGGCCGCGAAGTCCAGCAGTGTGATGACAAAGTTGCCCAGCGTCATCATCGCGAAGGACGCGCGGTAGGTCATCGTCGCGCGAATCCACATCATCACGATGAGGCAGTACGCCCGTATCCCCCACCAGATCCGCTCAGCCACCCTGCACCACCACCCTGCGCGTGGCCACCGACTGGAGCACGCGCCCCGCCCCCAGCAGCACCGCCGCCCACACCGCCTGGAAGCCGAGCGCACCGGCCACGCCGCCCGCCCCCGCACGCTCCTGGAGCAGCACGTCGGCGGGCACCTGGAGCATCGCCGCCCACGGCAGCTGGCGGGCGACCTCGCCGAAGGCGCCGGGGAAGACGGTGAGCGGCAGCAGCATCCCGGAGAAGAAGATGCCCAGCAGCATGCCCACGGTGTTCAGCCCGGCCGGGTCCAGCAGCCAGAAGGTGCTCAGGGCCAGCAAGTAGCGCAGCGCGAAGCCGACGACGACCGCCAGCAGGACGGAGACGGCGAACGCCAGCCAGACCAGCGGCGCGCCGGGCAGCGCCAGCTCGAACGCGAGCGCGCCCACCAGCATGGGCACGATCCCCCGCCCCAGCAGCTGGAATCCGGCCCGCCCCAGATCGGCCGACAGCCACCACGCCTGGAGGTCGACCGGCCGGTAGAGGTCGACGGCCACGTCACCGGTGCGGATGCGGGCCTGGAGGTCCTCCTGCGCGCCCCCGCCCATCAGCGCCGTCGCGGCCAGCAGCGCCTGGCCCAGCCAGACGAAGGTCAGCGCCTGCGCCTGGTCGTAGCCGCCCAGGTCCGGGCGCTCCGTCCACAGGGCGATGTAGGTGTAGGCGATGATGAAGCCGAAGGCGGTGTTGGTGAAGAGTCCGCCCGCAGTGGCGATGCGGTAAGTGGAGTAGCGCCGGAAGCTGCTGGCCGCGACAGCGAAATAGAGTGGCACATAGCGCATCCTTTTGGGCCGCTCCCCCGTCTACCCAGTAGCACTTCCGTACGACACCTGAAAACAGCCGAAGCACGCGAGCCTAGACGACCTGACGGGATCGCTGCCACGGGTTTCCGTACGGCGGCCCCCGCGCGACCGGGTGAGCGCACTCGGATGGGGGACGGCCACGACGTGGCGCGGGTGTGGCCGTTCGACACCGAGCGGCTTACGGCAGGGATGATGCGACAGTGATTTCGGGGCGTACGACGCGAATCGCCCACCGGTGGACGAGGAGTGCCTGCAACGATGAGTGACGAGCCAGGCGGAGCGGGCGGCAAGGCGGGGAGCCCGCCCGCGGCGGGCGCGACCGGCACGGCGGACGGCACGGCCGCCACCGGCAAGGCGGCACGCCGCCCCCGGACGGGCTGGCGGCGGTTGATCCCCACCTGGCGCCTCGTGGTGGGCTCGTTCCTCATGATCGTGCTCATCCTCTCGGGCGGCCTGGTGGCGGGCTACCTGCTCGTCGACATCCCGGCACCCAACAAGGCCGCAGCCGCGCAGAACAACGTCTACCTCTACGCCGACGGCACCCAGATCGCCCGGGACGGTGAGGTCAACCGGGAGATCGTCACCCTGTCCCAGATCCCCCGGACCACGCAGCGCGCGGTGCTGGCGGCCGAGGACCGCAGCTTCTACAGCGAGTCCGCCGTCGACCTGACGGCCATGACCCGCGCAGGCTGGAACATGGTCACCGGCGGCGGCAAGCAGTCCGGCTCGACCATCACCCAGCAGTACGTGAAGAACTACTACCTCACCCAGGACCAGACCCTCAGCCGCAAGGCCAAGGAGTTCTTCATCGCCCTCAAGCTGGACAACGAGGTGAGCAAGGACGAGATCCTGCTCGGCTACCTCAACACCAGCTACTTCGGGCGCAACGCCTACGGCATCCAGGCGGCGGCGCACGCCTACTACGGCAAGGCCGCCGCGGACCTCACCACCGCCGAGAGCGCCTACCTGGCGGCCCTGGTCAACGCCCCCGGCGCGTACGACACCCGGGCCCACCCGGAGAACAAGAAGCGTGCGGTGGCCCGCTGGAACTACGTACTCGACGGCATGGTCGAGGAGGGCTGGCTCGAGCAGGGCAGGCGGGACGCGATGAAGTTCCCCGAGCCCGGCCCGTACAAGCCGCCCAACGCGCTGTCCGGGCAGCGCGGCTACCTCGTCAAGGCCGTCGAGGAGTACCTCGTCGACAACGGCATCATCGACGAGCGCAGGCTGCGCGCGGGCGGCTTCCGCATCACCACCACCATCGACCCCAAGCGGCAGGAGGCGCTGGTCGACGCCGTGGACGAGCAGCTGATGTCGCAGCTGAGCAAGGACCGCAAGGTCGACAAGTACGTCCGCGCGGGCGGCACCTCCATCGACCCGAAGACGGGCGAGGTGGTCGCCATGTACGGCGGCATCGACTACCTCAAGCAGTACGTCAACAACGCCACGCGCCGCGACTACCAGGTCGGCTCCACCTTCAAACCGTTCCTCTACACCGCCGCCCTGGACCACGGCTCCACCACCCAGGACGGCCGCCCCATCCGCGCCCGTACCGTCTACGACGGCACCAACAAGCGCCGGGTCATGAGCGACGGGCAGCCCACCGACTACGCCCCCGCCAACGAGGACGACCGCTCCTACGGCCAGATCCCGGTCACCACCGCGATGGACAAGTCGGTCAACTCCGTCTTCGCCCAGATGGGTGTGGACATCGGGCCGCAGAAGGTCAAGGACACCGCGATCGACCTGGGCCTGCCCAAGGACACCCCCAACATGCCGGCCGACGGCTCCATCGCCCTCGGCGTCGCCACCGCCTCCACCCTCGACATGGCGGAGGCGTACGCCACCCTCGCCCGGCACGGCGAGCACCGCGACCACACGCTGGTCAAGAAGGCCACCCGGGGCGGCGAGGTCATCAAGCTGCCGGGGCGCGAGGGCGAGCGCGCCGTGCCGCGCGAGGCCGCCGACTCCACCACCGCCGTCCTTCAGAGCGTGGTCGAGGGCGGCACCGGCACCGCCGCCCAGACCGCCGGGCGCCCGGCCGCAGGGAAGACCGGCACCGCCGAGGAGGACCGCGCCGCCTGGTTCGCCGGGTACACGCCGGAGCTGGCCACCGTCATCAGCGTGATGGGCCAGAACCCCGAGGGCGGACACGAGCCGCTCTACGGCGCCGCCGGGCTCCCCCGGATCAACGGCGGCGGCTTCCCCGCGCAGATCTGGGGCGCGTACACGGCGGAGGCGCTGGAGGGGAAGCCGGTCAAGGAGTTCGACCTCCAGCCCGGCGACGACGGCGACGCGAGCCTGCCGCCCGCGCCTCCCAGCGGCGACACCCAGCCCACCGGCCCGCCCACCGACGGGCCCGGCACCGAGCCCCCGGCCGACGAGCAGCCGGAGCCCCCCGGCGACTCGGAACCGCCGGAGGACCCGGGCACCGAGCCGCCTCCCGACACCGAGGAGCCGACCACGGGCGGAGCCGTCGGCGGGGGCGACGTCGGCGGCGGTGCCCCGGAGGGGACGACCGAGGGGAGCGGCGGCTCCGGCGATCCCGGCGGCGGTGAGGTCGGCGGGGGCGACGTCGGGGGTGGTGATCCGGGCGGCGGCGGCGACGTCGGCGGGGGCGACCCCGGCGGCGAGGTCGGCGGCCCGGAGAGCGGTGCCGCCCTGGGCGGCGGCGAGGGCTGACCAGCGCCGGAGCCGCGTCGGCCCGGGTTTGCTACGGTAGGGGGAACCCGACGAGACGCGCCGTACCGGGTCCGCTCCACCAGGAAAAGACGACGCACCCCGTAAATGATCGAATCACGGAGGTGCCGTCATGGCCTGGATTCTGCTCGCACTCGCCGGCCTGCTCGAGGTCGGCTGGGCCATCGGGCTCAAGTTCACCGAAGGCTTCACCCGGCTCTGGCCGAGCGTCTTCACCGTTGCGGGCTTCGCCGCCAGCATGATCCTGCTCGCACAGGCGGCCCGTACGCTGCCCATCGGCACCGCGTACGGGGTCTGGGTGGGCATCGGCGCGGCAGGGGCGGCGATCGTCGGCATGCTGGCGCTGGGCGAGCCCGCGACGGCGGCGCGGATCTTCTTCATCTGCCTGCTGCTGGCCTCCGTCGTCGGCCTCAAGGTCACCTCGGGGCACTGACGGCCGGCGGCGCTGACGGCTTGAGGCTGGCAGCCCGGCGCTGACGGCTCGGGCGCTCAAGACCGGCCGCCCCGGTGCTCCGAGGCCGCCTCGGAGCACCGGGCGAGCGCTAAAGGTATAGACCTGTGGAGTCTTCGGAGCCCTGGAGCCTCTCGGCCGCCACCGCGTGCAGGTCGCGCTCGCGCATCAGCACGTACGCCACCCCCCGCACCTCGACCTCGGCCCGGTCCTCCGGATCGAAGAGGACCCGGTCACCGGGCTCCACCGTCCGCACGTTCTGCCCGACGGCGACCACCTCGGCCCAGTTCAGCCGGCGGCCGACCGCCGCCGTCGCCGGGATCACGATGCCGCCCGAGGAACGCCGCTCGCCCTCCGGGATGTCCGTCCGGACCAGCACGCGGTCATGCAGCATCCGGATCGGCAGCTTGTCGTGCCGGGGGGAATCAGAGGCGGGGGTCAGGGAACTCACGCGACGACCGTATAACAGGCCCGGCGCACCACCGACCGCTGGGCCGACGCCGGATCAGCGCCGCCGGCGCCTGGCCGACCGGGCGAACAGCCCGCTCGTCACGACGACCGCCACCACGGCCACCGGCACGATCCGCTCCAGCCGCGGCGAGCCGTCCGCGCCGACGAACTGCGCCCGCACCTCGGTCACGCCGCGGTTCACCGCGACGTACGCCCGCCCCACCGTCCGGTCGACGCTCGCGGCGGCCTTGGCCTTGACGTCACCCATGATCGTCTGCGGGTGCACCCGCACGGCGATCTCGTCCAGCGCGACGGCCAGCTCGCGCCGCCTGCGGACGATGTCCGCCTCGATGTCCACGGGGGTCCTGGCATCAGACACCGCGCTGCCTCCGTCGTTACTCGTAGAACCACACCTGCACTCGTACCGGACAGTCTGTCAGCTCCGCACCGTGCGCGCCCCGCGGCTCCCCCAAACGGACACCTCGCTACGCTCGTCCCGTACGGCACCGACCCTCGAAGGAGCACCCCATGAGCGAGCGACTCCAGCCCGGCGACACCGCGCCCGCCTTCACCCTGCCCGACGCCGACGGCAAGGAGGTCTCGCTCTCCGACCACGCGGGCCGCAAGGTCATCGTCTACTTCTACCCCGCGGCGCTCACCCCCGGCTGCACCAAGCAGGCGTGCGACTTCACCGACAACCTGGACCTGCTGGCGGGCGCCGGATACGACGTCATCGGCGTCTCCCCGGACAAGCCGGAGAAGCTGGCGAAGTTCCGCGAGCAGGAGAGCCTCAAGGTCACCCTCGTCGGCGACCCCTCCAAGGAGGTCATGGACGCCTACGGCGCCTACGGCGAGAAGAAGCTCTACGGCAAGACGGTGACCGGCGTCATCCGCTCGACCATCGTCGTCGACGAGCAAGGCAAGGTCGAACACGCGCTCTACAACGTCAAGGCGACCGGCCACGTTGCCAAGCTCATCAAGGATCTCGCCATCTGACGGCCCCAGCCGCACGCGTCTGGCCCAACCGCGCCGGATTGGAGTGTTTCCTGCGCGGTACACATGACTCATGCACAGCGAGGCCCCCGATCCGACGGCGTTCCCCCGGCACCGCCTCCTGCACCGGGCGGTCCGGCGGCGCCTGAACCCGCGCATCCGCCGCAGTGACATCACCGTCACCGACGAACGGGTGGTCAAGCGCGCGGTGAAGGCCGCGGCGCTCGGCAACGCCATGGAGTGGTTCGACTTCGGCATCTACGCCTACCTGACCGTCACCATCGGCCACGTCTTCTACTCCGGGGCCAGCGACGGCGTGCAGACCCTGGCGTCGTTCGGCACCTTCGCGGTCTCCTTCCTCGTACGGCCGCTCGGCGGCATGTTCTTCGGGCCGCTGGGCGACCGCGTGGGCCGCAAGAAGGTCCTCGCCCTCACCATGATGCTGATGGCCGCGGGCACCTTCGCCATCGGGCTCATCCCCAGCTACGACGCGATCGGCGTCTGGGCCCCGATCCTGCTCATCCTCTGCCGCCTCGTCCAGGGCTTCTCCACCGGCGGCGAGTACGGCGGAGCGGCCACCTTCATCGCCGAGTACGCGCCGGACAAGCGGCGCGGCTTCTTCGGCAGCTTCCTGGAGCTGGGCACCCTGGCCGGATACACCTTCGCCGCCGGGCTCGTCCTCCTCCTGACCACCGCCCTCGGCGACTCCGGGATGGAGGCCTGGGGCTGGCGCGTGCCCTTCCTCATCGGCGGACCGATCGGCATCGTCGGCCTCTACCTCCGGATGCGGCTCGACGAGACTCCGGCCTTCCGGAAGCTGGAGGCCGAGCAGTCGCGCGCCACCCGCACCGGCGAGCCGGAGGCGGGCACCTCCGCCGAATCAGCGGGAGACGCGGCGGAGGCGCCCGGGCGCAGCGGCCCGGCCCTCTCGGAGGACGTGCCGCAGAAGGAACTCAAGGAGATCTTCGGCGCCCACTGGCGCACGATGGTCCAGTGCATCAGCCTCGTCGCGGCCTACAACGTCGCGCACTACATGCTGCTCACCTACATGCCGACCTACGTCGAGGAGACGCTCGACTACCCCGAGTCCATGGAACTGGTCTCCACCATCGTCACGATGGCCGTGATGATGACCGCCATCATCCACATCGGCCGCCGCAGCGACCGCGTGGGGCGCAAGCCGCTGCTCATGACCGGCATGGTCGGCTTCCTGGTACTGACCGTGCCCGCCTTCCTCCTCTTCCAGCAGGGCGGCACGCTCGCGATCTTCGGCGGGATGTTCCTCCTCGGCGGCTGCCTGGTGTGCCTGCTGGGCACCATGTCGGCCACGCTCCCGGCCCTCTTCTCCACCGAGGTGCGCTACGGCTCCCTGGCCATCGGCTACAACCTCTCCGCGTCACTCTTCGGCGGCACCACCCCGGTCGTCATGGAGGCCCTGGTCAACAGCACGGGCAACAAGCTGGCCCCCGCCTTCTACACGACGGGGTTCGCGGTCGTCGGCATCATCTCCGTGCTCTGCCTCAAGGAGACGGCACGCAAACCGCTGGACGGCTCACCGCCGTCGGTCGCCACCAAGGAGGAAGCCGAGACCATGGCCCGCGAACAGGCCCCCACCCCGGCCTTCTGACCCGCACGGGCGTCACTCTCGCCCTTTCCATTCGTTCTTCCGTACGAGGCCACTCCACAGGGCCGAATCCACGGCAGTTCGGGGAGGGCAGATGCCCAGTACGTACTCACGTGAACGACTGGCCGACGCCGTCCGGCTCTCGGCGACGCTGTCCGAAGCCCTCGTCCGGCTAGGACGCAACCCGACCAACGGCAGCCGCAGGTACGCCCGACAACTGCTGCGGAAGTGGCACATCGACGCATCGCACCTTGAACGCGAGGGAGTCAGACACACCGAACGCCGTCTGCGCGAGGCGGTGCGGCTCTCCCGGACCACAGTCGAGGTCGTACGCCGACTGGGAATCGATCCCGTCGGCGGCAACCAAGCGCACATCGGCCGCCGCATAGCAGCACTGGGCATCGACACCTCGCACTTCAGATTCCCGCCGAAATCACCCACCCGGCCACGGAGCGACCTGCTTGTGCTGGGCAGCCCGGAGGACGGCCGCACCGAGGGCAGCCGCCTACGCGCTGCGCTGCTCCGCCTCGGCCGCGAGGAGCACTGTGCGGAATGCGCGATCGGACCGGAATGGAACGGCAAACCGCTCCGCCTGGAGGTCGATCACATCGACGGCAACTGGTGGGACAACCGCGAGCAGAACCTGCGGCTGCTCTGTCCCAACTGCCATGCGGCTACCGACACGTTCCGCGGGAGGAAGCGCGCGAAGATCAGTGGGCAGGGCACATGAGCGCACCTGCCCCTCGATTCACCAAGGAACGACTCACCCACGCAGCGGAGCGCTCAGGCTCATTCGTCGACATGCTGCGCTACCTTGGGCAGCCGCTCGGTAGCAGCCCTCTCCGCTACCTCCGCCAGCGCGTAGCCCACTACGCCATCGACACTCGTCATTTTGTCGATGAGCCGCTCCCATACCGGCCTCCGCGGCGCTACACCAGAGATCTCCTCGAAGAGGCTGCGACACATTCCACATCAATGCGGGAAATGGTTGAGTACCTCGGAATTCCCCCGTACAGCAGCGCATACACACATCTCACCCGGCGGTTGCGGCACTTCGCCGTCGATACCTCTCATTTCCGGCGCCAGGGGCCTGCCGGAGCGGCGATTCCAGAAAAGGATCTTCGTGCGGCTGTCGCGAAGGCGACGAGCATAGCCGGGGTCATCCGAGAATGCGGAATGACCGACACGGCAGCTGTCCGCGCACGCGTGAAGCGCGAGTTGACCCATTTTGCCATCAGCACAGCGCACTTCACCGGACAGGCCCACTACCGCAATCGGGAATCACCGCAGCGCAAGTCGGCCGACGCGATTCTGCGCCTGCTGGATCCCGGGTCCCGTCGCGTACGGCGGGAGCAACTCGATCGCGCACTGCGGGAGAAGGGCGTCGACTACCTGTGCGGCGAATGCGGCACAGGCAGTCTCTGGAGAGGAAAGGTTCTGGTCCTGGAGATCGATCACATCAATGGTGACCGACTCGACAACCGGCTGGCCAACCTCCGCTATCTCTGCCCTTCGTGCCACAGTCAGACAGTCACCCACTCACGCCGGGTAACAGGCCAGGACCGGCTGCACCGGAAGCGGCCTGACCAGTAGAGTGGTGCCGACGAGCCCGTACTCCAGCGGCTAGAGAGCGCCGGTTTAGGTCCGGTGTGTCGTGGGTTCGAATCCCACCGGGCTCACCCTCGTCCCTCACCCCACGAGTTCGTGGATCACCGGGGTCAGGGCGCGGAAGGCGCGGCCCCGGTGGCTGATCGCGTTCTTCTCCGCCGGGCTCAGCTCCGCGCAGGTGCGCGTCTCCCCCTCGGGCTGGAGGATCGGGTCGTACCCGAAGCCGTGGGTGCCCGCGGGAGTGTGGCGCAGCGTGCCGGAGAGGCGGCCCTCGACCACGCGTTCGGTGCCGTCCGGGAGCGCGAGGGCCGCGGCGCAGGCGAAGTGGGCCGCGCGGTGGGGGGCGTCGATGTCGGCGAGCTGGGCGAGCAGCAGGGCCAGGTTGGCCTGGTCGTCGCCGTGGGTGCCCGCCCAGCGCGCGGAGAAGATGCCCGGCGCTCCCCCGAGGACGTCCACGCAGAGGCCGGAGTCGTCGGCGACGGCGGGGTGGCCCGTGGCCGAGACGAGGGCGCGGGCCTTGAGCAGGGCGTTCTCGGTGAAGGTGACGCCGGTTTCCTTGACGTCGGGGATCTCGGGGTAGGCGTCCGCGCCCACCAGATCGAGGGCGGGCCCGGACGCGGCGAGGATCGCGCGCAGCTCGGTGACCTTGTGGGCGTTGCGGGTGGCGAGGATCAGGCGCTGGCTCATGGCCGGATTCTCGCAGCCGCCCGCTCCGGGAGGGCACTCAGCCGGCCGCCGGGCCCGCCCGGCCCGGCGGCCCGTTGAGCCGCCCCACGCTGGCGCGCGCCGGTCCGCTCAGCCCGGTGAGCACACGCCCGTGAGTTTGTCCGCCGCGTCCCCGATCGGGCCCGTGTCCGGGGTGCGGCCCTCCTCCAGGTCCGTACGGGCGTCGCCGACGGCCTTGTTCATGTCCTTGACCGCCTGGCTGACGTCGCCGTTGTCGGTCTGGTCCTCCAGCTTGTCGAGGTTCTTGTCGATGCTCGTCAGTGCCTCTCTGGCCGCCACCGGGTCCTCGGTCGCGCCGGAGACGGCCTGTTGCAGGTCGTCCACCGTCCCGGCGATGGTGACCGCGGTGTTGGCGCAGTCCAGCGCCTTGTCCAGCGCGCCGCACCCCACCATGAGTGAGGCGGTGAGCGCGACAGTGGCGGCGGTGGCGGCGGTGGTCCCCAGTGTGCGACGCACGAGTGTTCCCCTCCTGAGTGGACGGACGGTCCGCCCGACGGCTGAACAGCCGGACGGGCCGCACGGCATGACCCGTACGGCCCGTACCTTCTCAGACGCGTAAAGCACTCGTAAAGTTGCCGATCAAGCCCGGAAACACGGCCCGGTCGGCGTACGCGGGGCGCGTGATGCGCTCGGTTCGCCTACGCGGTGGCGAGCGCCAGCCGCTGCGCGCCGTCGAGCTGGGCGCAGCCCTTGACCGCGAGGTCGAGCAGGCTGTTCAGCTCGTCGCGGGCGAAGGGCGCCCCTTCGGCGGTGCCCTGGACCTCGACGAAGCGGCCGTCGTCCGTGCACACGACGTTCATGTCGGTCTCCGCGCGCACGTCCTCCTCGTAGCAGAGGTCGAGCATGGGGACGCCGCCGATGATGCCGACGCTGACGGCGGACACGGCGCCGGTCAGCGGCTGCGCCTTGCTCTTGGTCAGCTTGCGCTCCTGTGCCCAGGCCACCGCGTCGGCCAGCGCCGCGTACGCGCCGGTGACGGCTGCCGTGCGGGTGCCGCCGTCCGCCTGGAGGACGTCGCAGTCGAGCACGATGGTGTTCTCGCCGAGCGCCTTGAAGTCCACGACCGCGCGCAGGGAGCGGCCGATCAGGCGGGAGATCTCGTGGGTACGGCCGCCGATCCGGCCGCGTACGGCCTCGCGGTCGCCGCGGGTGTTGGTCGAGCGGGGCAGCATCGAGTACTCGGCGGTGACCCAGCCCTGGCCGCTGCCCTTGCGCCAGCGGGGCACGCCCTCGGTGACGCTCGCGGTGCAGAAGACCTTGGTGTCGCCGAAGGAGACGAGGACCGATCCTTCGGCGTGCTTGCTCCAGCCGCGCTCGAGTGTGACGGGGCGCAGTTGGTCGGGTGTCCTCCCGTCGATGCGGGGGACGTCGCTTTGAGACATGGGGGCGAGCCTAGCGGCTCACCGGCGGGGCCCGTTCCGCTTCGGGCCGGTGGACCGTGTGCGGCCGGGAACGGCGAGGGCCCCGCCGGGGGCCGGAGCGGGCGCTTGGACCGCGGTCGGCCGAGGGCTTTGGTCAGTGCGACCGGCCGCTCACATCATGTCCTCGATCTCGGCGGCGATGGGGTCCGCGTCGGTGCCGATGACGACCTGGATCGCCGTGCCCATCTTGACGACGCCGTGGGCACCCGCGGCCTTGAGCGCGGCCTCGTCGACGAGCGCGGCGTCCGCGACCTCGGTGCGAAGGCGGGTGATGCAGCCTTCGATCTCTTCGATGTTCTCCAGCCCGCCGAGTCCGGCGACGATCTTCTCAGCCTTGGTGGCCATCTGCTTCTCCTGGTGTCAAGGCCCTGGTGGGGGCCCATGAGGCGGTGTGTTCACGGTAGTCCACGTTCAGTCCATCCTCACGGGCGTGCACTGCGGGATCAGCAGATGATGGGCGCGTCCGGGAATAGTTCCCGATAGTGACGCACGCCACTCCAGCCGGTGGATTCCCTCGTCGCCGAGCCCGTGTTAGGAATGGTCTAAACCACTTAGTGGATTAGACCATTGGCATGGACGGTCCGCTCACCCGGCCGCCCCACGCCTACCAGGAGGAACATATGCCCACGGCTAGTGCTTCGGCCGGTGCCGACAAGGCCGGCAAGAAAGGCCGCGGCGCGAACGCGATGGCCGTCGCCCAGCGGATCGGCCGCAGCCTCATGCTGCCGATCGCCACCCTCCCCGCCGCCGCGCTGATGGTCCGGCTCGGGCAGCCGGACATGCTGGGGCGGGACAACTTCCCGGCCTTCCTCAACCGTATCGCCGAGTTCCTGGGAGCCGGCGGCAGCGCTCTGCTGGACAACATGCCGCTGCTCTTCGCCGTCGGCATCGCGGTCGGCTTCGCGAAGAAGTCGGACGGCTCCACGGGCCTGGCCGCGGTCGTCGGCTACCTGGTCTTCAAGAACGTGCTGGGCGTCTTCACCGACGACAACCTGCCCAAGGTGCAGGAGGTGGTCGACGGAAAGATCGTCGAGGCGGCACCCGCGGTCGACGCGGGCGTGCTCGGCGGCGTGATCATGGGCATCGTGGTGGCCCTGCTCTACCAGCGCTACCACCGCAAGAAGCTGCCCGACTGGCTGGGCTTCTTCGGCGGGCGCCGCCTGGTGCCGATCCTGTCGTCCTTCGCGGGTCTGTTCATCGGTATCGCCATCGGCTACATCTGGCCCGTCCTGGGCACCGGTCTGCACAACTTCGGTGAGTGGCTGGTCGGCTCGGGCGCCACCGGCGCCGGCATCTACGGCGTCGCCAACCGTGCGCTGATCCCGGTCGGCATGCACCACCTGCTCAACTCCTTCCCCTGGTTCCAGGCCGGCGAGTACGACGGTGCGCACGGCGACATCGCCCGCTTCCTCGCGGGCGACCCGGAGGCCGGCCAGTTCATGACGGGCTTCTTCCCGATCATGATGTTCGCCCTGCCCGCCGCCTGTCTGGCGATGTACCACTGCGCCCGCCCCGAGCGCCGCAAGGTCGTCGGCGGCATGATGTTCTCCATCGCCCTCACCGCCTTCGTGACCGGTGTGACGGAGCCGATCGAGTTCACCTTCATGTTCATCGCGCCCGTCCTGTACGCCATCCACGCGGTGCTGACCGGTGTCTCCATGGCCCTGACCTGGGCGCTCGGCATGAAGGACGGCTTCGGCTTCTCGGCCGGCGCGATCGACTTCCTGCTCAACCTGGGCATCGCCACGAAACCCTGGCTGCTGGTCGTGGTGGGCCTGTGCTTCGCGGTGGTCTACTACTTCGTCTTCCGCTTCGCGATCACCAAGTTCAACCTGCCCACACCGGGCCGGGAGTCGGACGAGGAGATCGAGCAGGAGGAGAAGGAGCAGTACAAGGCGTGACCGGCGCGACCGGCCGCCGCTGACCGGCCGGTGCCACGACGCGGCCCCCGTACCTCGCGGAGGTACGGGGGCCGCGCCGCGTGCGTACGGGCCGCGCGCCGCGGGGGCGGGCGGGGGTCAGACCTCGTAGACCGCGCCGGGCCGGGCCAGGTCCACCGGGCCGTCGAAGGCGCCCTTCGCGTCCCGCAGGTTGGTCTGCGCGTCGGTCCACGGCGGGATGTGGGTGAGCACGAGCCGCCCCGCGCCCGCGCCGCTCGCGAACTCCCCGGCCTGCCTGCCGTTGAGGTGCAGTTCGGGGATGTCCTCCTTGCCGTGCGTGAAGGACGCCTCGCACAGGAACAGGTCCGCGCCCTCGGCCAGCCCGGCCAGTTCCGCGCAGGGGCCGGTGTCCCCGGAGTAGGTGAGAGTGCGGCCGGTGCCAGGCTGCTCGATGCGGAAGCCGTACGACTCCACCGGGTGCCGCACCGCGTCCGTACGGACGACGAACGGCCCCAGCTCGACGGAGACCGCCGGGTCCAGCACGTGGAAGTCGAAGACCTCGCTCATGGAGGAGTCGGAGGGGGTGTCGTCGTACGCCGTGGTCAGCCGCTTCTCGGTGCCGTCGGGCCCGTACACGGGGAGGGGGCCGCAGCGCCCGCCCTCGAAGCGGTAGTAGCGCGCGACGAAATACCCGCACATGTCGATGCAGTGGTCGGCGTGCAGATGGCTGAGCATGACGGCGTCGAGGTCGTAGAGCCCGCAGTGGCGCTGCAGTTCGCCCAGCGCCCCGTTGCCCATGTCGAGAAGCAGCCGGTACCCGTCGGCCTCGACGAGATAGCTCGAACAGGCCGAGTCCGCGGACGGGAACGACCCGGAGCAGCCGACGACGGTGAGCTTCATGGAGCGGGAACCTCCGTGGGCGGCCGGTGGGGGCCCGCCCTGGCGGGTAAGGCGGGGTTTTCCGAGCGTAAGCCGCGAGCGGCCCGCTGACTCCTCCGCAGGGCTGTGGTGTGGGCGGAATCACCAGCGCGGGGTACGGTCGGGGCCGAGAACGCTCGTACAGCCGTCCGGAGCTGCCCTGGTCCGGGTGACCGGAGGGAGAGCGGCGTGCAGACCTGGACGTGGTGCGCGCTCGGCGCGGTGGTGCTGCTCGCGCTCGTGGCGGCGCTGGTGGACGGCGCCGGACGGGCCGCCCGGGGGCGTCGGGCGGGTGCCCGCGACGCCGCTCGGCTGCCGCGGCCCGGCGAGATCTGGTGGGCGGCCCCCGCGCGCGAAGCCCCGGACGGCGCGGCCGGGACAGGCGGCGAGGCGAACGGGGCGGGCGGCGGGACGGGCGAGGCGGGTCAGCCCGCGGAGGCGGTGTGGCTCGCTCTCGTCGTCGCCGTCCGGGAGGAGACCGGGACCGTGCGGGTCGCGGCGGTCACCGGCGCGGTGGACGGCCCGCTCCCCCCGGACGCCGTGCCGCTGCCGCCCGGCACCCTGGGCGGGACGCCGTACTGGCTCCGGACCACGCCCCGGCACGTGCCCCGCGCCAGCCTGCGGCGACGGGCGGCACGGCTGCCGCCCGAGCTGTGGGAGCGCTGCCGGCCCCCGGGCGGGTGACACGCGGGGACCAAGCACCCGCCCGGTGGGCGTCACGCCCAGAGCTGGCCCTGGAGCGCCGCCACCGCGGCCTCGGTGGACGGGGCGGTGTAGATGCCCGTCGAGAGGTACTTCCAGCCGCCGTCCGCCACGACGAAGGCGATGTCGGCGCTCTCGCCCGCCCGCTGCGCGCGGTTGCCGACGCCGATCGCGGCGTGCAGCGCGGCACCCGTGGAGACCCCCGCGAAGATGCCCTCCTGCGAGAGCAGCTCGCGGGTACGGGTGACCGCGTCCGCGGAGCCCACCGAGAAGCGGGTGGTGAGCACGGTCTCGTCGTACAGCTCCGGGACGAAGCCCTCGTCCAGGTTGCGCAGTCCGTAGACGAGGTCGTCGTAGCGCGGTTCGGCGGCCACGATGTGGATGCCGGGCCGGTGTTCGCGCAGGTAGCGGCCCGCGCCCATCAGCGTGCCCGTGGTGCCCAGGCCCGCGACGAAGTGGGTGATGGAGGGGAGGTCCGCCAGGATCTCGGGGCCGGTGGTGGCGTAGTGGGCGCCGGAGTTGCCCGGGTTCCCGTACTGGTAGAGCATCACCCAGTCCGGGTGCTCGGCGGCCATCTCCTTGGCGACCCGCACGGCCGTGTTGGAGCCGCCGGCCGCCGGGGAGGGGATGATCTCCGCGCCCCACATGGCGAGCAGCTCGCGGCGCTCCTCGCTGGTGTTCTCCGGCATCACGCACACGATGCGGTAGCCCTTGAGGCGGGCGGCCATGGCCAGCGAGATGCCGGTGTTGCCGGAGGTCGGCTCCAGGATGGTGCAGCCGGGGGTGAGCCGGCCGTCCTTCTCGGCCTGCTCGATCATGTGCAGGGCCGGGCGGTCCTTGATCGAGCCCGTCGGGTTGCGGTCCTCCAGCTTGGCCCAGATCCGCACCTCCGCCGACGGCGAGAGGCGCGGCAGGCGCACCAGCGGCGTGTTCCCGACGGCCTCCAGCGGGGAGTCGTAGCGCATCAGCGCATGCCTCCGGCCACCGCCGGGAGGATGGTGACGCTGTCGCCGTCGTTGAGCTTGGTGGAGATGCCGTCCAGGAAGCGGACGTCCTCGTCGTTGAGGTAGACGTTCACGAAGCGGCGCAGCTCGCCGCCCTCGACCAGGCGCTGGTGGATTCCGGTGTGCCGCGACTCGAGGTCGGTGAACAGCTCGGCGACGGTGGCGCCCTGGCCGGTCACGGACTTCGCGCCGTCGGTGTACGTGCGCAGGATGGTCGGGACGCGGACCTCGATGGCCATGGGTGTGCTCCTGGTGGAAGAGGAAAACGGGCAGGCGGGGGACCGTACGCGCCGTGCGGCCGTGCTCTCAGGCGCGGACGGCGGCGCGCCGCGTACAGGTGGCGCTCGCGAGGCGGCAGAGGTCGACATGCAGGCGCGCCGTGAGCAGCGGGCCCGCGGCAGAGGAGAGTGCGCTCACGTCGTGGACAACCATGGGCTCATCGTAACGATTCCCGGAACCCGAACCCGGTGTTCGTACCATCATGTGGACGGACCTGTCTCAGACCTGGTAGGAGGTGACGAAAGTGACCTCCTCCTCGGTGACCTCGCCGTCCACGATGCGGAACGAGCGGAACGAGACGGGCCCTTCGCCGTTCCCGCACTCGGCGGTCGATACCAGGACGTAGTGGGCGCCGGGCTCCATCGCCAGGTCGATGTCCGTGCGCGAGGGGTACGCCTCGGTGGCGGTGTGCGAGTGGTAGATGACCACCGGCTCCTCGTCCAGCTCGTCCATCTCGCGGTCGAGCTTGAGGAGGTCCATGGAGTCGAACTCGTAGAACGTCGGGGAGCGGGCCGCGTTCAGCATCGGGATGAAGCGCTCGGGGCGGTCGGTGCCGGCCGGTCCGGCGATCACGCCGCACGCCTCGTCGGGGTGGTCCTGGCGGGCGTGCGCGACGATCCGCTCGTACAGCTCCTGGGTAAGCGTCAGCATGCTGTGCAGGATATGCGGGGCCGGGGCGCGGCCCGAGACCGCCCGCCGGGCGCTCAGCCGACGGGCTCCCGGCGGTCCCGCTCGTCGGGCCCGTCGCGCTCGTCCGGCTCGTCGCGCTCGTCGTGCCCGCCCGGCTGCGGACGGCCGCGGCCCGCGCTGCCGGGGTCCCGCGGGCCGCGCCGGCGCAGCAGCGCCCAGCCGCCCAGCAGCAGCACCGCCCAGGCCGTCCCGACGTAGAGCGAGACGCGTGCGTCCTCGTCGAGGGCGACCAGGACCAGCACCATGGCCAAGAAGCACAGCGCGATCCCGCTGCACACCGCCCCGCCCGGCGCGGGGAAGGAGGAGCGCGGGAGGCGGCCGGCCCGGACGCCGGAGCGGTAGCGCAGGTGGCAGACCAGGATCATGGACCAGGTCCAGATGCCCGCCGCCGTGGCGACCGAGGTGACGTAGAGGAACGCCTTCTCGGGGACCACGTAGTTGAGGACGACGCCGATGCCCATGAAGGCCGCCGAGAGGGCGACGCCGCGGGCGGGGGCGCGGCGCGAGTTGAGCCTGCTCAGGAGGCGCGGCGCCGCCGCGTTCGCCGCCAGGTCGCGCAGCATCCGGCCGGTGGAGTACATGCCGGAGTTGCAGGAGGAGAGCGCGGCGGTGAGCACCACGAAGTTGACGACGGAGGCGCCCAGCGGGATGCCGATCTTCTCGAACGCCGCCACGAAGGGGCTGACCCCCTCGCCGAACTCGGTCCACTCGACGACGGAGAGGATCACGGTGAGCGCGCCGACGTAGAAGATGACGATGCGCCAGGGCAGCGTGTTGACCGCCTTGGGCAGGGTCTTCTCCGGGTCCGCGCTCTCGCCCGCGGTGACGCCGACCAGTTCCACGGCGACGTAGGCGAACATGACGCCCTGAAGGGTCATCAGGCTGGAGCCGATCCCGTTCGGGAAGAACCCGTCGTGGGCCCAGAGGTTGCTGGTCGTGGCGGTCTCACCGGCGTCCGAGAAGCCGAGGGTGAGCACGCCGAGCCCGATCACGATCATGCCGATGATCGCCGTCACCTTGACCATGGAGAACCAGAACTCGACCTCGCCGAAGATCCTGACGGAGATCAGGTTGATCCCGAAGAGCGCGACCAGGAAGACCAGGGCGCTGAACCACTGCGGGATCTGGGGGAACCAGAAGTGGATGTAGATGGCCGCGGCGGTCAGCTCGGCCATGCCCGTGACGATCCACATCAGCCAGTAGGTCCAGCCGGTGGCGAAGCCGAAGAAGGGGCCGAGGAACTCCCGCGCGTACTCCGCGAAGCTGCCGGAGACCGGCCGGTACAGGAGCAGCTCGCCGAGGGCGCGCATGATGAAGAAGATGACGACGCCCGCGAGGGCGTACATCAGGATGATGCTCGGGCCGCCCCTTTCGATGACCGCGCCGGCGCCCATGAAGAGGCCGACGCCGATGGCTCCGCCGATGGCGATCATCTGGACCTGGCGGCTGCCCAGCCCGCGCTGGTAGCCCTCTTCCGAAAGACCGGAATCCTGTTCGGACTTCATGCCTGTGCGCCCCTCTCCGCGCCGGTCCGCATGCCGGTCCGGTCCGGCCCCCTCCCGCTCGTACGGGGTCGCGTGCCGACGGGCGGGAGCGCGGACGCGCGGCATTCCTTAGGCATATCAGCACACAGGTGAGGAAATACGACATTAACGTCGGCGTCGTCGGGCGTTTCTCTCCGGCGGGCGCGAGGTCAGTCCGCGAGGGTCTCGATCAGCGTCTCCTGGAGCGCGCCGAGCCAGAGGTAGGCCATCACCATCGGCTTGCGCGGGTCCTCGTCCGGCAGCGCGTAGAGGCCGCCGCCGTCCTCGTCGTCGGACACCTCGAGCCGGGTGCCGATGGCGAGCCGCAGGTCGTTGAGCGCGCCCAGCCACTGCCGGGACTCGTCCCCGGTGAGCGTGAGCACCGCCCCTCCCTCACCACGCACGGTGACCGCGTCCAGCGCCCGCACGACCGCGAGCGCGTCCGCGCGCTTGCGGGCGCGCAGGTCGTTCTCCGTGAAGCGGCGGAAGTCGGCCGAGGCCGTCCGCGCGTCCTCCCGCCCGGCGGCGTCGACGGCGCCCGCGACTTCGGCCAGGTCGGCGCCGGGGCCCCGGTAGGCGTCCGGGAAGAGCCGGGCCAGGGCCGGATCGGAGGGCGGCTCACTGGGCCCCTCCGCGAACAGGGCGGCCAGCGGGTCCTCGCCCTCGGCGGGCTCCTCGCCGGGCCCGATCAGCTCCAGCAGCTGCACGGCGAGGCTGCGCAGGATCGAGATCTCCACCTCGTCGAGCGCGACGGCCGCTCCGCCGTCGCCCGCGGCCTCGAACTGGCCCGCCATCAGCGCTCCTGGGTCAGCGTCGCCCACAGGCCGTAGCCGTGCATGGCCTGCACATCCCGCTCCATCTCCTCGCGGCTCCCGGTGGAGACGACCGCGCGGCCCTTGTGGTGGACGTCCATCATCAGCTTCTTGGCCTTGTCCTTGGGATAACCGAAGTAGCTCTGGAAGACGTAGGTCACGTAGCTCATGAGGTTGACCGGGTCGTTGTGCACGACAGTCGCCCAGGGGACGTCCGGCTCCGGAACCTCCAGGTGCTGTTCACTCGACTCCGGACGCTCGATCTCCGCAGGGGCGACACTCACGACTCCTATGCTGCCACCCCTGGGGTGCGGTCGCGCAAACGGCGGCGGCATACCGGGCATCACGGGCGGCACCCGCGTCACGTTCCGTCACCCCGCGTCACGCGATCGATATCGTCAGATTGACGAGATCTGGGGTAGCATCAGCGCCATGAACCCTGCGGATCTGGAACTGCCGGTGTCCGTCCCCTCCACGGCACTCTTCACCGACCAGTACGAGCTGACCATGGTGCAGGCCGCGCTGCGCGCCGGCACCGCGGAGCGCCGGTCGGTCTTCGAGGTCTTCACCCGCCGCCTCCCCGAGGGCCGCCGCTACGGCGTCGTGGCCGGCACCGGCCGGGTGCTGGACGCGGTCGAGAACTTCCGCTTCGACGGCCGGGTGCTGGACTTCCTCCGCTCCCGGGCGATCGTGGACGACGCCACGCTGAAGTGGCTGGCCGACTACCGCTTCACCGGCGACATCGACGGCTACCCCGAGGGAGAGGTCTACTTCCCCGGCTCCCCGCTGCTGCGGGTCGAGGGCAGCTTCGCCGAGTGCGTGGTGCTGGAGACGGTGATCCTCTCGATCCTCAACCACGATTCGGCCGTCGCCGCCGCCGCGTCCCGGATGGCCGTGGCCGCCGGCGGCCGCCGCCTGGTGGAGATGGGCGCCCGCCGCACCCACGAGCTGTCGGCGGTGGCCGCCTCCCGGGCGGCGTACGTCGGCGGCTTCTCGGCCACCTCCGACCTGGCCGCCGGATTCCGCTACGACATCCCCACGGCGGGCACCAGCGCGCACTCCTTCACACTGCTGCACGACAGCGAGCGCGCGGCCTTCACCGCCCAGGTCGAGTCGCTCGGCAGCGGCACCACGCTGCTGGTGGACACCTACGACGTCACGGCGGCGGTGCGCACGGCCGTGGAGGTCGCCGGGCCCGGCCTGGGGGCCGTCCGCATCGACTCCGGGGACCTGCTGCTGGTCGCCCACCGGGTGCGGCAGCAACTGGACGAGCTGGGCGCGCACAGCACCCGGATCGTGGTCACCAGCGACCTGGACGAGTACGCGATCGCCTCGCTGGCCGCCGCGCCCGTCGACTCCTACGGGGTGGGGACCCAGCTGGTGACCGGGAGCGGGCACCCGACCTGCTCCATGGTCTACAAGCTGGTCGCCCGCGCGGAGCCGGACGGCGCCGGCGCGGGTGGCGGCGGCCAGGACGCGGGCGGCGGGGCGGGCGCGCCGCTGCGGCCGGTGGCGAAGAAGTCCCTGGGCGGCAAGACCAGCCACGGCGGCACCAAGTGGGCGGCCCGGCCGAAGGACGCGGACGGCATCGCGCGGGCCGAGGTGGTCGGCACCGGGGCGGTGCCGCCGGAACTGGCGGACGCCCTGCTCCAGGTGCCCCTGGTCCGCGACGGCACCCCGGTGGGCAGGGAGCCGCTGGACGCGGCCCGCGCCCGGCACCGCGCGGCACTGGCCGGGCTCCCGATGTCGGCCACCCAGCTCTCCCGGGGCGAGCCGGTGCTCGCGACGGAGCACCGGTGAGCGCCCCGCGCGGGAGCTGCGGCACGTACGGTTCGTACGGCGGCACGCGGACGACCGGATGGGCGCGCCGCGGGCCCGCTACTCCCCTCAGCGGCGCGGAGTGTCTAGGCTCGGTGCCGCTGGCTGACCGAACCGCCCCTACCCCGGCCGAAAGGTGTGCGCCATGCACCGGGCACTGATCATCGTGGACGTGCAGAACGACTTCTGTGAGGGCGGGAGCGTCCCGGTCGCGGGCGGCGCGGACGTCGCCGCCGCCATCACCGATCTCGTCGGCAACGCGTCCGCCGGATACCGCCACATCGTGGCCACCCGCGACTGCCACATCGCGCCGGGGGAGCACTTCTCCGAGCAGCCGGACTTCGAGCACTCCTGGCCCCCGCACTGCGTGGCGGGCACGGAGGGCGTCGGCTTCCACCCCAACCTCGCCCCCGCGGTGGCCTCGGGCGCCATCGACGCCGTCTTCGACAAGGGCGCCTACGCCGCCGCGTACAGCGGCTTCGAAGGCGCGGACGAGAACGGGCAGCCGCTGGCGGCCTGGCTGCGGGAGCACGAGGTGAGCGAGGTGGACGTGGTCGGCATCGCGGCCGACCACTGCGTCCGCGCCACGGCGCAGGACGCCGCGCGGGAGGGCTTCCGCACCAAGGTGCTGCTGGACCTGACGGCGGGCGTCGCCCAGGGCACCACGGAGCGCGCGCTCGCGCAGCTCCGCGACGCCGGGGTGAGCCTGACGGGCACGCCGGTGGTCCGCGGGAGCTGAGCGGCCGCAGGGGCCGGGTCTCAGCGCGGGTCGCCGGGCCAGAGCGTGCCGGTGGGGACGCCCCAGGCCGTACGGGGCGGCCGGTGGGGATGCCGCAGCAGCGCGGCTATCGGGTGCCAGGACTCCGTGTCGTCGCCCGGGTTCGCGCGCCAGACCAGGCCGTCCGGGTGGTGCAGGACGGCGGTGATCTCGTCGGGCGTGGGCGGCTCCGCGTTGCCGCGCAGGTAGACCGCCCGCAGCCCCAGGTTGCGCAGCCGGGTCAGGGCCCGCGCGCGGTTCGCCGAGTGGACGAGCACCCGCACCCGCGGCTCCTCCAGCAGGCTGGGGGCGACCGCGGCGGCGGCGCGCACGGTGTGCGCCTCGTCCGCGTGCGCGGACCAGCGGTAGCGCTCCTGCTCGGCGGGTGCGCCCGGGCCGGGCCTGCGCCGCCAGGGCCGGTCCGCCGCGGCAGGCCGTACGTCGCACACGGCGGGCAGGTCGCGCAGGTCACGCGCCTCCCGCAGGTCACGCGCCTCCCGCGACGCGTCTCGTGCCTCGTCCCGCGCGCCGTGCGCGGATGGTCGGGGCAATGACAGCGCGACGATCACGCTGCCGTCGGGCAGCCGGGCGAACCCGCCTCCAGTCATGATCAACATCTCCCCCGCGGACCGGTCGTCAGAAGAACTCACTGGGGGCATCTAAACGCGATCGGCCGCTGCCCGCCAGGGGGCAACGGCCGATCATGTTTTGACCTGCAACGATGCAAATCAGCGTGTGGAGGGTCCCACCCGCACGGTGATCGTCTTACCGCTGAGCGGCTGGTGGACGATCGAGATCCGGGTGTTGGTGTCCGGCACCTTCACCCCGGCTTGCGGGTTCGATTTGTACCAGTACGTACCCTTGCGGTCGTCGAAGACCGGATTGCCGAACTTCGGCAGCACGTACTTCTTCTCCCCGTCGTCGTGCAGCTTCATGCCGCCCGAGGGGTACCAGCTGAAGGGCGAGTCGTAGGCCTGGAGCCGGCCGCGCATGAGGCCGCCATCCGTCCACTTCTCGGGCTTCGCGTGCGCGTCGACCGGCAGGATCAGGCCCTCACCAGGGTGGACACCGACGTTGTTGTCCAGCTGCGAGGTGTCCCAGAGCCACACCAGCAGCCCCTTCTGGTAGCTGTAGCGCTCGACCCAGTCCGGCCGCGTCGAGGCCCAGCCGAAGTTGTACGGACCGTGCCGGAGCGACTTGTCGTAGCCCACGTGCTGGCGGTTCTCCGCGATGTAGAACTGCTCGTACTCCTTGGTGAAGGACTCCGCGATCCGCGAGAAGCCGTCCTTCGTCCAGCCGTTGTCGCTGTCGCCCTCGGCGCCGTCCTCGAAGACCTTCGCACCGTCCGCGGTGATCGAGAGGGCGTCGGCGGTGAAGCCCTTCTGGGCAACCCCACCATCCGTCAGATAGCGGAAGCGAAGATCGAACTTCTTACCGGCGTAGGCGTCCAGCGGGAACGAGAGATCCCGGTAGGACTCCGAGACGCCGCTCAGCGCCGGGCGGTCGCCGCCGTCCCTCGGCAGCGGCTTGCCGTCCACCGTGCCGTCCAGCGGCGTCCAGTTGGCGCCGCCGTCCGTGGAGACCTCGGTGTAGAGGAAGTCGTAGTTCTCCTCGATGTCCCACCAGCCCTTGAGGTCCAGCGTCGCACCGGACTTGCCGGTGAGGTCCACGGAACGGGTGAGGGTGTTGCGCAGATCGTCGCCACTGCCGCTCCACCACTGCTGCTCGCCCGCGGCGGGCTTGGTGATCGTGGTGGTGACTTCCTTCTTCGGCAGCTCCACGATGAGCGCCTGCGGGTTCTTGGTCCGGTAGTTCTGATAGCCCAGCTTGTGCGTGGACTTCGTGGCCGCCTTGGCGGTCTCGTAGTCGAGCCAGCCCAGCTGGAACTTGTCCCAGGCGTTCAGGTCGCCGGCCGAGTCGCCGATGGCGTCCTTGCCCTTGTTGAGCCAGGAGCCCGAGGACATCAGCGACCAGAAGCCGACGGAGTTCTCGCCGGTCCCGGTGGTGTCGTAGTGGTCCGGCAGGCCCAGGTCGTGGCCGTACTCGTGGGCGAAGACGCCCAGTCCGCCGTTCTCCGGCTGCGCCGTGTAGTCGCCGACCCAGATGCCGGTGTCGCCGATCTGAGCGCCACCGGACTTGTTGTAGGCCGGGCCGGTGTGGCCCGCGTCGGTGCCGTACGCGTACCAGCGGTGCGCCCAGATGGCGTCCGTGCCCTGCGCTCCGCCGCCCGCGGACTCGTCCTCGCCGGCGTGGATGAACTGGAAGTGGTCGATGTAGCCGTCGGACTCGTTGAAGTCGCCGTCGGCGTCGTAGTCGTAGCGGTCCCACACGTCGTACTCGGCGAGCTGCGCGGCGATCTCCGCGTCCGTCTTGCCTGCCGCCTTCTGGTCCGCGACCCAGGAGCTGACCCCGTCACGGATGGCGTCCCACACGGTGGGGCAGGTGGTGTCGCCGCAGTAGTTCGAGCCGTAGCGGGCCTCGTTGTAGTCGACCTTCACCCAGTCGGAGACGGCGCCGTCCACGGAGTAGCGGCCGGAGGACTGCTTCTCGTAGTAGCTCTTGAGGGAGTCCTCGGTACCCTCGCCGAAGTAGAGCTCCTCGAAGTGCTCCCGGTTGAAGTCCTTCTTCCAGAGCGTCGAGTTGTTGTCCTTGCGGTCGGGCTCGGCGATCTGGTTGTGCATCGGGCCGGGGTCGCCGCCGTACTTGGGATCGACCTTGTCGCCGAACTCCACCAGGATCGTGAAGATCTTGTCGGTCTTCTCCCGCTCCAGCTCGACGTACTTGCCGTCGCCCAGCTTCATCACCTTGGAGTCGTCACGGGTGAGGGTCTTCGCCTCACCCTTGTTGCCGTCTCCGGTGGCCAGCTTCTGCAGCGCTGCCTGGCGTTCCGCGCGCTGCTGCTTGCTGTACGGCCCGTCCAGGTCGTGGTCGGGCTGCTGCTCCCCCGGCTTCTTGCCGGCGGGCTCCGCGGTGGCCGCCTGCTGATCCGGTTGCGGATGCGGCTGGGCCTCCGCCGTCGCGGCGGGCAGCAGGACCGTCGCCCCCAACGCCGCGACGGCGGTGGCCAGCGCGGCCGTTCTCGATCTTATGGATCTCCGTCTACTGTTCACTTGTTCGGTGTCCTCCCTGCAAACGCAGTGACTTGACGGAGGTATTCGACCGGAGGTGCGCCGGAAAAGACAGACCTTGATTCGCCATGGAGCACAGCAGTAAGTTGCTGCGCCCGGCCGGGCCGGCCGTCCGCCCCTCCGCCGGACGGCCCGGTGACCTCGAAGGCCCCGTGCGCCCGTGCGCCCCCTGTGCCACAGCCCTATGGGCGAGGTCACGCTTACCCGGCTACCAGGTGGGCATTCCGCATCGTAGAGTCGTGCGTCGGCGCGCCATTCGTACCGGATCGTATGGCTCCAGCACCCCCGACACCCCCCGAGGACGGATCACGCCATGCCGCGTCCGGCTCCCGCACAGCTCGTCTACGGTTCGGTCACCGTTGTCTGCTCGACCCTCGCCATGCTGCTGCTCTCAGAGGCCACTTCAGGCCTGAGCGTCGCGCTGATCGCCGTCGTGGCACTGGGGCTGGGCCTGCTCGTCGCCCACACGGCCCCGCTGGCCCGTACGGCCCGCAGCTCCCGCCAGGTGCGCACCGAGACGGCCGAGACCGCACCGGCGCCCGCACCCGCGGCCACCTCGCTGCCGACGGCGGCACCCGCGTCCCGTCCGGCGGAGACGCGGCTTCCGCAGGCGTCCTGAGGGCCGTCACGGAACCGCGACGACCACGGTCTTGGCGCCCTTGTCGTGCAGGCACTGCCGATAGGGCTTGTCCCACGTGCAGAAGAGGACGTTCAGCAGCCAGAAGAGCGTGCCCAGGCACGGCACGAGCGACGGCAACTGGTAGATGACGGCCCGCACCCAGGCGGGCGCCCCCGTGGGCACCGCCCCGTCCCGCAGCACGGCGACGCGCACCTTCAGCAGCCTCTTGCCGACGGTCTGGCCGGACCGCGAGAGCATCAGTCCCTCGTAGACGAAATACACCAGCGTGTACACGCCCCCCTGCCACAGGCCCGTATCGGTGTCGTCGTAGTCGAAGCCACTGAGGAGGCCCATGACCAGGCCCACCGGAATGCCCACGAGCAGTGCGTCGATGATCCGGGCCAGCAGCCGCCTGCCGCGGTTCGCCAGCGGCGGCATCCCCGCGAGCGGGTCCCTGGCCCCGCCCGCGTCGCCGTACGGGTTGGCGCCGTAGGGGTCGCCGTATCCCGCCATGCCGGGCGGCGGGGGCGCGCTGCCGTACGGGGACCCGGGCACACCCGGCTCGTCGTACGGCGAGCCGGGCGGCCGGCCCCCGCCCGAGGGCGACTGCGGCGCCGGCCCGAGAGGCGGCTCGGTCGGGGGCGGTCTCCGGAACGGGTCTTCCTCCGGCTGCTCAGTGCTCATGCCCCGAGTGGATCGCGCTCCCGGCGGCCCCGCATCCGGCGCCGTCCGTTAGAGGGACCCCGCCCGCCCGGGTGCCCCTGGGGCGGTCACTTCCCCGCGACGAACGTACGGGCCGCCTTGTCGTGCCAGCACTGGCGCCAGGGCCGGTCGAAGAGGCACCACAGCACGTTGACGATCCCGAGCACGAGGAGCGCCAGCACGTTGTACGTCAGCCAGCGCACCAGCGCGGCGCCCGTCCCCGGCGGGTCCTGGCGCTCGACGTCGAGCACCTGGATGCCGAACAGCTTCTTGCCCAGGGTGCGCCCCCAGCGGGCGGTCGGCAGCGCCTCGTAGAGCAGCCCGAAGAGCAGGAAGGCACCCAGCACGAGGGCGAGGTAGCCGCCGGTGGTGCCGTCCACGAGCCAGATCTGCCGGTTCACTCCCGCCTGTTCGGCCGCGTCGATCTTCGCGTCGATGTGGTCGGTCGCCTTGCCGACGAACGGGAAGGCGACGGCGCCCGCCGCCCCGAAGACGATCAGCCCGTCCAGCAGGCGGGCGCCCAGCCGGCGGCCGAGGCCGGCGGGCCGCGCCTGCTGCTGGGCGGCCAGCAGGAAGGGGTCGGAGACGGGGGGCCGCCACGGGGTGACGGCGTCCGGCCCCCCGCCCGGCGGCTGCGCGGGCAGGCCGCCGCCCGCGTGGGGCTGGGGCTGGGCTGGAGGCTGGGGCTGGGGCGCCTGCTGCTGCACGTGCGGGGCCTGCTGCGGCTGCGGCTGCTGCGCCAGGTCGTGCACCTGCTGTGCCCACGGCGGCCGTTCGGTGTCCGGCGCGGCGGGCGGGGCGGGCGGGGCGACGGCGTCCGGCGGGCTCTGCACCGGGCCCTGGACCGGCCCGTGGACGGGCCCCTGGAGGGCCATGGTGGACGGCTGGGACGCCGCGCCACCCAGGCCGCTCGCCCGGAGGTCGGAGCGGCGCAGGCCCACGGTGTGCTCGGGCTGCTGGGCGCCGCCGCTCCCGGGGCCTGCGGCGCGGCGCCTGCCGCGCTCGCCGTCGGCGGGGCGCGGGAGGCGGATGCCCACGGTGAAGTCGTCGCCGGGGGCGGGCGCGGGGGGCGTCGGCGCGGGCGCGGGGGCGTCGTCCTCCGTACGCCGCCAGCTGCCGCGCGGGTCGAGGGCGGGGCTCGCGCCTCCCGGGCCGGCGGCGGCCGTGCCGGGCCCGCCGTCGTCCTCGGGGGCGAAGTGCTCCGGGCCCTCCGCCTCCGGGACGGCCGCAGGCGGCACGTCCGCCTGCGGGGTGGCGGGCTGCGGGGTGCCGGGCTGCCAGGCGGTGGCGGCCTCGGGGCGGTTGCCGTGCAGCCTGCGCGGGTCGTCCCAGTCGAGTACGGGCTCCCGCTCACCGGCTTCGCCGCTCGCCCCCGCCACGGGGGACGGGGGTGCGGCGGCCCGTTCGCCGGGGGTGACCGCGTCCGGCCGGGGCACCACGGCCGCGCGGGCCGCCTCGTCGAGGAAGACCGGGCCGGTCCCCTCGGCGGGCGGCGCGTCCCGCACAGCTCGCGCGTCTTCCCGCTCCCGCGCGTCCCGCACCGGCGCCGCGTCCGCCGGGGCCGCCGAGGCCTCCGGCGCCGTACGCGCGGCCGGGACCTGGGCGGCGGCGCCCGCACCGCCACCGCCGGGCGGCTGCGGCATCGGCTCACCCTCCCGCGGCTCCGGGCGGCTGGTACCCGGCACCCAGGCAGCGCCGTCCCAGTACCGGATATAGCCGGGGATGGACGGATCTGGGTAATACCCTGAACGGGGTACTTTCTCATCGCTACCTGGAGGCACCAATGCCGTCAACTCCCATCGCACACAACACACTTGACCTGTCTGCCGTCTCAGGCGTCGATGACCCCGCGATAGCACGGCTACGCGGGCAAGGACGAGCCACGACCCTTGACCTGACGAGGGGCTACGCGTCGTACGTACCGCAGCGGCCAGGCGCGTACCTCCGCCTTTCCCAGGAAGACATTAGCCAAGAACGGAGGGAGAGGAAGAAGAGGACCAACCGGAAGACCGCCAGGCAGCGCCAGCACGAGGACGTAGAGGCCAAGCGCAAGGCCCTGAACTGGGGGCCTTTCGCAAAGGTCTACGGCGAGGCGGACAGCAGCGCCTACAAGAAGACCCGCATCACCCGCCCGGACGGGTCAACAGACTGGGTTGTATTACGTCCCGATTTTCAACAAATGCTGCGCGATCTCCTAAATGGTGTAATTGATGGGGTTATCTTCTATGACCTCGATCGATTGGTACGACAGCCAAGGGACCTCGAAGACCTTGCGAATGTCGTACAGGAGACCAAGCGCCCCGCAATTGGCACAACGAGTGAACTGAATCTCGTTCGGGAATCTGACTGCAATATGGCGCGCGTGCTCTGCGTGATGCTGCTAAAGCAATCCCAAGACACCGCGCGGCGTGCCGCACGCGAAACCCTCGGAGCCGCAGAGTCCGGAATCCCAATCGGTCGCCTAGGTTACGGCTGGATCAGGAAAGGACCGGACGTTGGCAGGAAAATCCCCGAAGAGGCGAAAATTGCCTCCCGGATTTTCGAGGAGTTCATCGAAGGAAAGTCGTACAGCAGGATCGTGCGCCAGCTGACTCTAGACAAAGTACCTTCCCCCACTGGCGGTGGCTGGACGACAGCCACCGTAAAGGCCATCCTCTCAAATCCCCGATTTGCAGGAATGGTGCTCTACAAGGGCGTACACAGGATCACCTCCGCCAAATGGAACGACGGCATTTCGAAACTGCTCACAGACGAAAAAGGAAACCCCATAATGGGTTCCTGGGACAGGATAGTTTCGCCGGAAATCTGGTTTAAAGCCCAAGCAAGGATGCGCAAATTAAGCGAGCAACACAGCACACCCAGTCAAGGCGGACACAATCGCGGAAAGTATCTCCTCAGCAACATACTTCGGTGCTCTAAGTGCCAGGCGCCCATGGAAGGAAAGTACGACTCGCAGCGGAAATACCCCGTGTACAGGTGCCCCCAGCGAGGCCGAGGGGGAGCGTGCGGCGCGATTTCCCGAAAGATGGCGCCCTTAGATAACCTAATAGAGGAACTCATGGAGAATTTCCTGATAGAGCAGGTTGCGAACCCTCTCGAACAAGAAGAGGAAGAAGTAACGTCTCGACTAAGGGAGCTAGAGCAGGAGGAAGAAGAGCAGATTCAAAAACGAGGGCGGATTACGGAAAAATGGGAATCCGGAAAACTGGGAGAGCTGGGATGGAGCGAAGACGACTACGACGAACACATCGGGAATACTTCCAGGAGGCTGCGAGAAATAGCGGACGCCATATCCTCTCTGAATGTTGAGTCATCCGATGAACCCTCGGAAACAATCTTGACCGACTGGCGCAGCGGAGACATTTCGGAAAAGCGTTCCATCCTTAAGCGATACCTACATAAGATCAGCCTTCTTCCTTCTCCGCGAGGTCGGGGGGCATTTGATCCGAACACGGTTCTTCCCGACTGGAAGCACCCTTCCCGAAAGCCCGAAGACGACGACGCAGATAAACACGTTCTTCCTTCTTTAGAACAGGAGCACGAGCAAGATGGTACGCCAGCCATTGCCGAACACGAGGGTCATCACGATTCAAGGCGCTAGACCTTCCCGCCTCAGTCGAATCAGATCCTCAGATATACCAGCAGAGATCTCCGCTTCCCCAGGACTGTGGCCCGAACGGACGTACCGCCACACTGAGTCAGTAGCTGAATTCTCGCTATTCCGCTCACCCCAATGGGCAGCGCGGTTTGCCCGCAGATCCTTGTAAGTAGTGGAGTAGCGCCGGGATTTGGTGAGACAGTGACCCCGGTACCCCAGGGTGTGCACCCAGGCTCGAAGCCGCAGGGGCTTCAGTTCACATAGGCCGCCGAGGCGCCAGCAGGCGTACATGAGTGAACGCACATGCGGACTGGCGCCCCTCAGTCCTATCTGATGACGAGCAGTGACAGGCCGGTCGATGCCGGATTCCGTCACACTTTTCGTGACGTACTTTCCGATATATCCCGCCACCGCCGCCGCTTGCATCGACGTATCTTTTTCGAGTGAACGAATCGGCCGGATGTCGACCTGTTTACCCCAGGTGAATTCATATTCCCCAAGGTCGGCCACGTAGGGCATGCGGACAGATATAGACAGCACGGCGTCACGAACTGCATTCTCTAGGAATTCTTCGGTACCCCAGCTCGGGGGAGTCCCACTCGCGCCAGTCGGCCCATCCATCCGAATAATCGCGTGAAAGTGGATTGCCCCTCGGAGCTGGTATTCCGCCACCTTTGCGAAACTCACCCTCGCTTTTCTGCTGAATGCAGCACGCGAGATTCCCGCAGCCGTAGCCAGTCGGCGCCGAATCGAATCACAGGTTCGATTCCACAATACCCCCGCATGCGCATTCCACAGCACATGCGCTGTGTAGTCATAACACCGTGCACACAGCGGCTGACCGCACAGCGGATCAATGTCGGCGTGCTCCATTGCACACCGCAAATCATGCCCGTGTGCGCACGATGATTTTCTCCCCCTAGGGCGGCACACGTCGCCCCTCCGATGCACAGCACCGAAGGACGGTGCGGTGAGCGTCACGAAGAGACGCGGGTGCCCCGAGACTGTATCGGGGACGCCTTTTCCTCCTACGAGCCCAGCGCGCACGAGTTGGAAGGTGTCACCGCTATGCAGCCGCGCGCAGGAAGGGCACACATTGGCACGCCGGTTCCGGCAGCGAACCGCTATAGCCCCTCCGGGCTCGGTGCCCGTGGTGTACTCCTCCAGAATCTCACCGGTGCGTGTGTCTCGTGTGACCGCGCGCCCTGCAAGATATATGGGATGAGCACAGCCGCCTACATTCTGAATCTGGCCAAGCCAGCGCCGAAACCCCTCGCGAGAAGCAACCCGGATGAGATCCTTTTCTGTTTCAGACAGCAGCGGGCGCCCCGCGTCCGAGGAAACGGGGCGCCCCAATTCGTGTTCTGCATGGTGGTGCGGTTCCGTCACGGCGGAGACCTTTCTCTTGTTTCAATTCGGAATGAGACGGGAGCGAGACGGACGGGCACGGAACTCTCCTTAGTAGTAGACGGATTGGGGGTCAGTGCGGGCGCCAAGGCCCACGGCGCCTACGGCAGCACCAGCAGCGACGCAGACGGCCCCCGGGGGTTCGGATTCTCAGACGCCGACAGTAGGGGCAGCGTATGTATCGGTGCGGCATACGCTCCTTCTCCCAAATCAGAACGTGAACCGGGAATACACCCAATACACCAGATCAGTCACGATGAATACCGCAGGTGTCAGCGCCATATAGATACCGAACAGGAAAAGAACTATCGCATGCCACACCCGAATCTCCTGAGAACGAACCAGCAATACGGCGACAATTCCGAGAACCACCACAAGAGGTAAAGCGACTTCTTCGCTTACTACTTGGTCCATTCGGCTACCTCATTCATGAGAGCCCCGGGAATGGGGGTGTCATATCAGAGTGCTGACGAGCGATCTCCTCGACCTCTTCCGAAGAGCGGTAAACACAGCGGGCGCGTGTCCACTGGCCGCCGCTAGTCGTGGTCACAGATACGCCTGGCTCATCCGTGCCGATGGTCTGCGCTATGCCGACAGCATCCGGCGCCAGGTCGCCCAGGGTCATCTGTGCCGTCTCCGGATCACTGACCCGGTGGCAGATCCGCCCGCCGAGCTGCGCGCGAAGCGCGGTGACCTTGCCGCCCAGCTCTGAGCCGAACCGCTGGCCCGCCGCAACCAGGTAGATCCCAAGAGCACGGCCGAGCTGAGCGATACGCAGCAGCCCCGTCGAACAGGACGCCACCTCTTCGCGCCCCTCTTTGGAACCGTCCGACAGGTACAGCTCTGCGATCTCGTCAACCAGCACGACGACGGGAACCGGCCGCGCATCTTCGCTCAGGTCCCAAATGGACCGGGCGCCCGCCGTCCGGCACAAGCTCATCCGGCGCTGCATCTCTTCCAAGAGCGTGTCCAGGAGCGTGACCGCTTGTGTGCGGCTCTCAGCAAGCGCACTCAGCCGGGGAGCAAACAGGGAAAGCTCCATACCGCCCTTGCAGTCGATCCCGACCAGGGCGACGGGTTGCGGCGCGAGGGCACAGACCAAGGCCGCCATCCACGTTGACTTGCCGCTCTGCGTCGCACCGGTCACCAGGTAATGCGGCACGGCCCGCAGATCGAGCACCCACTCGCCGCCCACCTCCAGCGTGCCCACTCGTGCCGACAGCAGCGGCAGAGCCGACGCGACTTCCGCCGGAGGCACAAGAGCTGCGGCCCGCAGCGGATCATGTGCTGTGGCTGTGATCTCCAGATGACCGCGCCGCGCCGAGCGGACCCGCACACTGTGCATCCGCCACGCGTGCGTCAGCACCGGTGCAGCGTCTATGAACTCCCTCGGTGTCTGGCCGGGTTGGAGACGTGCCCAGACTTTCAGGCCGCTCCGAGTCGGCCGGATCATTCCCAGCCGTGCCGGTACCGGCCGCAGCGCCATCCCCCGCATTGCCTGATCTCCAATCACGGCGAAGGACGGCCGCTTGACGACGGAGAGACCCGCATGGGCGCTCAGGCGGCGCCACGTGAACCGCACTCTGCACAGCGTCACGGGGAACCCAACGAGCCACCAGCGCCACGGCCAGGCCGCCACGCTGGCCGCCCACCTTGGGAGAGGCTTCTCCCAATGCCGTCGCGTCAGCAGCGCCAAGCACAGCGCCAGCAAGATCAGCCAAAGGATCAGTTCCAGAGCGTCAGCCATCACCGCCCCCCGGTGACGGGGAGGACCACCACTCGGACCGGCTCTGTTGCTCCCTCATATCCCGCAGCAGCACGTTGGCCGCGTCCGCCGCGCTGGTCGCGTGCCGCTGAACCAGCACGAGGGCTTCCGCTACCAGGCCGCCGCCTTCCAGGGCGGTCAGCAGCGCCTCAGCTCCCGCAATGATGCGTAAGTCCCGCATCAGTCGTTGGGCCACGGCGTCTTGGCGTTCGTCAGTCACTGCCGCCTCCGCTGTCGCCCTGTCGGACGCGATGCAGAAGGCTCAGCGTCAGGTCAGTGCTGGCCAGCATGCTGCCCGCCAGGAGCGACAAGAAGAGCGCTTCGGACTTCTGTGTCTTCTGCGGATCGTGCATGATCCGATCCGTCAGTTCGACGTCCGTACCGAGTTGCTGCAACAGCGCCCGCAGTTCGGGCCACTGCCCCGGCGGGACGCCGGGGATGCGTGCTTCCCGCGCCAACATCCGGGCGATTCGCGCGCCCTCGGTCAAGCTCATCCCGAGGTCAGTGAGGAACGACGCCCGAACCTCTGGCGGTTCCCCCGTCGCGTGCAGGTGCTCCATGTGCCGTCCCGCAGCGGGCAGCTCGTCCAGGAAGTGCCGCAGGTCCACCCAGCCGTTCATGAGTCACCACCCGAACTCGACTTGCCACGAGCCGCCGGAGCGGATGCGGAGCCCTCAGCCGCAGGGGCCGCAGCGACTTCCGCCGCACGGAAGGAGATTCCATGACGGCCGTCTATCTCCCACTGCATGGCCGTCAACTCCCTGAGCGTGACCCGCACGCCCTCAGCGAGCCCGCGCGGCTCGCCTTCCACCGTCACCTCAAGCACATCAGCCCGCCGGGAATCAGCCTGCCGAGCCAGCACCCCCACCACGTACAAGGGGGCACCTTCCCTCGTGGTCCGGACCGCTCCCGTCTCCCGGTCAACCCTGGGCTCCGGCGCCACCACACACATCAGCGTTCCAAGCCGCCCCGTATCAATCGGCATCCGTTGCATCAGCCTGTATCCCTTCACTCTCCAACCTCACCCACTTATGCGGATGAGTGGCGAGCAGTATGTGTCCGGTTGACCCACCCCGGCAAGCACTTATCCTGATAGGCAGGTGAACATGTGCGGATGAGCAGGCCCTTTCACCAGGTCAGGCCGCTCGCAAGCGCAGCGAAGGAGCGCCAGGCATGCCCAGTCAGATCACACGGAGACTTGGGGACCCCGAAGGGTCCATGTACCGGCAGCTAGCCTCAGCACTCGCCGAGGCCATCACGACGGGGAGGTATCAACCGGGGACCAAGCTTCCAAGCGAGTCACAGCTCATGGCGGAGTACGGCGTCGGACGGCTGACGGTGCGCGCCGCCGTCGCAGAGCTGCGCTCAACGGGCCTCGTGTTCAGCGAGCAAGGACGCGGTTCCTTCGTGCGCCAGCCCGCGACCACCACGACGAGCATCAACCGATCAATCACGCGTCGAGGCAAGGGCTACGACACAGGCGATCTCTTCAGCAAAGCCGAATCCCCCACCGTCAACCGCGCCCATCTCTGCGGAGTGGCAGCAGAGCTGCTGCAACGTCCGGGCGCCGCCGCCTTCCTTGTCGACCGGTTGATCAAGCCGGACGGCGGGCCACGCGTACAGCACCGGCTGGCCATCCCGTTCGACGTTGCAGAGCACGCACCCGTACTGGCCGAGGACCCCCGCGCCGAACTGGACACGATCTATGGCCACTTGGCTGCCGCCGGATACTCCCCGCTCACCTGGACAGAGGCCGTCAGCGCCCGCGCCGCACTCCCCGACGAGCGCTCTGCGCTGGCCATGGCCGAGCCCGCGCCGCTCCTGGTCACCCACCGCATCACCCACGCAGCCAGCGGACCCCTGATCTTTGAAGAGCTGCGCACCAGCGCCGCTCGCAGCAGCCTCACCTACCGCATCACCGCCACCCGTCCTCAGTCCGGCCTGGCGTAGATTTTCTCTACTTCTTCAAGGGCGCGCCTGCGGCGCGCCTGCGTCCCGCCGCCCTTGGGCGAGCTGCGGCCTCCGGCCGGTCTCGCCCCAAGCGGCAGCCGCAGTTCCTCACCACCCTCCGAGCACGAACCCAACCAGTGGACAGCTGAGCAAGTGGCGTCACGCCCAGGTGCCCTCGGGAGCCGAGGGACAGCGCTCGCAGCCCGGGGAATGTCGGCGCAGGCGGAGCCAGGTCACGTTCACCGGCGAGGCCGCTGCACACGAAGCTGCGGACGCTGCCCGCTGTTGACACCCAGAGGACACGGCGCGGACCCGAACACAGAAAGTAGCCACCGCGGGACGCCGGCGACGGCCGGTCAGAGCCTAAATGACCAGCTCAAAGACCATGCCGACCGTCGCCAGCCGCACCAGGGCGTGTTCACCGTCTGTCATGCCGTGCACGAGGCGGCATGCTGCCGCTGCCGAGCAGTCGCGGAGGCAGGCCAGGGCACCAAAAGCGACGCACCGCAGCCCGTGCAGCACACTCGCTGAGCCCCTTTGCGGTCGGTGCGCACTTCCACACGTCCCCGCCCTCGTGTACGCAGCTTCCTTGTCGGCACAGTCCGTCCCCTGTCTGTATTCGGCTTTCTCTTCATGACACCGGGTCGGCCGGGGCTAGCGGGCTTTAGGCAGCCACCACGGGGCGAGCCTCGAAGATCAGGGGCTCACTTCGGGCCTTTGCGGGCAGGCTAGGTGCTGCCCGAGTCGCAGCAAGCTTACGAGCCCCTGATCTCTCGCCCCGTGGCAGCTCCAGCCCAAAGCCCGCCAGCGCTACCCGCTTTCCCTATCTGCCCCACCCCGTAACACTCACACGGGAGGCGAACGCCGAACGCGTCTGAGAATCCCCGCCATCCGCCGCGCGTCCGCAGGAGACGCATGCATACGGACTTTCCCGCAGCCGCACCGCTCCGTGCGAGGAACCGCCTCCAGCTCCAATCCCGCAGCGTCCGCCGCCGCATTCAGCACCTCAGCAGCATCCCGCGTGTCCATCCACGCTTTCAGGTAATCCGCATCCGGAACCCACGCTGCCGTTTCTGCGCTATCCTCCGACTCTTGATCTTCGGTCACGATTCCCCCTCACGTCCCAGAAACACCCCCCGCTCCTGTCGCTCCTGTAGACGAACATATGCCGTCCGTGCTTGCACTGTCACCACCTGCTGTTGTTGACATTGCCGACATAGAGCAGCTAGCTGGGGCAAATACTGCGGATATTTCTCACTCCTGGTGTGCGGGCGCACACGTTAGGGCGGCGGCGCCACCCGGAAGGGTCACGCCGCCGCCCCCCAAGCATCAACGCAGATAGGACTTATAGACGTACCCCCGCGTCATATACGGAAGGCCGCTGGCACTGGTCCGCGTCAGCGTCACGCCGACCCAATCGGTATAGGTGTTGGCGTAGGACTCCCTGATGAAAACGCGGTCACCCGGATACAGAAGACCGATGATTCCCGAGCCCACACCAGGATCAACACGAAGCCGCAAACCAGAAACACCTATGCCCTTCGTGGGCAGTCCGGCCGGAGGAGCCGGAGCAGTCGGAGACGCCACTGCCGCCGCTGCCGCCGGTCCCACAAGATCAACCCGAGACTCGGCCGCACCCGCAGCATCCGAATCCGCTGCGTTCATGAAACCGATCAAACCAGCTACAACAAGACAAACGATTCCATACCTGACCGTATAACGCATCAATTGCATTGGAACCCTTCTAAATCAGTACATGATGAGCCAAGATCGAGCGACCCGACTCATCCGGATGAGTACCACTCTGCAACCTATCCGGATGAGTTGCAACCGGTTATTCGGATGAGTTGCAGGGTGCTCCGAGGCTGGTACAGGTCACGAACCGGGGAAGCACTGCCCCCAGGCCGCTGCCCCGGAGGCACCCCTAGGCGCCCTTCACGGCCCCGGCATCACTGACAGCTGATCGCAGTACGCAGAGAATTTCTATGTTCCCACGTCCATTGCGCATTCTGCTGGTCCGCTGGCAGTCCTTGAAGGCCACGAGTCAAGTGATCTACTGCTTCGTCATACCTACCCAGGGAAAGTGTGCAGAGCCCCATATTTAGGCGATTGAAATCCGGTGTCAACCAATACGCAGTTTCGGGCGGGTTAAGCGCAGCGGCTGAATCTGTCAATTTCTCCGCTTTCTCAATAACCCGCAGAGCGCTATTCCTTTCTCCCACCTCAGCGAGCCCGCTTGCCGATTGCAGCATATCGCCCACTCGCTGAGCGGGATGAGCACCCGGAGTAGAGGCAGCGGCTGAGAACCAACGAGCGACTGCCATGGGTTTCTTCTGTTGACGTGCGAGGTATCCGCGAAAATTCAATGCCTGGGCAGCTAGGACACCATCATTCACTTCGTCAGCCAGGTCCAGAGCATTATCCAGGAAACCCACTGCTCTTTTATCCTGTCGATCCTGAGCAAGCATCCAGCCGACGAATTGATGGAACTCCGAAACTACCTTAGTCAAAGAATCACGATGCGGACCACGCGCCGACTTAAGCAGCTGCGTCAACTCTTCAACCTGTGAAAGCGCACCCGGGATAATCACCGCCGGACTCGTATGGTCATCCAGGCGCCTATAAGCACTCAATATCCGCGCCAGAGCATCAACCGTTCCCGCATCCAACCGAGATGGATTCTCAGCCGTTCGATCAACTCTATTGGCACTATCCTCGTCAAGCATAGTCGCCAACAAGGCGCCATCCGCTTGCACTAAATCATCAAATGCCTTGACCAGGTTCCGGGAAGGATGTTGTTTCCTATTCAGAACCCGAGACACATAGGAAAGGTCGTAATTCATGGCGATAGCAGCAGCCCTCATTGAGTAGCCGCGCTCTTGCAGGGCCCTGCGCGCAAGGTCCACAAAGTCACTCATAGTTACCCTCTGGGCATGGACTGAGTGCCCACGCATCGTCAAGTCAGGTCAACTACCGCGTAAGCACTGGATACCCAAACGATAGCCGGGACAAGCACCCCCGCGACGCGCCAACGTCCGGGGGCATGGCCGATCACGCAAGGGGTGATCAACGTGGATCACAGTAACCGAAACATGCGACGACTGATCGAACGAGTGAGCGCGCTCATCTGCCGGACAGCGGAACGCCACCGAGCTGGAGACCGCACCACGCAGGAGACCCCGGTTCTGCCGCTTCCACCGCAGCCCCGCCCGCAGCCGAAACCCGAGTTCATCGACGCGGATGCGCTGCCGATGGTCCGTCCCTACGTGCTCGCCGGTGAGCAGACCAGCCGCCGACGTGCGCTGTACTTCGCGGCCAGCGGACTCGACTTGGGGCCGGAGTGGATTCACGGCGTACTGGTGGGAGGGCCGTCGTGAAGCCACTCGAAGAGTGCCTACGCTGCGGGCGTGAGACGTACGCGGGGGTGCTCGTGCGCCTCGTGGAGACCGGCTACCGACCGCTACGGATGGTCGCCTGTCCCGACTGCGCGCCTCACGTCACCCCCGCGCCGAGCACAGATCAGGAGCGAGCCCGGTGACAACGCGACGCCCCGTGGGCTGGCGTATCGACCGCATCCCGGGCAAGCCAGTATTGCGGCAGCCGGAGTTCGACAGGTGCTTGATGCCGCTGTGGCTGGTGCGTGATGGCGAGCACCACAGTGACCTCGATCTGATCTTGAGCACGGCACAGGCCGAGGAACTGCACGCCCAGTTCTGCCACGTCCTTGACCACCAGGTGATGCCGGACCCGTCCCGGATCTGTCCTCCGTCCAACCTGCGCTGCCCGCGCGGATGGTCCGTGGAGCGGGTCCCTGGAATACCGCTGCGGGCCGACGAGAACCGGTGCGTGCTGCCGCTGTGGCTGGTCTACAACGGTCGCCCCCAAGCGAACCTGAACCTCCGCCTCTCGACAGCCGAGGCGGAATTGGTGCACGCCCAGTTCTGCCGCGCACTGCGGGACGCGCCGTTGCCGCCCGGGGCACCTGAGTGCCGCCATGGCGGACAGGTCGCCAGCCGGGCGCTGTAAGCGGCTCCGTCCCCTCCCCCTGCCCCGCACGGACGGGGGCGGAGCCACTCCGCATCCAGGCCGCAACGGCTCCCCCCAACCCGGCCTGGACGCGGCTCCAACTTTCACCCAACGAAGAATCAAGCAAGGAGACCTTCCGGGGATGCACGTCGAGAGTTTCCAAGGAGGCCCCCATGTCACCGCGCAAAGCGTGCGCGTGGGCAACATCGTTCACGTACGGGGCGGTTGGAGGAAGGTGCAGGAGATGCGTCGATGCGCCGGGGGTGACCGATTGCTGATGTTTGAGGGCGGGGTGACCTACCGGCTCTTGAACGACGCGGCCTTGCGCGTCAGGGTGCAGGCCGACCCCGCTCCATCCCCCGTGGTGTGGCGCGCCAATCCCGACCCGCGCAAGGACGCGCCGACGAAACAGATCGTGCAGTGCGCTTCCTGCCACGAGCAATCCCGCCCCCTGTCCTCCACCGAAGCGCTACGGGAGTGGATCACCGCCCATGCCGGAGTCCACCCGGCACACCGCGCCTACCGCCACATCATTGTGCGTCCCTGGCACGCGATCCCCACCATTCCGCACTCGCGATAGCACGCAGGGAGAGAATCTATGAACAACGTCCCACGATATAGCCGCCTGCGCTCGCTGCGCTGTCCACGATGCAATCGCCACGTACGGATCGACCCTCTCTCTTCTCGTCTGGAGGAGCACAACGTGCGAGAAGACATTCCCTGTACTCTCTCCGGCGCGCAGGTCGAGGACCGCACAGGTACCCCGATATGGACCTTCCCCCCGTCCGAGGACTGGACCACCTGAATTCCGCTCCAGTTACCTAAGACACAACCCCGAACTCTGTTCCGGGCAATCTTCCCCAAGTTCCCACTGCTGTCAGGGCGTGTCCCCGCCTAGCCCTGACAGAAGTGGGGGACATGGGCCCGCACTCGGTGCCGCACCTCCCGTCGACTCCTAGCACGTGCCCCGACGGTGTGCGGTTGGTGGTTCGAATCCACCCGGGCCCACGCCACAGATTTTCGCGCACCCACAGCAACCGTTGCCCGAGTAGTCCGCACATTCCGGCCCCAAGACTCCGCAGACAGGCGAACGCTCATGCTCCAGTGCACAGCAGTAGGTGAAGTGCCTCCCCCGAAGCACCTCCTTCCGCAAGCAAATGTTGGACACGCCCTGTGCGAACTCGCGCAGGAACACGATGGGCCGCATGCCGCATTCCTCTGGGACATGGACGCTCAATGGTCCGTGTGGCGAAGGTGGACAAACGAAGGCGGCCGGTTCGCGCTGCACCCCGCCTGCGAGGCTCCCAGCGAAGAGGATGAGGACGTGTGCACCTTGTTCCGAGGACATCCGCAGGTGCATGCATGGCAGATCACCGACCCCAGCCGCGAAGTAACCCGGGAAGTCCTCGCGCGCCACTACCCCCACTTGTTCCCCAACACCTGACTTAGCCCCGCCCCAGCATCACGCGCAACCGCCCCATGATCAGCAGCAAAGTACGAGCACAAGCCGACACCAGCACCAGGGACATCGACGGAGACGCCTGCGCCCTCTTCCGCAACCACCCCACCGGCCACACATGGGAGATGACCAACCCCACCCACGACGCCCGCGAAGACCCCGCCGACCGCTAGCCGAGCGTTCTCGCCGAACGCACACCGACACTCTTGGGTGCCGCGCCAGCCCCCCGCTGATGTGGCACCCAAAGTCATGGCCACACCCGGGCCGCCCGATCCCCTCCGGACAGAGCAGCCAGCACGCATCACCGCAGGTCAGAGGCGTACCCGAAATGTACCCGTTGACAGTACGAGGGGTCTGGGTAAAAACCAGGCACAGGGCTTCCGTTGGCTCCCGCGGGTGGCGCACTCATCTGTCCAGGGTCCCGTATCTCTTCGACCGTTGTGTCGGTATGTGACGAAGGCCGCTCCGCGACCGCGTTTCCGGCGCGGCCGGTCCGCGCGGAGTCAACATCTACCAGAAGCGGCCGACGGCGTGCCCGGTGCCGAGGGCCCCGCGCGCGTTCTGGCGAAAAAGATTTCCCCGGAAAGTCCCGCGAAGGCGTGTAAGAGTCCCGGGCCGACCCGCTCTCTCCTCCTGCGGAACCGTCCGCACCGGACGACCCGGACGAGGAACACGAGAGGAAGGGGCCCACCCCCATGGAGACCGTCGTCGAACGTGAGCTGGAACTGAAGCTGGTGCTGTCGCCGGAGCGCAGCATCGCCGTCCCCGCCCGGCTCACCTACCGCACGGACGATCCGTACGCGGTCCACATCGCCTTCCACATCGGCTCCGACAGCCCCGTGCACTGGACGTTCGCCCGCGAGCTGTTGATCGAGGGGGTGTTCCGGCCGAGCGGGCAGGGTGACGTGCGGGTGTGGCCGACCCGGGTGGGGACGCGCAGCATCATCTGCGTGGCGCTGTCCTCGCCGGACGGCGACGCGCTGCTGGAGGCGCCCGTACTGGCCGTCTCGGCGTGGCTGGAGCGCACGCTGCGGGTGGTGCCGCCGGGCAGCGAGGGCGAGCGGCTGGAGATCGACGACGGGCTCAGAGAGCTGCTGAGCCCGGCCTCCCACGACGGTTCCCGCCCGCGCGGCCTGCCGCGGGACCCGCGCGCGAGCGAGGAGTCGGGCGAGCCGGGGGACTTGGGGGGCGGCTCCGCCTGACTCCCGCGGCTAGTGCCGCGTCGGGCAAGGTTTGCCCGGTAGCGAGGCGTCCTGGTGCGGCCGGCCGGAAGGCGCCTGATCGGCCTCGTAGTGGGCTACTCGGTCGATCGGGCAACGCAGCGGATGGGCCTGCCAGGACGGCGAGCGGGGTGAACCTTGCCTGACGCGGCACCAGCCCGCGTGGGCACGCCGGGTCAGCCCTCCTTGATGAGGCCCTCGTCGAGCAGCCAGTCCTTGGCCACCTTGTGCGGGTCCTCGCCGTCGACGTCCACCTTGGCGTTCAGCTCCCGGGCGACGTCGTTGTCGAGGGCCTTGGTGACCGGTGCGAGCACCTGGGCGATCGCGGGGTACTCCTCCAGCGTGGAAGTCCTGATCTCGGGGGCGGCGTTGTAGTTGGGGAAGAAGTTCCGGTCGTCCTCGAGGACGTTCAGCCCCAGTTCCTTGATCCGTCCGTCCGTGGTGAAGACCTCGCCGAAGTGGCAGGAGGAGCCCTTGGCCGCCTGGGTGTAGACGACGCCGCCGCTCATCTTGCGTACTTGCGAGGCCGGGATCTTCATGCCGTACGCCTTCTGCATGCCCGGCAGTCCGTCCTCGCGGGAGGCGAACTCGCTCTCCACGCACAGCGTGACCTGCGACGGGTCGCTCCTGGCCAGCCGGGCCACGTCGGAGAGGGTGCGGACCTTGTACTTCTTCTGGAAGGTGTCGTTGACGGCCAGCGCGTAGGTGTTGTTCAGCGAGGACTGGGGCAGCCAGCTGATGCCGTTCTTCCGGTCGGCCGAGCGGACGGCCCGCCACTGCTCGTCCGGGTCGACGAGGGGCTTGGTGCGGCCGAGGTGGGTGATCCAGGCGGTGCCGGTGTACTCGTACATGCCGTCGGCGGTGCCGGAACGGACTGCCTCGCGGGCGCCGATGGTGCCCTGGATGCTGGTGCGGTCCACGACGCTGGCGCCCGCCGCCTTGAAGGTGAGCCCCATGATCTGGCCCAGGATGATCTGCTCGGTGAACTCCTTGGAGGTGACGGTCAGCTCGGCGCCCTCCAGCGGCTTGCCGCGGCCGGCGGTGCCGGGCTCGACGGCGTCGTTCATCGGGCTGCCGCTGACCAGTCCGCAGCCGGTGACGGCGCAGGCGAGCGCGGCGGCCGGGACGGGCCGCAGCGCACGCCGCAGCGCGCGCCGCAGGGGCCCGGCGGGCCGGGGGGCGCTGGGTGCGCGGGGCGTCATGTCCTCGCCTCCAGGCCGCGGGGCCGCAGGAGCAGTTCGGCGATCGAGGCGAGCCAGTCGACGAGCAGCGCGAGCACCACGGTCAGTACGGAGCCGAGCACGAGCACCGGCATGCGCTGGTTGGTGATCCCGGCGGCGATCAGGTCGCCGAGCCCGCCGCCGCCGCCGAAGGTGGCGAGGGTGGCGGTGCCGACGTTGAGGACGAGCGCGTTGCGCACCCCGGCCAGGATCAGCGGGACGGCGAGCGGCAGTTCGACCTTCCCCAGCACGCCCCACGAGGACATGCCGATGCCCTTGGCCGCCTCGACGAGCGAGGGGTCGATGCCGCGCAGCCCGGCGATGGTGTTGGCGAGGACGGGGAGTACGGCGTAGATGACGATGCCGACGATCGCGGTGTCGGCGCCGATGCCGATCCAGAAGACGAGCAGCACCAGCAGGCCCAGCGCGGGCACCGCCTGGCCGAGGTTGGCGAGGGCCATCGCATACGGCGCGGCGCGGCGCAGCGAACGGCGGGTGAGCGCGATGCCCAGCGGGATGGCGATGATGAGCACGAAGAAGGTGGAGACCGCGGTGAGCCAGATGTGCTCCTTGACGCGGAGCCAGACGTTCCCGTCGGCGAGCGAGTTGCGCGCGATCGGGTCGAGGTCGGCGTCGTCGAACCAGAGCCAGGTGATGAGCAGGATCAGGGCGAGCAGCGCGGGCAGCAGCACGAGCTTCTGCCAGCTGACCCGCCGCGTGCCGGGCGGGGTGCCGCGGGTGCGGGAGGCGGCGGGGCCCGGCCGGCCGTCGGGGCCGTCGGGGTCGTCCGCGTCGAGCAGCCGGGTGTCCTCCTCGGATGCGGCGGTGCGGGCGCCGGGCCGCGGGGGCGGGTCCGCGCCGTCGCCCGGTGTGGCGCTCATGCGGTGCCCTCCTGTTCGGACCGGGTAGTCCGCGCCCGCGCCTCCTCCAGCCGGTGCTGGTGGTCGAGGGCGTCGAGCCGGTCGGCGTCCAGGAGTTCGTGCACGGAGTTCATCAGCGTCGCCATGTCCACCACGCCGGTGTACTCGCCGCGCCGGCCGGTGACCGCGACCCGGCCGGCGTTGTCGGTGAGCACGGCCTCCAGCGCGTCGCGCAGGGTGGCGTCACGGGTCACCGTGTCGTGGACCATCGTGCCGGCGCGCGCGAGGGAGCCCTTGGCCCGCATCAGGTCGCCGCGCCGCAGCCACTTGTACGGGCGGCGCTGGCGGTCGAGCAGCAGCAGCTCGTTGGTCTGCCCCTCGCGCAGCATGTCGAAGATGTTCTGGAGGGGCTCGTCGACGGTCGCGGTGGGGAAGTCGACGATGCCCACGTCACGTACGCGGGTCAGGTTGAGCCGCTTGAGGGCGGCGCCCGCGCCGACGAAGCCGGAGACGAAGTCGTCGGAGGGGTTGGTGAGGATCGCCTCGGGGGTGTCGAACTGGGCGATGTGCGAGCGCTCGCGCAGGACGGCGATGCGGTCGCCGAGCTTGATCGCCTCGTCGAAGTCGTGGGTGACGAAGACGATGGTCTTGTGCAGCTCGTGCTGGAGCCGGATCAGTTCGTCCTGGAGGTGGTCGCGGGTGATCGGGTCGACGGCGCCGAAGGGCTCGTCCATCAGGAGGACGGGCGGGTCGGCGGCGAGGGCGCGGGCGACGCCGACCCGTTGCTGCTGCCCGCCGGAGAGCTGCCGGGGGTAGCGGTCGTGGAACTCGGCCGCGTCCAGCCCGACCAGGTCCAGCATCTCCTCGACCCGGGTCTTGATACCGGACTTGGACCAGCCGGTCATCCTGGGCACCACCGCGATGTTCTGCGCGACCGTCATGTGCGGGAAGAGGCCGGAGGACTGGATCGAGTAGCCGATCTTGCGGCGGAGGCGTACCGGGTCGATGTCGGTGACGTCCTCGTCGTTGATCCGGATGCGTCCGCCGGACGGCTCGATCAGCCGGTTGATCATCTTGAGCGTGGTGGACTTCCCGCAGCCGGACGGGCCGACCAGGATCACCGTCTCGCCCGCGCCGATCTCCATCGTCACGTTCTCCACGGCCGGAGCCTGGCCGCCGGGGTAGCGCTTGGTCAGGCCCTCCAGCCGGATGGCCGCGCCCGTGGCGGCGCCGGACGCGGCCGACGCGGCCGACGCGCCGCCCGCGGTGGAGGTGGTCGCGGCGGCGGTGTCCGCCGGAGTGCCGGGCTTCCCGGGCGGCGTTTCAGACACGAATTCCTCGCGAAATGGTCAGACGTCCCAGCAGGACGTAGGCGGCGTCGAACAGCAGGGCGAGGACGACGATGCCGAGCGTCCCGGCGAGCACCTGGTTGAGCGCGTTGGCGCTGCCCAGCGAGGCGATGCCGCGGAAGATCAGGTTGCCCAGGCCGGGGCCGGAGGCGAAGGCGGCGATGGCCGCGATGCCCATCAGCATCTGGGTGGCGACCCGGATGCCGGTGAGGATCGGCGGCCAGGCCAGCGGCAGTTCGACCCGCAGCAGGCGGGCCGCGCGCGACATCCCGATGCCCTTGGCCGCGTCCACCAGTGCCGGATCGACGCCGCGCAGCCCGACGATGGCGTTGCGGACGATGGGCAGCAGGCCGTACAGCGTCAGGGAGATGACGGTGGGGGCCACCCCCAGCCCGACGATCGGGATGAGCAGGCCGATCATGGCGAGCGAGGGGACGGTGAGGATGGTGGCGGTCACGGTGGTGGCGAGGTTGCCCGCCCAGTCGCTGCGGTAGGTGAGCACGCCGAGGAGCACGCCGAGCACGGTCGCCGCGACCATGCACTGGAAGACGGCGCTCGCGTGCTGCCAGGCGTCGGCCAGCAGCTGGGTGTGCTGAGTGCCGAGGTATTCCCAGAAGTTCACCCTGCGCCTCCTCACCGGCCGCAGCCGACCGCGTGTTCACCTGCTGTGATCACGCCGGTCCGCAGCCGCGCTCTCGCGGGCCGCCTGCCGCACCAGCGGCACCACGCGCAGCGGTACGGGGTTCTCCATCACGATCGCCGTCGACGCGCGCACAATGCCATCAAAGCCCACAACCCGGTCGATCACCCGCTGGAGATCGGCGTTCGAGCGGGCGACCAGGCGGCAGAGCATGTCCCCGTGGCCCGTGGTGGTGTGCAGTTCCAGCACCTCGGGGACGGTGGCCAAATGCGCCCGTACGTCCGCCCCCTGGCCCTGTTTGATCTCCAGCGTCGCGAAGGCGGTCACCGGGTAGCCGAGGGCCCCGGTGTCCACGTCCGGACCGAAGCCCCGGATTACGCCGGTCGACTGAAGCCGGTCCAGCCGCGCCTGCGCGGTGCCGCGCGCGACCCCGAGGCGCCGGGACGCCTCCAGCACGCCGATGCGCGGTTCTTCGGCCAGCAGCTCCAGCAGCCGCCCGTCCAGCTGATCGATCGCCATGGCGCACCTCTCGTCTCCGTACTCGCGCCCGCACAGGGCACCGGCCGACTGGTCATCCTGTGCAGATCGTCCGATATCACTCGGCTTCCATTGCACAGGTTGTCCAGCCCGAACGCGAACTGTTGCGCACCTTGTGGTTCGGCGGGAGCCTTCGCACATGACTGAGACCACGCACACAGCCCCCGACACCGCCCGGCAGGCCGACCCCTTCCCGGTGCACGGGATGGACGCGGTCGTCTTCGCCGTCGGCAACGCCAAGCAGGCGGCGCACTACTACTCGACCGCCTTCGGCATGCGGCTCGTCGCCTACTCCGGACCGGAGAACGGCAGCCGGGAGACCGCCAGTTACGTCCTGGAGTCCGGCTCCGCCCGCTTCGTCTTCACCTCCGTCATCAAGCCCGCGAGCGAGCACGGCCGGTTCCTCGCCGACCACGTGGCCGCGCACGGCGACGGCGTGGTCGATCTCGCCATCGAGGTGCCGGACGCCCGCGCCGCGCACGCCTACGCGGTGGAGCACGGCGCCACCAGCCTGGCGGAGCCGTACGTGCTGGAGGACGAGCACGGCTCGGTCGTCCTGGCCGCCATCGCCACGTACGGCGAGACCCGCCACACGCTGGTCGAGCGCGGCGGCTACAAGGGCGCGTACCTGCCCGGCTTCAGCGAGGCCGCCCCGATGGTCGCCCCGCCCCAGCGGCGCACCTTCCAGGCCGTCGACCACTGCGTCGGCAACGTCGAGCTGGGCCGGATGAACGACTGGGTGGCCTTCTACAACAAGGTCATGGGCTTCACCAACATGAAGGAGTTCGTGGGCGACGACATCGCCACGGAGTACTCCGCCCTCATGTCGAAGGTCGTCGCGGACGGCACCAAGAAGGTGAAGTTCCCGATCAACGAGCCCGCGATCGCGAAGAAGAAGTCGCAGATCGACGAGTACCTGGAGTTCTACGGCGGGCCGGGCGTGCAGCACATCGCGCTGGCCACCAACGACATCGTCGCCTCCGTGAAGGCCATGCGGGCGGCGGGCGTCCAGTTCCTGGCCGTGCCCGACTCCTACTACGACACGCTCGGCGAGTGGGTCGGCGACACCCGCGTCCCGATCGACGAGCTGCGCGAGAACCGCATCCTGGCCGACCGCGACGAGGACGGCTACCTGCTCCAGATCTTCACCAAGCCGGTCCAGGACAAGCCCACCGTCTTCTTCGAGATGATCGAACGGCACGGCTCGATGGGCTTCGGCAAGGGCAACTTCAAGGCGCTGTTCGAGGCGATCGAGCGCGAGCAGGACAAGCGCGGCAACCTCTGACGGCGGCGGGCCGACGGCCCCCTCCCCGGCCGCCGCCCCGTGCCCGTGCCCGTGCCCACGCCGCCGCCCGCCCCGCGCACCGGGGCGGGCGGCGGCGCGTCAGCACGTCAGCGCGTACGCCACCGGAAGAGGACGCGCGCCGCGAGCACCGCCACGGCGAGCATGCCGCCGCACCAGGCCAGCGCCTGCCACGGGGCGCCCCCGGTCGGCTGCGCCAGCAGCAGCCCCCGCAGTGCCTCGATGACCGGGGTGACCGGCTGGTTCTCGGCGAAGCCGTGCAGCCAGCCGGGCATGGTGTCGATCCGCACGAACGCGCTGCTCGGGTACGGCAGGAACATCACGAAGAAGGTGAACCCGCCCGCCGCCTCCGGTGAGCGCACCAGCAGGCCGATCGCGGCGGAGAGCCAGGACAGCGCCAGGATGTACGCGAGGAGCACCGCCACGGCGGCCAGCCAGCCGCCCGCCCCCGCGCCCGGCCGGAAGCCGATGGCGAACGCGACGCCGAAGACCACGGCCGTGGCGAAGCTGTTGCGCACGGCGCTGGCCAGCACGTGGCCGGTCAGCAGGGCCGTGCCGCCGACGTCCAGGGAGCGCAGCCGGTCGACGATGCCGTCCTTCATGTCCTCGCTGACGCTGACGGCCGTCGTGGAGGCGCCGAACCCGGCGCACAGGACGAGCACGCCGGGGACCACGTAGGTGACGTATTCGCCGCCGGTGTCGATGGCGCCGCCGAAGAAGTAGACGAAGACGAGCATCAGCAGCACCGGGAGCACCAGCGAGGTGATGACGGCGTCCACCTTGCGGGTGCTCAGCCGTACGCACCGGCCCGTCATGGTCAGCGCGTCGCGGGCGGTGCGGGCCGCCGGGGCGTCGCGGCGGCTCTTGCGGGCGGCGGTGCCGCGGGCGAGCACGGTCTCAGTCACCGGGAGCCTCCTTCGTGCGGCCGGTCAGCGTCAGGAACACCTCGTCGAGCGTGGCCCCGTGCAGCGCGAAGCGGGCCACGGCACTGCGGTCCGGGTCGATCTCGTCCAGCAGGGCCCGTACGTGGGCCGCGCTCCCGTCGGTGGCGACGCCGAGGGCCAGCCGCTCCGGTTCGTCGCGCACCACCCGGGCGCCCAGCAGGCCGCGGACCCGCCGCAGGGACGGCTCGTCGGCGAGCGTGAGATCCAGCCGGTGGTCCGCGAAGCCGCTCTTCAGCTCGGCGGGCGTGCCCTCGGCGATGAGGCGCCCGGAGTCCAGGACGGCGACCCGGTCCGCGAGCCGGTCGGCCTCCTCCAGGTACTGGGTGGTCAGGAACACCGTCACCCCCGACCCGGCCAGCGCCTCGACCACCTCCCACATGACCTGCCTGCTGCGCGGGTCGAGCCCGGTGGTCGGCTCGTCCAGGAAGAGCACCTCGGGGCGGCCCACCAGCCCGGCCGCGATGTCCAGCCGCCGCCGCATGCCGCCCGAGTACGTGCGCACGCGGCGCCCGCCCGCGCCGGCCAGCGCGAACCGCTCCAGCAGGTCCGCCGCCCGCTCCCGCGCGCCGGCGCGGGTGAGGCCGGTCAGCCGCCCGAGCATGCGGAGGTTCTCCTCGCCCGTCTGCTCCTCGTCCAGCGAGGCGTACTGGCCGGTGAGGCTGATCCGGCGGCGCACCAGGGCCCGTTCGGCCAGCACGTCGTGGCCCGCCACCCAGGCGCGGCCCGCGTCGGCCCGGTCCAGGGTGGCCAGGATGCGTACGGCCGTGGTCTTGCCCGCGCCGTTCGGGCCGAGCAGTGCGAAGACCTCGCCCTCGGCCACCCGCAGATCGATGCCGCCGAGCACGTTCACCGCGCCGAAGGACTTGCGCAGCCCTCGTACGTCGATCGCGCACCCGGCCACCGGGGCCGTACTTCGTCCGTCCCGTGCGCCCATCGCCTCCGCCTCTCACTCGCCGTTCCGCGACTACTGCGTAGCCCATACGCGCTACTGCGTATCGCATACACTTTACTGTGTAAGCTATACACAAATCTGATCGCGAGGTCAATCGCCGTAACGCGGAAGGGCAGTGGCATGGACGACCACTCGGACACCGGGCTGCCGCCCGGCCTCGCCCGGGCGTGGGGCCTCGACCCGCGCCCCGGCCGGGGACCCCGCCCCGGGCTCAGCACCGGCCGTATCGTCGACGCGGCGATCTCCGTGGCCGCCGCAGAGGGGCTGGCGGGCGTCTCGATGAGCCGCATCGCCGCCGAACTGGGCGTCTCCACCATGTCGCTGTACCGCTACGTCGGCTCCAAGGACGACCTGCTGGTCCTCATGGTCGACAGCGCCGCCGGCACCCCGCCGCCGGGCCCGCCGCCCGAGGACGGCTGGCGGCCCGCGCTCGCCTTCTGGGCGACGGCGCAGCGCGACGTGCTCCACCGCCACCTGTGGGCCCTGCGGGTCCCGATCACCGCGCCGCCCGCGACCCCGCACTCCGTCGCCTGGATGGAGCGGGGGATGGCCTGCATGCGGGCCACCGCCCTGGCCCCGTACGAGAAGCTCGGCGTGATCAACCTGGTCGGCGGCTTCGTCCGGCAGGAGGCCCGCCTGACCGCGGACATCGACGCGGCCCTCCGCGCCGCCGGCGCCGACAGCGCGACCGCCATGGCGGCCTACGGCCGGCTGCTGGCCACGCTCACCGACGCCGACCGCTTCCCGGAGATCACCTCCCTCCTGCGCTCCGCCGCCCTGGCCGAACCGGGGGGCGCGGACGACGACTTCCGCTTCGGGCTGGAGCGGGTGCTCGACGGCGTCGCCGTCCTGATCGCGTCCCGGGAGCCGGACTGAACAGGACTGAACAAGACTGACCCGGACTGAGCCGGTCGGGAGGGGCCGGGCCGTGGGCTCTGTTGCCCTGCCCACGGGTCGGTGCGACGCTGCTGCCATGAGCGCGCTCCTCGATCAGCTGCGGGAGGTGCTGCCCGCCGACGCGGTCATCACCGACCCCGACATCACGGCGTCGTACGCCCACGACATGGCCGGCTTCTGCCCGGCCGGCAGCTCGGCGGCGGTGGTGCTGCCGCGCACCGTCGAGGAGGTCCAGCACGTTATGCGCACCGCCACCGCGCTGCGGGTGCCCGTCGTGCCGCAGGGCGCCCGTACGGGCCTGTCCGGCGGGGCGAACGCGAGCGACGGCTGCATCGTGCTGTCGCTGCTGCGGATGGACCGGATTCTGGAGATCGACCCGGTGGAGCGGATCGCGGTGGTCGAGCCGGGCGTGGTCAACGCCCGCCTCTCCCGCGCGGCGGGCGAGCACGGCCTCTTCTACCCGCCGGACCCCTCCAGTTGGGAGGAGTGCACCATCGGCGGCAACATCGGCACCGCCTCGGGCGGTCTGTGCTGCGTGAAGTACGGCGTCACCGCCGAGTACGTGCTCGGCCTGGACGTCGTCCTGGCCGACGGGCGGCTGATGTCCACCGGCCGCCGCACCGCCAAGGGCGTCGCGGGCTACGACCTGACCCGGCTGCTGGTCGGCTCCGAGGGCAGCCTGGGCATCGTCGTACGGGCGACGCTCGCGCTGCGCCCCCGGCCGCCCGCGCAGCTCGTGCTCGCCGCAGAGTTCCCCTCGATGGCGGCGGCCGGTGACGCGGTCTGCCGCATCATGGAGCACGGGCACACCCCGTCGCTGCTGGAGATCATGGACCGCACCGCCCTGCGCGCGGTCAACAAGCTGACCCGCATGGGCCTGCCGGAGTCCACCGCGGCGCTGGTGCTCGCCGCGTTCGACACCCCCGACCCCGGCTCCGACCTGGCCGCCGTCGGCGAGCTGTGCACCGCGGCCGGGGCCACCGAGGTGGTGCCCGCCGAGGACGCCGCCGAGGCCGAACTGCTGCTCCAGGCGCGGCGGATGGCGCTGGTCGCGCTGGAGAAGGTGACCGGCACGATGCTCATCGACGACGTCTGCGTGCCCCGCAGGCAGCTGGCCGCGATGCTCGACGGCGCCGCGGCCGTCGGCGAGAAGTACGGGCTGACCATCGGCGTCTGCGCGCACGCGGGCGACGGCAACACCCACCCCGTCGTCTGCTTCGACCCGAAGGACGAGGACGAGGCCCGCCGCGCCCGCGAGTCCTTCGACGCCATCATGGCCCTCGGCCTGGAGCTGGGCGGCACGATCACCGGCGAACACGGCGTCGGCGTGCTGAAGAAGGAGTGGCTCGCCCGCGAACTGGGGCCGGTGGGGCTGGAGATGCAGCGCGGGATCAAGCAGGTCTTCGACCCGCTCGGCCTGCTCAACCCCGGCAAGCTGTTCTGAGACCGCGGCGCGCCCGCCGCACCGGGGCCGGTGGCGGCGGGCAGGCCGTCACTCGGCCCAGGGGTGGGCGGCAGCGGCAGCGATGAGTTCGAAGCTGCTGATGCCCTCCGCCTGGCGCTCCCGCAGCAGTTCGCCGCCGACCGTGTAGCGGGAGCCCGCCGCGTCCGACCGGGCGGCCCGCTCCACGATGGCGTCCACCAGCGAACGCACCATGGAGAGCCGGGGATAGGCGGCGTGAATCCGCTGCTCCCACGCGGAGACGACCTCCGCGCCGTACCCGAAGTCGATGGCCACGCCGCCGCGGGTCAGGTAGGCCAGCAGCCCGCGGCGCTCGGCGATGCCGGCCGAGGTGTGCAGGGCGATCGCCTCCCACACGCGGTCGGCGTCCGCCTCGGGCACGCCGTGCTCGCGCAGCAACTCCGCCGCCAGGTCGGCGCCCTCCACCTCGAAGCGGGCCGCGCCCTTGGCGAGGTCGCCGGTGCCCAGATCGTGCAGGAGCGTCGCGGCGAAGAGCAGCTCCCGGTCGTAGTCGGCGTCCGCGAGAGCGCCCTCGTCGGCGGCGAGGAGCTGGGCGAAGAAGAAGCTGCGCACGCTGTGGTTGGCCAGCGCGGGGGTCTCGCTGGTACGCACGGTGGACAGGATGGCCTCGGCCAGGGGGCCCGTGGGCAAGTCGAGTGAGAAGTCCATGTCCGCACGCTACGAAGCGGGCGCGTACCCTCGACAGTGGCCCGTGTGCCCCACCTCGCTAGGATCGGGCCATGACGACCCAACAGGGCCACCCGGTCGCGGTGTTGGCGCTTCCCGGCGTCCTGCCGCTCGACCTCGGCATACCGGTGCAGACCCTCGGGATCGACCCGCTCTACCAAGTCACCGTCTGCGCCGACCCGTCGGCCGGTCCGGTCCGCAGCGACGGGTTCACCGTGGCCGCGCCCGCCGGGCTGGAGGCGCTGCGCAGGGCCGGGACCGTCGTCGTCCCCGGCTACCGGCCCCCCGACGCCCCGCTCCCCGGGAGCACCCTGCGTGCGCTGCGCGCGGCACACGCGCGCGGGGCGCGGCTGGTGTCGATCTGCACGGGGGCGTTCGCCCTCGCGGCCACCGGGCTGCTCGACGGCCGCCCCGCGACGACCCACTGGCAGCAGGCCGCCCTGCTGCAACGCCGGTACCCCCGGATCGACGTCCGGCCGAACCAGCTCTACGTCGACGACGGCGACATCCTCACCTCCGCCGGCGTGACCGCGGGCGTCGACCTGTGCCTGCACCTCGTCCGGCGGGACCACGGCACCGCGGCCGCCAACGCCCGCGCACGGCTGCTCGTCGCCCCGCCCCAGCGCTCCGGCGGGCAGGCGCAGTTCATCGACCGCTTCCGCCCGTCCGCCCGCGGTACGGACCTCGCGGCCGTCCGCACCTGGATGCTCGACAACCTCGCCCGCCCCCAGACCGTGGACGAGCTGGCGCACCGCGCGCACATGTCCCGCCGGACCTTCAACCGGCGCTTCCAGCAGGAGACGGACAGCTCACCGATGGCCTGGCTGACCGCCGCCCGCGTGGACTGGGCGCGCGAACTGCTGGAGAGCACCGCCGCACCCGTCGAACGGGTCGCCCGCCTCAGCGGCCTGGGCAGCCCCGCCGCCTTCCGGGCGGCCTTCCACCGCCACGTCGGCACCTCGCCCGCGGGCTACCGGGCCACCTTCCGGGCCCGCTGCCCGGACGCCGCGGCGACACCGTGAGCGGGTGCGGACGCGCTCAGCGGGACGGGGCGCCGCTCAGCACGACGGGACCTTGCCGCCGTCGCCGTCCTTGAGCGCCTTCAGCGCGTCCAGCGCCCCGTCCAGCGTCGTCACCGGCACGAGCCGCAGCCCCTCGGGCAGTTCGCTCTGCGCGTCCGCGCACTCGTCCTTGGGGACGAGGAAGACGGACGCCCCGTCCCGCCGGGCCGACTGCGTCTTGAGGGCCACGCCGCCGACCGGCCCCACCTCGCCGCCCGCCGTGATGGTGCCCGTCCCGGCGACCGTACGGCCGCCGGTGAGGTCGCCGCCGCGTCCGTCGCCGTCGAGCTTGTCGATGATGCCGAGCGTGAAGAGGAGACCGGCGCTGGGCCCGCCCACATCAGCCAGCTTCAGGTCCACCCGCACCTCGTCCGGGGAGAGCTTCAGCTCGCGCAGCGCGGCCTGGACGGCGACGTTCTGCGACTTCCGCATCTCCGCCGCGTTGTGCTCGGAGACCTCCTCGGGGGTGTCGCCGACCGGATAGACCGAATCGCGCGGCATCACCGCCCGGTCCGTCGAGAACCAGTCCCGGACCAGCTGGGGCAGCCGTACCGACTCGTCGGGCTGGGTCGCCGCGATGGTGGTCATCAGCAGCTCGCCCTCGGTCTTACGCGGCTCCTCGCCGGAGATGGTGATCACCTGCTCGCCCTCGTGCTCGCCGAGCACGTCCGCGGTGAGACCGGGCTGCGCGACCGAGAACGGCAGCGGGACCAGCGCGGCCACCGCGAACAGCGCAACGACGGGCAGCGCGCAGACGGCGAGCACGCGGGGGCGGCTGCGCAGCGAGAGGCGGGCGGAGAGGGACGGCGCGGGCTCCGGCCTCGGCGCAGGCTCCGACTTCGGCGCGTCCGCCGGCTTCCGCGCGGGCTGAGGCGCGGAAGCCGGCGAGGCCGAGTCCGGCCGGGACGGCTGCGACCGCTTATCGGGTGCGGACTGCCGGGATGACTTGGGCGGCTTGGGCGGCATGGGAAGAATCTAATTCACCGGCTCACCGCAGTGCGTCGGCGACCTCCTTCGCCGCGCAGACGACGCGGTCGCCGACCTTCGGCGGCACCGAGTCGGCCAGCATCACGACCCCGACGCTGCCCTCCACGCCGAGCACCCCCAGCATCGGCGCCGCCGCGCCGCTGGCCCCGGCCTCCAGCTCGCTGTGAGTGAGCACGTAGCCGGGCCCCAGCTCGTGCTCCGGGTCGCGGCCCGAGAGGATCGCCCGGCCCGCCGCGCCGCGGTCCAGGGGATGGCGGAACCCGGTGCGATAGGCCACGTGGTAGTCCGTCCAGCTCGGTTCGACGACGGCGACGGCCAGCGCGTCGGCCCCGTCCGCGAGGGTGAGATGCGCGGTGGCACCGACCTCCTCGGCGAGGGCGCGCAGCGCGGGCAGTGCCGCCTCCCGTACCAGCGGGTGCACCTGGCGGCCCAGGCGCAGCACGCCGAGACCGACCCGGGCACGGCCGCCGAGGTCCCGGCGTACCAGCGAGTGCTGTTCCAGCGTGGCGAGCAGCCGGTAGACGACCGTACGGTTGACGCCGAGCCGGTTGGACAGCTCGGTGACCGTGAGGCCGTGGTCGGTGTCGGCGAGCAGTTTGAGGACCCGAAGTCCCCGGTCGAGCGTCTGAGAAGTCTCCGCGGTCACGACGCCCCCTCCTCGGGTGAGTGGCGGCGGCCCCGGCGCGGGATATGCGGCGCTGCCGTCCTTGGGCAGCGTCGCTCCTCCACGCAGAGAGCCGCCGGCCGAAGTGGCACTGGCAGTACGTCCATACGTCACCGGCTGCGCTCCGAGGCGGCGCTGCCACGGGGCGTGTGCGTGTGCGGAAACTTAGCGATCGATACCGCTCACCGGAAGAGTCCGTCCAGAATCCGGTCAATGCTGGACCGATTTGCCGCAAATGAGAGCCCGAAAGTCGGACGTTCACCCCCTCGCACGCGCCCCCGCGACCCGTGTGAACCAGCCACGCGCCCCTTCCCCGCGCGGCGGGTCACCCCGGCGTACCACCCCGGCGGGATCACCGCATCCGGGTGGCCCACTCCCGCACCTTGCCGATGCGCTGCCGCAGCTGCCCGGCCGTCGCCTCGGCCGCGGGCGGGCCGCCGCAGCTGCGGCGCAGCTCCGTGTGGATCACCCCGTGCGGCTTGCCGCTCTGGTGGACGTACGCGCCGACGAGGCCGTGCAGCTCCTTGCGCAGCTCCATCAGCTCCTTGTGGCTCACCACCGGCCGCCGGTCCGCGGGCAGCTCCAGCAGGTCCGCCTCCTCGTCCGGCTTCTTGCGGCTGTGCGAGATCTGCCGGGCCTGCCGCTTCTGGAGCAGCATCTGCACCTGGTCGGGCTCCAGCAGTCCGGGGATGCCGAGGTAGTCCTGCTCCTCCTCGCTGCCCGGGTGCGCCTGCATGCCGAACTCGGCGCCGTCGTACATGACCCGGTCGAAGACCGCGTCGGACTCCAGGGCCTCGAAGGGCAGTTGGTCCTCGCCGTCGCCGGTGTTCTCGTCCTGCTCGCGCTCGGCCTCGGCCAGCAGCCGGTCCTCCTCGGCGTACGGGTCCTCGGGGTCGTCCTTCTTCGGCTTGTCCAGGACGTGGTCCCGCTCCACCTCCATCTCGTGCGCGAAGGTGAGCAGCGTGGGGATGGTCGGCAGGAAGACGGACGCCGTCTCGCCGCGCCGCCGCGACCGTACGAAACGGCCCACGGCCTGCGCGAAGAAGAGCGGCGTGGAGATCGTGGTCGCGTAGACGCCGACGGAGAGCCGAGGCACGTCCACGCCCTCCGAGACCATCCGCACCGCGACCATCCACCGGTCCTCGGAGTGCCGGAAGTCCTCGATGCGCTGCGAGGCGCCGCCGTCGTCGGAGAGCACGACGGTGGGGCCGTGCCCGGTGATCTCGCGCAGCAGCTTCGCGTACGCACGCGCCGCGTCCTGGTCGCTGGCGATCACCAGCCCGCCCGCGTCCGGGACGGCCTTGCGGACCTCGGCCAGCCGCCGGTCGGCGGCGCGCAGCACCGCGGGCATCCACTCGCCGCGCGCGTCCAGGGCGGTCCGCCACGCCTGGGAGACGGCGTCCTTGGTCATCGGCTCGCCGAGCCGGGCCTCGATCTCGTCGCCCGCCTTGGTGCGCCAGCGCATGTTGCCGCTGTAGGAGAGGAAGATGACGGGCCGCACGACGCCGTCGCTCAGCGCGGTGCCGTAGCCGTAGGTGTAGTCGGCGACCGAGCGCCGCACTCCGTCGTTCCCCTCCGCGTACGCCACGAACGGGATCGGGTTCGTGTCGGACCGGAAGGGGGTGCCGGTCAGCGACAGCCGCCGGGTCGCGGGCTCGAACGCCTCCAGGCACGCCTCGCCCCAGGAGCGGCTGTCCCCGGCGTGGTGGATCTCGTCCAGGATCACGAGCGTCTTGCGCTGCTCGCAGCGGTTGCGGTGCAGCATGGGCCGCACGCCCACCCCCGCGTATGTCACCGCCACGCCGTGGTAGTCCCGGCCGACCGGCCCCGCGCTGTACTCGGGGTCGAGCCGGATGCCGACGCGGGCCGCGGCCTCCGCCCACTGCGACTTCAGGTGCTCGGTCGGCGCGACCACCGTCACCTGCTGGACGACGTGGTGGTGCAGCAGCCAGGAGGCCAGGGTCAGCGCGAAGGTGGTCTTGCCCGCGCCGGGTGTCGCGACGGCGAGGAAGTCCCGGGGCTGGTGCTGGAGATACTCCTCCATGGCGCCCTGCTGCCAGGCACGCAGCTTGCTCGCCGTGCCCCAGGGAGCACGGCCGGGAAAGGCCGGGGAGAGATGGGTGGTGGTAGTCACGGTCTCCGTCGCGGTCGCGGGTTCGCGCTGGCGCAGCGCGCACGGGCGCTGCTTCGTACGGCTGCTCCGTGCGGCATTCGGGCACCGCCGGGCGGCGGCCGTCGGTCCGTACGGGGCAACCGCGTCAGCCTACCCGCGCCGGGCCGTGCCGCTCCGGCGGAGCCGGAGGACGGGCGGCGGGTGCGAGACAGCTCACACCGGGGGGCGCCCAGTGGTGGCCGGGGGCGGCTCAGGCGGTGGCGAGCACCCCGGCGTACGACACTCCGGCGACCACGATCCACGAGCACAGGCCCAGCGCGGCGACCTTCTTGCCCGTACGGGCCAGGGTCGGCAGATGGACCGCGCTGCCCAGGCCGAAGAGCGCGGCGGCCAGCAGCAGTTCGCGCGCCTCGCCGGCGGTCTCCAGGGCGGCGGACGGCAGCAGCCCGGTGGTCCGCAGGCCGACGAAGGCGACGAAGCCCGCCACGAACAGCGGGACGAGCGGGGGGCGCTGCGCGGCCGCGGGGGCCGCGGTGGAGGCGGAGGCCGCGGTGGAGGCGGAGGCCGCGGCGGCGTGCGCGGCGGCCCGACGCCGTACGGACAGGACGACTGCGGCGACCAGCGGAGCGAGCAGCAGCACCCGCATCAGCTTGACCAGCACCGCCTCACCCAGCGCCCCGCCGCCCGCGGTGCCCGCCGTCGCCACCACCTGTCCCACGTCGTGCACCCCCGCCCCCACCCAGCGCCCGAACTCGGCGTCGGTCAGGCCCAGCGGGTGGTGCAGCAGCGGCAGTACGGCGATGGCGAGCGTCCCGCACAGCGTCACCAGCGCGACGGAGGTGGCCACATCGCGCTCGTCGCTCTCCCGCACCTCGCTGACCGCGCCGATCGCGGAGGCGCCACAGATCGAGTAGCCGGTGGCGATCAGCAGCGGCTGGTCGCCGTCGAGGCCCATCCGGCGCCCGAGCCACAGGGTGCCGCCGAAGGTCGCGGCCACCACCACGCACACCATCGCCACGGTGGCCCAGCCGACAGCCAGCACGTCCCCCATGCTCAGCTCCAGCCCGAGCAGCACGACCCCGACGCGCATCAGCCGCTTCCCGGCCAGCGACAGCCCGGGGCGCGCCGGGCCGCGTACCCACCCGCACACCCCGGGCACGTGCGCGGCCACGATGCCCAGCACCACGGCCGCCGTCAGCATCGGCACCGCGGGCAGCAGCAGATGCACCGCCACGGCCACCGCGACCCCGGCCAGCGCGAGCGCGAGTCCGGGCAGGGCGCTCGGGCGGCGCGGGCGGGGAGCGCCCGGGGCGGGGCGGGGCGCGCGGACGGAGGGGAGCGCTCGGGACGTACGGGCCGGTGCGGCCGGGCGCGCGGCGGCCGTACGGTCCGAGAGCAGCGACATCAGCTGTCTGCGGGCAGGTCGTACACCCGCCGGACGCTGGTGCCCAGCCGGGAGATGTCGGCGCCGTAGAGGTGGAGGGAGACGGCCTTCTCCTGGCAGCCGTTCCACACCCGGTGGATGTCGCCGGGCGGTGCGAAGCCGCAGACGGAGCCCTGCGGGTTGACCACGTCCTCGGTCGCGACGAGCCGCGCGGGCGCGCCGTCGGCCGCCGCCGGTATCAGCCGGTAGCGGCGCTCGTGCTCCTCGCCCTGGTGGACGCCCGTGACGCACCAGGAGACATGGTCGTGTACGGGCGTCCGCTGCCCCGGCAGCCAGACGAGCGCGACGAGGGAGAAGCCGCCGCCCGGCTCGGCGTGCAGCAGGTGCTGGCGGTAGGCCGCCGCGTCGGCCTCGTGGTGCTCGGCCGCGAGCAGGTCGGCCGCGCCCAGGTGGGGGGCGAGCTTCTCACCGACCAGATACGCGGTCACGTCGGGCGCCAGGCCGCGCCCCACGACCTCGCGCACCTCGGCGACCAGGGCACCGAGGCGCTCGGTGGCGGGACGGGCACCGGCGGGCGCGGTGCCGGGGGTGCGGGTGTCGGTGGAAGCAGCCATGTTCGCAGCGTGACGTGATCATTCCATCACGTCCAACGACGGTTTCTTCGCCTTTTCCCAAGCAGTGCTTATACCTGAGCCTCGGCCCTGACGCCCCTCACCGCCCTGACTGCCCTCACCGCCCCGACTGCCCCCACTGCGGACCGGGCCCCGCTCAGCAGCCGACCCGGTTCGCGGCGACCACCTTGAGGCTGTCCGTCACCCGCGCGGTGGCCGGGATCTCCAGGTGCTCCCGCAGCACGTACGCGGAGACCTGCCTGCGCGACGCCGGGTCCAGCGGGCGCCCGGTCACCCGCTCGTGCGCCAGGAAGGACAGCACCAGCCCGGGGACCATCGCGATCCCCAGCCCCTCGGCGACCAGGCTCTGGATGACGAGGTTGTCGTCCGTGGTGAAGACGACGTCCGGGGCGAAGCCCAGCTCGGCGCACTCGTGCAGGAAGTTGCTCCGGCAGCGCAGGCACCCGGCGATCCACCGCTCGCGGGCCAGCTCGTCCAGCTTGACGGCCCGCCGCCGGGCCATCGCGTGCCCCACGGGCAGCAGCACGGTCAGCTGGTCCTCCATGAGCGGGATCTCCACCAGCTCCGGCGGCACCTGCTCGCGCAGGCCGGGATAGGTGAAGGCGAGGCTGATGTCGCACTCGCCCCGCACGAGCCGCTCCAGCGAGTCAGGCGGCTCGCTCTCCTGCAACTCCACCCGTATCCCCGGGTGCTCGACGGCCAGCCGCGCCAGCGCCTCCGGCACCAGCGTGGCCCCGGCGCTGGGGAACGCGCAGACCCGCACCCGCCCCGAGCGCAGGCCGGTGATCGCCGACATCTGCTGCTGGGCGGCCTCGATGCTCGCCAGGATCACCCCGGCGTGCCGGGAGAGCGCCTCGCCCGCCTCGGTCAGCCGCATCCGCCGCCCGGCCCGGATGAACAGCGGCGTACCCACGGCCCGCTCCAGGGCCTTCATCTGCTGGGTGATCGCGGGCTGCGTGTACCCGAGCGCCCGGGCCGCCGCCGAGTACGAACCGGACCGCACGACCTCGTCGAACGTCCTGATGTGCCGCGAGTCGAACATGGGGGCACCATAAGCAGATTTTGAGGGCCGGAGGCAATCCCCTGAGGGGAGTTTGGGGATCGCCCGTCCCGACCCTGCCTGCGTCTCAGCTCTCGGCGTGCAGCTTCCGCAGCACGCCCGCAATCCGGGGCACGTCCTCCTCCTTGCCCGCCGCGATGTCGATCACCACGCCGTACGCCTGATCCTGGTCGACGTCGACCATCTCCGCGCCGTTGACGTCGAGGAACACCACCGTGCACATCCACGCCGTGCGCTTGTTCCCGTCCACGAACGGATGGTTGGCAGTGAGGGATTGCAGCAGGGCCGCCGCCTTCTCCCAGAGGTCCGGATACGCCTCCACCCCGAACATCTGCGACTGCGGCCGGTGCAGTGCCGAACCCAGCAGACCGAGATCACGAAGCGCGACCTCCTGACCCGCACAGGCGAACTCGGCCAGGTCCAGGGCCTCCTGGACCGTCAGGTACTTCACGTGCGCTACTCCCCCAGCTTCCGCAGCAGATCGGCGTGCTTCACCGCGTACTTGGCGCCGAGCTTGCGGACCGTCTCCCGGTCCGCCTCATCGGCCAGATAGCGCTCTATCGCCCTCACAGCCACCGCGTGCATGCTGCGCCCTTCGCTCTCCGCCCGCTGCTTCAGCGACTCCTGGATCTCATCCGGCAGTCTCAAATTCATAGCCATACCACAACGGTACCATTCATGACCCCATAGCGATACCATTAATCCCGCGTCCGCAGCCGCCCCGCCACCAGCAAGCCCACCGCCGCGACGGCCGCCGATATCGCGTAGACCGCCACGAAAGCCCCCGGCTGCGCGCTGCCGCCCACCGCCTCCGCCGCGTCGCCCGCGCCGTGCCCCACGCTCACCGAGCCCCCGCCCAGCGCCGCGAACGCCGCACCCGTGACCGCGAGCAGCACGATGTTGGAGAGCCCGTCCGAGGTCTGGAGGGCCGCCGAGTTCGCACCGGCCTCCTCGGGCGCGGAGAGTTCGAGCAGCAGCACACTGGTGGACGAGAGCACGAGCCCCATCCCGTAGCAGCCCAGCGCCATCAGCACGGCCAGCGTCCACACCGGCACGCTCTCCACCAGCACCACCGGCACGTACGCGATCGAGATCGTCACCAGCACCATGCCCAGCCGCACGAAGCCCAGCCGGTGCGGCCGTACCCGCGGCCGGGACTGGGTGAAGGAGCCCAGCGCCCACGTCGCCCCGCCCGCCGCGAGGGTGAGCCCGGCCATCGTCACCGACAGCCCGCGCTGGGTGACCAGCATCAGCGGCACGAAGCTCTCCGCGACGATGAACGACCCGGCCGCCACCCCCCGCAGCAGCACCACGGCGGGCAGCCCGCGCGCCGCGCGGTAGGTGCCGCGCGGCAGCAGCCGCAGCGCGGCGGGCACCAGCAGCGCCGCGCCCGCGACCGCCGGAATCGCCGAGAGGGGGCGCAGATCCTGCCCCGCGTACTGCAGCAGTCCCGCGCCCACGGCCACCGCGAGCGCCAGCCGCAGCCGCCGCCGGTCGGGGGGCTGCCCCGCGTCCGCCCCCTCCGGCGGACCGGACGCGCGCCGGCGCAGCGGCGGCAGCATCGCCACCAGCGGCAGCGCCACCAGCGCCGGGATGCCGAGGAAGACCCAGCGCCAGCCCAGCGCCTCGGTGACGGTGCCCGCGATCAGCGGGCCGACGACGGCGGGCACCACCCAGGACGTGGCGAAGGCGGCCATCACGGTGGGCCGCAGCCGTTCGGGATAGGCGCGACTGACCGTGACGTAGAGCGCCACGATCACCAGGCCACCGCCTATGCCCTGCACCGCACGGCCCAGGATGAAGACCCACATGGAGACCGCCGTGCCGGAGAGCGCCAACCCGACGGCGAAGGCGCCGATGCCGGTGGCCAGCGGCGGCAGCGGGCCCCGGCGGTCGGACCACTGGCCGGAGACGGTGATGCCCAGGAGGCTGGTGGTGAAGTACGCGGAGAAGACGAAGGCGTAGAGGGACACGCCGTCCAGCTCGTCCGCCGCGACGGGCATCGCGGTGCCGACGGCGGTGGCCTCGAAGGCGATGAGCAGCACCACCGAGACGATGCCCAGGGTGAGCGCCCGGTGCGCCGGACCGAGCACACCGCCGGCCGGCGGCGGGCCGTCGCCGCCCGCGCCCCGGCCGCCCGCCGGCTGCGGCGCTGCCGCCGTCTTCCCCGCCGCCGCTGTCGCGGCAGCTTCCGCCACGTCACCCACCCCACCGGGCGACGCGCCTTGCGCCCCGCCGCCTGCCTCACCTGTCACCGCCATCCGGCCAAGGTACGGCCCGGAACCCACCGCTGCACCTGTCCCTGGGACCGGCCGACCTGGGCCGTTGGGCCTAGTCCGCGTTCGTGAGGGGTTCATGAGGGGGATCGACGGAGCGCTGTCAGCAGGCCATGGCACAGTTGAACGAGAGAAGGCTGAGCAACGGGGGGTTGAGCAGTATGGCTCGTCAGGTGTGGATGACCGGTGAAGTGCGGGACTGGCTGCGGGCGTTGATCCACGCCGAGTCGCCGCTCGCCCGGCACGCGGGCGGAGCCGTCGTCGCACTGCTCGAGCGGGGCCCGTCCATGGGCCCGCCGCTGGTCGCGGCGCTGCCGCCCGCCCTCGCGCTGTCCGCCTCGGCGGAGGCCGGCGCCCACGCGCACCAGCGCCAACTCGAACTGCTCCAGCAGATGCGCCGGGCGCACTCCGACGTGATCGTGGCCTGCCGCCTACTGGAGGAGGAGATCGAGCGCCTGGGGGAGGCGAAGCGGCAGCGCGAGTCGCGGATAGGCCAGGCGCTCGCGAAGGACCGGTCGGACATCGCGTTCCGGGAGCGGGAGGAGGCGCGCGCCGCCGAGCAGCAGTCGGTGCGGGTGGGCGTGCGCCTGTCCCGTACGCGGGAGCAGGAGGAAGACCTGCGGCGGGTCATCCAGCGGGTGACGGCCCGGCTGGACGAGCTGTCGTCGCGGACGGTGGTCAGCGGGGCCACCCGTAACATCGCGGACGGCCTCCGCGGCGTCAACGACGCGCTGGCCGAGCTGGGCCTCCCGGAGACGCCGGGAGCCGGCACGGCCGCGGCCGAGGCGGCACTCGGCGAGGCGCAGTGGGAGGAGGCGGAACTGGACCGCTACGTCGCCGAACTGGAGGGCGAGGCGCGCACCCTGCTGGCCTGGGCGCCGCCGCCACCGCATCCGTCACCGCCGTCACCGCCGTCACCGCCCGCCTGCGAACGGCAGGAGGAGGGCCCGTTCCGCGAGCTGCGGCTGCGGGGGCACGGTTCGGGGCGGATTCTCTTCACCGTCGAGGCGGACGACACCCTCGCGCTGCTCGCCGCCGGAGCGGGCGAGGAGGACTGGGGCGCCTGGTACTGGCGGGCGCTCCCCCGGGCCCGCGGCCACCTCTCCGGCCCGGACGCGGAGGCGGCCCGGCCCCAGCGCCGGGTCTACGGCACGGAGGCGCTGCTCGCCGAGTTCTTCCCGGGCAACGCTTCGGTGATCCGCGTCGAGGCCGCCCGGCTGGCCCAGGCCAACCACGGCTGGGACCTGCCCGCGCTGCGGCGCCGGTCCGGGCTCACCCAGCACCAGGTCGCCCGCCAGCTCCAGCTTCAGGAGGAGGAGGTGGCCCTGATCGAGCGCAGGAATCCGGGGAACAGCGACATCTTCACCCTCGCCGCCTACTTCGAGGCGCTCGGCGGCAGCCTGGAGATCACCGCCCGCGTCGGCGGCTCCGGCCACACCTGGACCCTCCCACCGCCCGCGTCCTGACCCAGGCCCGGACCCAGACCTCCCGAGGGGGAAGCAGATGAACACCACGTGGGCCCTGTTGGTGGAGGAGAACCACGGCTACCGCGAGCGGTTCTGGACCTCCCGGGTCCTCGGCCAGGTCGAGGGCACCCGCGAGCAGGCCATGGCCGTACTGCGCGACCAGGCCCTGCGGTTCACACCCGAACACCCCAAGTCGGTGCGCCGCCGCAGACTGTTCCAGGAGGACCACGGGTTCCTGATGCTGCTGGAAGGCGCGACCGAGGACTTCCACTGCCGCTTCACCCTCTCCGCCCTGGTCCACGACAGCAGCGCGCCCTCACCCGATCGCCCGACGGACCCTCCGGAGCACCACGCGGGTCCCCCTGCCGCCCCTCCCGGCGCTGCCGCCCCGGCCGACCCGGACGCCTGGGACGCAGACGTCCCCGCCGTACCTTCCTGGCTCCGCCGCGACGACTCCCCCGCGCCCGCACCGGCACCCGAGGCGCAGCCCGCCACCGCGCCCCGGACTCCCCAGGGGGGTGCGTACCGCGAGTGGGGGCTGCTCGTCGAGGAGAACGAAGGCTTCAGCGGAGAACGTCGCGTCTGGAAGCCCCACGTGCTCGCCCACATGGAGGGCACCCGCGAGGACGCGATGGCCGCCCTGCTCGACCACGCCCGCCGCTACTCCCCCATGCACCCGGCCTCCCCCCGCAACCGCGTGCTGTACGAACACACCGACGGCTTCCTGCTGGTGGTCGAGGGCGCGATGCAGACCTTCCACTGCCGCTTCACCCTGGCCACCCTGATCCACAAGAGCGGCAGAAGTTGACGTCCTCCCCGCCTGAGGGCTCCTCCAGGGCCGACGGCCTGCAATGCGCCGCGCCAACGCCTCGTCATAGGCGGAGAACGCCTCCTCCGCCGCCTCGCCGGTATGGGTGAGCTGGTAGACGTAGCAGCGCCGGTAGAAGTTCTCGACTGCCGTGATCCGCCCCGTGTCCGGGTCGGCCCGGCAGATTCCCCCAGCCGACCAGCCGTTCCAGCGCGCGTATGAGCTCGTCCGCCTCGGTGGGCCGACGCTCGGCGGCAGCCCCGCGGGAAGGTGCGCTGACCGTGGTCTCCTGCTGGTCGCAGCCCTCGCCACGGCCGGGGGCCACCGCCCGCCTCACCAGCGACAGAACCACGTTTCCCCAAGGTCAAATCTGGTCATGCGTCCGACATGCTCGGAAGCTCCTCCGATGGATTCAGCGAGAGACCTGCGCAATCCATGACCTGTCGCGCTTCATGCGTCATCCGAATGGCGAGTGCGGCAAGATCCCGGCGCCTGTCATAATTATCGGGTTTATCAATCCAAAAAGAAGACACCAACACAGAAATATGATTATTCCCGTCATCCTTCCACCGCCCCTTGTTGCATTCTACGTAAATCGCCGCACTATCCTTCCATGCCACTCCCCTCTCACCGTAGGAAAATTTCGATACGCCATCCCGGCCGGATGGCTTCCCCTTGCGCTCCAGCTGTGACATCCACGACTCGATGGAACCTTGCGAACTTCTGGCTTCCATGACGATTAATCCGTTTTCGCCAGCAGACATACGGCAGGCCAGCGAGGTGGACCTGCCGTCATCTTCAGATTTCTCCATCCATCGGGAAGAGAACGTCTCGGCCGAGGGCAAGGACCGCCTCAACGGGCCGAGATCATCCCCGAACAGGCCCGGGCTGCAAACGTTTCCGACCGTGAGATCATCACGCACATCAGCTGACCCCTTCGGGCCACCGATAGCGAATATCACTCCTGCACCCAATATGAAGCTGACAACAGAGGCCGCAAGCAGCAGAGTTTTCTTAGATTCCATAAAAGAAAATCCCATGACTAAGAGCCACCTTCATTCTGAATGTTTACATATTCCTCCAAAAGATCCAAGCCTTGTCCGTTGCCTGCTCTTACAGCACTTTCGACAGCCCCCTCGATTTGATCCGCGGTCAACCCACTGGAGCTTATTTTGTCGGCTCCCATAGCCGCTGCCAGCGACGTGACAAGAGTAGAGTCCTTGTGACCTTCGATTCCCTCTGCGGCATCGTAGTAGGCGACTTCTGAGCTGTCCCTGGAATTATGCCCAATTATCTTGTCGATCACCTGACCACTGAGATCATCCGTAGCCGCGGCAGCCAGGGCTCCTCCAAGGGGCGAGGTAGCCGTACCGACAGCGGTCCCTACACTGACACTGGCTATCGTCTTGGCCCATTCACCAGTGGCAACCAGTTCTTTGTTGAAAGCCTCATCTCCCTCGGCTGAGGCCTGAAGATCTGAATTCATGCGTCCTTGACCAATGATTGCTTCGATCTCCGCCCCCTTTCTGACCACTTTCTCCAAATTCTCGCGCGCCGAGTCTTGCACTGCATCAGGATTAGCAAAATGATAGGTGATCATGTCGTTGGTGTACTGATGTTGACCGTAGTTGAGCGCCGCATAACCCTGTGGATTCTGTGAGAGTTCGTACAGGAATCGCGTCGTGTCTCTTTCCTCGAGATTCATAACGGCGCCCTGTGCTGGAAAGAGTCGCGATACTGAATCGCCTCCGTCATCACCGCCCGCCAGCGACTGGTGGATGTCTGGCATGAACTCGGCTGTCATCTTCGCAAGACGGCCGTGCATGCCGTTCTTCAACTCAATGTCATCTCCGGGGTCTGACACGCCCACCACAATGCGTTCCATGATTTTAGCCTGGGCTTCGCTGTGCGCGGGCTGCGTGGTCGTCGGGGGTTCGTCCGGGGGGTGGCCGGTGGTGGCGGAACTGAGCGCGTTCATCAGTGATTTATGACCCGCCAGGGTGTCCGGAGTTCCATTGCCAACTCCGTCCGCGGGCCAGTCACGCTCACTCATGAAGTATTCGAAATTCTCCTTGGACTTGAAGAAGTCGGTGGAAGCCTCAGGATTGTGACCAAGTGCTTCCATGAAGCCGGTCATGGGGTCCAGACCCTTGTCGTTTCCCGCTCCCATGCGGTCGGTCAGATCACCGTTGCCGAAGTTGAGTTCATAGTCGCCCGTACCATGAATCCACCTACCCTCCGGGTCACCGGAGTCCTTTTCTGCATCTCGCAGGGCAGCACCGTACTTCTTGAGGAAGTCTGTGTCGTACTTTCCCTCTCGCATCAGGTTGCTCATGATCTGGAAAGCGTAGGGTCCACCGACCTTGGTGGGGCCAAGCTCGATAACCTTTGCCTCCCAGCGGTCCATGGCAGGCGAGTCGTAGCGGGTGGCAGACGCCAGCGTGGTGCCCAGGTTGTCCTGCAATTTAGCCAACTGCTTCAGGCGCGCTTCGGTTCGGCTGGGTGCGGGGTCGGTCGAACCCTGACCCCTGTCGGCGTCAGCCATCATGGCCCAGAACTCAAGCGTGCCTTGGGCTCCCATTCCCCTGGCGAATTTCTGCCCGAAGTACGGATCCTCGCCGTGGCGCGCCAGATAGGTATTGAGCTCCTTGAGTTTCGAATAAGACATATCCGGGCCGAGTGCAGCAATTTCAATAGCAGCCTTGGCATCCCTGTCCGCGCCCGCACGGGCGTCTTCCAGGCTGGAGTAGGTACCGGAGTTAAACCCTTTGGCATCACCATTGTAGTCAGCAAGGAGAGCGATCCTGAGATTCTGATCAGCTGTTGTGGCTAATTCGATCGCCTGCTCAGTGCGTCGCTCATACGCGGCCCGGGCTTCAACCGTCGCCTTCACCAGTGCATTGACATCTTCATGCTCCGGGTTGATGTAGACTTTGCCATTCGCGTTGTTGAGTCTGTAGTAGTCGGTCGCATTTACCTCTTTCTCGATAGCCTCCAGGGCCTCTTTCGCAGAGCGAAAATGCGCCAACGCATCATCGAGAATGTTTCGGACTGCACCCGCTTCGGCAGCAGCCGCATCAATTTCCCGCTCAATTCCCCCCAGTTTCTTCAGTGCGGCGTCACAAGCCTCACCTTCCCAGTCGGAGTTTCTTAAACCAGTGGTCACTGTGGTTCGAAAATTCAACCCTATTTGCATGAACTGATCCGGAAGCCTGCCCCACTTGCTCACCGCTTCATCGAGAGGTGTGAGGTTGACGTTCTTTACGGTGTGATAACTCAGCTGCACTCGCTCGTCACCTCAGTCTTTTCCTGCTTCAGGTCCTGACCCCGACAAGGCGTCCGCGTGCCGCTTGTCCTCGGACTTGAAGTCCGTTGCAGCCGTCATCAGCGCCTTGGATGCACGCCGGAACATGCCGTCCATGTGCCTCATCTGCCCACGCCAACGCTTCTGGAAGTTGATGATCGCCTCGTCTGACGCGAAACCCTTCATGCTTCCGGGGACTTCTTCGGTTTCCTTCATCACCTTGTCATCGGCATCCGCGAAGTCCCCCATCACGATGTCAATCTTCCCCGCCCGTTCACGCAGGACAGCGCCAGTGACATGCAATGTCTGGCCCTGCCTGCCTGGGTGATACTCGCCATCAGGGGTCTGATTCAGCTGCATGCTGGTGGAGTGGCGTGCCTCGGCATCAGCAACCAACCGGCCCCACTCATCGTCGAAGGACATATCCCTCTCCATTCGCAGTTATTCGTGATGCCAGCTCGGCGGCGTGGCCGGCCGAGCAGGGGTGGAGTGCTGGGTGTACAAACCCGTCGCTCCGTTCAGTCCAGGCTGGGCAGCGCGTCGTCGGCTGCGCAGGAGCAGGAAGCTGGCCGCTGCGGCGATGACGCCGGTGGTGGCCAGACCGTAGATGATCCACTCGGTGGTGGAGGCGCCAGCCTCGCTGGGGGCGGCAGCTGTTGCATCCTGCTTCGGGACGTCTGCGGGTTTCTTCGGGGGTTCAGGGGATGCCGAGGTGTTCTTTTCGGAGTACGGGCCCGGGAGGGGGTTGGTCTTCGGGTCGCCCGGGTCGCCGGGGTCCTTGAGGGCGATACGGGGGCGGATGCCCCCGTAGCCGACAGAGTCGGTACGCTCCTTGCCGCTCTTGGGCCCACCGGCGGTGTTCACCAGAACGCGGATGACCTGGTTCGCCGTCCAGTCCGGATGTTCAGCCCAGATGAGAGCGGCAGAGGCCGAGGCGAGTGCGGCGGCGTCGCTGGTGCCATGGCTCTTACACAGTTGGGTGTTGTTGTCGCAGGCAGCCACCATGTCGTCACCAGGCGCGGCCAAGTCAACTTGCCGACCGCGTTCGGACTCGGCCGTCGCACTGGCCTGCTTATCGAGTGCCGCGACTCCCACCACTCCGGGTGTCCCAGCGGGATACATGACGGGATTATCGAGTTCACCGTCGTTTCCCACTGCTGCGAAAATAAGCTTCCCCTTTGCCAGGGCGTACTTTACCGCCGATTTAATCTCGGGCGCCTCGTTCATTGACCCATTTGAGATATTGATGATCTTGGCTTCCGAGTCAGCCGCATAGCGAATCGCAGGCCCCATCCTCTTGCCGAAAGACTCTTCAGCCTCTGCCTGGTTATTACTGCGGGCACTGCCCTCCACGCGCAGCGGGAGGATTTTGGCTCCGGGAGCGAGGCCGTACGAGCCCTTGCCGGGCCCGGCCTTCCCCGTTGCGGCGATCAACGCAGCCATCCCCGTGCCGTGTCCGCTGTAGTCGTCGTGTGCGTCACCCGGCCGGTCGGTGAAGTCTTTCCCTTTGAGTACTTGACCTTGGAGGTCTGTCACAGAGCTGTCCACACCAGAGTCGATGACGGCGACGGTGATGCCTTCACCTTTGCTGACCTGCCACATCTCCTCGGCGTGCATGGCGTCCAAGTGCCACTGCTGGGAACGGACGTCCTCTGCTTGAGCGGGCGTCGCCATGACACCGACAAGCATTCCGCTTACTGCCACGAGCATGACGTTCTTCAGGTGGTGACGGACAGGACTCTTGCCTCGCATCTGCTTCCTCGAACTCTGTCGGCTGTTCATTCCACGACGGGTGGCACCGTGCGCTGCCTGCCGCTGGCCCACGTGTCGTCGTCCTCCACCAGGTAGTTGGGACGCGGCTGGCGGCGTTCCCCCGCAGAGGGCCGCCGACCGCCGGTGCCGCCCGCAAGCCCTCGCCCGGCATGCGGAGCCCCTCGGGATGCGCCGTTTCCAGCGCGCGCGGTGCCCGTGCCCGTAGGCAAGCCGCTGCCGCCCGCCGTGAACGGGCGGCCCATGGGCGCCGCGTACGGCGCCCGCGTACCACCGACCGGCCCCATGCCGCCGAGGGCACCGCCTGGTCGATACCCCATCGGGGGTCTGCTCTGCTGCCCCTGCACGGGCTCGGCACCGACGACGGAGCCACGGGGAATGCCTCGCCCCGGCTGCCCTGCCGGGGGCACCGGCTGCCCTCCGTAGATGCCGTTCCCGTGATCACCGGGAAGACGTGCGCTGGCCCTTGGCACACCCGGGCCGATCGGCAGCGAAATCGGACGGCCCACGGGAGGCGGCCCGGCCACAGGCAGCGGGGCCGACGGCTGAGAACCAGGCCCCTTGGTGTCGGAGAGCGGCTCTGCAGGCCCCCTGCCCGTTCGCTGCAAGGTGTCCGGAGACACGGCAGTAGGAACCATGGCGACACTGGCCTGCGGGCCTCCCTGACTTCCCTGACCCGGCAACGCAGGCGTGGTCACAGGAGCGGCAGGTGAGGCGTCAGGCATAGCCACTCCACCCGACAGATCAGTCGCGACCAGCGAAGCGGGCGGAGAAGAGAGCGGAGCCGAGAGTTGGCTGCCTGGCCCCGCGGTGCCGGAGGCGGCGGCCTGAGCCGCAGCAGACCCGTGTGGCACGCCCCCACGTTCTGATGGTTGCGAAGGCTGTCGACCTCTGAGCGCCTCCCGCCTCGGCGGCATGAGGTCGCCCGGCATCGGGGGGAACGTGGCCTTCTCCGGCTGGTGGATGGCCGAGGCCGTCAGCGTGTACGACGTAGCCAGCTTCCGCATCTGGCGGACCGCCTCGCCGTGGTCCTCCGTCAGCTTCGCCTGCGCCTTGACCGCCTCCTCGCGGGAGGGCCCCGCCAGGTCGCCGCCCTCGGACTTGCCCGGCGGGGATAAGTCCAGCCGGTCCAGTCCACCAGGGTTGAGCATCTCGAAAGTGCTCAAGGTCGACTTCGCCGACGACGAGTGTTTCGGCATGTCCCGCTTCACCTCGCGCAGGGTCTGTGCGGCGTTCTTCATCGCCTCGCCCGCGCCCTTGCTCATCGCCCCCAGCCGCAGCGTCGCACTCGACATACGGCTGCTCCAGGATTCGAACGAATCCGCCGCGTCACCCTCCCAGGCCACCCGCGACCGCTTGATGTCCTCCCCGATCTTGTCGATCGTCGTCGCAGCCCGGATCAGCTTCTCGCCCAGCTGCTCCGTCTGCCCCGGGTCAGCGGCCTCGATCATCCGCTCCATCTCGGGATGGGACTTGGACTCGAAATCCGTGGCCACGAACAGGCTCTGGACCAGCCGCTCCACGTCGAACCAGGACTGTCCGCCCTCGTCATGCGACTTACTCATCGGTTCGCAAACCCTCCGTCCGGGGTGCCCGGCGCCTCACAGGCCCACCTTCGAGTCGCCCTCGTCCTCACTCTTGTGCTCGCTCTTGTCCTTGCCGCCCCCGCCCGCGTCGTTCTCCTTCGCGTACGGGTCGTGCTTCGGCTCGTAGTGACGCTCCGACTCCGCCTGGATCGCCCACATCTGGTCGCGGGTGTCGAGGTCCACGTACTCGTAGCCCGAGCGGACGCCGGTGATCGCGGCGCTCAGGGCAGAGATCTGGCCCGAGAGGATGCGGGACAGTTCGGTGAGCTGCTCGTGGATGAGCGTGTACGAGTGGTGCAGGCCGGTGGCCTCGGTGAAGCCGGTGCCCAGGCCGGCCTGGGTGATGCGGTCCTCCGCTATGCGGTCCGGCTTCGCGTCGGAGCCGCCGAGTTCGTCAAGGAGTCCGTCCACCCGTTGCTTGAAGCCGCGCATCGACTCCAGCCCGGCGAGCAGTTCGCCGGGGGACGGGGGTGGCAGCCCCGGTCCCAGCGGCGCGGCTCCGGCGAGCCGTAACGATTCGTCGTCCCCCGTGCGCTGACCTGCCATGATTCCCCGCCCTGATTCAGCATTCCGCTACTCTCCGTGCCCCCTGGCATCACGATAGTAACAACGCTCAGAGTTCGCACTACAGTCCGGAGTTTTGAGCGCACGATCCGCCACTCAAGGCAGCACGTCGCCACCCGGATGCATTCTGTAGCTGAATGGTCACGCAGGGCATGAGTACGGATACTCAGATGACGGGGCCGGGGCGGCCTCGATCGGGTGCCCCGACCCCACGACGGCATGGAGCCGCGCACACCGCGTCGCAGCGCGGGCGCGCCTTGCCCCCTCGCCGCCCGCAGCCCTACTGCTGCGGCTGACCCACCGCCGCCTGCGGCCGGATGGGCAGGCGGATCACCGGGCGGCCGGTGGCGTTGCGGACGGCCGAGGCGACGGCCGCCGGGGAGACGACCACGGGAATCGAGGAGGCGGCCTTCGCGCCGAACGGCGCGACGACGTCCCGCTCCTCGATCAGTTTGACGATCCGGATGTCCGGGGCGTCCAGCGCCGTCGGCAGCGCGTAGCCGGTGAGGTCCGGCCGGCGGACGACGCCCTTGGCGACGCGGAGGTGTTCGCTCAGCGCGGCCCCGACGCCCTGGGTCACTCCGGCCTCGATACGGGCCTTCAGCTGGCGCGGGTTGAGCACCCGGCCCACGTCCTGGGCGACGGCCATCTCCACGACGCGGATCGAGCCCAGCTCGATGTCCACGTCGACGACGGCCCGTACGGCGGCGAAGGCCAGCCCGACGAAGGCGTCACCCTGGCCCGTGGCGTCCAGCGGCTCGGTGGGGTGCGGGCGGCACTGGGCGGTGGCCCACAGCTCCTTGCCCTCCAGCGTCTCGGCGACGGTCGTGGAGAGCACGCCGTCGTACGAGGTGATCTTCCCGTCCGCGATCGTCAGCAGCTCCGTGGACATGCCGAACTTCGCGGCCAGCGGCTGGAGCAGCTGCGTACGGACCATCTTCGCCGCCCGCTCCACCGCACCGCCCGAGACCCAGGTGTGCCGCCCCCGCGCGCCCGCGCCCGCCGGGGGCTGGTCGGTGTCGACCGAGGCGACGTGCACCTCCTCGATGCCGAGGGTCTCCTGCACGATCTGCCGGGCGAGGGTGGCGAAGCCCTGGCCGGTCTCGACGGCGGCGCACAGCACGGTGGCGACGGGGCCGTTGACCTTGACGGTGGCCGTCGACACCTCGTCGGCGCCCTCGGTGCCGAGCATGTGCACCATGCCCAGCGCGTAGCCGACGCCGCGCCGTACGGCTCCCGGGTCCCCCGCGCCGTCCGGTCCGCCGGGCAGCAGCCAGTCGGCCTCCGGGCTCTCCTTGGGGAGCGCGGGCAGCGGCGCCTCGCGCACGGCGCGCAGCAGCTCGGCCACCGGGGCCGGACAGGTCACCGTCTGGCCGGTGGGCAGCAGGTCGCCGGTGGACATCGCGTTGCGCAGCCGCAACTCAGCTGGTTCCAGGCCGAGTTCGGCGGCGAGCTTGTCCATCTGGCCCTCGTACGCGGCGCACACCTGCATGGCGCCCTCGCCCCGGACGTGGCCCGAGGGCGGGTTGTTCGTACGGACGGCCCAGCCGTCGATGACCGCGTGCGGCACGACGTAGGGGCCGGCCGCGAAGGAGACGGCGGCGGCGAGGGCGTCGGAGGAGGTGTCGGCGTAGGCGCCCGCGTCGAGCAGGATCTGAGCCTCGACCTTGAGCAGCCGTCCGGCACGGTCCGCGTGGTGGCGGTAGCGCAGCAGGGTGGGGTGCCGGTGAGCGTGGCCGAGGAAGGACTCCTCGCGGGTCGCGGCGAGTTTGACCGGGCAGCCGGTCTTCATCGCGAGCAGGCCCAGCGGCACCTGCATGCCGGTGTCCTCACGGTCGCCGAGGGCGCCGGGCACGCCGGTGACGACCACCTTGACCTGCTCGGGCGGCAGTCCGAAGCAGGCGGCGGCCAGGTCGCGGTCGTTGTGCGGGTCGGTGGAGGCGGTGTAGATCTCGACGCCGCCGTCCTGGCGGGGCACCGCGAGCCCGGCCTCCGCGCCGATCGGCGCCGGGTCCTGGCGGCCGATGCGGTAGAGGCCCTCGACGACGACCTCGCCGGTGACCTCCGGGTCGCCGTAGCGCAGCGGGATGTGGCGGATCAGGTTGCCGTCGGGGTGCAGCGGTTCGGCCTCGAAGGACTCCTCGGGATCGGTGAGGGGCTCCAAGATCTCGAACTCGACGGCGATGGCCGCCGCCGCGAGCCGCGCGGTGTCCGGGTGGTCGGCGGCCACGGCGGCGATGGGCTCGCCGTGGTAGCGCACGAGGTCGCGGGCGAAGGCGGGCCGGTCGGCGACGTGTCTGCCGTGCGCGGCGTCGCCGGGCACGTCCTCGTGGGTGATGACCGCCCGGACGCCGGGCATCGCGGACGCCTGGGCGGTGTCGATCGAGGCGATACGGGCGTGCGGGTGCGGCGAGCGGAGGATCGCGGCCCACAGCAGGCCCTCCGCCCACAGGTCGGCGGCGTACGCGAAGGCGCCCTCGGCCTTCGCGGGCGCGTCGACGGGCGTGAGGGAGGCGCCGAGCCCGTACGCCGCGGGCTCCGCCTCGGCCGGCGGGCCGGCGGTGGACACGCCCGCGGCCGGGGTGCCTGTGGTGACGGCGCCGGGTCCGTCGGCGGTACCGGTCATGCCGCTGCCTTTCCGCGCTGTTCGAGGGGGGCTCCGGCGACGCGCGCGCGGTGCGGCGGGCACGGCGCGTACCGCGGGCACGACGGGGGCTGGGTACGCGCGGCGCGCGGGGGGCAGTTCATACGCCGCCGCCCCCGGAGGGCTGTGCACCGCCGGCGCCCGGCGGGGCCTGGTGCGGGATGCGGGCCGGGGCCGCCGCGGCTCCGGGCTCGGGCGCACCGCCCGGGCCGCCGCCGTGCTCGGACTGCGCGGGCCCTTCCGTCTGCTCGGCCTGCTCGGCCGCCGCCTTCGCGGCACGCTCCTGCGCGACGGTGCGGACGGCGTCGAGCACACCGCGATAGCCGGAGCAGCGGCAGAGGTTGCCGCACAGAGCCTGCCGGGTCTGCAACTCGGTCGGCGCGTGGTTCCCGGCCAGCAGGTCGTGCACGGCCATCGCCATACCGGGTACGCAGAAGCCGCACTGGACCGCGCCGCACTCGGTGAGCGCGCGCTGCACGTCCGAGGGGGAGCCGCCGACGGCGAGGCCCTCGACCGTACGGACGTCGCTGCCCGCCGCCGTCGCCGCGGGCACCAGGCAGGAGGCGACGAGGCGCCCGTCGACCTGGACGGAGCAGGCGCCGCACTCGCCCTGCGAGCAGCCGTCCTTGGCGCCCGCCAGGCCGAGGCGCTCCCGCAGGACGTACAGGAGCGACTCGCCGATCCAGGCGTCGGTCACGGGGCGGTCGGCGCCGTTGACGTGCAGGACGTAGGAGGTGTGCGGGTGTTCGCTGGAGGTCGGCGCGGACGGGGCCGCCGACGCGTCGAGGGCGAACTCGGGTCCTGGGGCCGGGACGTCGGCCAGTTCGGGCACGCCGGGGTGCGCGGGGTCGGCGGGCGCCGGGTCCGCGAGGTCCGCGGGGGCGTCGGCGGGCTCCTTGGCCGGTCCCTGGTCCGCCCCTTCGTCGTAGCCGTGGTCCTCGGAGTAGCCGTGGTCCTCGGATACGGACGGGGCGTACGCCGCCGGGTCCGGGCCGTCCAGGGCCGGTACGGACACGTCGTACTCGCCGGAGTCGTCGGGCCTGGTGCGGCCGCCGAGCGAACTGTCCCAGCGCGCGCCGGGGTCGGCTGCCACCGCATGCGGGTCGTGCGGGGGCAGCGGGGCCGCGGTGTCCGCGGGTGCGGCGGCCCCGGGCGGGAGGCCGTCGGGCGCGGGGGCGTCCGGCGCGAGGGCGTCCGGCGCGGGCGCGGTGCGGCCGTACGCGACGGGGCCGTCGGCAGGCAGGCCCGGGTCGGTGGACCGGAGTTCGGTGGCCTGGAGGTCGGTGGCCTGAAGGTCGGTGGCCTGAAGGTCGGCGCCCGGGTGGGTGACCGGGACCTCCGACGGCGGTTCGCCCCAGGTGCCGCCCGAGGTGACGGGGTGCGCCGGAGCCGGGCCGCCGCCGGGCGACGGGTGCGGGCCCTGCCCGTGGTACGGATCGTGCGGGTCGTGCGGGTGCGGCTGGGCCGGCCCGCCGGGGACCGGCTCCTGCCAGGGGCCGCCCGCACCCGGCACGCCCTGGTCGGCGCCGGTGCCCGGCCCGGCGCCCGTGCCCTGGCCGTTGGTGAACGGCACCTGCCGCCGCGCCAGCGCGTCGGCGAGCGCCTCCGCCGGGGGCGTGGGCGCGCCGTGCGGGTCGTACGGCGTGTACGCGTCGGCGGGTGCCTCCGCCCCGGCGGGCGTACCGGCGCCCGTGCCGAGCGGACGGCGGACGCGGGCCTCGTGCGAGCCGGCCAGCGCGGCGGCGGCTCCCTGGCCCATGGCGGCGGCCTGGTTCGGCGGCTGCCCGGCGGAGGGCTCCGGCGCGCCGGGCGCGCCAGGTGCCCCGAAGCCTCCCGGGTCCGTGGTCGGTACGGCGAAGGGCAGGGTCCACTGGCCCGTCGCCGAGGGGTCGGTGGTGGCGGCGGGCGTCATCGGCCCGCCCCCGCCTGCCAGGTCGGCGCCCGGCGCGCCCGGACCGAGCGGGCCGCCCGGTTCCATCGGCGGCGGCGTGTAGCCGCCCTGCCCGGTGCCCGGGGCCGCGAGCGGGCTCTCGCCGGTGAACGGCGCGGCCGGGCCGCCGGCGAGCAGTTCGCTCGGCATCTGGACGAAGGCGGTGGCGTCCGCGTCGTACTCGCCGCCCCAGCCCTCCGGGGTGGCGTACGGCTGCTGGCCCTGCCCCTGGCCCGGCACCGGAGCCGGGCCCGCCGGATCGTGCGGGAGTGGCGGCGCGTGCGGATCGCTCGGGACGTGCGGGACGCGCGAGCCGTGAGGGACGTTCTGTTCGTTGCTCATGCGAGTGCCCTCCCGAGTCCGCGACGGGACAATGCGGCCACGGTACGCCGCAGATGCAGCGCCGCGGGGGGAAGTGCGGGAGCCTCCCCGCCCTCCTCCGGAGGCGGCGGGTCCGGAATGCACGCCATGGCGACATACTCCCCGAAAGCGGTCAACGCCTCGGGCGCCAGCGTGCGTCGGCCGTCCCAGTCGATGAGCGAGGCGACCCAGCGCTCCGCTTCGAGCGGGCGCAGCGGCATCGGCGCCACCGCGCCGATCGCGCACCGCACGTTGCGCCGCGCCGGGTCCAGCACGACGGCGGCGGAGGCGAGCGCACGGCCCGGTCCGGTGCGGCCGGTGGCCTTCAGGAAGGTCTGCGGCGCGTGCAGCAGCGGCACCCGCACGTAGCCCACGATCTCGCCCGCGCGCAGCATCTCCATGCCGGTCAGCAGGTGGCTCACCGGCATCTCGCGCCGGGCGCCGTCGGCGCCCGCGACGATCAGGGTCGCCTCCAGCGCCGCGAGCACCGGGAGCGTGTCGCCGGTCGGCGCCGCGCTGACGATGTTGCCGCCGAGCGTCCCGGCGTTCCGGATCTGCGGCGGTCCGGCGCCGCGGGCGGCGGCGGCGAGCGCGGGGATGAGCGCGGCGAAGTCGGGCCGCCCCATGCGCGCGAGGGTGAGGCCGGCGCCGAGCAGGGCGTGCCCGTCCAGGTACTCCCAGCCGCGGATCTCGCTGATGCGGCCCAGGCTGACCAGGGCGGTGGGGCGCAACTGCCCGGCGTTCACACTTGCCATCAGATCGGTGCCGCCCGCCACCGGCACCGCGGCGGGCATGGCGGTCAGGGCCGCCACGGCCTCGTCGAGCGTGGCCGGCAGCGTGACCGGCTGCGCAGCGGACTGCGCCGCCTGTGTCGCGTGCGGTGCGTGCGTGCTCAATCCAGCTGCCCCTTCCCCGGTTGTCCCGGCCGCACTGCCGTACGGTACGTGCTCACAACCCGGACGTGGCAACTCTGGCACATCTCCCCCGGCTGTCGACCCGAGGGTCCGCGAAGGGATGATTCATCCGTTGATCGGGGTGCCGGTCCGGAATCGGGAACTGTCACCGCTGAGTGACGATTGCCGCGCTTGAGGAACCTTGTACGAGTTTCCGTTGTGGTCCCCCACGCTCCCAGTCCGGACCGGCGTGGCGCTTCCTCCGCAGCCCCGGCTCACACGATCGGGGGCAGCCCCTCGATCGGACGTCCGACAACACCGGGGCGACGCTGCCACGGACGCGGGCCGGACGACGGGCGGTAGTCGACGCCCATCGCGTCCAGCCGGGCGAAGTGCGTACGGCGCATCCGCTCCTCGAAGCCGGCGAAGTCGCGCTCCTGCGGGGCGGGCAGGCGCGACCAGGCGACCTCGGCGAGCGCGACGAGGCGCGGGAAGACCTGGTAGTCGACCCGCTGCCGGTTCTCGGTGACCTCGGACCACATGTTCGCCTGGGTGCCCAGCACCCGCGCGGCCTCCTCCGTGCCCGCCAACTGCGGCGGTACGGGCTCGAAGTGGTAGACGTCGCTGAGGGTGCGGACGAAGCCGATGGGCACCGGCTCGTCGGCGCCGCCGTGCTGCCGGTGGTCGAGGTAGACCTGCTGCTCGGGACACATCACGACGTCGTGTCCGGCCTTCGCGGCGGCGATTCCGCCCGCGTAGCCGCGCCACGAGGAGATGGCGGCGCCCTGGGGCAGCCCGGTGTCCGTGACCGCTTCGGCCGCACCGGTGGCGCCGCCGGGTACCTCGGCGCTGCCGCCCTCGAGGATCTCGTCCCAGCCGATGAGGCGGCGCCCGCGGGCGGCCAGCCAGTACGCGAAGTGCCGCAGGAACCACGACTGGAGCTGGTCCTCGTCCTCGAGCCCCTCCTTGCGCATCCGCGCCTGCGCGGCCTCCGACTCGCGCCACTGGTCCTTGGGGCACTCGTCGCCGCCCAGGTGCACGAAGGTGGAGGGGAAGAGTTCCAGCACCTCCTCGAGCACGTTCTCGTAGAACTCGAGGGTGTCGTCGGTGGGAGCCAGCACGTTGGGGTTGACGCCCCAGGTGTCCCAGACGCCGAGCGCGGAGGTGTCGGCCACGTCGGTGTTGCCCAGCTCCGGGTACGCGGCGATGGCCGCCTGGGAGTGGCCGGGGACCTCGATCTCGGGCACGACGGTGATGTGCCGCTCGGCGGCGTACGCGACGATCTCCCGGATGTCCTCCTGGGTGTAGAAGCCGCCGTGCGGGCGGTCGTCCCACAGTTCGGAGGCGCGGTGGCCCAGTTTCGTACGCGGGCGCCAGGCGCCGGTGTTGGTCAGCTCCGGGTAGCGCTCGATCTCGATGCGCCAGCCCTGGTCGTCGGTGAGGTGGAAGTGGAGGACGTTCAGCTTGTGCGCGGCCAGCAGGTCGAGGTAGCGCAGCACGCTGTCCTTGGGCAGGAAGTGCCGCGACACGTCCAGCATCAGCCCGCGCCAGCCGAAGCGGGGCGCGTCCTCGATGCGCTGGGGCGCGATCTGCCACTGGCGGTCGGCGTCCGTGCGGGAGCGCCGGTAGGCGCCGGGGCCGAGCAGCTGGCGCAGCGTCTGGGCGCCCCAGAAGACGCCCTCGGCCGCGCCGCCGGAGATGCGGACGCCGTCGCGGGCGACGTCCAACCGGTAGCCCTCCGGGCCGAGTTCGGCGGTCACCTCCGCGTCGATGTCCAGCCGGACGGCCTCGGGCGCGGCTGCGGGCGCGGCCGGGGAAGGGGTCGCGGCGGGGGCGGCCGGTGCCAGCGGCAGGCCGGTCGCCGCGCCCAGCTCGCTGCGCAGCCACCGCGCGACGCCCTCCGTGCCGGGGCCGGCGTCCAGCACGGTGGCGGAGGTGAGGGTGAAGGGGGCCCCGTCGCCTGCGGTGCGGGTGCGGGGGGCGGGAATCAGGTCGTCCGACATGTCGTCGCTCCTGCTCAGGGTGTGGGTTTCCGAACGTGGGCTGACGGGTTGCCCCGCGGGTTCTCGGTCCCGCGGTTCTCGGTCCCGCGGGCTCTCAGTCCTTCATCGCTCCGCCGAGTCCGGAGACAAGGTGCCGCTGCACGGCGATGAAGAAGATCAGGACCGGGATGGTCATGATCGTCGACGCCGCCATGACGCCGCCCCAGTCGGGGGTCTCGGTGTCGAAGAAGACCAGCAGGGCCATCGGGAGCGTGGAGTTCTCGGTGGCGCTGATGATGAACGACTTGGCGAACAGGAAGTCGTTCCAGGTGGTGATGAACGAGAAGACGCTCGTCGCCACCAGGCCGGGGAACACCAGCGGGAAGAGGATCTGCCACAGGAATCTGGTACGGCTGGCCCCGTCGATGAACGCCTGTTCCTCCAGGGCCTCGGGTACCGCTTTCACGAATCCGCGCAGCATCCAGATGGCGAACGGCAGTGAGAAGGCGATATGCGGAATGATCAGCGAGGCCAGGGTGTTGAGCGCGTTGAAATCCCGCATGAGGAAGAACATCGGGATCGTCAGCGCCTCGATCGGCACCATCTGCGCGGTCAGGAACATGATGAGCAGCGTGGTGCGGAATTTGAAGCGGAACCGCGTCACGGCGGTCGCCGCGAGGAACGCGATGAGCGCCGAGGCGATGACGACGGCGCCCGCGACCAGCAGGCTGTTGAGGAAGTACCGCCCGAAGTCCTGCTGCTCGAAGACGCGCCGGAAGGAGTCCAGCGAGGGGCTCAGCGTCCACGGCCGCGGCTCGTCCGACTGCACCTCACCAGCCGGTTTGAAGGCGGACAGCATCATCCAGTAGATGGGGAAGGCGACGACGACGGCGATGAGCACCGCCACCGACTCCGCGGCGAGCCGCCAGGGTTTCTTGACCCGCATCATCACAGTTCCTCACCCTTCCGGCGCAGCAGTCGCAGATAAACGAGCGTGACGCCCAGCAGGATCACCAGCATGACGACACCGATTGCCGCACCGAGGCTGTACTGCGAGGAGGAGAACGCCTTCTGATACGCGTAGACATTCAGTACGAGATTCTGTCCGGCGATACCGCCGCCGTCCGTCATGACATAGATCTGGGTGAAGATCTTGAAGTCCCAGATGATGGACTGGATCGTCACCACGATGAGAATGGGCCGCAGCATCGGCGCCATGATGCTGCGCCAGATGCGCAGCGCCGAGGCGCCGTCCAGCGAGGCCGCCTCCAGCACCTCGCTGGGGATGGCCCGGATACCGGCGTACATCGTCACCATCACGAACGGGAACGAGCACCAGACGATTTCCAGGAACACCAGGAAGAACGCGCTGTAGCGCCCGTAGGTCCAGGAGTGGTCACCCAGCCCGAGCAGTTTGTTGACCGGGCCGAAGTCGGCGTCGAAGAGGAACATCCAGACGGTGGAGCCGGTGATCGCGGGCGTGGCCCAGGCGCCGAGCGCGGCCAGCATCAGGACCAGCCGCGGCAGCGCCCGGATGCGCGTGAGCAGGACGGCGAGGCTGCACCCCACCGTCAGGGTGCCGGTCACGCACAGGGCGGCGAAGACGACCGTGGCCAGCAGCACGTCCCAGAACTGCTTGTCGCCGAACAGCTCGGTGTAGTTCGCGAGCCCCTGGAAGGTGGCCGTCTCCCCGCCGCTGACCTGGGCCTGGGTGTATTCGAGGAGTGAGATCAGGCCCAGCTGGTAGATCGGGTAGGCCAGCAGGGCGGCGAGTACCAGCAGCGCGGGGGCGAGGTAGAGCCAGGGCGTCCACCTGCCCCCGCGCCGCGAGACGGGTGCGGTGACCTTCACTTGGCGAATGCCTCATCCATCTTCTTCGCCGCGTCACCGGCCGCGGCGTCGACGTCCTGCTTGCCGCTGACGATCTGCTGGAACATGGTCGGCAGGACCATGCCGGCGTCGATCTCGCCCCACGCGGGGCTGGCCGGCACGAACTTGGCGCCGTCCTCCAGCGTCTGCACGAACGGCGCGACCCACGGCTCCTCGGCGGCGATCTTCTTGCGGGTGTCGGCGAAGGTCGGCAGGAAGCCCATGGCCTTGAAGAGGCGCTCCTGCGTCTCCTTGCCGGCCAGGCGCTTCATCAGGTCGACGGCCAGGGTGCGGTGCGAAGTGCTCTTCATGACACCGACGTTGTTGCCGCCCGCGAAGCCGGGTGCGTTCTCGCCCGCCTTGACGCCCGGCAGCGGCACGACCTTGTACTTGCCCTTGACCTTGCCGTCCTCCATGGCCTGGCGGTTGAAGTCGCCGCCCAGGACCATCCCGGCCTTGCCGCTGGTGAAGGCCTCGACGTTGTCGTTGCCGGTCATCTGGGCGCAGTTGGCGGGCGGGCAGTTCTCCTTGCCGAACAGGTCGGTGTAGGCCTTGATGCCCTTCTTGGCCTCCGGGCTGTCGATCGTCGAAGTGTAGGAGTCGCCCTTCTTCTCGGCGATGTCGCCGCCGTGTGCCCAGATGAAGGGCATCGCGCCGTAGGTGTAGGCGCCGCCGACCATCAGCCCGTACATCTCGGGCCGTTCCTTCTTGATCTTCTTGGCCGTGGACGAGACCTCGGCGAGCGTCTTGGGTACCGTGAGGTCCAGGTCCTTGAATACATCGGTGCGGTAGTACAGCGCGCGTACACCCACGAAGAGAGGCGCCCCGTAGACCTTGTCGTCGACGGTGACGGACTCCGTGGCGGTCGGGTCCTGGTCCTTGGCCTCGTCCCAGGCCGCGAACTCCTTGGAGACGTCCAGGAGGCCGCCGTCCGCGACGTACCCGGCGGTGTCCGTGTTGCCGAACTCGATCACGTCGGGGGCGGAGTCCGGGTCGTTCAGCGCGCCCTTGATCTTCTCGGCGCGGCTGTCCACGGGGATGTACTGGATGTCCACCTTGGCGCCGTCGTTGGCCTTCTCGAAGTCGGCGACGACGTCGTTGACGATCTCCTGCTTCGGCTTGTTGTTGACCTCCTGGAAAAGCCACACCCGCAGGGTGCCGCTCTTGTCGTCCTTCTTGTCGCCACCGTCGGACGAGGACGGCGCGCACGCCGTCGCCGTCAGGCCGGCCAGCGTGAGAGCCGCTATCGACGCGGCCACCCGGGCGGAAACTCTCATGAGCGGAACCCCCAGCGGGATAGTGTTGCAACATTCGCAACGCCTGTTTCGTACTGCACAACTTCGCAGGAGGTTATGGGCGCGCGCACCCGCCCCACAAGAGGTCTCGACCAATCCGTGACCCGCCAAAGCGTTCCGTGCAATGCCCCCGCCGCGTCGAGGTCGCGCGGAAGTCACCGCCCCGCAGCGCACAGCGCCGTGATCACCGACCGTGACGGCACGCGACGCAGCGCGCCCCGGCCCGCCTCTGATCGAAAGAGGCGGGCCGGGGCGCGCTGTGCGGTGCCGCACCGCCCGCGTACGGGACACGGGCGGCGGCGGTGCCGGGGCAGAACCAGGAAGGGGCCGGGTCACGGCCCCGCGGGCGGCGGGCGGGCGAAGAGGGTAGGAACGGGACGGGGCGGGTGGCTACTTCTTGCCGGCGCCCTTGCCGTCCTTGCCTCCCTTGCCCCCCTTGTCGCCGCCGGCACCCATGGTTTCGAAGATCTCCTTGCACATGGGGCAGACCGGATACTTCTTGGGGTCGCGCCCCGGTACCCAGACCTTGCCGCAGAGCGCGACGACGGGCGTACCGTCGAGCGCGCTCGCCATGATCTTGTCCTTCTGGACATAGTGGGCGAAGCGCTCGTGGTCGCCGTCGCCGTGCGATGTCTGCGGGGTCGGCTCGACGAGCGTGCCGGTGCCCGCCCCGCGCTCGGGCTCGAGTGTGCTCATGTGTCCCAAGCTTACGGGCTCCCCCGCGACAGCAGGAGGACTCCCGGCGAGCGCGCGACAGCTCGGTTCAGCTCAGCTCAGCTCGGTTCAGCTCAGCTCAGTTCAGCGAGGGATCGTCCGGATAGGTCGCCACCATGGCCAGCTCGCTGCGCTGCCGGCGCAGCACCGCCCGCCACAGCCGCTCCGGATCGGGCGAGGAGACGTCCCCCGGCTCCGAATCCACCACGTACCACGCACCCTCGGCCAGCTCGGCGTCCAGCTGCCCGGCGCCCCAGCCCGCGTACCCCGCGAAGATGCGCAGCGACCCCAGCTCCCCGGCGAGCAGCTCGGGCGGCTCCTCCAGGTCCACCAGGCCGATCGCGCCGTGCACCCGGCGCCAGCCCAGCGGTCCGCTGCCGGTGCGGTCCCGGGCGGACGGCACGACGGCCACGCCCAGCGCCGCGTCCAGCGAGACCGGGCCGCCCTGGAAGACGACGCCCGGCTCGCCCGCCAGCTCGGCCCACGGCTCCAGGATGTCGCCCACCCCGACGGGCGTCGGGCGGTTGAGCACGACGCCCAGCGAGCCCTCCTCGTCGTGGTCGAGGACGAGGACGACGGCGCGGTCGAAGTTCGGGTCGGACAGCACCGGGGAGGCGACCAGCAGCCGCCCGGTGAGCGAGGACACCTCGGTCATGCGGCAATGATCCCGCACCCGGGCCGTTCGCGGGAGGTCAACGCCTCAACCGTGCGGCCCGAAGGCGTGCGGCGCGGGCACCCGGGACCGCGCGGCGGGTCCCGGGCGGACCTGGCGCGGACGCACCCGTACAGAAACCCGGCCCATGGCCATTACGCTTGCTGACGTCCCCAGCCCGTCTCCAGGAACGCGGAGATCCATGACCGGCACCGATGATGTCCTGCTAGTCCACGGTGGTACCCCACTCGAGGGCGAGATCCGGGTCCGTGGCGCGAAGAACCTCGTGCCCAAGGCCATGGTGACCGCGCTGCTCGGCAGTGAGCCGAGTCGGCTGCGCAATGTGCCCGACATCCGCGACGTCCGGGTCGTACGCGGCCTGCTGCAACTGCACGGCGTGACCGTACGCGCCGGGGACGAGCCCGGTGAGCTGGTGCTCGACCCCTCGCACGTGGAGAGCGCGAACGTCGCCGACATCGACGCGCACGCGGGCTCCTCGCGCATCCCCATCCTCTTCTGCGGCCCGCTGCTGCACCGCCTGGGGCACGCCTTCATCCCCGGGCTGGGCGGCTGCGACATCGGCGGCCGGCCCGTCGACTTCCACTTCGACGTCCTGCGCCGCTTCGGCGCGACGATCGAGAAGCGCGCCGACGGCCAGTACCTGGAGGCGCCGCAGCGGCTGCGCGGCTGCAAGATCCAGCTGCCGTACCCCTCGGTCGGCTCCACCGAGCAGGTGCTGCTGACCGCCGTGCTGGCGGAGGGTGTGACCGAACTCTCCAACGCGGCCGTCGAACCGGAGATCGAGGACCTGATCTGCGTGCTCCAGAAGATGGGCGCGATCATCTCGGTGGACACGGACCGCACCATCCGCATCACCGGCGTGGACCGCCTCGGCGGCTACACCCACCGTGCCCTCCCGGACCGCCTGGAGGCGGCCTCGTGGGCGAGCGCGGCGCTGGCGACCGGGGGCAGCGTCTACGTCCACGGCGCCCGACAGCGCGAGATGATGACCTTCCTGAACACCTTCCGGCGGGTCGGCGGCGCGTTCGAGATCGGCGACGAGGGCATCCGCTTCTGGCACCCCGGCGGCCCGCTGAACGCCATCGCGCTGGAGACCGACGTGCACCCCGGCTTCCAGACCGACTGGCAGCAGCCGCTGGTGGTGGCGCTGACGCAGGCGTCCGGCCTGTCCATCGTGCACGAGACGGTCTACGAGTCGCGGCTCGGCTTCACCTCCGCGCTCAACCAGATGGGCGCGCACATCCAGGTCTACCGCGAATGCCTTGGCGGCACCCCGTGCCGTTTCGGGCAGCGCAACTTCCTCCACTCGGCGGTCGTTTCGGGCCCCACCAAGCTCCAGGGCGCCGATCTGGTGATCCCGGACCTGCGCGGCGGGTTCTCGTACCTGATCGCCGCGCTGGCCGCGCAGGGCACCTCGCGGGTGCACGGCATCGACCTGATCAACCGCGGCTACGAGAACTTCATGGAGAAGCTGGTCCAGCTGGGCGCCAAGATCGAGCGCCCGTAGCCCGTAGCCCGCAGGCGCGGCGCAGGCGGCGTACGCCGGGCTCCGCGCGCACGCCGAGAGGGGCGGCCACCCGTGCCGGGTGGCCGCCCCTCTCACTGCCTTACAGTCCGCCAGAAGTCAGCGGATCACTTGCCCTTGGCGGCTTCCTTCAGCTTGGAGCCCGCCGAGACCTTCACGCTGTACCCGGCCGGGATCTCGATCGGGTCGCCGGTCTGCGGGTTGCGCGCCGTACGAGCGGCACGGTGGGTGCGCTCGAAGGTGAGAAAGCCGGGGATGGTGACCTTCTCGTCCCCCTTGGAGACAATCTCGCCGACTGTCTCGGCGAGCGCGGCCAGAACGGCGTCGGCGTCCTTACGGGTCACCTCGGCACGCTCGGACAGAGCGGCCACCAGCTCACTGCGGTTCATAGTCTGTTACTCCCGTGTTCTTCTTGCCGATGAGGCGTGAGTTCGAAGCCGATGCTGCCAGGGGCCTCGGACACTCCCCGGACCCGGGTCTCCGTTCAGACCCCCGCGCCCAGTGACGCATCCTGCCCCCACCTGCGGCGGGAAATCCAATCCGGCGCGCAAACCGGCACCCGGCGGAGTCACCCGAAAAGTGCCATTGGTTCGCGGCTGACGCTCCGTAGGCTCTGTCCGTGCGGCTCCCGCAACACTAAGGGGGCCGTACGGGTGCCGCATCCCGCGACGCGCCGGTCCCGGGCAGGCGGAGGCTCGTGGTGACCGACCTCTCACCAGGAGGACGGCTCCACGCGGCCCGCTCCGGGCGCGTCGCGGCGGGCTGCGGCGGGCTTCAGTCCGTCAGCTCGGACGGCTCACCCGGCCCGCTCTCGTCGGCGCCACGCGGCGGCCTGGCGGCGTTGCGCACCGCTCCGGCGACGGCGCCGGAGACCTTCTCGTTGAAGACGCTGGGGATGATGTAGTTCGCGTTCAGCTCGTCCTCGTGCACCACGTCGGCCAGCGCCCGCGCCGCCGCCAGCATCATCTCGTCGTCCACCGTGCGCGACTGCGCGTCCAGCAGGCCGCGGAAGACACCCGGGAAGACCAGCACGTTGTTGATCTGGTTGGGGAAGTCGGAGCGCCCGGTGGCGACGACGGCCGCCGTACGGCGCGCCTCGGCCGGGTCCACCTCCGGGTCGGGGTTGGCGAGCGCGAACACGATGGCGCCCGGCGCCATCGTCGCCACGTCGGACGCGCCGAGCACGTTGGGCGCGGAGACGCCGATGAAGACGTCGGCACCGGCGACGGCCTCTTTGAGGGTGCCGGTGACCCCCTCGGGGTTGGTGTTCGCCGCGATCCAGCGCAGCGGGGAGTCGGCCTCGGCGTTCACCAGGTCGGTGCGGCCCGCGTGCACCACCCCGTGGATGTCCGCGACGACGGCGTGCTTCACGCCGGCCGCCAGCAGCAGCCGCAGGATCGCCGTCCCGGCGGCGCCGGCCCCGGACATGACGACCCGTACGTCCTCGATCCGCTTCTCGACCACGCGCAGCGCGTTGTGCAGCGAGGCGAGCACGACGATGGCGGTGCCGTGCTGGTCGTCGTGGAAGACGGGGATGTCCAGCGCCTCGCGCAGCCGCGCCTCGATCTCGAAGCAGCGGGGTGCGGAGATGTCCTCGAGGTTGATCCCGGCGAAGCCGGGGGCGATGGCCTTGACCGTCTCCACGATCATGTCGGTGTCCTGGGTGTCCAGGCACAGCGGCCAGGCGTCGATGCCGGCGAACCGCTTGAAGAGGGCCGCCTTGCCCTCCATCACCGGCAGCGCGGCCTGCGGGCCGATGTTGCCCAGGCCGAGCACGGCCGAGCCGTCGGTGACCACGGCGACGCTGTTGCGCTTGATGGTCAGCCGGCGCGCGTCCTCGGGGTGCTCGGCGATCTGCATGCACACCCGGGCGACGCCGGGGGTGTACACCATCGACAGGTCGTCACGGTTGCGAATGGGGTGTTTCGACGACATCTCGATCTTGCCGCCGAGGTGCATCAGGAACGTACGGTCGGAGACCTTGCCCAGCGTGACGCCCTCGATGCCGTGCAGCTTGCCGACGATCTCGTCGGCGTGCGCCGTGGAGGTCGCGGCGATCGTGACGTCGATCCGGAGCCGCTCGTGACCGGACGCGGTGACGTCGAGACCGGTGACCGAACCGCCCGAGGACTCCACGGCCGTGGTGAGCTGACTGACCGCGGACCCGCCGGCGGGGACCTCAAGACGGACCGTCATCGAGTACGAGACGCTTGGCGCCGTTGCCATGACCGACTTCCTCTGCTTTCCCTTGGCGCGGTGCGCCGTGCGCGGCACACCCCGAGATAATCCCACCTACCTGGGGATGCGCGGTAATCACCCTCCGCTGCCGGAATCTCACTTCCACCATACGAGAGTGCCACGGCCGCACGGAACCTCCGCGCGGATACGGATGATCAAGGGAAATGCGCCCTCAATCACCAGAAATCATCCCAAGGCGCCCTAGGATCTGGCCCGCAAACCTCTGCACTCACGGGAGACCAAGGACATGGCTCAGGGCACGGTCAAGTGGTTCAACGCGGAGAAGGGGTACGGCTTCATCGCCCAGGAGGGCGGCGGGCCGGACCTCTTCGTCCACTACAGCTCGATCAACGGCGACGGCTACCGCAGCCTCGAGGACACCCAGCGGGTGGAGTTCGAGATCGGCCAGGGGCTCAAGGGCCCGCAGGCAGAGGGCGTCCGCGTCATCGCGTAACCGGGACGGAGAACGCGGCAGGCGACGCGGCAGCCGCCCCGGCGGACGGGGAACGCAACGGAGAACGCAGGAGGTGGCACCGACCCGCCAGCTCGCCTCGCGGCAAGTGGTCGCTCGTAGCGACTATGGTTGGGCCCGGGGGCATGGATCGGGCCGGTGCCACTCACCAGGCTAACAAAGAGTCCCACAAGGCGATTCCCCTCTCACGGGGCCGATTCCGCCGCCGCCCCCGGGCCGGGCCCGCCCTCCGGGCCGCTTCACTCCCGCAGCAGGTCGGGCACGCCCTCCGCGTCCGGCAGATCCCCCTCGCCCGAGAGGATCGTCAGCCGCTGCGTGGCCCGCGTCAGCGCCACGTACAGCACCCGCAGCCCGGCCGGGCGCTCCCCGGCGGCGGCCTCCGCGCGCGCGGCGATCCCCGCGATCTGGGCCGGGGAGACGACGAGCGTCGCGTCGTACTCCAGCCCCTTGGCCTCCAGGCTGCCCAGCGCCACCGCCCGCTCCCCCAGCCCGGCCAGCCATTCCCGTGCCTCCGCGCGCCGCTCCATGGCGACGACGACACCGACCGTGCCGTCCACCTCGTCCAGCAGCCGCTGCGTCTCCTCCCGCACGGACGCGCCCAAGTCCCCCTGCGCGACGGCGAACCGCGGCTCCAGCCCCGTGGAGCGCACCGCCCTCGGCGGCACCGCCGCGGGCACCGCCAGCGCCAGCACCCGGTCGGCGAGCACGGCGACCTCGGCCGGGTTGCGGTAGTTGACGGTCAGTTCGAAGCGGCGCCGGGGCCGGGTGCCGAGCGCCTCGTCACGGGCGGCGGCGGCCTCCTCCGGATCGGTCCAGGAGCTCTGCGCCGGATCGCCCACCACCGTCCACGTCGCGTGCCTGCCCCGGCGGCCGACCATCCGCCACTGCATCGGCGTCAGATCCTGCGCCTCGTCCACGATCACGTGCGCGTACTCCGTGCGCTCCTCGGCGAGGCGCTCCGACCGCTCCCGGCGGCCCGGGTTGCGGTCCGCGGCGGTCGTCAGCTCCTGTACGCCCAACTCGGCCAACAGGTCGGCCTCGCTCGGCTGCCGAGGGCGCGCGGGCGTGCCCAGCAGCACCTGCAACTCGTCCAGCAGGGCGACGTCGTGCACGGAGAGCGGACCCTGCCCCGCCGCGTCCAGCCTGCGCAGCGAGCGCGCCAGCCGCCGTACCTCGGCCCCGCGCAGCACGCGGCGCGACCAGCGCTCCAGCCGCCGCTCGTCCGCCATCGCGGCGAGCACCCGGCGCGGGGTCAGCTCGGGCCACCAGGCGTCCAGGAAGTCGAGGAACTCCGGCTCCGTCGAGACGTCCTCGTCGAAGGCCGCCCGAGCCTCGGCGGCCAGCTCCGGATCGCCGGGGTGCCGACGGTCCCCGCCGGACTCGGCCCACAGCGCGTCCAGCACGAACCGGCGGGCGCGGGGGCGCATCAGGTTCACCGGGGCGGTGCCGCCGAGCACCTGCGCCCTGGCCCGGCGCAGCTCCTCGGGGCCCAGCTCGATCCGCGCGCCGAACGCCACCACCCGCAGCCGGGTGGGCGTACGGGGCGCGGCGCCGTCGCCGGAGCCGTCGGGGCCGCCGGAACCGCCCGCCGCGCCCGGGGTGCCGCCGGTCCGGGCCGGCGGGGTGTCCAGCGCACCGCGCGCGGCGTTGCGCAGCACCCGCACCATGCGCCCCGACCCCTTGATCCGCGCGACGGGCGGCGGGTCGTACGCCGTGCGCGCGTCGCGCCCCTGCTCGGCCCCCTCGCCCAGCGAGCCCAGCGCCCGGATGGCGACCTGCCCCTCCTCACCCAGCGACGGCAGTACGCCCTCGGTGTAGGACACCAGCAGCGGCGTCGGGCTCACGATCAGGATGCCGCCCGCGTAGCGCCGCCGGTCCTGGTAGAGCAGGTAGGCGGCCCGGTGCAGGGCGACCGCCGTCTTGCCGGTGCCGGGTCCGCCCTCGACCTCGGTGACGGAGGCGGCGGGCGCCCGGATGACCAGGTCCTGTTCCGCCTGGATGGAGGCGACGATGTCGCGCATGGCGTGGCCGCGGGCCCGCCCCAGCGCGGCCATCAGCGCGCCGTCCCCGACGACGGCCAGCTCGGCGCCGTCCAGGAAGGCGCGCACCTCCGGGCGCAGCAGGTCGTCCTCCACCGAGAGGACGCGGCGCCCCTTGCTCCGGATGACCCGGCGCCGTACGACCCGTCCGGGCTCGACCGGGGTGGCGCGGTAGAAGGGCGCGGCGGCGGGCGCCCGCCAGTCGATCACCAGGGGCGAGTAGTCGGCGTCGAGCACGCCGAGGCGGCCGATGTGCAGCGTCTCGGCGATGTCGGCGCTGCCGTCGGCCCGGACCGCCGACTCCTCGGGCTCCACCGACAGGAACGCCCCGTCGGCGCCGCGCACGCTGTCCTTGCCGGACAGCAGGTCGACGCGGCCGAAGAGGAAGTCCTCGAACTCGCTGTTGAGCCGGTTGAGGTGGATGCCCGCGCGGAAGACCTGCGCGTCGCGCTCGGCGAGCGCTCCCGGGGTGCCGACCCTGGAGCGCTCCGCCGCGTCCTTCATGAGGAACTCCGCCTCGTCGATCTTCTCCTCCAGGCGGCGGTACACCTGGTCGAGATGGTCCTGCTCCGCGCGGATCTCGCGGTCCCGGCCACCGTCGTCCCGTACGGCGTGCCCGGCTGTGTCCTGCGCTCCCAACGCGGTCCCCATTCTTCCGTCCTCAGAGCCTGTCGGGTGGCTTCGGCCGGACGGCGGACGCGGCCTGGTGCACCGCACCGCTCCCCGGCCCCGCCGGGCCTGGGGAGACCCCGTCGCTCGCTCCGTCTCAGCTCTCCTTGAGTGCCCCGGAAGCCGGGCCGGGCGGTGGCGGCCCGGTCAGGGTCCGCCCCGATCGGAAGCCGCCCGACAGGCTCGCGGGGCAGCCGTCAACCGTACGCGACCGACGGGGCGGTGCGCACCCACGCGCGCGGTGCCGCGAGCCGCTGTGTCGCAGGCCGGTGTCGCAGGCCGGAGGCGCCGCACCGGGGTGCCGCGCCCCCGCGCGTCACGGCGTACGGGGCGGCCCGAGCGGCTCGGCGGCGATGCGGTAGCCGCGCCCGTCCACCGTCAGGATGAGGTCCGGCGTCCCCAGCGCCGCCCGCAGCCGGGCCGCCGCCGTCTCCAGCGCCGTCTCCACCGCGTGCTCGCCGCCGCCCGGGCCGGGCGGCGCATCACCCAGCGCACGCAGCAGGTCCGCGCGCGGGACCACCCGGCCGGGCCGCTCGGCCAGGACCCGCAGCAGCGCCATGCCGTCCGGCGGCACCGCGCGCAGCTCGCCGTCCACGACCACCGCGTGGCCGCGGACCGCGACCTGGTGCCCGGAGATCTCCAGCACCGGCCCGCGCTCCGGCAGCCGCGCGCACAGCAGTTGCACCAGCGGGCCGAGCCGGAAGCGCTCCGGCTGCCGGGCGGGCAGGCCGTACGCCTCCAGCGGCGCCGCCGTCACCGGGCCCACGCAGGCCACCAGCACGTCTTCCCGCAGCGCGTCCACCAGCGCGTCCCGCAGGGCGCGTTCGGCGGCCCGCGCCAGCAGGGAGGAGGCGGCGGGCGCGCTGGTGAAGGTGACCGCGTGCACGGAGCGGGCGAGCACCGCGTCGATCAGCCGGTCCACCGGCGCGATGTCCTCGGGGGGCAGCCAGCGGTACACCGGCACCCCCACCACGTCGGCGCCCGCTTCGCGCAGCGTCGCGACGAAGCCGGACAGCGGATCGCCGTGCAGCTGGACGGCGATCCGCCGCCCTCGTACGCCCTCCTCCAGCAGCCGCGCGAGGACCTCCGCCATCGACTCCGAGGCGGGCGACCAGCTCTCCCGCAGCCCGGCCGCACGGACCGCGCCGCGCACCTTCGGGCCGCGCGCCAGCAGTTCGGCGGACGCCATCCGCTCCCGCAGCGCGTCCCCGGCGCCCCAGCCGTCCGCCGCCTCCAGCCAGCCGCGGAAGCCGATGGCGGTGGTGGTGACGACGACGTCGGGCGCGGTCTCGATCAGCCTGGTGGTGGCCGACCGCAGCTCGGCGTCGTCGGCCAGCGGGACGATGCGCAGGGCGGGCGCGTGCATGACCTCGGCGCCGCGCCGCTCCAGCAGCGCGCCCAGTTCCTCGGCGCGGCGCGCGGCGGTGACCCCTACGGTGAAGCCCGCCAGCGGCCTGACCTCGCGCGGGGGTGCGGCCTCGTCCTGCGGTGCGGCCTCGTGCGGTGTGACCTCGTCCATGCGCTCCTCGTCCACGGTGCTTCCCTGCGCCCCGGGCCGCCGGCCGGCCCGGCGCCGCCGCCCCTGCGGTCAGCGACCCGGTGCCGAGCCGGTCAACGGCCCGTGACGGTCCCGGTTCGCGGACGTCTCCCCGGCGTCGCGGGCCTCTTTGCCCAGCGGCCGTGTCCGCACCCGCAGGTATACCGCCCAGGTGAGCAGAGCGCACACCACGTAGTAGCAGGCGAACGCGACGAACGCGCCCGTACCGCCCCCGGAGCTGACGAAGGACTGCCGCAGCGCGAGGTTGATACCCAGCCCGCCGACCGCGCCCACCGCGCCGATCAACGACATCGCGGCCCCGGACAGCCGCCGCGCGTGCGCGGAGGCGGCCTCGCCGGTCAGACCGCGCGAGCGGGCCCCGGCCTCGTGGATGGCCGGGATCATCTTGTACGACGACCCGTTGCCGACGCCGGTCAGGATGAACAGCAGTACGAAGCCGGTGACGAAGAGCCCCAGCGACTCCCGTACGGACGCGGTGATCACCACGGCGGAGGCGCCGGTCATCGCCGCGAAGGTCCACAGCGTCACCCGCGCCCCGCCCCGTCGGTCCGCCAGGTAGCCGCCGACCGGCCGGATGAGCGAGCCGAGCAGCGGCCCGATGAAGGTCAGCGCGGCGGCCTGGAGCGGCGTGCGGTCGAACTGGCCCTGGAGGACGAGCCCGAAGGCGAAGCTGTAGCCGATGAACGAGCCGAAGGTGCCGATGTAGAGCACGGACATGATCCAGGTGTGCCGGTCCGCCGCGGCCTCCCGCGCCGCACCCGTGTCGTTGGCCACCGGGCCCAGGTTGTCCATGAAGCGCAGGGCGCACAGCGTGGCCACGACGATCAGCGGCAGGTAGATCACGAGCAGCAGGCGCGGCCGGTCCGCCCCGGCGACGCCGATGACCAGCAGCGCGACGAGCTGCACCACGGCGACGCCGATGTTGCCGCCGCCGGCGTTCAGCCCCAGGGCCCGGCCCTTGAGGCGCAGCGGGTAGAAGCTGTTGATGTTGGTCATGGCCGAGGCGAAGTTGGCACCGCCGACGCCGGTGAGCACCGCCATGGCCACGAACACCCCGTACGAGGTGCCCGGCTCGAAGACGACGAGCAGCGCGGTGACGGGCAGGAACAGCATGGCGGCGCTGAACACCGTCCAGTTCCGCCCGCCGAAGCGGGCCACCGCGAAGCCGTACGGCACCCGCAGCACCGCGCCGACCAGCGAGGCGACGGCCACCAGGAAGAACTTCCCGGCGGCGTCGATCCCGTACTCCGGGCCCATGAAGAGCGCCAGCACGGAGAACATGCTCCAGACCGAGAAGCCGATGTGCTCGGCCAGCACCGAATACACCAGGTTCCGGCGGGCGATCCGCTGCCCCCCGCCCTCCCAGAAGGCCTCGTCCTCCGGGTCCCAGTGCTCGATCCAGCGGGAGCCGCGTCGGTGTACGGGGGTGGTCGCAGCGGACATGGACGCCTCCCGGAGAGCGGCCGGTGCCGGCCGGTGTATGGCACGCGCAGACGCTGGGGAGCCGAGGTCTCCACGCCGTGCCGCCAGGTGTCACCCGCGAAACCGCTGACTCACCCGGCGGCGCGCGACCGCGTGAGCACGCCCCCCGTCGGCGCCGCACCCGGCCCCTCCCCGCTGCCGCAGCAGCGTAGCCGCCGGGCCGCGGCGGCACCACGACGCGGGGACGCAGTTGCACAGCCCGGCCAGGACATCCGGTGCCAGACCTGCGGGCGGCTCAAGGGGGGAGGTGGCCCTCGCGGTCACCACGCCGCTCAGCAGCGCTCGCCGCGGGCTCGCCGCCGGATCGGCGTCCGGCGGCTGGGCGGCCCAGCACCTGGGGGAAGGCCCGGGTGCCGGGTCGCTCGGATACGCGGTGCCGGTCACCGCCGCGGCGCTGGCCGCCGCCACCGCCGCGGCGGGATTCCGGCACTCTCCGAGCCTGCCGGTTCGCCGGCAGGCCCTCAGCCGGGTATCAGCAGCTGAGGTTGTCGCCCGGCGTCACGCCGAGGATCGAGGTGTACTGCTTGTACTTGTTGATCCGGCTCTCGACCTGGGCGGGGTTGCCGCCGTTGCACTCCAGAGCGCCGTTGATGGCCCAGATCGTCTGACCGAAGCCGTGGCCCTTGACCATCGCGTCGTGCGCGGTCATCGTGCCCGGGCCCTTCTGGGTGTTCCAGTACCAGATGGCGGTCTGCATCGCGATGGACGGGTCCTGCTCCACCAGGTACGGGTTGTTGAGCAGGTCGATGCCCAGCGCGTCACCCGCGGCCTTGTAGTTGAAGTTCCAGCTCAGCTGGATCGGACCGCGCCCGTAGTAGGCCGCCTGACCAGCGGGGCAGCCGTAGGGCTGCGTCTTGTCGCAGTAGTGCGGGTAGTTGTTCTGGTTCTGCTCGACGATGTAGAAGAGACCGGCCGTCTCGTGGCTGATGTTGGCCAGGAACGCGGCGGCCTCCCGCTTCTGCGTCGTCGCGTCACCGGTGTTGGTGAACCCGGGGTACGCCTTCAGCGCGTCGACCAGGCCCTTGTAGGTGTAGAACGGGTTCCTGTTCGGGAACATCTGGTTGAACTGCGCCTCGCTCACCTCGAAGTCCGAGGGATCGGGGTCGGGGTTGCCACCGCCGTCACCGCACGCGCCCTTGTCGACCCAGACTCCCCACTGCCCGGTGGTCCCGGGGGTCTCGCCGGTCGTCCACCACTTCGCGGCCCAGTTGCGCCCGCCGTGGGAAACGGTCTGGTCCTTGGTGTAGACGGAGCTGGAGCTCCAGGGGCTCTCGCAGGCGACAGCCGCGGCGTTCGCGGAGGACGCGGGGAGGATCACTGCCAGCGCGGCCATCAGCCCCGCCACGGCGAAGAACGCCTTGATACGTCGTCTGAGTGTTCCTGGCTGCCTGGGGTTTCTCAACACTTGGTCGCTCCTCGTATGCGGCGTGGGCCACAGGTGGGGATGTTGACAGGCCGCAGTCAACGCGCTTGGTCTAAACCAGTCAAGGTATAGACCAATATTTTTCCTCGGAGGCCGCCGATTCGCTGCGCCGGCCGGACTGGCACGGGGTGACACAAAGCGCCAGGCTCGGCCGGAGCACACGGCTCCCCCTCCCCGACCCTTGTGCAGGCGCAAATACAGACGCAAAAAAGAGGCCCCTGGTCCGCGCCGAAACGCAGACCAGGGGCCTCTTCATACATGGTGGAGATGGCGGGAATCGAACCCGCGTCCAACGGAGCGGAAGGAGGGCTTCTCCGAGCGCAGTCCGCTACGATTTTCTCAGCCCCGGAAATCACACGGACAAGTTTCCGACGGGCTCAGTCACTGTGAAATGTCCCGGTAAACCCCGTGACCGGGCTTACGCGGTGAGTCCCCTAAATGATACCGGACACCGGGGCGGGAACATCCCCGGGCCAGCACTTCACAGGTCGCTGCTCAGGCAGCGAGGGTGAAGGAATCGCGCTTTTGATTGGCGATTATTTTTTTGCGGCAGATGGTTAACGAGATCATTGCCGCGTTCCTCGGCTCGCTTCCCCTGCTTCGACATCCGCTGTCGAAACCGATCATCCCCATGTTGAGTTGACAAACACCGCACCTCGGGAGGTGCTGGCACCATCCTACGTGACCAACGCCCGGGAGTGCCAGCGCATTCCCGGGCGGCTCGGCGTCCGCCGGGCGGGCAGGCGCTCAGGAGCGCTCCTTCCGCTTGACGGCCGACATCACCCGCTCCGCCTCCCGGCGGTCCTGCTTCTCCCGCAGGGTGTGCCGCTTGTCGTACTCCTTCTTGCCCTTCGCGAGCGCCAGCTCGACCTTGACGCGCCCGTTCTTGAAGTACAGGGACAGCGGCACCAGCGTGAAGCCGGTCTCCTGCGTCTTGCCGATCAGCTTGTCGATCTCGGCCCGGTGCATCAGCAGCTTCCGCTTGCGCCGGGCGCTGTGGTTCGTCCAGGTGCCCTGCGAGTACTCCGAGATGTGCACGTTGTGCAGCCACACCTCGGCACCGTCCAGCTGGGCGAAGCCGTCGACCAGCGAGGCCCTCCCCTGCCGTAGCGACTTGACTTCCGTCCCGGTCAGCACGAGACCGCACTCGTACGTGTCCAGGATGAGGTAGTCGTGCCGCGCCTTCTTGTTCTGCGCGATGAACTTGCGACCCGTCTCTTTAGCCATAACCAGGCCATGTTCCACTACGAGCCCGCCGCAAGGCCACCCAATACCCGCCGCGCCCGCGACTCCGCCTCCCCGCCGGAGCGTACGACCAGGTCGGGGGCCAGCCCCTCGCGGTGCACGGAGCGGCCCGCGGGCGTCGCGTAGCGCCCCACGGTCAGCTCGGCGACCGAGCCGTCCTCCATCCGGTGCGGTACCTGGACGGACCCCTTGCCGAAGGTGTGGGAGCCGACCACCACGGCCCGGCCCCGGTCCTGGAGCGCCCCGGTGAGCAGTTCGGCGGCGCTCATCGTGCCGCCGTCCACGAGCACGACGACCGGTGATTCGGTGTCGCCGCCCCGGTCCGCGTACAGGGCGCGCTGGTGGCCGCGCACGTCGTACGTGGCCACCAGGCCGCCGTCCAGCAGCGCGGAGGCGGCGTCGGCGGCCTCGTCGACCAGGCCGCCGGAGTTGCCGCGCAGGTCCAGCAGGATGCCGCTGCCGTCCGGTACGGCGCGGACGGCGCGGCGCACCCGGGCGCCGGAGTCCTCCGTGAAGCGGGCGACCCGAATCCGGGTCACCTCGGGGGAGAGCTGCTCGGAGGTGACGTCCGAGGTCCTCAGCAGCGCGCGGCGCAGTGTCTCGGTACGGTACCCGCCGGCGCGCTCCAGCTGCACCTCGACGGTGCTGCCCAGGCGTGAGGCGGGCGCGGGGCGGGCGTCCTCGGCGGGCTCCGTGGACTCGGCGGTCTTCGCGGATTCGCCGGGCTCCGCGGCTGCGGCGCCGCGCAGCAGTGCGACCACCTCGGTGACCGGCAGGCCCACCACTTCCCGGCCGTCCACCGCGAGCAGCCGGTCACCCGTACGGACGCCTGCCTCCTCGGCCGGGCTGCCGGGCTGGACCCGGGAGACCTCGATCACCCGGCGGCCCGCCGGGTCGCTGCCGCGCCGCACGGAGATGCCGGTGCCGACGTACTCGCCGCTGAGCGTCCGCTCGAAGCTCTCGTACTCGCGGGCGCTGTACGCGGCCGACCAGCGGTCTCCGCTGCGGCTCACCAGTTCGTCCGCGGCGTCGGGCGCGCCGTCCGGGCCGACGGCCCGGGGGTCGGCCTGCTCGCCGCCGCCCACCGGAGGGGCGTCCGCCGCCGGGGACGGCTCGCCCGCAAAGTCGCCGCCGCCTACGGGGGCGCGGTGGCCGGCCGGGTCGGCCGCGTCGCGGTGCGTCTCGCCGCCCCAGGAATTGGTGGCCGCACCGGTCGCCAGCACGCCGGCGAAGACCAGTGTCAGGGCGGCCCCGCGACAGGCTTGGCGGGGGCGCACAAATTTCCACGTGCCCGACATGTTGCGGAGTCTAGGCCAGACATGGGTGCCGCAACGGCAGTTGCGCGCACGGCACCCGCGTCCTGCGTCACACTTTGAGGTACTTGCGGAGTGCGAAGAAAGCTGCCACGGCGGGCATCAGCATGCCGACCGCGAGGATCAGCGGCAGCACCTGGGCGACCGCGTCCCAGCCGATGAAGTTGATCAGCGGGATCTTGTCCTGGAGCCAGTTGTCGATCAGGAAGTACTTGCCGCCGAGCAGCAGCGTGCAGGCGAAGCCCGCCCCGATGAGCCCCGCGATCGCCGCCTCCAGGATGAACGGCAGCTGGATGTAGAAGCCGGACGCGCCCACCAGGCGCATGATCCCGGTCTCCCGCCGTCTGCTGAACGCGGAGACGCGGACGGTGTTGATGATCAGCAGCAGCGCGACGACGAGCATCAGCGTCATGACGCAAAGCGCGGCGATGTTCATGCCGTTGAGGAGGTTGAAGAGGTTTTCGAGCAGGTCCTTCTGGTCCTGGACCTTCTGTACCCCCTCGCGGTCCGAGAAGGCGGAACTGATCACCTTGAACTTCGTCGGATCGGAGAGCTTGATCCGGTACGACTCCTGCATCTGGTCCGGGGTGAGCGAATCGACCAAAGGAGAGTCCTTGAACTGCTCCTTGTAGTGCTTGTACGCCTCGTCGGCCGACTCGTGGTACACCTTCTCGACGATGTCGAGGTCGTCCAGATCCGACTTGATCTTCTTCTTCTGCGCCTCGGTGACGGCCCCTCCGGCGCAGGCCTCGGTCTTGGCGTCGTTCTTGTTGCAGAGGAAGATCGACACCTGGACCTTGTCGTACCAGTACCCCTTCATCGTGCTCACCTGGTCGCGGGCGAGCAGCGAGCCGCCCAGCAGGGCCAGCGAGAGGGCGACCGAGACGATCACCGCGAAGGTCATCGTGAGATTGCGGCGGAGACCGACACCGATCTCCGACAGTACGAACTGGGCGCGCATGGCGTCCTTTCCTGCGTTCCTGCTTGCGTGAGCTCAGTGCTGATAGCCGTAGACACCGCGCGACTGGTCGCGTACGAGACGGCCCTGTTCGAGCTCGATGACGCGCTTGCGCATCTGGTCGACGATCTGCTGGTCGTGCGTGGCCATCACCACGGTGGTTCCGGTGCGGTTGATCCGGTCGAGCAGCTTCATGATGCCGACGGACGTCTGCGGGTCGAGGTTGCCCGTCGGTTCGTCGGCGATCAGCAGCATCGGACGGTTCACGAACGCACGGGCGATGGCCACGCGCTGCTGCTCACCACCGGACAGCTCGCCGGGCATCCGGCCTTCCTTGCCGCCGAGCCCGACCAGATCGAGCACCTCGGGGACGGTCTTGCGGGTCTGCCCGCGGGACTTGCCGATCACCTCGAGCGCGAACGCGACGTTCTCGGCGACCGTCTTGTTCGGCAGGAGCCGGAAGTCCTGGAAGACGGTGCCCAACTGACGGCGCATCTGCGGCACCTTCCAGTTCGACAGCCGGGCCAGATCCTTGCCGAGCACGTGCACCTGGCCATGCGTGGCGCGCTCTTCGCGGAGCAGCAGCCGCAGGAAGGTGGACTTGCCGGAACCGGAAGAACCCACCAGGAAGACGAACTCGCCGCGCTCGACCTCCAGCGAGACATCGCGGAGCGCGGGGCGGTTCTGCTTGGGGTAGGACTTGGAGACGTTGTCGAATCGGATCACGGTTTTTGCACCACGTCGGCCTGGGTAGGGACAAGATGGGAAGCCGCCGACGGCTCCCCTCGGTGGGGCGACCCTACGCGACGGGCTGCGTGCTGCGCAGTCGGCGTCCGGTGTGCGGGGGTTTCTGCGCGGTGCGTTTCGTACAATCCCGGCGAGAGGCTCCCGGGGTCCGCCGGCCGCCGGGTCCGTACCGCGCCTCTGCACTCCGTATCGGCACCTGGCACAGTGGAAGTGGAGACCGGCGGCGGATGACCGGCGGGGAACGAATTCACCCACCGAAGGCGTTGGCGGGCTGAGGAGGAGATCGCATGACATGCGACCGACTGGTGTGTGCCAACTGCGCGGGTCCCGTGAGTGAGGGGCGCTGCTCCGTCTGCCGTGCGCACCGGGCGCGACTGCACCAGGAGAGCGGGCCGCTCGCCGCGCTCACGCCCGGTGCCCTGGTCGCCCTCCTGCTGACCTTGATAGCGGTGGCCGTGCTGGCCCAGCGGGTCGCGACAGCGTAGCGGCGGCGTCACCCAGCGCGACGAGACGGGCCGGGACAGGGCAAGACAGGGCGAGGGGCCCGGGACACTTCGCGTGTCCCGGGCCCCTCGGCCGTTGCTTCTCAGCTGCTATCGCGCTGTGCGCACGCCTCAGGCGGCGGCTGCGCGGCGGTTGAGCATCCGCGGCATGACCCGGAAGCCGACGCCGCCCGCGATCATGGTCGCCGCGCCGACGAGCAGGAAGGTCGTCTCGGCGGAACCGGTCTCGGCCAGCTCCTCCTTCGGCTTCTGATCGCCGACGGGCTGGGTGCCGCCCTGCTCGGGCTTCGTGCCACCGGCCTCGGCGCAGTCCACCTCGGACTCGCTCAGCTCGCAGGTCGGGGTGTCGTCGCCGCCACCCCCGCCGCTGCCACCACCGATGGTGGCCGGCTCCTCGCCGCCACCACCGCTGTTGCCGCTGCCGCCGTTGTTCCCGCTGCCGCCGTTGTCGCCGCCGCCGCTGTTGCCACCGGCGTTGCCGTTCCCGCCGTTGCCGCCGTTCCCGCCGTTGCCACTGGCACCGCCGTCGTCGGAACCTTCGACCGCACCGCCGTCGTCCGAACCCTCGACCGCACCGCCGTCGTCCGAACCCTCGACCGCGCCCCCGTCGTCGGAACCCTCGACCGCACCGCCGTCGTCGGAACCTTCGACCGCACCGCCGTCGTCCGAACCCTCGACCGCGCCACCGTCATCAGCACCGCCGTCGCCGCCCTGGATGACGCCGATGGAGTCACCCTCAGTGGCGCCCTCGTTGATACCCAGGGTGCCCTCGGTGAGGCCGACGGAGTCGCCGGACTTCGTCGACACCTGGTCGCCCGCCGACTCGCTCGGGCTGACCGCCTGGGCCACCCCCGCGGCGGTGAGCGAAGCGCCCGCCGCGAACACCGCGCCGGCCGCGATCCGCGCAACGCGCAGCCGCGTCTTGGAATTGGTCATCTGCCAACTACCCCCAGTAGCTATCGTCAGTGGGGCAGCTGTGTGAATGGCCATCACACGCCGGGCTTTTGAGCTGCGAGCCGCCGCTAGGTCGGCTACCACGCTCACTCCGGCCCGCACGTACTCCCAGTCACACGCCTGCCGAGCAAACAGCTTTCCCAGTTTTCACACCATCGTCAAGCGAGCACCAAGCGCCCCCGGTGAAGGGAGTGTGTCTCTTACGACACCCCGCTACCGAAGGAAACCTGGCCTCTCCAGTGCTCTCGCAGGCTACTACGTGGCCCATGAAACAGCTTTGCCAGCAGGGGTGTTCGTCCCGGAAAGGCCAGAGTGTCGACACGTCGACCGCATGCCGGCCGAAACGTTCTGTCCCGGTTTCGGCGGCTGCCGCGAGCGGGGAAGTGTCCTGTGAGCGGACGGAGTTGCGGCCTGGGCGCCACGCGGCGCCGGGTAATCGTTACCAGCCGGATACCTCGGCGCGCGCCGCCGTCAGTCGGTCGACTTCTCCTGCTGCTTGCGCCAGCGGATACCCGCGTCCAGGAAGGCGTCGATGTCCCCGTCGAGCACGGCCTGTGGGTTGCCCACCTCGTGCTCCGTGCGCAGGTCCTTGACCATCTGGTACGGATGCAGCACGTAGGAACGCATCTGGTTGCCCCAGGAGTTGCCGCCGTCGCCCTTGAGGGCGTCCATCTTGGCCTGCTCCTCCTGGCGGCGGTGTGCCAGCAGGCGGGACTGCATGACGCGCATGGCGGCGGCGCGGTTCTGGATCTGGGACTTCTCGTTCTGGCAGGAGACGACGATGCCCGTCGGCAGGTGGGTCATCCGGACCGCCGAGTCGGTGGTGTTGACCGACTGGCCGCCCGGGCCGGAGGAGCGGAAGACGTCGATGCGCAGTTCGTTCTCCGGGATGTCGATGTGGTCCGTCTGCTCGACGACGGGCAGCACCTCGACACCGGAGAAGGAGGTCTGGCGGCGCCCCTGGTTGTCGAACGGCGAGATCCGCACCATCCGGTGCGTGCCCTGCTCGACGGAGAGCGTCCCGTACGCGTACGGGGCCTTGACCGCGAAGGTGGCGGACTTGATGCCCGCCTCCTCCGCGTAGGAGATGTCGAACACGTCGGTCGGGTAGCCACGGCGCTCGGCCCAGCGCAGGTACATCCGCATGAGTTGCTCGGCGAAGTCGGCGGCGTCCACGCCGCCCGCCTCGGCCCGGACGCTGACGACCGCCTCACGCGGGTCGTACTCGCCGGAGAGCAGCGTACGGACCTCCAGCTCGTCGACCGTCTTGCGTACGGACGCCAGCTCGGCCTCGGCCTCCGCGCGCGCGTCGGCGTCGTCCTCGGCCTCCGCCAGCTCGAAGAGCACCTCGAGATCGTCGATACGCGACCGCAGCTCCTCGGCCTTGCGCAGCTGGCCCTGGAGATAGGACAGCTTGCTGGTCACCTTCTGCGCGTTCTCGGCGTCGTCCCAGAGGTCGGGGGCCGCGGCCTGCTCCTCGAGCACGGCGACATCGGCCCTCATCCTGTCCAGGTCGAGGACTGCCTCGATCGACTCCATGGTGGAGGAGAGGGATTTCAGCTGTTCGGATACATCGACGACTGCCACGGGTCCAGCCTAACGGCTGACCGCACGGGTGCTGCCGCGCCTGCGTACGGGACCCGCGGCCCCGCGGGTGCGGGGCCGGTCAAGGAGCCGGTCAGGGGCCGGCGGACTGCTGGACCACCGGCGCGGGGCGGGTGGAGGAGTCACCGCCGGAGGTCGCCAGCCAGCCGCCCAGCGCGGCGGCGAGCGCGAGCACGCCCGCGACCACGCCGAGCCGCACCCGCCGCCTCCGCAGCTCCGCAGCCTGCGCGGCGCGGTTGCGTGCGGAGCCCGCCCGGCGGGCGCCCGTCTCCCGGGGTGCCCGCGCGGTGCCGTGCGCGCCGCCCGCCAGCTCGTCCGCACCCGGTACCCGCATCGAGGTGTGCGTGTCCCGGTTGGACTCCGGCCCGGTGCTCGTCTCCACCAGCGGCACGGCACCCCGTACGAGGTGCCCGGAGGCCGGATCGGCGGCAGCCGGGGCACCGGCCGAGGAACGGCCCGGGGGCGGCTCCTCGTACGGCTCGTCGGGCTGCTCGTCGATCTCCAGGGGCGGGTAGCCCGCCAGCTCCGGCAGGATCTCGCGCAGCCGGGCGGCCATCTCGGGCGCGCGCAGGCGGGAGGCCGGGGCCTTGGCCAGGCACTGGTGGATGAGCTGCCACAGGTCGTCGGGGATGCCGGGCAGCGGCGCCACCCGCTCGGTGACGTGCCGGCGCAGGATCGCGCCGGGGTGTCCGCCGCCGAACGGGGTGAACCCGGCGAGCAGCTCGTACAGGACGGTGGCCAGGGCGTAGATGTCCACCGCGGCGCGCGGCGGCAGGCCCTCGACCAGCTCGGGGGCGAGGTAGTCGGGCGTGCCGATGATGCCGCGCGGGCCCTGGGACGAGGAGACCGCGCCGCCGGGGGACTGGCCCCCGCCCCCGGCACCGGACGTGCGCAGGGCGGCCGTACGGCGGGGTGAGTCGATCAGCTTGGCGACGCCGAAGTCGGTGAGCAGGGCGGGCGGCGCGCCGCCCGGACCGGCCGGGGCGTGCGCGTCGAGCAGGACGTTCTCGGGCTTGACGTCGCGGTGGATGATGCCCGCCGCGTGCGCCGCCACGAGGGCGTCGGCGATGTCGGTGGCGATGGCCACGGCGGCCTGCGGGGCGAGCCGCCGCTCGTGTTCCAGCCTGGTGCGCAGATCCGTGCCGCGCACCAGGTCCATGACGAGGGCGAGATCACTCCCGTCCACCACCAGCTCGCGCAGGCCGACCACCCGGGGGTGGTCCAGCGAGAGCAGTGCCGCGCGCTCCTGGACGAAGCGGTCGACCAGTTCCTGGTCGGAGGAGAGGTCCTCGCGCAGCAGCTTGATGGCGACCGGGCCCTCGGGGCCCTCGCCGAGCCACACCGTGCCCGCGCTGCCGCGTCCCAGGATCTGGTGAGCGGTGTAGCGACTGCCGATCTTCCGTGCCACCATCCGTCCCTCGCTGGAGCCGAGTGAGCCGACCGTGCCGAGTGAGCCGCACGAAACAGCTCCGCCGCCGCGGAGCAGGGTGCGTCAGAGCGTCACGGCGACAAGCTACGCGTCGCGGGCCCGTCGGGGACCCAATACTGGTGCCAAATGTCACTTCTGCGAGCGATTTACCACGGGGAAGTCGATAAATCGCTGAGATCGCCGAACCTACGGCCCCTTCCGGCCCCCGTTCGGCCGCTCACCCGAGCCTCTCGAAGAAGTCCCGAACCTCCCCGAAGAGGTCCTTCGTCTTCTCCCAGAAACTCTTGCCCTCCGCCCACCACTCGGGCATCGGGGTGAAGTTCCACACCAGGACGCCGATGACGACCAGGATCAGGACCATGAACAGGCAGCCCTTGAGGCAGCCCAGCCCGGGGATGCGCATCGGGTTCGCGCCGCGCTGCCGCGGCTCGCGCCGCTGCGGCGGCGGCTGCGGGGCGGGCGGGCGCGGCGGCTCGTACCGCTGCGGCTCCGGCTGCGCGGGGCGGCGCGCGGGCTGCTGGCGCCGGGGCGGCGGTGCGGGCGCCGGCGCGTACTGCTGGCGCTGCTGGGGCGGCGGCGGGGGCGGCTGCTGGCGCTGCGGGCGGCGGCGCAGCGGGTCCAGGCTCGGGTCGAGCGGCTGGACCTGCGTCTGCTCGTTGCGGTCGCGGGCGGCCCGCATCTGGTTCTGCCAGGGGTGCGGGCCGTCCGGCTGCGGCGGCGGGCCGCCGGGTACGGGCGGCAGGGCCTGGGTGGGGTCGGCGGGCGCCCCCGGGCCGCGGCCGCCGGGTCCGCCCGACTGGGGCAGCACGTTCGTCGCGGCGTTCGGGTCGTGGCCCGGCCCCTGGCCGCCCTGCCCCGGGCCGTGGCCGGAGCTGGGGAGCACCTGGGTCGGGTCGGCGTCGCCGCTGAGCTGGCCCTCCGGCACGGGCGCGGGCTGCGGGTCCGGTGCCAGCAGCGCCGCGACGCCGAGCGCGGCGCGCGCCTGCTCGGGGGTGGCGCCCGCGCCGATCCCGGCGGCGATCGTACGGAGCCCGCGGGCCAGGCTCTCCGCGCTGGGCCGCTCCTCCGGGCGCTTGCGCAGGCAGCGCTCGATGGCCGTCCACAGCGGGTCCGGCAGGCCCGGCGGACGCTGCGGCTCCTCGCCCAGGTGCCGGTGGATGACCTGGAGGGCGCTCTCGCCGCTGAACGGCGGGCGGCCGGTGACCAGTTCGTAGAGCAGGATGCCCGCGCCGTAGATGTCGACGGCGGAGGTCTGGGGGCGGCCCTCGGCGGACTCGGGCGCCACGTAGGCGGGTGTGCCGACGAACTCCTGGGTGCGGGTCAGCCCCGGTGAGTCGGCGAGCCGGGCGATGCCGAAGTCGGTGAGCAGCGGGCGCATGCCGTCCTCGCCCTCGGCCATGAGCACGTTGGCCGGCTTCAGGTCCCGGTGCACGACGCCGTCCGCGTGGCTGGCCGCCAGCGCGTCCGCGATCTGGGCGGTCAGCAGCGCCGCGCCTATCGGCGAGAACGGCCCGTTCTGCCGCAGGTGGTGGTGGAGGTCCGGGCCCTCGACCAGGTCCATGACCAGCGCCAGCAGATCGCCCTCGACCACCAGGTCGCGGGTGCGCACGATGTTGGGGTGGGTGAGCCGGAGCAGGACGGAGCGCTCCCGCAGAAAGCGCATCACGACGTCCGGGTCGTTGGCCAACTCCTCCTTGAGCACCTTGATCGCGACGGTCTCGCCGGGCTGCCCGGCGACGGCCGCCTCGGAGCCCGCCGTCTCACGCTGCCGGGCCCTCCAGACGGTGCCCGTGGCGCCGCGACCGAGCGGTTCCTCGAGCAGGTATTTACTGCCTACCGGCCGCACGTCATGCGCTCCCTGGTCTGTCTCGTCCTGCCATCCCGCACACTGTAGTGCCGCCGCGCGGGACGATCACCGGCCGCGTCCCTCGCTGAACTCCGGGACGCGGGACGCCTTCCGGCCACACGGCTAGACGCGCGGGGCCGGCGGTTGGTTGCGGAGCGGGGCGGGAAACCGGTGGAGGAGGCAGGACGGGGTGGAAGCGGAAGCGGACGGGATCGGTCATTCGCGGTCGCTACCGGTCGATCACCTGCCCCATCAGGCACTCTTGCGCGCCAGGCCGGAAAACCAAGATCATTAGATAGTGCCGGCGCAGCATATTGTCAGTGCCGGGTGCGAGGATGCATCCAGCTACGGAGCGTTGGTGGGACCGGGAGGGGCCGATGCAGATCCGTCTGACTGTCCTCGCGTCGCGCAGCGGCCAGGCCGCCGTGCGGCCCTGCGACGTGCTGGTGACGGCCCCGCCGGGCACGGCGCTCGCGGCGGTGGCGGATTCCCTGGTGGCGACGGCCGCTGCGGCTGCCGCCGCCCAGGGCTCCCCCGCCGCCGAGACCTCGCACGACGCGGCGCCGGTCTACGCGGGCGGCGAGCGGCTGGACCCGCACCGCCAGGTGCTCGGCGAGCCGCCGCTGATCGACGGCGCGGTGCTCTCCCTGTACGGCCCGGCGGCCCCCGTCCCCGTCTCGGCGTACGGCGCGGCGAAGGCCCGGCTGCACGTGGTGAGCGGCCCGGACGCGGGCGGCGTCCATCTGCTGCGCGGCGGCCGGGTCCAGCTGGGCAGGTCCGCCGAGGCGGACGTCGCGCTGGACGATCCGGACGTCTCCCGGCTGCACTGCACGGTCACGGTCACCGACAGCGGTGCCGTGACGGTGACCGACCTCGGCTCCACCAACGGCACGACGGTCGACGGATCGGTGGTCGACGGCCGCCCCGCGCTGCTCGCGCCGGGGGCGGTGCTGCGGGTCGGGGAGACGGCGATCCAACTCGCCGCGGCCACTCCCGCCGGGCTGCCGCCGGCCGTGCCCACCGCCCCGGACGGCGAGGGCCATCTGCGGCTGGCTCCAGCGGAGCCCGCCGACGGCGCAGCGCCGGTGGGGGCCGCCACCGGGCAGCCGTCCGCCCGGCCCCCCGGGGGCAGGCTGACCGGGGGCCCGGCGCCGCGCAGCGTGCCCGCCGCGGCGGCGCCCGCCGCGGGCGTTGCCGCGCCCGGCCACTCCCCCGGTGCTGCCCGTCCCGGCCGCGGGGCCGACGGCGGGGCCGGGGCCGACGGCGCGCCGGTCAGCGCCCGGCTGGACACCCCGGTGCGCGGCACCGAGCCGCCGCCGCGCGCGGCGCCCGGCCCCGCGTCCCCCTGGCCGGGTGCGGCGGAGCCCCCGGTCCCCACGCACACCTACGCACCGAGCGGTCCCTTCCCCGGCTCCGACGGCACCCGGGGGGCCGGTTTCGCCGCGCCGGCAGGCCCGGCCGCGCTGCCTCCCGGGCCTCCGGAGGACGAGGAGGAGGGCCGGCGGCGCAGACGCGGGCGCGGTATAGGCGCCTGGGCACGGCGGCTCACCGCGGCGCGTGACGAGCCGCCCGACGAGGCCCGGCACGGCTCCGGCGATCCGGACGGCTACGACACCCGGGGCGCCCCCGGCGGCCTCGGCGAGCCCCTCGTCGGCCATGCGTACGGCGCCGACGGCGAGGGCCCGCCCGGCGCCGCCGCCTCCGGGAGCGGCGAGGAGCGCTGGCCCGATCCGGCCACGGTGCTGCTGACCACCCTCGGCCCCGGCCCCCGGCTGTGGGAGCGGGGCCCGGAGCATCCGGAGGCGCTGACGGTGCGGCTGGGCAGCGCGCACCGCAGCGACGGCTCGGGCGAGCCGGTGACGGTCAGCCTGCGGGAGGCGGGCGGCGTGGGCCTGGCCGGTCCCCGGTCGCGGCTGGCCGGGATGGCGCGTTCGCTGCTGGCCCAGCTGGCGGCGCTGCACGCGCCGAGCGATCTGGAGATCGTGCTGATCTCGGCGGACCGGACCCGTGCCGTGGAGAGCCGGGTCCAGGAGTGGGCCTGGCTGGGCTGGCTGCCCCATCTGCGCCCGGCGCGCGGCCAGGACTGCCGCCTGCTGGTCGCCTACGACCGCGAGCAGGCGGCGGCCCGTACGGCGGAGCTGATCCGGCGGCTGGACGAGGCGTCGCCCCCGGCCGCGCCGCCGGGTCCGGGCCGGTCGGCGGACGCCGCGCGGCCTGCCGGGGCGGCAGTGGGCGGGGAAGCACCGGCCGCGGGCGGCTACCACGGGCCGCGCACCGTGCTCGTCGTGGACGGCGATCCCGGCTCGGCCGCGCTGCGCGGGGCGGTCGCCCGCCTCACCGGCGAGGGCGCCGCCGCCGGTATCCACGTGCTCTGCCTCGCCGAGACCCCGCCCGCCACCCCGGCCTCCCCGCTGGACGCGACGATAGAGGCTGCCTACACCGCCGCGCCCCCTTTCCGCGAGTGCCGGACGCTGGCGCTGCTGAGCGGCGCCGTCGCCACCGCCGTCCAGGTGGTCCGGCGCGCCGCCGGTTCCGCGCAGGGCGGCACGATCGCCTCGATGGACGGTGTCTCGGCGGCCTGGGCGGAGCGGTTCGCCCGCGCGCTCGCGCCCCTGCGCGAGCCGGAGGGCACGGGTCGCGGCGGCGCGCGGGGTCATCGGGCGGCGGCCGTCGCCCTGCCGCAGAGCTGCCGCCTGCTGGACGAGCTGGGTCTCGCCCGCGCCACGCCGGTCGCGGTGCTGGCCCGCTGGTCGGGCTCGGCCCGCGGCGAGGCGCCGCGTACGGCGAGCCGGGCGCCGTTCGTGCTGGGGGCGGGGCCGCAGGGCCCCGTCGGCGCGGATCTGGCGCTGGACCGCGGCCATGCCCTGATCACCGGCCCGGCCGGGTCGGGGCGTACGGAGCTGCTGCGCGCGCTCGCCGCCTCGCTGGCTGCCGGTGAGCGGCCCGACCGCCTGGGCCTGGTCCTGATCGACGGCTCGGGCGACGCACGGGACGGCGGGCTGCACGCGTGTGCGGAACTGCCGCACGCGGGCGCTCATCTGACAGCCGGCGACCCGGTGCGGATGCGCGAGTTCGCCCAGTCGCTGAGCGCCGAGCTGAAGCGGCGGGCGGAGCTGATCGGCGAGCACAGCTCGTACGACGAGTACGTGGCAGCGGTCGCCCCGGCGACCGCCCCCCGCGTGGTGGCGCCCCGGCGCCCGGCCGAGGACGCGCGGCGCGCTCCCGTACCGGAGCCGGAGCCCGCCGGGGCGCCGGATACCGCGCTGCCCCGGCTCGTCGTCCTGGTCGACGACTTCGACACCCTGGTCGACCCGGCGCTCGGCAATCCGGGCCGCCCGGCCTCCGGGTCGGTCGTGCGGGCGCTGGAGTCGGTGGCGCGCGAGGGGGTGCGGCTCGGCGTGCACCTGGTCACCGCGTCCGCCCGCCCGGAGCGCACCGGCCGTACGGCGGTGGACAAGGGCGCGGCGATACGCATCGAACTGACCGGCCGGGAGGATGAGGAGCCGATGCCCGGGCGCGGCATCATGCGGCTCCCCGGCGGTGCCGTGACCGCCTTCCAGGCGGGCCGGGTGACGGGCCGCATCCCGCGTACCGCGACGCTCCGCCCCACGGTGGTGCCGCTCGACTGGGCGCGCTCGGGCGATCCGCCCACCCGCCGCCCCATCCGGGAGCTGGGCAACGGCCCGACGGACCTGGCGCTGCTCGCCAGCGCGATGGACCGCGCCGCGCGCACCCTGGGCGTGGCGGACTTCCGTACCGGCGAGGGGCTGCGGGCGACGGGCACCGGCGGCGCCCGCGAGACGGGCGGCACCGGCGGGCCGGGCCTGGCCTCGGACCGCTCCCGCACCCGGGGCTGACCCTCGCCGGGGCGGGGCCACGCCGCCCCGGCAGCCGTGGGCCGACGACAGGCGGCCGATCCCGGAGCGCTGCGCCGACCGGCCTGCTCACTGGTCGGGCAGCTCGCGGCGTCCGGCGCACCGTGTGCCGCGTCGCGGCATCCCGGCCCCGGGGAGATCCCAGGCCCGCTACACCCCGGCTCCTCCCGCCTCCCCGAGCCGAAGGCGCTCGCGGGGCTCCGGCCTCGTCCGCGCACCGCACGCAGGGAAGGCACCGACACCACGGACGAACAGGAGCTTCCCAGGCCCTGCCAAGCCCGCCAGCCGCCCCAAGCCGCGCAGGGCCGCAGCGGCTCCCGCACGTCCCCGCGCCCCCGCACAGGGAACACACCGACGGGGCAGCGCGGACCGAGGCTTCCCAGGCCCCGCCAAGCCCCAGCCCCCAACCTCCCTCAGGCCCGCCGGGCCACCCCGTAGGTCCCGCCGGGCTCACGCGACAGCTACAGCACATCTCGCCCTGGCTTCGCCGGAAAGCCCCCTGCGTCGTCGGTCACCAGCCCGCCAGCCCGGCTCCCTCCCCCTCCGTGGCCCCGAAGTCCCACCGGGAGTCACCGGACAGCCCTCGGGGAACGGCGTGCCGCAGAAGCTCTCAGAGCGTTTCGCTGAGCGAATCCGCGAGCCGCCGTCGCGCCACCCGTGCCGCGGGCAGCAGCGCGGACGCCACGCCGCCCAGTACGGCCCCCGCCCCGAGCCCGAACAGCGTCCAGGCCGAGGGCAGTTGCGCGATGCCCGCGCCGATGCCGTTCAGTCTGGCCTGGGTGTCGATGAGCCAGCCGCTCAGCAGTACCCCGCCCCCGATGCCCGCCCCCGCCGCCGCCAGCGCGATCAGGCCGGTGGAGGTCACCACCACCCCGCTGATCTGACGCGGAGTCAGCCCGATCGCGCGCAGGGCAAGCAGGTCCCGGCCCCGGTCGCGTACGCAGGCGCCGATCGTGGTGAGCAGTTCGGTGAAGCAGATCAGGGCGAGGACGACGACCAGTCCGGCGATCCCCCAGCGGGCGGGCGAGAGGCCGTCGGCGGGGTTGGCGACCTCCCAGATCTCCAGGCCGCCGTCCACGCGTTCGCCCAGTTCGGCGCTGACGGCCCGGGGGTCGCTGCCGGGGCGTAGCTCCAGCAGGGAGAAGTCGGGCCGCAGGCCGGGGGTGTGTTCGCGGAGGGTGTCGAGGGAGGCGGAGATGACTCTGCCGCCGTCGGCGGGTTCGAGGCTGCGGCCGACGATGTGCAGGATCTGCGGACGGCCGCCGACGGTCATCCGCACCCAGTCGCCGACGTCCGCCTGGAGCAGGTCGAGCAGCCCCTCGCCCGCCACCGCCTCGTCCGGCCCGTCGGGGTGGCGCCCCTCCGCGACGGCGTAGGGGTACGGGTGCGCGGTGGTGCCCAGCGCGCGCAGGGTGATCGTGCCGGTCTGCCCGGGGATGAGCGCGTCGACCTCGGCGCCGGGATGGACGGCGGTGACGTCCGGGTGCCCGGCCAGCAGCCGCCGTGTCTGCTGCTCGGTGAGGTCGCCGGAGGGGCCGGAGCGGGCGGTGAGCGCGGCGGGCAGGCCCACCTCCTCCGGGTGGTCCTGGAAGCGCTCCATGGTGGACCAGACGCTGAGCGCGACGGTGATCAGCAGCAGCGGCAGCGCCAGCCGCAGGACCGCCGAGGCCGCCTGCGGGCGGCGTGGGAAGGCGCTGCGCCAGCCGAGTACGAGGATCGAGGCCATCGACGACACCGACAGCCCGAGCGGCAGTCCGAGGGCGCCCCGGGTGAGTCGCGAGAGCGGCCCGACGGCCGGTGCCGTGCCCGCACCGCGTGCGGAGGGCACGGGCGAGACGCGCCCGGCCCGCCAGGCGGCCAGGCCGGTGGCCACCGCGATCAGCAGTACGGCGGAGACGGGCAGCCCGAGCAGCAGCGTCAGGTGCCCCGGCAGCTCCTGCCACACGGCCGCCGCCTCGCCCACCCGGCCGGGCATGCGCGAGCCGAGTGCCAGGGTGGCGCCGGTGCCGAGGGCGACGGCGAGCAGTGCCATGGCCAGGTGCTGGATCAGGAAGATCCGGATCACCTGGCCGGGGGTGAAGCCGATGGCCTTGAGCACCGAGACGTCCCGCAACTGGCCGCGGATACGGGTGCTGATGGCTCCGGAGGCGACGAGGGCTCCGGCCAGCAGCGCGCCCAAGCCGAAGAGGCCGAAGACGATGCCGAGCAGGCGGTAGCCCTCCTCGGCGTCGGCGCGTGCCTCCTGCCACTTGGTGACACCGGCCACCTGGTCGGCGCCGAGTTCGGTGACGGCCCGCTGGACGATGAAGTCGGTGTCGTCCGGGTCGTGCAGCCGCAGCCCGAGCGTCTGTCCCGCCCCCTCCTGCGGGGCCCCCGCCAGCGCGGCGGGCAGCACCCAGCCGACGCCGGGCCCTTCGCCGGGGCGGTAGTGCGGTTCGGCGGTCTCGGCGACGCCGATGACGGTCAGGGTGCGGGGCCCGCCAGCGCCGGGCACGGTGAGCGTGTCGCCGGTGTCGGCCCAGAGCGCCTGGGCGAAGGAGCGCTCCAGCACGATGCCGCCGGGCGCGTCCGGAGCCAGCCACTGCCCGTCGACCAGCAGCGGGGCGCCCGCCTCGGGCGGCTCGGGGTCGGCGGCCCGCATCTCGATCGCCGCGCGCACACCGCCGGACTCGGCGGTCGTACGGGCGGTGGGGAACGGCCCGGAGACGTCCGCGACCCCGTCGAGCCTGGTCAGCGCCGCCACGTCGGCGTCGGCACCGGTGCTGAGCCAGACGTGGGCGCCGCGCGTCTGGCTGAAGATCCGCTCCCACGGGTTGGTGGCGTAGCTGAAGAGCGCGGCGGCCAGCAGCAGCGAGGCGATGACCCCGGCGGTGGTGAGCACGGTGACGGCGGCCTGCCCTCGGTGCGCGCGCAGGTCGGCGTGGGCCCAGCGCAGGGTGGCGCGGACCGTCATGGGTCGATTTCCAGTACGCCCGAGACGCCCCGGCCGGCGGGCCTGCGGGCGGGGCCCAGGTCGGCGTCGTCGGCGATCCGGCCGTCGAAGAAGCTGATCACCCGGTCCGCGGCACTGGCCATGCGGGCGTCGTGGGTGACCATGAGGATGGTCTGGCCCCGCCGATGGAAGCTGCTCAGCAGCCGCAGGACCTCCCGGGTGCCCTTGCTGTCGAGGCTGCCTGCGGGCTCGTCGGCGAGCAGCAGCGCGGGGTGGTTGACCAGGGCGCGGGCGAGGGCGACGCGCTGCTGCTCGCCACCGGACAGCTCGCCCGGCATGGCGCGCTCCTTGCCCGCCATGCCCAGGTCGGCCAGGAGTTCCTCGCGGGCGGCCCGCGCCTTGCGGGGCGAGGCCCCGGCGAGCAGCGCGGGGAGTTCGATGTTGTCGGAGACCGTGAGGTTGGAGACGAGGTTGAAGAACTGGAAGACGATGCCGATGCCGCTGCGCCGCAGCACCGCCCAGCGGGCTTCGGAGAGGCCGTCCATGCGGCGGCCGTCGATCCAGATGCTGCCGCTGTCGGGCTGCTGGAGCCCGCCGAGCAGGTGCAGCAGGGTGGACTTGCCCGCGCCGGAGGGGCCGGTGACGGCGACGAACTCGCCGCGCTCGACGGTCAGGTCGACCCCGCGGACCGCCTGTACGGGGACGCCCTCGCCGTGGTGGGTCTTGGTGAGGCCCTCGGCCCGCACCAGCGGGGTCCGCGCGGGGGCGGCGGGGGCCGCGGAGCCGTCAGCACTCATTCCAGCTCCTCCTGGCATCGCTCCAGCCAGTCGAGGTCCGCCTGGAGATGCAGCATCGCGCCTTCGATCAGCAGCTGCGCGATCCGGTTGTCCACGTCCTCGGCGGTGCTCAGCTTGGACAGATCGCGCATGGTGTTCAGGTACCGGCGCCGCTGCTTGTTGATCAGGGCGATGCGGTCGGCCATGCCGGAGGGCGTGGCGAGCGCGAGCTTCATGAAGAACTCGTCCCGGACGCGTGGTTCGTCCGTCGTGTCCTCGAACCAGGCGAGCACGGCTTCCTGCCCGGCTTCGGTGAGCTGGTAGATGCGCTTGTTGGGCCGACTCGTCTGTTCGACATCCTCGCCGGCGATCAGCCCGGCCTTCTCCAGCCGGCCGAGCGTGACGTAGATCTGGCCGACGTTCGGCTGAGGATACGCGGAGCCCAGGAGCTTCTCAAGGTCCTGTTTCAGCTCGTAGCCGTGGGCCGGGCCGCGTGCGAGGAGAGCCAGGAGCGGCAGACGCAAGCGCGCTCTCCTCCTCCGGTCTCGTGAGCGCTGTCAGCGCGGGCGGTGCGGGACGATCCGCTGGTGCGGGGTGGTCCGCGGACGCTTCCGCACCCCTCCTCAGGCTCTGGGTCGTGTCTTCGAAGTCTCGTCTTGCTCGTGGTGTCTGGCACGCACGCCCGCTGCGTTGTCGGTCGTCGGCGCAGCCCGCTGCGCTCTCCTCCCTCCGCCTTGCGCTCGCACGCGCCAAACACCACGAGCACCGCCCAAGGGGCGGACGACGCTACTTCGAAGACACTCCCTAGTATCGCCTATGCCTAACGGGTATATATGAGCCCCAGATGTGGGGGCAAGAAGCCACGGGCCGACGCACAAGGGGGTGCTGATGCGGTGGACGCGAGCCGCGGGCAGGGGTCTTCTGGCCGCCGCCGTGGTCGCCTCCGGCTACGCGGGTCTGGGGCCGCAGCGCGACGCCCCGGCGGGCCGGGGGCCGATGACGCTGGCGACCTCCGACGACCTGACCCGCTATCTGGGTCCGCTGCTGGACGACTGGAACAGCGCGCACCCAGGCGAGAAGGTCACGGTCGTCGAGCTGCCGGAGTCCGCCGACGAGACCCGCGCCCAGATGATCACCGACCTGCGCGCGGACCGGCCGCGCTACGACATCCTCAACATCGACGTCGCCTGGACCTCGGAGTTCGCCGCCGCGGGCTGGATAGCCCCGCTCCGCCGGGACCGCTTCCCTCTGGAGACCTTCCTGCCCCCGGTGGTGGACACCGCCACCTTCGACGGGCGCCTGTACGCCGTCCCCTACGTCACCAACGCCGGGCTGCTCTACTACCGCAAGGACATCCTGGACCGGGAGGGTGAGCGTCCGCCGCGGACCTGGGCCGAGCTGGCCCGGCAGGCCGGCACGATCGCGCCGGAGTACGGACTCGACGGCTACGCGGGCCAGTTCCTGCCGTACGAGGGGCTGACCGCCAACCTCACCGAGGCCGTGCTGTCGGCGGGCGGCACACTGCTGGCGGACGAGGGCGCGCGGGTCACCGTCGACGGGCGGGTGCGCGAGGGGCTGGAGTTCCTCGCCGAGGGCGTCCGCGAGGGCTGGATTCCGCGCGCGGCGCTGCGCTACAAGGAGGAGGAGTCGCGCGAGTCGTTCCAGGACGGCGAGCTGCTCTTCCTGCGGAACTGGCCGTACGTGTACTCCCTGGCCGGGCAGCGGGACTCGGCCGTCGCCGGTGACTTCGGGGCCGTGCCGCTGCCGGGGCCCGACGGGCCGGGCACCAGCGTGCTCGGCGGCTCCAACCTCGCGGTCAACAAAGGTTCCCGCAACAGCGAGTCGGCCGCGGACCTGATCGCGTACCTCACCAGCGCGCCCGCCCAGCGCCGGGTGCTCACCGAGGGCGGGCTGCCGCCCGTGCGCGCCGATCTGTACGACGATCCGGCGCTCGTACGCGACCACCCTTATCTGCCGATACTGCGCCGGAGCCTGCTCCGCGCCGAGCCGCGCACCAAGAGCCCGCACTACGACCAGGTGACGCTGGCCGTCCAGGCGGTGGTGCACGACGTGCTGGCGCTGCGGCAGTCGCCGAGGAGTGCCGTGGACCGGCTCTCCCGCGAGCTGACGGCGATCGCGCGCCGGGACTGAGACGGGGCCGGGTGCCGGCCCCCGCGGTCTCTCCCGCCGCGCGGTGCCGCACCTCCGGTACCTCCGGCACATCGGGCACTCCCCCGGCTCTGTAGTCACTTGTTAAGTAGTCAATCGCTATCTTCACCATCTCGCAACGCGCTCAAACCCCCGTCATATCCGGCCATTCCCACTGAAGTTCAGTTTCCCGCTCCGCACTTCCGTTGACACGCCCTGGACACGCCTACCTAACATGCAGGCAACCGGCGGCCAGCGGGCGCCGTGTATCTCCAGAGAACGGGCAGCGAACATGTCGGCACTCACGCATGGTGACGGCCTCCCCCCGCGTACGACGGACGCCTGGTGGCGCGACGCGGTGATCTATCAGGTGTACGTCCGGAGCTTCCTGGACAGCACCGGCGACGGGATCGGTGATCTCGCCGGCGTCCGGGCGGGGTTGCCGTACCTGAAGAAACTGGGTGTCGACGGCATCTGGCTCAGCCCCTTCTACCCCTCGCCCCAGCACGACCACGGCTACGACGTCGCCGACTACCGCGACGTGGACCCGGTCTACGGCGACCTGGACGAGTTCGACCGGCTGGTCACCGACGCCCGTCGGCTCGGCATGAAGCTCGTCCTCGACATCGTGCCCAACCACTGCTCCAGCGAGCACGCCTGGTTCCGCGAGGCGCTCGCCTCCCCTGCGGGCAGCGCCCCCCGCGACCGCTTCCACTTCGCCGACGGGCGCGGCCCCGGCGGCGACGAGCCGCCCAACAACTGGCACGCGATGTTCGGCGGCCCGGCCTGGACCAGGGTCACCGAGCCCGACGGCACCCCGGGCCAGTGGTACCTGCACCTGTTCACCCCGGAGCAGCCCGACCTGAACTGGCGGGACGCCGACGTCGCCGAGTCCTTCGACGACATCCTCCGCTTCTGGTTGGACCGGGGCATCGACGGATTCCGCATCGACGTCGCGGCCGGCCTCTTCAAGGACCGCGCGCTGCCCGACTCCCCCGACCCGCTGGCCGACGAGCGGTCGCGCGACTCGGTCAACCCGCTCGCCTGGAACCAGCCCGAGGTGCACGAGGTGTGGCGCCGCTGGCGGGCCGTGTGCGAGGAGTACACCGCGCAGGACGGCTGCGACCGGCTGCTGGTGGGCGAGATATCCGTCCCCACCACCCGCGAGCACGCGCAGTACATCCGGCCCGACGAACTGCACCAGGCCTTCTTCTTCGACCTGCTCAGCGCGCCCTGGAACGCCGACGCCTTCCGCAAGTCGATCTCCGAGGCGCTGCGCGACATCGCGGACACCGGCTCCACCACCACCTGGGTCCTCAACAACCACGACCAGGTGCGGTCGGTGACCCGCTACGCGGGCGAGCCGGGCATCGACGGCGGCGGCCTCGGCTCGGACCGCGCCCGCGCCGCCGCCCTGCTGATGCTGGCGCTGCCCGGCGCCGCGTACATCTACCAGGGGGAGGAGCTGGGCCTGCCCGAGGTCGTGGACCTGCCCGACGAACTGCTCACCGACCCCATCTTCCGCCGCACCGGCAGCCGTACGGGCGTACGCGACGGCTGCCGGGTGCCGCTGCCCTGGTCGGGGCACGCCTCGCCGTTCGGCTTCACGGCCGGGACCGAGGGCGTACAGCCGTGGCTGCCCCAGCCCGAATGGTTCGCGGAGCACGCGACCGACCGTGCGCTGTCCGACCCGCGTTCCTTCTGGCACCTCTACCGCGAGGCGCTGCAACTGCGGCGCGGGCTGCCGCAGTTGGGCACGGGCAGCATGCGGTGGCTGGACTCGCCGCCCGACGTGCTGGCCTTCGCGCGCGGTGACGGCCTGGTGTGCGCCGTCAACTTCGGCACCACCCCCGTGGACGCCCCCGTCCCCGCCACGCTGCTGCTCGCCAGCGGGCCGTGCGAGGGCCCGGTGCTGCCCGGCTCCACCGCCGCCTGGTGGATCAGCGACCGCACCGCCCCCTGACGGCACCTCCGCCTGCCCGCACCCCCGTCCCCTCCCCGTCCCCCTGACGACTCTGTCCGCTCTGCTCGTCCACTCCGGAAGGAACCCCCGACATGAGATCCCGTACGGCACACCGGAACCTCCGCACCCGCTCCGCGACCGCCCTGTTCGCCGCGCTCGCCCTCTCCTTCACCGCCGCCTGCGGCAGCGACGACGACTCCTCAGGCGACGGCGGCAAGACCGGCGACAAGAAGGCCGCGCCCTCCGTGGAGCTGCCCAAGCTGGACGGCCAGAAGCTCCAGGTGGCCGCCGTGTGGACCGGCCCGGAGGAGGCGAACTTCCGCAAGGTCCTCGACGAGTTCGAGAAGCGCACCGGCGCGGAGGTCAAGCTCGTCCCGACCGGCGACAACACCGCCACCTTCCTCGGCACCAAGATCGAGGGCGGCGCGCCGCCGGACGTCGCCTTCCTGCCGCAGGTCGGCGTGCTGCACGAGTTCGCGAAGAAGAAGTGGATCAAGCCGCTGGGCGATGCGGCCAAGAAGCAGCTGAGCAAGAACTTCTCGCAGGGCTGGCAGGACCTCGGCGCGCACGAGGGCACCCAGTACGGCGTCTACGCGAAGGCCGCCAACAAGTCCCTGATGTGGTACAACACCACCGCGTTCGAAACGGCGGGCGCGACCGAGGCCAAGACCTGGAAGGACTTCCTCACCCAGGCGCAGCTCATCTCCGACTCGGGTGTCGAGCCCGTCTCCGTCGGCGGCGCCGACGGCTGGACGCTCACCGACTGGTTCGAGAACATCTACCTCTCGCAGGCGGGCCCGGAGAAGTACGACCAGCTGGCCAAGCACGAGATCAAGTGGACCGACCCGTCCGTGAAGAAGGCGCTGACCACCCTCGGCGAACTGTTCGGCAAGGACCGGCTGCTGGCAGGCGGCAAGAAGGGCGCGCTCCAGACGCCGTTCCCCGAGTCCGTCACCAAGACCTTCTCCAGCACGGACGCGCCCAAGGCCGCCATCGTCTTCGAGGCGGACTTCGTCGGGGCGAACATCACGAGCGACACGAAGGCGAAGATCGGCACCGACGCCAAGGTCTTCCCGTTCCCCAAGGTCGGCGCGAAGCCGCCGGTGGTCACCGGCGGGGACGCGGCCGTGGCGCTCAAGGACAGCAAGGGCGCACAGGCTCTGCTCACCTTCCTCGCCTCCACCGACGCCGCCGAGATCTGGACCGGGCAGGGCGGCGTGGTCTCCCCCAACAAGGAGATGGACACCGCCGCCTACCCCAACGACGTGCAGCGCGAGATCGCCAAGGCACTGGTCGACGCGGGTGACGACTTCCGCTTCGACATGTCCGACCAGGCACCGGCCGCGTTCGGCGGCACCAAGGGCGAGGGTGAGTGGAAGGCGCTCCAGGACTTCCTGAAGAACCCGAAGGACGTGGCCGGCGCCCAGCGCGCGCTGGAGGCGTCCGCCGCCAAGGCGTTCAAGAGCTGACGGGCAGGGACAGGACCTCCATGTCGAACGCATCGGCGGGCGGCCCCGGTACGCCGGTCTCCAAGGAGACCGGCGCCACCGGCGCACCCGCCCCCGACACACCATCCGGTGCGGCGGCGTCCCCCTCCGGCGGCAGCAAGCCGCCGGGGCGGGGCGCCGGCGGGCGCGGCTCGCTCATGAGCACCCGTCCCTGGATCGCCGCCGGCTTCCTCCTCCCCGCGCTGCTGCTGCTCGGGGCGCTGGTCGCCTATCCCATCGTCTACTCCCTCTACCGCAGCTTCTTCGACTCCTCCGGCTCCGGCTTCGTGGGCCTGGACAACTACACGGAGGTCTTCTCGGGCGACCGGCTGACCGCCGTCAAGAACACCCTGGTCTGGGTGATCGTCGCGCCCTCGGTCGCCACGGCGTTCGGCCTGGTCTTCGCGGTGCTGACCGAACGGGTGAGCTGGGGCACGGCCTTCAAGATGGTCGTCTTCATGCCGATGGCGATCTCGATGCTCGCCGCGGGCATCATCTTCGGCCTCGTCTACCAGCAGGACCCGGACCGCGGGGTGGCCAACGCGGTGTGGGTGGGCGTCCATGACACCTTCACCGACTCCTCCGCCTGGCCCGGGGCCCGGCCCCGGCCGACCTCGGACCTCAAGGAATCGGGCGGCGGCTCGTTCACCACCGAGTCCCCCGTGGACGGCTCCGGTACGGCGGACCTGCCGCTGGTCGGCGTGCCCCCGCAGGACGCGGCGGGCGCGGGCGAGGCGGGCAAGGCGAAGCCCGCCGGCGGCGGCGTGCGCGGCACGGTCTGGCTGGACTTCACCAAGGGCGGCGGCGGCAAGCCCGGCGCGATCGACCCGAAGGAGAAGGCGCTGGCCGGGATCACCGTGGAGGCGGTGAAGGGCGGCGAGGTGGTCGCCTCCGCGAAGACCGGCGACGACGGTACGTACGCCCTGCCCAAGGAGGCCGAGGGCGCCGCACTCCGGCTCCCCGCCTCGAACTTCGCGGAGCCGTACAACGGTGTCGACTGGCTCGGCCCCTCGCTGGTGACCCCCGCCATCATCGCCTCGTACATCTGGATGTGGGCGGGCTTCGCGATGGTGCTGATCGCCGCCGGGCTCGCCGGGATTCCGCGCGAACTGCTGGAGGCGGCGCGGATGGACGGCGCCAACGAGTGGCAGGTCTTCCGCAAGGTGACCGTACCGCTGCTCGCCCCGGTCCTCTCGGTCGTGGTCGTCACCCTGATGATCAACGTGCTGAAGATCTTCGACCTCGTCTACATCATCGCGCCCAGCGCCACCCAGTCCGACGCCAACGTGCTCGCGCTGGAGCTGTACCTGTCGTCGTTCGGCGGCGGCGCGAACCAGGGCGTGGGCAGCGCCATCGCGGTGGTCCTGCTGCTGCTCGTCGTCCCCGTGATGATCATCAACATCCGCCGACTGCGGAGGGAGAACCGCCGATGAGCACCCTGCCCCCCGCACCCGCCCGCAAGACCCCGCCGGTCACCGAGGTGACCTCCGTACGGGCCAAGCGGTCCGTCGCGTCCCGGATCGCCGCGCTGACCGGCGGTACGGCCACCCGGGTCGTGCTGCTGCTGGTCGGCCTCTTCTGGCTGCTGCCGACCGCCGGTCTGCTCGGCTCCTCCTTCCGGGACTCCACCGACATCGCGGACTCCGGCTGGTGGAGCGTCTTCGGCGACCCGGGCCAGCTCACCTTCAGCAACTACGACACGCTGCTGGCGAACGACGCCATCACCGACTCGCTGCTGGTCACCCTCATGATCACGGTGCCGTCGACGGCGCTGGTCGTCATCCTGGGCGCGCTGGCCGGATACGCCTTCGCGTGGCTGGACTTCCCCGGCCGCGACTGGTGGTTCCTGGTGGTGGTCGGGCTGCTCGTGGTGCCCGTACAGGTGGCGCTCATCCCGGTGTCCAAGCTGTTCAACACGCTCGGGCTCTTCGAGACGACACCCGGTGTGGTCCTCTTCCACACCGCCTTCGGGCTGCCCTTCGCCGTCTTCCTGCTGCGGAACTTCTTCGCCGAGATCCCGCGCGAGCTGATGGAGGCGGCCCGGCTCGACGGGGCGGGCGAGATCCGCCTCTTCCTCCGGGTCGTGCTGCCGCTGGGCGGCCCGGCCATCGCCTCGCTGGGGATCTTCCAGTTCCTGTGGGTGTGGAACGACATGCTGGTGGCGCTGATCTTCGCGGACGCCGGCTCGCCGCCGGTCACGGTGGCGCTCCAGCAGCAGGTGCGCCAGTTCGGCAGCAACATCGACGTACTGGCGCCCGGCGCGTTCGTCTCGATGATCATCCCGCTGGCGGTCTTCTTCGCCTTCCAGCGGCAGTTCGTCTCCGGCGTGATGGCGGGCGCGGTGAAGTGAGCTCCCGGCCGCGGCGGCGGCCGGGCCGGTGCGGCGCGCGGTGGCGGAAGCTCCTTCCGCCGCCGCGCGCCGCGCGTCGCGACGGGCGTACGGCGACCGGCGCAGCGCACTGCGCCAAGTGGGCTTATCCGCTCACCGGACCGGGGGAGGCCGAGTAACCCCGCCCCCGCCGTCCAGTTGTGCCGAGCATGACGAAACCCGTCGTACACCCCCGCCCTGACGACGTGTCCGGCACCGACCCGGTGCCAACCCGCCCCCCGGGCCGCCCGCGCCCCCGCCGGGCGGAGGCCGCGGCGGTCGCGGCGGGCACCGCGCTGGTCGGCGCCCAGGCGCTGCGGCTCGGCTCCTGGATCACCGACGAGGCGGCCGTCACCTTCGCCTACGCGCGCAGCCTCGACGAGGGGCACGGCCCCGTGCCGCAGCCCGGCGCCGACCCCTCCGAGGGCTTCACCGGACCGGGCTGGCTGGGCCTGCTCGTGCTGGCCCGGCGGCTCGCGCTCTTCGACCACCGCTCGCTGTGGGGGGTGCCGGACCTGGTCTGGTTCCCCAAGCTGCTGGCCCTGCTGTGCGTGGCGGGCGTGCTGGCGGCCGTCGCGGGCACGGCACGGGCGCTGCTGCGCCGGGACGGCTGGCCGGTGGTCCTGCTGGCGGCCGGAGCGCTGGCGGTGCCGCCGCCGGTGCTGCGGTGGCTCTTCTCCGGCCTGGCGAGCCCGCTGTACGCGCTCGCGCTGGCGCTGTTCACCCGCACCGTGGTGCGCGGCCTCGTGCACGGGCACCTGCTGAGCCCCCGTACGGCGATGGCCGCCGGTGGGTGCGCGGCGCTGGCGGCCGGTGCCCGTACCGACGCCTTCGGGCTCGCCGCGGTCTTCCCCGCCGTGGTCCTGCTGTGCGCCGTACGGGCGGGCCGCTTCCCCCTCCACCGGCCGCGGGCCGCTGCGGCGGCGCGCGCCCTGGGCGCGTACGCGCTCGCCTTCGGGCTGCCCTGCGGCCTCGGACTGCTGTGGTGGCACGCCTCCTTCGGCCACTGGCTGCCGCGCACCACCGACCCGCCGCCCGGCGCCCAGGCCGCCGCGCTGGCCACCGCCTCCGTGCTCGCTCTGGCTCTGACCCGGCCGGGGCGGCTGCGCCGGGGCGCGGGTGCGCTGCTGCGCCAGGCGGGGCGGCCGTACGTACGGGCGGGGCTGGCGGTCACCGTCGGCTGCGGGCTGCTGCTGGCACCGGCCGCGCCGCCGGTGGCTCCGCAGGGTCCCGCGCTGTGCTTCACCGCGCAGCGGTACGGCGCCATGTTCGCGGTGTACGCGCACCGCCTGGGGCTGGAGCGGAGCACGGCCGGGCTGTCCGAGCCGGGCGGCGCCCTGCTGGTCGCCGGCCCGCAGCGCGTCCTGGGGCTGACCGGCGGCACCGACCCCCAGGTCGCGGCGGCCTACGCCGCGCACGACATGGCGGCGCTGCGCCGCCACGTACTGGAGCGCGCCCGGCCGGAGTTCCTGCACGTGGACGGCGCGCTCGCGCGCGGCACCGGGCTCACCCCCGAGCGGCTGGCCGACCACGGCTACCGTCCGCTGCTGCGCCGGGGCGGCGGCGGCGACTTCGTGCACCGCAGCGCGCTCACCGCGCCGGAGCGGCTGCCCGAGCTGCGCCGCTGGGCGCGGGCGACGGCGCAGCGGTTGCGTACGGCCGGGCCGGACGCCCGCTGCGGTGCGGCCGGGGGCGGCCACGCGCGGACGGCCGGACAGGCGGAGGCGCCGGACGGCCGGACGGGCGTGCGATGACTCACCCGGACGGAGGACCTCCGTGACCCCCGCGCCGTACCGGGGTTGAGCAGTACGGCCGGACGCGGCGGCTCCGTCGCGGCCGTCCGCGAGCCAGATGTCCGCTGTTGATGAACGGTCGTGTCCGATGAGTCCGCGTCTCTCCGTCGTCGTCCCCGTCCAGCACGCCGGCAGGCCGCTCCAGGAGTGCCTGCGCTCGATCGCCGCGCAGACCCTGGCGGACCTGGAGGTCGTACTCGTGACGACGGCCGCCGACGGTGCCGCCCGTACGGCCGCCGTCGGGTTCGCCGCGGGCGACGGCCGCTTCCGGGTGGTGGAGCAGGACGGCGAGGGCCTGGGCCGGGCACGGGCGGCGGGGCTGCGGCACACCGACCCCGGCAGCACCTACCTCGCCTTCGCCGACCCCGCGGACACGCTGCCGCCGGACGCGTACGCGCTGCTCGTCGGCAGCCTGGAGGAATCCGGCTCGGACTTCGCCACCGGCAACGTGCTGCGGGGGCGTCCGACGGGCAGCGCCCAGGCGGGCGCGTTCCGCAAGGCGATGGAGAGCACCCGGCAGGGCACCCACATCACCCGCCACCCCTCGCTGGCCCACGACCGCCCGATCGGCAACAAGGTCTTCCGCCGCGCCTTCTGGGAGCGGCACGCCCTGCACTGGCCGGACGGTCCGCTGCGCGAGGACACCGCGGTCACACTGCCCGCGCACTACCTCGCGGAGGCTGTGGACGTACGCAGCGAGTACATCTGCCGGACGCAGCAGCCGCCCCCCGGCGCCCCGGCGGGCCAGGACGCCGGACTCGCGGTGCTGCGGGACCGGCTGGCCGTGGTGGACGAGGTCAGCCGCAGGCTCGCGGAGCACGGCGGGCCGGGCTGGGCCGGACAGGCGGCGAAGCGGCACTACGACCGCTCGGTGCTCACCGGCGACATGATCCCCTTCATCAAGGCGCTGCACCGCGGCGGCGAGGGCTACCAGGGCCTGTTCACCGTGCTGGCCGCGGAGTTCGCCTCCCGCGTGGACCCGGCGGTCTTCGCCGGACTGCCCGTCGGCCTGCGGATGAAATGGCACCTGATCCGCGAGCGGCGTACCGCGGACCTGCTCGACGCGCTGGCCTTCGAGCGCGACAACCCGCGGGTCTTCCGTACGCACGGCATCCGGGCCCGTCGCGCCGCCTACCAGCACCCGGACGGCCGCGAGATCCCCGTGCCCCGCACCGTCGCCCGCCCGCGCTCCGCGGACCTGCCGCTGGTCGCCCGGCTGCGGGAGGCGCGCTGGCAGCCGGACGGCACCCTGCTGCTGCGCGGCTACGCGTACGTCCGCTCGGTCGACGCGGGGCACCGCCGCAGCTCCCGCAAGGTCGGCTGGCTGCGGCAGCAGGGCAGCCGCCGCCGGACACCGCTGCGCGTCCGGAGCGTCCCGGCGCCGGAGGCCACCCGCAACTCGCGGCAGCGGCTGTACTCGTACGACGCCTCGGGCTTCGAGATCACCATCGACCCGGCGCGGCTGCCCGGCTCCCGCCGGCCCGACGGCCGTACCGTCTCGTGGACCCCGGTGCTCGGGGTGCTGAGCGGCGGGCTGCTGCGGCGCGGCCGGATCGAGCCGGGCGGCGACGGCTCGGGGGCGCAGCCGCAGGCGCGCGAACTCGGCGACGGGCGACGGCTGGTGCCCGCGTTCCGGCGCGGCTGGCTGCGGCTGTCGCTGGAGGAGACGGCGGCCCGGCTGGAGGATCACCGCTGGGACGGGCGGACGCTGGAGCTGACGGGCCGGGTCCGCGAGCAGCACCGGCCGGTGCTGCTGCGCGCCGGGCACCAGCACTCCGGGGCCTCGGCCGAGTACCCGGTGCGCGACGAGGGTGCCGCCGGGGACGGCTGGACGCGCTTCACGGTGCGGGTGCCGCTCGCGGAACTGGCGGCGGCGCGCACGGCACCGGAGGACGGGGGCGCGGGGGCGGAGGCGGAGACGGCGGGGGCACCGGAGACGGCGGAGGCGCAGGCGGAGGCACCGGCCGACGCGGCGCCGGAGAGGCCGGGCGGGAAGCCGGAGGCGGCGGCACGGGAGGCGGCTCCGGACGCCGCACCGGACACAGCACCGGAGGCGGCGGACGCACCGGACGCCGCTGCCCCGCCCCCGCCCCGCCTCGCGCCCCGCCCGTCCGACACCTGGCGGGTGACCCTGGTGCTCGCGGACGGCGCCGCCCACCGGATCGTGGCGCCCCAGGACACCGCGCCGGGCCGCTACCCGCTGGGCGCCGACGCCCGGCTCGGCGGCGCGCCGCGCGAGCTGTGCCTGGGCCCCGACGCCTCCGGCCACCTGGTGCTCACCGACCGCACGATCCACCCCGTCGCCGACACGCTCGCCTGGAGTACCGACGGCGAACTCGTCGTCTCCGGCAGCTTCCCGGCCCGGGCGGCCGGTGCCCGGGAACTGGTCTGGCAGCACAGCGGCCACCGGGAGGAGGTGACGGTGCCCGTCGAGCGGGCGGGCGACCGCTTCACCGCCCGGCTCCGCCCGGCCACGGCCGCGCCCGGCGGCCTGCCGCTGCGCCAGGGCCGCTGGTACCCCTTCCTGCGGGTGCCGGGCGCGGAGCGGCGTACCGCCGACGTACCGCTGCGGCTGCGGCCAGCGCTGCACGCCACGCTGCCGTCCGCCCACGAGGCCGACCGCACGTACACGCTGGAGCGGCGCTTCCACGACCGGCTGTTCCTGCTGTCCGGCTCGGTGCTCGGCCCGCGCGAGGAGGGCGCGTACCAGCAGCACCGGCTGAGCACGGTGCGCTACCCGGCGGCGCGGCGCCGCCCGCTGCGGGACGCGGTGCTCTACCAGAGCTTCGACGGCCGCCAGTTCTCCGACTCACCGCGCGCCCTCTACGAGGAGATGCGGCACCGGGACCTCGGGGTGGAGCACCTGTGGGCGGTGCGCGACGGGCAGGCCGCCGTACCGGCCGGGGCCCGGGCCGTGGTGCTGGGCAGCGCCGAGTGGCACGAGGCGCTCGCCCGCTGCCGCTGGCTGGTGGGCAACACCCACTTCCCGCGCTGGTTCGCCCGCCGGGAGGGGCAGGCGGCCGTGCAGACCTGGCACGGCACCCCGCTCAAGCGCATCGGGCTGGACCTGGCGGACAGCGTCTACGCCAACCACGCCTACCTCGCGGGGCTGACCCGGCGCACCGCCGAGTGGAGCTTCCTGGTCTCCCCCAACCGCTTCAGCACCCCGATCCTGCGGCGGGCGTTCGGCTACGAGGGCGAGATCCTCGAGTCGGGCTACCCGCGCAACGACCTGCTGTACGCCGCCGACCGGGACAAGCACGCCGAGGAGGTCCGCGAGGCGCTCGGCGTCCCGGCGGACAAGCGGGTGGTGCTCTACGCGCCGACCTGGCGGGACGACAGCCGCTTCGACCGGAACAACTGCAAGTTCGACCTGCGGCTCGATCTGGACGCGGCCCGCTCCGCGCTCGGCGCCGACCACGTGCTGCTGGTACGCAAGCACTACCTGGTGGCGGACGCGGTGCCGGCCGCCGGCGACGGCTTCGTGCGCGACGTCTCCGCCTGGCCGGACCTGGCGGAACTGCTGCTCATCGCGGACGTCCTGGTCACGGACTACTCGTCGCTGATGTTCGACTTCGCGCACACGGGCCGTCCGATGCTCTTCTTCACCTACGACCTGGAGCGCTACCGCGACGTGCTGCGCGGCTTCTACTTCGACTTCGCCGAACGGGCGCCCGGCCCCCTGCTGGCCACCTCGCACGAGGTGATCGGGGCGCTGCGCGAGGTGGAGGCGGTGGCCGCCGAGCACACCGTGCGCTACGCGGAGTTCCAGCAGGCGTTCTGCGACCTCGACGACGGCAGCGCCGCCGCCCGCGTGGTGGACCGGATGCTCGCCGTGGCCCCGCCGGGCAGGTCGGCGCGGCGGCGCGCGGCCGGTTCACGGGAGTGACCCCAGCGGCACCTTCGGCGGCGGCGGCCCTTCCGGCGGCTCCACGTGCCGGGCGGGCGGCGCGGGGCGGCGCTCGGCCACCGGCACGACCGGCGGCAGCGAGGCGGCCTCCTCGCCCAGGAAGACCCGGCGCACCACGCGCTCGGCGGCGTACCCGTCGTCGTAGGGGCAGAAGCGCTCGCGGAACGCGCCGCGCAGCGCGTCCGCCGCGGCCCCCTGCCACGCCCCGGAGGTGAACACCTCGGCCAGCTCCCGCTCCGTACGGGCCACGGCGCCGGGGGTGTCGCCGGGGCGGCCGGAGAGCAGGTCGAAGTAGACGCCGCGGGAGGCCTGGTAGGCGTCCCAGTCGGGGGCGTAGGTGATCAGGGGGCGGTCGAGTACCGCGTAGTCGAACATCAGTGACGAGTAGTCGGTGATCAGCGCGTCCGAGGCGAGGCACAGCTCCTCGACGCGCGGGTGGCGCGACACGTCCCGTACCAGGCCGCGCTCGTGCAGCTCCAGCAGCGCCGGGCTGTCGCCGTAGAAGTAGTGCGTGCGCACCAGCAGAACGAACTCCTCGCCCAGCTCCCGGCTCAGCCGCGCGAGGTCGGCCTGCGGCACGAAGCCCTTGCGGTAGTCGCGCATCGTGGGCGCGTAGAGCAGCGCGATCCGGTCGCGGGGGATGCCGAGGGCGTCCCGTGCGGCGAGCACGTCCTCGCCGGTGGCGGTGGCGAGGACGTCGTTGCGCGGGTAGCCGCTCTCCAGATGCTCGTAGGCGCAGGGGTAGGCCCGGTCCCAGACCTCCGTGGAGTGCGGGTTGGCGGACACACTGACGTCCCAGCGCGCGGCGCGCCGCAGCAGCGCGCGGAAGTCCATACCGGCGGCCGGGTGGGGCTGCTGGTCCAGCCCCATCTTCTTGAGCGGGGTGCCGTGGTGGGTCTGGAGGTGGATCTGCCCCGGGCGCTTGTCCACGGTGCCGGGGAAGTTCACGTTGTTGACGAAGTAGGTGGCGCGTGCCATCAGCTGCCAGTAGCGGCGGGAGCGCGGCAGCACGTAGTCCGTGCCGGGCGGCAGGTCGGGCACCGCGTCGCGGCGGACGATCCACACGGCGTGCACCCGCGGCGCCAGCTCGGCGCACTTGGCGGCGACCGCGGCCGGGTTGCAGGTCACCCCCCGGTCCCAGTACGCGCTGTACACGGCGAGGCGCGCGTCCAGCGGAAGCCGCCGCTGAAGCCGGTAGTACAGCCGGTAGCCGGGCCCGCCCAGCACGTGCCGCGCCCGCCGTCCCGTGCGCAGCAGCGACCTGCGGCCCCGCTTGGCTGCTTCCAGCGCGGCGAACCCGGCGTACGAGCGGGCCGCCAGCAGCCGGAACGCGACGCCCTCGGGGCCGGTGGGCGGAAGGAACCCGGCGGGGCGGAACCGGCGGTAGTGGCGGGCGGCGGCACGGAAGTACGCGCGCCGGTCGGACGGCCACACCCGGTCGGGCCGCCGGACGCAGAACAAGTAGTGGCTGATCATCCGTTCGAAGAGCAGGGGCCGCAGCGGGTCCAGCTCCGGCCGTGCGTCCAGGAAGGCGAACAGCGACTCGTACTGGCGGAAGATGTCGAAGTGCTTCCGGCCGGGCGAGCGGGTGATGGCGCCCTGGGGGCGCTGCCGGTAGCTGAGGCAGGCGCGCGGCAGGCAGCCGATACTCCGGGCGGAGACCATGGCCTCGTAGGCGAGCGGCGCATCCTCGTAGAGGCCGGGCTCGAACGCCAGCCCGTGCTGCTGGTAGAACGCGCGGCGGTACGCCTTGTTCCAGGCCACGGCGAAGAGGCGGAGCAGCTCCGGGCGCTCGAAGACGTCGGCGGTGGCGGTGCCGGGACCGGCCAGCAGTTCGCCGAAGATGCTCGGCCGCACGGCGTTCCACCAGTAGGAGCGCACGTGGTCGAAGACGAGCACGTCCGGCTCCCCGCACTCCTCCAGCCGCCCGGCGACCGCCTCCAGGGCACCGTCCAGGTAGCTGTCGTCGCTGTCGAGGAAGAGCAGGTAGTCGCCGCGCGCCCGCTCGGCGCCCGCGTTGCGGGCCCGGCCCAGGCCGACGTTGGCGGGCAGGTGGAGGACGGTGACCCGGCTGTCGCGGGCGGCGTACTCGTCCAGGATGCGGCCGCAGCCGTCCGGCGAGCAGTCGTCGACGGCGATGATCTCCAGGTCGGTGAACGACTGGCCGAGGACGGAGTCCAGGCACTCTCTGAGGTAGCCCTGAACTTTGAAGACAGGGACGATGACACTGAGACGGGGCATGATCACCATTCCTAGGCGGACACGCGTCGCGCAGTACCCGCCGGACGACGGAGCAAACGCTCGCTGACGACAGCCGAACGGCTTCCGACTGTCGACCAGGAGGCGTCCGCCTCCGCCGTCCCGGGCGGGCGTGTTGGCGGATCACCGCACACATTGGGCCTGATTGGCCTAATATCACACAATTACGGTGATCCCGCCCCGCGCGCACCCTCTCAGGCCGCCCGGGGCGGCGCGTCTCACCCGCGGCGCCGCTGGGCCTTCCGCGCCCGCACCAGCGCCCGGGTGAGGACCGGCGGCAGGACGTCAGCGGCCACCCGGCCCATTCGGGAGCGCTGTCGCCGCGACGCGCCGGGCGCGGCCGTACGCCCCGCAGGCCCCCCGCCCGCGGCCCCGGCCCCGGCGGACGGCCCGGCACCCGCACCCGCACCCGGGGAGTCCGCGTACCGGGAGACCGGCAGCGGCGGCGGCGCCGCCTTCCCGCCGCCGACGAGCAGCAGCCGGTGGCCGGCCACGTCCTGCCACTGGAGCCAGAAGTCGCCCCGCTCCTTCAGCTCGGCGTGCAGCTGGTCCTGTATCGGGGCCGGGTTGCCCCAGGTCCCGTAGAACTTGTTGTTGCTCACGCAGATCGGCCGCAGCTCCCCCTCCAGCACCGCCTGCCAGGTGGCGCAGGCGACGCCGGGCGTGTGGCTTGAGCGGTAGTCGTCGAGCACGAGGAGCCCGTCGGCGGCCAGCGCGTCGCGCGAGTGCGTGATGTCGGGGTGGACGTGCTCGTACAGATGCGAGGCGTCGACGTGCACGAAGCGGCAGCTGCCCGCCGCCACCTCGTCGGGCACCACGGAGGTGGGCGCCTGGAGGATGCGCGGCAGCTCGTCGTGGAAGGAGAGGAAGTTGCTCTCGAACGAGCGGCGGGTGAGCGTCGCGTACGAGCCGCGCATCTCCCGCTTGTTGTGCTCGTCCGGCGCGTCCGAATCGAACAGGTCGCAGACCGTGAACTGCTCGTCGTCCCGGAGGTAGGCGCGCATCAGGACGGCGCTCTTGCCCATGTACGCGCCCATCTCCAGCAGGTCGCCGCGCTCACCCAGGCGTTTCTGGCGGGAGAGGAACCAGTCGAAGAGGACGACGTCGGTGTTGTAGAACCAGCCCGGCACGTCGTAGAAGTTCCTCGGCACGGGCAGTTCCTCGGCCGCGGAAGCGGTGGCTGCTGCGGTCATGGGGGCCTCCTCGGCGGTGGAGTGACTGACTGCCTGTATAGGGGCGGCTGCCGGGTGACGGGGTGCCCGGTAGGAGTGCATTCCGAACATTCCACAGCGGGACGACAGCTGGCCATCCCTCGTTCATCCCCGCTCACCGAACGTGCTCACGTGCTCACGTGGCCGCGTACGAGGACGACGGCGGGGTGTGCGGGGGCTGCGGTGGCGGGAGTGGCTGCGGTGGCCCGGGGGCGCGTTCGGGCGCGGGGGCGCGCGCGGCGGCGGAGGTGTGCCACAGCCACTCCGGCAGCCGCGGCTCCACCAGCGGCCACAGCGCCCGCCGTACCGGCACGCCGCACAGGAGCACCGCGACCACCGCCGCCAGCAGCGTCAGCAGCCCGGCCACCAGCAGCCCGCCCGGCGCGAGGAGGTCGTAACCGCCGCTCCCCTGGAGGGTCTTCACCAGCAGGCCGTGCAGCAGGTACGGGTAGAGCGTGACGGCGCCGAGCAGGGTGTAGACCGTGGGCCCGGTGGGCACGAGGGCCAGGAAGGCGGCGCCGAGCAGCGCGGTGAGCGCGAAGAGCGCCAGCCGCACCGCCAGGTACCGGCCGGGCGACACCTCAAGCTCGGCACTGCCCGACTGCATCAGCAGCCAGGCCGTCCGCGCCCGCGGCGCGATCCAGTACGCGCCCGCCGCAGCCCCCGCGAGCACGAGCACGGCCAGCCGGCGGACCAGGACGGTGTGCAGCAGCCGGAAGTGCTCGGGCCGCAGCCGCAGGCCCAGTACGAACCACGGCAGGAACTGGAGCACCCGCGGCAGCGCCAGCTCCTCCCCGACGCTGGTGAGCCCCGCGCCGAGCGAGATGAGCACCGCCACCGCGACGGGCCAGCGCACGGCCCGCCACACCAGCGCGGTCAGCCGCCACAGGAAGAGCGCCAGCAGGAACCAGGTGAGGTAGCGCGGCTCGGTCGGAGTGACGGAGAACGGCTCGTCCCACACCAGCGTGTATATCGCCGCGTAGACGGCCTCGAAGAGCAGATACGGCAGCAGCACCCCGCTGACCAGCTTGCGCAGCTGCGCGGGGGTGCCGGTGAAGCGGCGCGAGAAGTAGCCGCACAGGAGGACGAAGACGGGCATGTGGAAGGCGTAGACGAGGAGGTACGCCGCCTTCACCCCGCTCATCCGGTCGACGAGCGGGGACCAGCTGTGCCCGGCCACGACGAGGAGCACCAGCAGGAACTTCGCGTTGTCGAAGTAGCTGTCGCGGTCGGCCGCGGGGGCGTCGTCCGCCGGTGTGCGGCGGGAGGGAGGGAAGGTCTCGGGTGCCACCTGGCCGAAAATACGCAAAACGTATCTGCGTGCACGGCAGCGCTCGCCGCCGTCGCCCGTACGGAGGACAGGATGCGGCAATCGGCCCAGCGGTGGCCCCGCGCCCGTGCACACGGGCTGTGGTCCGGACGGCCGCCGCCCGGACGGGGAGCTTGGTCAGCGGCCTGGGCGGGGAGCCCGGACCACCGGGCCCGGCTCCCCGCCCGGCGCCGCGGTCAGCGGTTCGACCGCAGCAGCGTCCGCATCGTGCGCATGGCGACGGACAGGTTGGCCAGGTCGAACGTGTCCGACGAGTGGATCTCGTCGAGCGTCGCCCGGGCCCGCGCCAGGATCGCGGAGTTCTTCTCCTCCCAGGCCGCGAAGCGCCGCTCGGCCGACGCCGAGCCGTTCCCCGCCGCCAGGACGTCCGCCGTCAGCAGCTGATGAGCCGCGTACAGGTCCTCGCGGATCGCGGCGCGGGCCGTGGACTGCCAGCGGTCCGCACGCGGCAGCTCGCCCACCCGCTCCTGCAGCTGCGTGATGGCCAGCCGGTCCGCCAGGTCGTAGTAGACCGCTGCGACGTCCAGCAGCTCATTGTCCGTACGGCCCGCCACCGCGACGACGTCCAGCGCCGGGAAGGCGGCCGAGAAGCCCGCCACGCGCCGGGCCAGCTCGGCCGGGACGCCCGCCTCGGCCAGCTCGTCGTACACCTTCTCGTACCACGAGGCGTCCTCGCCCTTGAGCAGCTTGGGCAGCTCCGCGCAGACCGCCTCCACCCGCTCGCCGAACAGCTCGATGGTGTCGGCGAGCAGCAGCGGCTGCGGCCGGTTGTTGAGCAGCCAGCGGGCGGCGCGCTCCACCAGCCGCCGCGAGTGCAGCCGGATGCGGGTCTGGACGGCCGCCGGAACGACGTTGTCGAGCGCCTCCACCTCGTCCCAGATGGCGCCGAGCCCGTAGATCTCGCGGGCGGCCGTGTGCGCCCGGACGATCTCCTCCGTCGACGCGCCGGTCTCCTCCTTGATGCGGTGCAGGAAGGTGGAACCGCCGGTGTTCACGGTGTCGTTGACCAGCACCGTCGTGACGATCTCGCGGCGCAGCGCGTGGGTGTCGATCGCCTCGGTGAAGCGGTCCCGCAGCGCCTGCGGGAAGTAGGCGTACAGCAACCGCTGGAGGTAGGGGTCGTCCGGCAGCTCGCCCGTGATCAGCTTCTCGGTGAGCGTGATCTTGGTGTAGGCGAGCATGACGGCCAGCTCGGGCTGGGTCAGGCCCTGACCGCCCGCCAGCCGGTCGCGGATCTGCTTGTCGCTGGGCAGGAACTCCAGGCCCCGGTCGAGCTTGCCCTCCTTGCTCAGCCTGCGCATGTGGCGCTGGTTGGCCTGGAGGAGGCTCGGCGCCTGGTCCAGCGAGTTGCCCAGCGCGGCGTTCTGCGCGTAGTTGGAGCGCAGCACGAGCGCGCCGACCTCGTCGGTCATCTCGGCCAGCAGGGCGTTGCGCTGCTTGACGGTCATGTCGCCGTTGGTGACGACCGTGTTGAGCAGGATCTTGATGTTCACCTCGTGGTCGGAGGTGTCCACACCCGCGCTGTTGTCGATGGCGTCGGTGTTGATCCGGCCGCCCCGGGTGGCGAACTCGATCCGGCCCAGCTGGGTCAGGCCGAGGTTGCCGCCCTCGCCGACGACCTTGACGCGCAGCTCCTGCCCGTCCACCCGGATGGCGTCGTTGGCCTTGTCCCCCACGTCCGCGTGCGTCTCGTTGGACGCCTTGACGTACGTGCCGATGCCGCCGTTCCACAGCAGGTCGACGGGGGCGCTGAGGATCGCCTTCATCAGGTCGGCCGGGGTCATCTTGGTGACGCCGGAGGGGATGCCGAGCGCGGCACGCACCTGGGGGGTGATCGGGACGGCCTTCGCGCTGCGCGGGTGGACGCCGCCGCCCGCCGACAGCAGCTTGGTGTCGTAGTCCTCCCAGGAGGAGCGGGGCAGTTCGAAGACGCGGCGCCGCTCGGCGTACGAGGTCGCCGCCTCCGGGTCCGGGTCGAGGAAGATGTGCCGGTGGTCGAAGGCGGCCACCAGGCGGATGTGCTCGGAGAGCAGCATGCCGTTGCCGAAGACGTCTCCGGACATGTCACCGACGCCGACGACCGTGAAGTCCTGGGTCTGGGTGTCGTGGCCCAGCTCGCGGAAGTGCCGCTTGACCGACTCCCAGGCGCCGCGCGCCGTGATGCCCATGCCCTTGTGGTCGTAGCCCGCCGAGCCGCCGGAGGCGAAGGCGTCGCCCAGCCAGTAGCCGTAGGCGACGGCCACCTCGTTGGCGATGTCGGAGAACTTCGCGGTGCCCTTGTCGGCGGCGACCACGAGGTAGGTGTCGTCGCCGTCGTGCCGTACGACGTCGGCGGGGTGCTCGACCTCGCCGGCGACGAGGTTGTCGGTGATGTCGAGGAGGCCGGAGATGAACGTCCGGTAGCAGGCGATGCCTTCGGCCTGCCAGGCGTCCCGGTCCACCGAGGGGTCGGGCAGCTGCTTGCCGACGAACCCGCCCTTGGCGCCGACGGGCACGATGACGGTGTTCTTCACCTCCTGCGCCTTGACCAGGCCGAGGATCTCCGTACGGAAGTCCTCCCGCCGGTCGGACCAGCGCAGGCCGCCGCGCGCGACCTTGCCGAAGCGCAGGTGGACGCCCTCGACCCGCGGCGAGTACACCCAGATCTCGTACGCCGGGCGGGGCGCGGGGAGGTCGGGGATGCGCTGCGGGTCCAGCTTCATCGACACGTAGCTGTGCGGGGCGCCGTGGCTGTCGCACTGGAAGTAGTTGGTGCGCAGGGTGGCCTTGATCACCGTCAGGAAGGAGCGCAGGATGCGGTCCTCGTCCAGGCTGGCGACCTGGTCGAGCGCGCCGTCCAGCTCCTCCAGCAGGCCGTCCGTCAGCTCGTGCCCGGCGGAGGCGCGCTCCGGGGACATCCGCGCCTCGAAGAGGTTGACCAGCAGCCGGGTGGTGTGGACGTTGCGGCGGAGGGTGTCCTCCATGTAGTCCTGGCTGAAGGTGGCCCCCGCCTGGCGCAGGTACTTGGCGTACGCGCGCAGGACCATCGCCTGGCGCCAGCCGAGACCGGCGGAGAACACCAGGGAGTTGAATCCGTCGTTCTCCGCCCGGCCGTACCAGACGGCGGCGAACGCCTCCTGGAAGCGGTCGCGGGCGTCGTCCCCGAACTCCTGCGTCTGGGCGACGGGCATCCGCAGCCCGAAGTCGTAGATCCACGCCTTGCTGCGGTCGGCGCAGCGCAGCTCGTACGGCCGCTCGTCGACGACCTCGACGCCCAGGGCCTGGAGGATGGGGAGGACGGCGGAGAGGGAGATCGGCTCGCCGGTGCGGTAGATCTTGAAGCGGCGCTCGCCCTCGGCGGCGCCCACCGGCTCGTACAGGCTCAGCGCGAAGTCGCCCCCGGTGGACAGTCGCTGGATGTACTGGAGGTCGGCGACGGCAGCGCGCGGCGCGAAGTCGGCCTTGTACCCCTCGGGGAAGGCGTGCCCGTAGCGGTGCGACAGCTCGGCGGCCTGCTCCTCGCCGCACTCGGCGACGAGTGCCTCGGTGAAGCCGTCGGCCCAGGAGCGGGCGGCCTCGGCGAGGCGGGCCTCGATCCGGTCCGTCTCCGCGTCGGTGAGCCCGGACAGCTCGCTGCCGGGGGTGACCCGGATGACGAAGTGCAGCCGGGAGAGGATCGACTCGGTGTTCCACGCGGTGAAGTCGACGCTGGTGCCGCCCAGTTCCTCCGTGAGGATGTCGATCAGCCGCAGCCGCACACCCGTGGTGTAGCGGTCGCGCGGGAGGTAGACGAGCGCCGAGTAGTACCGGCCGTACTCGTCCTGCCGCAGGTAGAGCCGCAGCTTGCGGCGCTCCTGGAGGTAGAGCACCGAGGTGACGATGGAGCGGAGCTGGTCGACCGGGGTCTGGAACAGCTCGTCGCGCGGGTAGGTCTCCAGAATCTGGAGCAGGTCCCGGCCGTCGTGGCTGTCGGGGGTGAAGCCGGCGGAGCTGAGCACCTCGGCCACCTTGCGGCGGATGACCGGGACCCGGCGCACCGACTCGGTGTAGGCCGAGGAGGAGAAGAGGCCGAGGAAGCGGCGCTCACCGATGACGTTGCCCTCGGCGTCGAACTTCTTCACACCGAGGTAGTCGAGGTAGGAGCGGCGGTGCACCGTGGACCGGCTGTTGGCTTTGGTCAGCACCAGCAGCTTGTGCTCGCGCGCCTTCGCCCGGGCGTCCGCCGGGAGCCGGTTGAAGGAGGGGGAGACCGGATGCCCCTCGGAGTCGAGGTGCTTGGGGTCGGAGCGCAGGATGCCCAGCCCGGTACCGGGGACGGCGCTCAGCAGCAGCTCCTCCTCGCCATGGCCCGAGTCGACCTCCAGCTCGTACTCCCGGTAGCCGAGGAAGGTGAAGTGGTCCTGCGCGAGCCAGTCCAGCAGCTCGCGCGCCTCCTCCACCTCCTGGTCGCGCACGTCCGAGGCGATGGGCTCGGCGGCCAGCCCTTCGGCGAGGCGGAGGGCGGAGTCCCGCATCTTCTCCCAGTCCTCGACCGCCTCGCGCACGTCGGACAGGATGCGCAGCAGGTCACCGGTGATCTGCTTGAGATCCTCCCGCTCGGTCTCGCGGTCGATCTCGACGTGAATCCACGACTCGGTGACCGCGTCGTGCGGCAGCGCCTCCTCGGTCTCGGCGTGGCCCGCCCGAAGGCGGGTGTCCCGGCCGGAGTCGAGCACCTCCAGCAGCTTGCCGGTCACGTCGCGGCGCACGGTGATCTGGGGGTGGATGACGGCGTGGATGCCGCGGCCCTGCCGGGACAGCTCGTTGGTGACCGAGTCGACGAGGAAGGGCATGTCGTCGGTGACGACCTCGACGACGGTGTGGGTGCACGTCCAGCCGTTCTCGTCGACCGTCGGCGTGTAGACGCGGACGTTCGCCGTGCCCTGCGGCCGGTCCTGCGCGAGCCGGTGGTGGGCGAGGGCCGCGCCGAGGATGTCGACCGGGTCACGGTCGGTGAGGTCTTCGGGAGCGGCATGCAGGTAGTAGCGCTGGAGATACACGGCGAGGGCGTGATGCTCGCCGGACCCGAGACCCCCCAAGTCCCCCGGCCCCTGCGCGGGGTGTCCCCCGAGCGGGTTCTGCTCGGCTACCCGTGCGGCTTCCGCGAGCCGCTCGGCCTTTGCTTCGTCCAGCTTGGTCTGCATGTCCTCTGACTCCTGTCAACGCGCCTTTGCGTGACGTCGGTGTGGCGAAGGCATGACGTCGGAACGCGGGGTGCCCGCGCCTCACCGACGTTATGCCACAGGGGATGAACAGCGGCAGCCCGGGCGCTGTCGCGCTGGGGACACGGTGCGAAGGCTGCGTCCCCTTCGACGGATATGGCGCTGATCACGACGGTAAGGCTAACCCCCCGAGGCTGATCGTCATGAGGTTATGTGGACAAACCAGAACCCCGGCTTGTCCATAATGGACAGACGCCCAGATCAGGCCGCCGCTACCCGGCGGAGGCTATCCGCTCCGCCACCTCGACAGCGTCCAGCAGGGTGTCCACCACCGGCACCCCGGCCGTCGCCAGGCTCGCGCGGCTGTGCGAACCGCCCGTGTAGAGCACGGCGCCGACACCGGCCCGCGCGGCGGCGAGCGCGTCGTCCACCGCGTCGCCCACGACCACCGTACGGGCCGGATCGATCCCCCCAAGGGCCGAGAGGTGCCGGGCCAGCTGATCCGCCTTGCCCCCGTCGGAGGGCCCGAGGGCGCCGTCGACCCGCAGGAAGCGGCGGTCGATCCCGTAGGTGCGGACGAGCGGGACGAGCCGGTCGTGCGGGGCGAGCGAGCACAGGGACTGGGTGTGCCCGTCCTGCTGCCGGGCCGCCAGCAGCTCCGCCGCCCCCTCGGTGAGCCCGACCTCCCGCACCAGCTGCCAGTAGTAGCGGTGGAAGGAGGTGTCCAGCACCTCCCACTCCTCCCGCGTCGGCTGCCGCCCCAGCACGCGCTCGTAGAAGAGCGGGACCGGCACGCAGTACAGCTCGCGGTAGCGCTCCAGCGTGATCGGGGGCAGGCCCGCCTCCCCGAACGAGGCGTTCGTCGCCTCCAGCACGGCGTGGACGTCGTGCAGAAGCGTGCCGTTCCAGTCCCAGACGATGTGTGTGACGCCGACACGGGCCTGCGCGGGGGCGGCGCCGTGCTCTGCGTTCTCCAGTGCCATGGTCCCGACCGTACGCGCCGGGTCTGACAACCGGTGGCGGGCTTCCCGAGGGCCCCTGCGGCTGGGCGGGGCCGGGGCTCGGCTGGGCTGGCCGAGTCGGGGGGACCGGCTCAGGCGAGCAGTGCGGGGATCTCCTGGGTGGCGAACCACAGCAGCTCGTGCTCCTCCGCGTCCTCCACCGCCTGCCGCGCTCCCGCCTCGTCCCGCTCCGCCGCGGCCAGGGCCGACACGGCGGCGGCGATCCGCGCCGCGGCCTCCTCGGCGTCGACGTGCACCGCGGCGGCCTCGCTCAGCCGCACCGGCCCGGTGATCCGGACCTCGCCGCGTGCCGCGTCGGCCGCGGCGGCGTCGCCCGGCACCGCCAGGTCCTGCGGCGCCACGTCCAGCGCGACGACGACCCGGCGCCGTACCGCGTCCGGGTCGGCCGCGAGGAGGTGCAGGGAGGACTCGGCCGCGTGACCGAGCGCCGCGTACTCCAGCTCCTCGTCATGGCCGGACGGGTGCCACTCCCGGAGCCCGGGGGTGACGGCGTACGCGTCGACCGTGCCCGCTGCCAGCTCGTCCGACCGGTGCGCCTGGGCGAGCGCGGGGAGGGTCAGGGGGACATAGACACGCATGACTTGCCGCTTTCGTGTATCGCCGTACCGACTGATCCGCCAGCATACGGGCCCCGGTACGCCCGAGGGCATCCGAGCGCGCACGGAAACCCGCAGCTCACCGGCGGCATGCGTCAGTGGTGCGGCACACATGACCCGGACGGGTGAATTCCGCCGCACCCGCCCCACGGGCTCGCGCGCGTTGCGGTCGGGGAAGCCGACCGCTACAACCGACCCGAAAGCTACTGCCCGGTATCCACCTGCCGCGACCGGGCCGGCCGGGAGCGGGGGAGCCATGACCAGCACCAGCGCACACACACCAGCCGCGGTACCGCCGCCGGGCGCTGCCGCGCGCCGGGGCGCCACGGAGCCCGGGGAGGCGCGCGTACCGGGCCAGGGGCCGAGCCGCGCACCCGCGCGTACCGGACCACCGGGGCGCCGGGACTCGCGGCGGCCCGACCCGCGGCGCGCGCGGCCCACCGAGTCGGCCGTGGGCGCCGCCGCACGGCGGCGCCGCGAGGCCAGGCCGCACCGCTGGTTCGCCCAGCAGCTCCTGCTGGTGCTCAGCGGGCAGCGGCCCGCCCACACGATGCTGCGCCACGTACGGGGCGACGCGTTCGACGAGCTGACCAGGATCGCGCCGCAGGCCCCGCTCCGGCCGCGCGGGGCGGACCGTACGGCGCCGGAGGTGGCAGCCGTCGGGGTGCAGCAGCCGCGGGCGGGGGTCGTCGAGGCGTTCGCCCGGATCACGGCGGGCGGCCGGCGGCAGGCACTGGCCTTCCGTCTGGAGCTGGGCGAGGATCACCGCTGGCGCTGCTCGGCCTTCGAACTGGACGGCACCGGCAGCGGTACCGGCACCGGGGCCGGAGGGCGGTCACGCCCAGCAGCGGCGGCGCCCCCGCTCCCCCGGCAGCCCGGCTGACGCCGGGCCTCGCCCCGCAACGACGGGCCGGGCCCGCGCTCCCCGCGGGGGCACGGGCCCGGCCCGTCGCATCGGCGCCTGCGCGCCGTGTGTCACTTCTTGCGGCGACGGCCCTTCTGGGTCTTGCGCCGCCGCTCCGCGCGGGTCAGGCCGTCGGCCTGGGAGCGGATGGGACCGTCGTCGGCAGCCGCCGAGTCGCCCGCGTCCGAGGCACCGTCCTCCCCCGTGGACATCTCGCCCTCGACCACGCCGCCCTCAGCGGTGGGCGCGGAGAAGTGCAGCTTGTCGGGGCGCTGCGGCGCGTCCAGGCCCTTCGCCCGGATCGCGGGTGCGGCTCCGGCGGGTACCGCGTCCCGCGCCTCCTTCCGCAGGGACGGGGCGCCGACCGGCACCTCGTCCTGCACCGGCACCTCCTCGACCTGCTGCTCGACCTGGACCTCCAGGTTGAACAGGTAGCCGACGGACTCCTCCTTGATGCCCTCCATCATGGCCTGGAACATGTCGAAGCCCTCCCGCTGGTACTCGACCAGCGGGTCCTTCTGGGCCATGGCACGCAGGCCGATGCCCTCCTGGAGGTAGTCCATCTCGTAGAGGTGCTCGCGCCACTTGCGGTCGAGCACCGAGAGGACCACGCGGCGCTCCAGCTCGCGCATGATCTCGGAGCCGAGCTGCTCCTCGCGCTTGTCGTACTGCTCGTGGATGTCGTCCTTGATCGACTCGACGATGAAGTCGGCGGTGATGCCCTCCCGCTCACCGGCCGCGTCCTCCAGCTCCTCAATGGTCGCCACCACCGGGTAGAGCTGCTTGAAAGCGGCCCAGAGGCGGTCGAGGTCCCACTCCTCGGCGAACCCCTCCACCGTCTCGGCCTGCACGTAGGCGTCGATGGTGTCGTCCATGAAGTGGCGCACCTGGTCCTGGAGGTCCTCGCCCTCCAGCACCCGGCGGCGCTCGCCATAGATGACCTCGCGCTGCCGGTTGAGGACCTCGTCGTATTTCAGGACGTTCTTGCGGATCTCGAAGTTCTGCTGCTCCACCTGGGACTGGGCGGAGGCGATGGCGCGGGTCACCATCTTGTTCTCGATCGGCACGTCGTCGGGGACGTTGGCCATGGCCATGACGCGCTCGACCATCTGCGCCTTGAACAGCCGCATCAGGTCGTCGCCCAGCGAGAGGTAGAAGCGGGACTCGCCCGGGTCTCCCTGGCGCCCGGAACGGCCGCGCAGCTGGTTGTCGATACGGCGCGACTCGTGCCGCTCGGTGCCCAGGACGTACAGCCCGCCGAGGTCCTTGACCTCCGCGAACTCGGCCTCCACCGCCTTCTCGGCCCGCTCCAGGGCCGCCGGGAGCGCCGCGGCCCACTCCTCCGCGTGCTCGACCGGGTCCAGGCCCTTGGTGCGCAGCTCCGTCTCGGCGATGTCGTCCGGGTTCCCGCCGAGCTTGATGTCCGTGCCTCGGCCGGCCATGTTCGTCGCGACCGTGACCGAGCCCTTGCGGCCCGCCTGGGCGACGATCGCCGCCTCCCGGTCGTGCTGCTTGGCGTTGAGCACCTCGTGCCGGACGCCGCGCTTGTTGAGCTGCTTGGAGAGGTACTCGGACTTCTCGACCGAGGTGGTGCCGACCAGGACGGGCTGGCCCTTCTCGTGCTTCTCCGCGATGTCGTCGACCACGGCGTCGAACTTGGCGACCTCGGTGCGGTAGATCAGGTCGCCCTTGTCGGCGCGGGCGAGCGGGCGGTGGGTCGGGATCGGGACCACGCCGAGCTTGTAGATCTGGTGGAACTCGGCGGCCTCGGTCATCGCCGTACCGGTCATGCCGGAGAGCTTGCTGTAAAGGCGGAAGAAGTTCTGGAGGGTGATCGTGGCGAGCGTCTGGTTCTCGTCCTTGATGTCCACCTCCTCCTTCGCCTCGATGGCCTGGTGCATGCCCTCGTTGTAGCGGCGGCCCGCGAGGATACGGCCGGTGTGCTCGTCGACGATCATGACTTCGCCATCGATGACGACGTAGTCCTTGTCCTTCTTGTACAGCTCTTTCGCCTTGATGGCGTTGTTCAGATAACCGACGAGAGGGGTGTTGACCGACTCGTAGAGGTTGTCGATGCCCAGCCAGTCCTCGACCTTGGCGACTCCGGCCTCGTGGATCGCGACGGTGCGCTTCTTCTCCTCGATCTCGTAGTCGCCGGTCTCCGGCTTCTGGAGCCGCGTGTCGCCGGCCTCGCCCTTCTCCAGCCGCTTCACCAGCTTGGCGAAGTCGCTGTACCACTTGGTGGCCTGGTCGGCCGGGCCGGAGATGATCAGCGGCGTACGCGCCTCGTCGACCAGGATGGAGTCGACCTCGTCCACGATCGCGAAGTTGTGCCCGCGCTGGACCAGCTCGTCCTGCGACCAGGCCATGTTGTCGCGCAGGTAGTCGAAGCCGAACTCGTTGTTCGTGCCGTAGGTGATGTCGCTGTGGTACTGCTCGCGGCGCTGCGTCGGCGTCATGTTGGCGAGGATGCAGCCCACCGAGAGGCCGAGGAAGCGGTGCACCCGGCCCATCCACTCGGAGTCGCGCTCGGCCAGGTAGTCGTTGACCGTGATGATGTGGACGCCGTCGCCCGAGATGGCGTTCAGATACGCGGGCAGCGTGCTGACCAGGGTCTTGCCCTCACCGGTCTTCATCTCGGCGACATAGCCGAGGTGCAGCGCCGCGCCGCCTTGGATCTGCACGTTGTAGTGGCGCTGGCCGAGCACGCGCTTGGCCGCCTCGCGCACTGTCGCGAAGGCCTCCGGCATCAGGTCGTCCAGGGACTCACCACCGGCGTACCGCTCCTTGTACTCATCGGTGAGAGCCCGCAGCTCGGCGTCGGAGAGATCGAGAAAATCCTCTTCGATGGAATTCACCTGCCGCGCGATGCGGTCCAGCTTGCGCAGGATTTTGCCTTCACCTGCGCGCATGAGCTTGCCGAAGACGGACACGTAGGGTGACTCCTTGCCGGTCGGGCCTGGCACGGTCTGGTGCGCGGGCACAGCGGAGTGGACCCCCGCCGCACCGGCCATCGTAAGACAGTGGAGATGGCCGCTGTACCCCCAACGTGCCGGACATCCGGAAGGTGCCGCGTGACGGCGTGAGAATGAACGGCATGGAACCGATCACGCTCAGCACTCCGCGCCTCCTGCTGCGCCCCTTCGAGGAACGCGACGTGGAGGCCGTGTTCGCCGCCTGCCAGGACCCGGCGATCCGCCGCTGGATACCCGTGCCCGACCCCTACGAGCGCGGGCACGCGGAGGATTTCGTACGCAACACCAGTCCGGCCGCCTGGCGCGAGGACACCATGTACAACTTCGGGGTGTTCACCCGGGACGGCACCCTGACCGGTTCCATGGGGCTCGTACGGCTGGCCCTGCTGCGTACCACCGAACACCAGGCCGAGCTGGGCTTCTGGGCCGCCCCCGAACAGCGCGGCAAGGGGTACACGGACGAGGCCGCCCGCGCGGTGATCGACTGGGCCTTCGGCGGGCTCGGGGTCGAACGGCTGGAGTGGGTCGCGCAGACGGGCAACGACGGTTCGCTGGCGGTGGCGCGCAAGCTGGGCTTCGTCGTCGAGGGCGTGCAGCGGGCCCGGATCGTGCACCGGGGCACGCGGCGGGACGCGTGGATCGGTGCGCTGCTGCCGTCGGACTGGGGGCGCGGCTCGCCCACGCCCTATCTGCCCGGCCCCGAAGCGGCTGGCGGGTAGCGGCCGTTGGCGCGGGAGCCGGCCGGGGCGGGAGCACCGGACCGGGGTGTCAGTGGCGGCGCCTACGGTGTCCTGTATGAAACCCGAGTTCTCCCTCTCCGCCGACGAAGCCCGCCGTATCGCGCTGCGGGCCCAGGGGCTGCTGGGCGCGCCGGACCGGCGTGCGGGCGTGCGCGGCGTGCTCCGGCAGCTGGGCGCGGTGCAGCTGGACACCATCTCCGTGCTGGCCCGCTCGCACGAGCTGATTCCGTACGCGCGGCTGGGCGCGGTCCGCCGCGGGACGGTGGAGTCGGCGTACTGGAGCGAGGGGCACTCGTTCGAGTACTGGTCGCACGCGGCGTGCATCCTGCCGATCGAGGAATGGCCGCACTTCGCGTTCCGGCGCCGGGCGATGCGCGCCCGCGGGCATCGCTGGCACCAGCTCGCCGAGCGGGACGTCGCCTGCGCCCTGGTGCGCGACCGCCTCAAGGCCGAGGGCCCGCTGACCACCACCGAGCTGGGCGGCGGGAAGAACGGCGGGGAGTGGTACGACTGGTCGGAGACCAAGATCGCGGTGGAGTGGCTGCTGGACACCGGTGAGGTGGTGTGCGCCGAGCGGCGCGGCTGGAAGCGGGTGTACGACCTGGCGGAGCGCGCCGTCCCGGGCGCGCTGCTGCACGACGACCTGTCCGACCAGGAGTGCGTGCGCCGCCTGGTCGCCCAGGCGGGCGGCGCGATGGGCGTCGCGACGGAGGCGGATCTGGCCGACTACCACCGGCTGAAGCGCGAGCAGGTGGCCTCGGCCGTGGCGGACACCGGCCTGGTCCCGGTGGAGGTCGCGGGCTGGGGGCGGCCGGCCTGGGCCGCCCCGGAGGCGCTCGCCGCACCGCCTCGCGGCCGCCACCGTACGACGCTGCTCTCCCCGTTCGACTCGCTCATCTGGGACCGGCCGCGCACGCAGCGGATCTTCGGCTTCACCCACCGGCTGGAGGCGTACGTGCCCAAGCCCAAGCGGGTGCACGGCTACTTCGCGATGCCGCTGCTGACGGGCGGGCGGCTGCGCGGGCGCGTCGATCCCGCGCGTGAGGGCACGACGCTGGTGGCCCGGCAGTTGTCGCTGAGCGATCCGGGCGCGGTGGCTCCGATGGCGCAGGCGCTGGCCGAGGCCGCCTCCTGGGCGGGCTGCACGGAGGTGCGGGTGGAGCGGGTGGCGGCGGAGCTGCGCGGGCCGCTGGACGCGGCACTCCGGGAGGCGCTGCCCGCGGCGGGCTGAGCGGATACGGGCACAGGGGACGGACCGCGGGGCGGGCGGGCCGCTGGGGCGGGCGCGGGCGGTACGAGCGCGGGCAGGTGCAGGCCGGGCAGGACCTCGCCCTCACCTGATCTCGAGGATCTTCTCCCGCATCGCGTACACCACGGCTTCCATCCGGGAGTGCAGCTGGAGCTTCTCCAGGATGTTGCGCACGTGGTTCTTCACGGTGTTCTCACTGATGAAGAGTTCTTTCGCGATGTCTCGGTTGTTCATCCCGGTGGCGACCAGCTTCAGCACCTCCAGCTCCCGGTCCGTGAGCCGGGGCGCGGGCACGAGCTTGCTCTCGTCGGTGCGCTGGATCATCGACTTGAACTCGGTCAGCAACTTCGCCGCCATCGACGGACTGATCTGGGACTGGCCGTCGGCGACCGCCCGGATCGCCGTGGACACCTCGTCCGTGGAGATCTCCTTGAGCAGGTACCCGGTGGCCCCCGCCTTGATCGCCTCGTAGAGGTCGGCCTCCTCGTCACTGATCGTCAGCATGATGATCTTCGCGCTGGGGGCGACCTCCTTGATCGCGGTGCACGCCTCGATGCCGCCGCGTTTGGGCATCCGCACGTCCATCAGCACGATGTCGGGCAGCAGGTCGGCGGCCTTGTCCACCGCCTCGGCGCCGTCCCCCGCCTCGCCGACGACCTGGATGTCCTCCTCCTGTGCAAGGACGATCTCCAGCCCGCGCCGGAACAGCGCGTGATCGTCCACCACCAGCACCCGGATGGGCTCCTTGCGCGGATCGCACGCGTCCGACGCGTCCCCGGACGGGTCCGCGCGGGTCCCGGGCACGGGCATCGCGGGACCGAAGCTGTCCGCCATCGTTCCTCCCCCAGCAGGCTGTGCCGCGTCAACCGGACCGCGAGCGGCGCCGGTTGGCGGTGAGGACATGATTCCATGCCCGCGCCCCCGGCCGGGCCCAAGGCCCGGCCGGGGGCGCGATCACGTCGGTCACCCGCCGAGGGCTCCGCCCGCGCCGGGCGGTGCCTCCTCGGCGAACGGGTCCTGGTCCAGATGGATCACGCCGTAGTCGTATCCGTGCCGCCGGTAGACGACACTCGGCTGCTTCGTCTCGGCGTCGACGAAGAGATAGAAGTCATGACCTACCAGCTCCATCTCGTAGAGCGCCTGGTCGAGCGGCATGGGCGCTGCCGCGTGCGTCTTCTCCCGGACCACGAGCGGTCCGTCGCCCTGCACCTCCAGCGGCCCCACCTTGGTGGTCACCGGCTGCCCGTCGCTCGCGGGCGGGGCCGAGGCAGCCGCATCGAGTTCGTCGTTGAGTTCCGCGGCCAGATGCGCGGTCGCGGCGGCCACGCTGATCGGCGCCCGGCCACCCGCGCGGTGCACCCGGCGCTTGTCGTGCTGCTTGCGCAGCCGCGCCTCCAGCTTGCCCGCTGCCAGATCCAGTGCCGCGTACGGATCGGACGCGGCGGCCTCCGCCCGGATGACCGGACCACGCGTGCGCAGGGTGATCTCCACCCTGTCGGAACGGTCGGCCTGGCGGGGATTGTGCTCCTTGGACACCTCGACGTCCAGATTGATCACCTTGCCGTCGAGTTTCTGGATCTTCTCCAGCTTCTCGGCCACGTGCTTGCGGAACCTGTCCGGCACGTCTGTCTTTCGGCCCTTGACGACGATGTCCACGCAGAACTCCGTTCCCGGACCGCTCCGCGCGATCGAGCGGAACGCGTCCGTTGTGCACTGACGCCGGAGGCTCGCGGTGAAACCGCGGACGCCCTCCGGCATAACGTCGGGTTGCGGCTTTCACCTCCTTCTCCCCCGGGGGGAAGATCGTCACCCCCACTCCGAACGTACATCCAGCGGGGGGTAACTCGACACCCCCCTACCGATACGTACCTCCGTTCAGAGGCCGTTCTCCCTCTGCCAGGAGTAACGACACGAGATCCTCGGTGGTTCCGCCCGGGGGCCGGCTCAGCGCCGGACGCGCACCGCCACCACCGCGGCCACCGGCGCCCGGCCGGTCACCGCGCCGATCGCACGCGCACCTTCCGCCAACGAGGCGCCCGTCGTCATCACGTCGTCCACCAGCACCACCTCCGCCGCCGACAGCGGCCTGCCGAAGCGGGGCACCGCCTCCAGCGCACCGCCGAGATTCCGCATCCGCTGCCCCGCCGTGAGCCCCGCCTGATCCGCGACCGCACGCCGCTGGCGCAGCACACCCAGCACCCGGGCGGGCACCCCACCGCGCCGCAGCTCGCCGGCGGCGGCCAGGGCGATGCGCCGGCCGGGGTCATGACCGCGCCCCGCCACGGCCCGGCGCGCGGAGGGCACCGGCACCAGCGCCACCGGCGGCGCGCGGCCCGCCGCCCCGAGGGGGACTGCCGCGCGCACCGCAACGGCCAGCAGCGCTCCCAGCGGCGCCGCGAGGCGCAGCGCACCCCGCTCCTTGTGCGCCAGCAGCGCGGCCCGCACCTCGTCCGCGTAACCGACGGCCGCGTAGACCGGGGGCAGCCCGGCGGGCTCCGGAGTCGGCCGGACACGCCGCGCCACCGCCGCACCGAGCCTGCCCCGGCACTCCTCGCACAAGGGCGACCCGGCGCCCGGAGCGCCGCATCCGGGGCAGCCGACAGGCAGCACCAGATCCGCCAGCTCCTGCCACATCCCTCGCATACCTCTACTGTCCCAGCACCTTCACAGGACCGCCAGAGCTGTGGATAAGTCCGGACATCTACCCCGGATAGACCGGTGCGGTGCCCTTGTCCGTCAGCGTCTTCCAGTTCGCGTCCGGCGGCAGCCGCACGATCCCGTACGCCGACTCCGCCAGCAGGGGCCTGCCCTCGTCCTCGGACGCGGCCACCCCGGTCACGTCGTTGATACCGGGAAGCGTCGGCTGGTTCGTCGTCGAGCCGTCCGTACCCACGTACTGGAGCTGCTGGACGCTCTCCGTCTCCCGCCCGACCACCACCAGCTGGCTGTCCCCCGCCCAGGACGCGGCGATCACATCCTCGAACTGGGGCGCGGCGGGCCGCAACGCCGCCACCGCGATCCGCGGCTCCTCGCGGGTGCCCGTCCGCTCGACGCGGCCCAACTGGAGAGACCGCTGTCCGTCCGGCTCACGCACCCGGATCGCGATCCGCACGCCGTCGGAGGAGATGCGCAGCGACTCGATGCGCTCGCCCTTGCCCAGCGCGGGCACGTCGACCTCCTCGGGCTTCTCCCGGCCACCGCGCAGCCGCAGCAGCCGGGGGTCCTCCGGGTCCCGGTCCGCGACCCACAGATCCCCCAGCCCGTCCCAACTGGGGGCGGTCAGCCGGTCCTTCTCCCGCTCGGCTCCGCTGCGGAGCACGGGCTCCCCCAGTTCGCCGCCGCTGGAGAGCGGGGCGACGTAGAGGGAGCGGCCGTCGAGGGAGACCGCGGCGGCCTGCCGCTCGTCGCGGCTGACCGCGACCGAGCCCATCTCCACCTCGCCGCTGCCCAGCGCGCCCTCCACCACCTTGGTGTCCTCACTGGTGGCGGTCACCGCGGCGACCCGGTGCTTGCCGTCGATGAAGTACTGCCGGTCGCCGCGCCCGTTGAGCCGCCCCGGCTCGTACGACTCGGCACCCTCCTTCGAGAGCCCGCACAACTCCTCGCCGCCGGGGCCCTCCAGCGTCACCCTGCTCACCGTGGAGGAGCCCTGGGACTGGACGGAGTGCAGCACCTGCGCCGCCATCCGGGCGCACTGCGCCCGCCCGGCCCGCGCACCGCGCTCGTTGATCCGTACGGTCAGCTGGCCCGAGTCGTCCAGCGACAGGTGCCGCCTGCCCTTGCCCGCGAGGCGGGTGCCCGCCGGGAAGGCCGAGGAGACCACGGGGTCGAGCCAGGCCGTCGGACCCTGGAGGAGCGCCTCCAGCGTCTCGGTCACGGGGTCGATCCGGCCGCGCACGTAGACCGGGTCCGCCACCAGCACGTCCCTGCCTCGCGAGACCGTCTCGATGTCCGGTCCCAGACGCGCGTAGTAGTAGACGTTGACCGAGCGGTAGATGCGTTCGAAGTCGGACTCACTGAGGATCAGGCCGTCCGGCAGGTCGTCGATCCGCCAGCCCTCCTTCAGCTTGGTGAGGTGGAACCGCTCGCCGTAGTCGCCGCTCGCCGAGTCGTAGCCGTGCGTGCCGTCGACCACGGCCGTGCGGCTGCCGCCCACCTCGACCGAATAGCCGTGTGCACCCCCGCCGTCCGGCAGCGAGGCGCCCGGGTTGGGTCCGCCGGTGACCACCGTCGTCCGCCGGAACGGGTCCCAGTCCTTCGCCGCCTGGTCGGTCAGATACTCGCGCGCGGTGGCGAACGTCGGCTCGTCGCTCGTCGTCGCCTCCAGGAAGCCCCGGACGATCTCCTGCGGCCCCTCGCCCTTCTGCGGGCTCACACCGAAGACCCGCACCCTGGACTCGCCCTCCGCCCGGTGCGAGGAGTCGACCCGGTCGACCTTCCCCCCGGACGGCATCGACGCGCAGGCGGACAGCAGCAGGACGCCGACCAGCAGCAGCACTCCGGCCGTACCACGGCGCTCAACGCGCATCGTCCGGCTCCTCTCCCCAGTCCCCGGTCTTCTCCGGGCGCGACCCGGCCCCGTTGCCCGTGCTCCCTGCCGTGCCGCCCGCCGCGCCGGCGCCCGCCGGGACCCGTGAGTGGGCGGGGAAGGCGCCGGCCACCCCGCGGTGGCGGCGCGAATCGGCCGGCTCCAGCGGGATCGGAGAGCCGTGCAGCGGATCACCGAGCGCGGCGGGCAGCGTGAGCCGGAACTGTGAACCGCCACCGGGCTCGCCCCACGCCCGCAGCGAACCACCGTGCAGCCGGGCGTCCTCCATCGCGATGGACAGCCCCAGACCCGTGCCGCCGGTCGTGCGGGCCCGCGCCGGATCGGCCCGCCAGAAGCGGTTGAAGACGCGGTTGACCTCGCCGGGCTTCAGGCCCACGCCGTAGTCGCGGACCGCCACGGCCACCGCGCCGCCGTCCGACGCGAGCCGGATCACCACGTCGCGGCCCTCGCCGTGCTCGATCGCGTTGTCGAGCAGATTGCGCAGCACCCGCTCGATCCTGCGGCTGTCCACCTCGGCCACCACCGGCTCCTCGTCCCCCAGGATCACCACCGTGCTGCCCTTGCGCTCCGCGAGCGGCTCGCAGCCGTCCACCACCCGCCGGACCACGTCCCGCAGGTCGGTCGGCTCGGCCTCCAGCGCGGCGGCGCCCGCGTCGAAGCGGCTGATCTCCAGCAGGTCGTTGAGCAGCGACTCGAAACGGTCGAGCTGGCCCAGCAGCAGTTCGGCGGAGCGCGCCGTCGCGGCGTCGAAGTCCGCCCGGCCCGCGTGGATCACATCGGCCGCCATCCGCACCGTCGTCAGCGGGGTACGCAGCTCGTGCGAGACGTCGGAGACGAACCGCCGCTGCATCCGGGAGAGGCCCTCCAACTGCTGGATCTTCACCTGGAGGTTCTGCGCCATCTTGTTGAACGCCTCACCGAGCCGGGCGATGTCGTCCTCACCGGTGACCTTCATCCGCTCCTGGAGCCGCCCCGCCGCCAGCCGCTCGGAGATCCCGGCCGCCATCCGCACGGGCGTGACGACCTGCCGCACCACCAGCCAGGCGATGGCGCCCAGCAGCACCACGACGAAGACGCCCGCGGTGACCAGCGTCCCCTTGACCAGGATCAGCGTTTCCTCCTCCTGCTCGAAGGGGAAGACGTAGTACAGCTGGTACGGATTGCCGTTCCCGTCGGTGACCCGCTTGCCGACGATCAGCGCGGGCTCGGTGCCGCCGCTCTTGCGGTGCAGTTCCGCGTACCGCTGATGGGTGCCGTCGTGCTCGTCCATCGCCGCACGCAGATCCGTGGGGATGCTCTCCTCCGGCAGGATGTCGCCGGTGGCGCGCGAGCCCTTCAGCCGCGCGTCGGCGTTGCCGAGGATGGGGATCTCGTCGCTCTCCGAACTGAGCACGACCACGGAGTACACGCCCTGCCCGCCACTCGCCAGCTGCTCCATCAGGCTGTTCAGCCAGGTGCCCGCGGACTGCGCGCTGCTGTTGACCGCACCCGTCTCCGCGTCACCGGAGCCCCGGGGGTTGCTGTTGTCGGCCGCCTGCTGGGCGAAGGCGAACCCGCCCATCGCCTGGCTCTGCGCGGACTGCTCCTTCGCTTCGAGCAGGCCGTTCCGCACCTGGCCGGTGACGACGATCCCGAGCAGCAGCACGACGCCCAGCGACATCAGGAGCGTGGCCGCGACCACCCGGAGCTGGAGATTACGGCGCCACAGGCGGATGGCGGGCAGCAGCGGGCGGCGCACCAGCCGGACGAACATCCGGAACACCGGATGCGCCCTGGTCCCTGTCGCGCCCTCGGGCAGCAGTCCGTCGGAGAAGAACCCGCCAGCGGGCCTCAGCCGCCCGAGTTTCGAGGACTCGCGCGGCTGGTCCCCGGTGCCGCCCCCGCCCGTGGGCCGGGGGCCACCGCCCGTGCCGGACATCTCAGCCAGGCCCAGCCTTGTACCCCACGCCGCGCACCGTCACCACGATCTCCGGCCGCTCCGGGTCCCGCTCGACCTTCGACCGCAGCCGCTGCACGTGGACATTCACCAGGCGGGTGTCCGCCGCATGCCGATAGCCCCACACCTGCTCCAGGAGCACCTCGCGGGTGAAGACCTGCCACGGCTTGCGCGCGAGCGCCACCAGCAGATCGAACTCCAGCGGGGTCAGCGCGATCGCCTGCCCCTCCCGCTTGACCGAGTGGCCGGCGACGTCGATCACCAGGTCGCCGATGGCCAGCTGCTCCGGCGCGGGCTCCTCGGACCGCCTCAGCCGGGCCCGGATACGGGCGACCAGCTCCTTGGGTTTGAACGGTTTGACGATGTAGTCGTCAGCGCCGGACTCCAGCCCGACCACGACGTCCACGGTGTCCGTCTTGGCGGTCAGCATGACCACCGGCACCCCGGACTCCGCTCTGATCAGTCGGCACACCTCTATGCCATCCCGCCCCGGCAGCATCAGATCGAGCAGCACTAGGTCGGGTTTGGTCTCGCGGAAGGCGGCCAGCGCCTTGTCTCCGTCCGACACGAACGACGGTTCAAAGCCTTCGCCGCGCAGCACGATGCCAAGCATCTCTGCCAGTGCGGTGTCGTCGTCGACGACAAGGACGCGTCCCTTCATGAGTTCATCATCCCATTACCCGATCGTGACTCTCCCGATCGTGACATGGAACACAATTCCGCGATGCCCTTCCCGTCGATCGGGGACACCACACCGCGCTCGGTGATCAGCGCCGTCACCAGCTCCGGCGGAGTCACGTCGAACGCCGGGTTGTACGCCTCGGCACCCTCCGGAACCATCCGCACACCCGCGGGCTCGGTCACCTCGCGCGCGGGCCGCTGCTCCACCTCTATCGCCGCGCCGTCCGCCGACTCCGAGTCGACCGTCGTCGCGGGGGCGACCACCACGAAAGGCACCCGGTGGTGGCGGGCGAGCACCGCCAGCGGATAGCTGCCCACCTTGTTGGCCACCGAGCCGTCCGCCGCGATCCGGTCCGCGCCTATCAGCACCGCGTCCACCTCACCCGCCGCGAACAGCGAACCCGCGGCGTTGTCCGCCAGTACGCAGTAGGGCATGCCCTCGCGGGCCGCCTCGTACGCGGTGAGCCGGGCACCCTGGAGCAGCGGACGCGTCTCGTCCACCCACAGCCGCCGCAACTCACCCGTGCGGTGCACCGCCCGCACCACCGCGAACGCGGTCCCCTCACCGCCGGAGACCAGCCGCCCCGTGTTGCAGTGCGTGAGGACACGGAGACCGCCACCGGGGAACAACTCCGCCAGCAGGGCCCGCCCGTGCTCCGCCATCGCCGCGCTCGCCCGCGCGTCCTCCGCGTGCAGCTCCCGCGCCGCCGCGAGCGCGGCGGCGGCGGCCCGCTCCGGCCCGGCACCGCCCTCGACCGCCGCACGGTACGCGCGCTCCGCCCGCCGCACGCCGTAGCCCAGATTGACGGCGGTCGGCCGCGCGTGCGCGAGCCGGGCCGCCGCCCAGGCCACCTCGTCACCGCGGGCCGCAGCGAGCGCCACCCCGTACGCGCCGACGACGCCCAGCAGCGGCGCACCGCGCACAGCAAGCCGCTGGATCGCCTCCACCAGCGCGGACACCTCCGTACACGCCAGCTCGACCTCCTCCGACGGAAGCCGCGTCTGGTCGAGAAGGACCACGGCGGGCCCCTCGGGTGGCTCCTGCCATCGCACTACCGGAAGATTCTGATCAGCCATCCGCACAGTCTGCCTGCTGCCCGTGCCCGGCCACAGGCCGCAGATGGCCACAGGCCGCGACCCGTCCCGCGGGCCTCCGTGACACGATGGCTGCCAACCAGGCGAAGGAGTAGGAGAACCATGAGTGACTCTCCGGGCTGGGCTTCGCCCGGATCTTCCCCGTCCGACCCGACCGGACAGGCCGACCCGACCGGGGCGGCAGAGGGCGCCGAAGGGCAGCCCGACCGCCCCGCGCGGCCCGACTCGCAGCCGCCCCAGGACCAGCCGCCGCGCAACTGGGCACCGCAGCAGCCGCCGACGGCCGGCGAGCCGGGCTGGGCGGGCGCGCCACCACCGCCCCCACCGGGATACCAGGGCCCGCCCGGACACTCCGGCCCGCCCGGCTGGAACCAGTGGAACCCCGCCTGGACGCAGCCGCCCGCCGCCCAGCCCGGCGTCATCCCGCTGCGCCCCCTCGCCGTCGGCGAGATACTCGACGGCGCGGTCTCCAGCGCCCGCGCCCACTGGCGGACGGCTCTGGGCATCGCCCTCGGCGTCGCCGTCATGATCCAGATCGCCTCCACGGCGGCCACCGGCATCTGGCTGCGGAACAACAGCGGCCTGGAGGCGTTGCAGGACGACCCCGACCCCTCCACCGAGGAGCTGACGGACGCGCTCCGCTCCACCCTCAGCAGCGCGGGCGTCGAACTGCTGGCCACCCTCGTCGGCACGGTGGTGGCCACCGCCATGCTCACCATCGTGGTCAGCCGCGCCGTACTGGGCCGGCCGATCACGCTCGGTGAAGCCTGGCGAGAATCCCGACCGCAGTTGCCGCGACTGCTCGGCCTGACCCTGCTGGTCCTGCTCATCGTCCTCGGAGCGTTCGCCCTCGGCCTCGCACCGGGCCTGCTCCTCGCCCTCGCGGGAGCCACGGCGGGAGGCGCCCTGCTGGCCGTCCTCGGCGGCTTGGCGGGCCTGGTGGCCGGAATCTGGCTGTGGGTGCGCTACTGCCTCGCCGCGCCCGCCCTGATGCTCGAGAAGCAGCCCGTGACCGGCGCGCTGCGCCGGTCGGCGAAGCTCGTGAAGGGGAGCTGGTGGCGCATCTTCGGCATCCAGGTCCTGGCCGTCCTGCTGGTGACCGTGGTGGGCTTCATCGTTCAGATCCCCGCCACCCTGGTCGCCGAGCTGGCGGAGGGCAACGGAGCAAACAACATCCTCTCCGGCACCGACTTCTCCGTCTCCTGGACCTACCTGATCATTCTCGGTGTCGGCGCCGTCGTCGCCTCCACCATCACCCTTCCCCTCAGCGCGGGCATCACCGCCCTCCTCTACATGGATCAGCGGATCCGGCGCGAGGCACTCGACCTCGAGCTGGCCCGTGCCGCGAGCGCGGAGGACGGCGGCCCGTCGCCCTCCGCACCGACGGCACCGGGGAGCTGACCGCATGACGTGGGGCCCGGCCGCGGCGGCACCCGGCACGGTGACGGCCCCGGGCCGGGTCACCGCCGCCCCCGGGGAGGACGGGCCGGTGACCATCCCGCGCGAGCCGGCCCGGCGCGCCGCCGAGGACGAACTCTCCAAGCCCGCGTACCACCAGGACGATCCAGGGCTGCTCCAGCGCGTCCTGGACTGGATCTGGGAGCGCATCGGCACCCTGCTCAACTCCGCTGCGGACGTCTCACCAGGGGGCGCCGTCGGCCTCTTCGTCATCCTCACTGCGGTGCTGCTGCTCCTCCTCACCCTCTGGCTGCGCCTGGGAACACCGCGCCGCAGCCGCGCCGCAGCCCGCGAGACGCTCTTCGAGAACGGTCCGCGCAGCGCCGCCGAGCACCGTGCCGCCGCCGAGGCGCACGCGGCCCACGGCCGCTGGAGCGAGGCGCTCCAGGAACAGATGCGCGCCATCGTGCGGTCTCTGGAGGAGCGCGCGCTGCTCGACCCCCGCCCCGGACGGACGGCCGACGAGGCGGCCACCGAGGCGGCACGGCCGCTGCCCGCACACGCGGACGCGCTGCACGCCGCCGCGCGGGCCTTCGACGAGGTCACATACGCGGACCGCCCGGCGGACGCGCCCGGGTACGCCCGCCTGCGCGACCTGGACGACGCACTGTTGGCCAGCAGGCCCGACCTCGCGGTCGCCGCCTCCTCCGCCGCGCCGCACGGAGTAGACCGTTGACCCTCGCCTCCCCTCCCTCGGCCACCACCTCCACGTCGCCGACCGCCGGTCAGCTCTGGCGCCGCGCCCGCGGACTGCTCCTGGGCGCCGCCGTCCTCGCGCTGACCGGAGTGATCATCGCTGCCCTCCGCTCCGGCGAGCATCACGGAGCACTCGATCCCCGCTCCGCCGACCGGTACGGCAGCCGGGCCACCGCGGAGCTTCTCACCGACCGGGGCGTGCGGACCACCGTCGTCACGACTACGGCCGAGGCCGTGGCAGCCGCGGGCCCTGATACGACGCTGCTGGTCACCGGACCCGAATCCCTCACCCCGAAGCAGCGGGCCGCGCTGCGCGAAGCCGCGCCGGGGGGCCGAACCGTACTTCTCTCCCCGGGCCCGGCGTCCCTGAGCGCCTTCGCCCCCACCGTGCGGGCGGACGACCTCCCCGCCCCCGTAGAGCCCACGCCGCCCGACTGCGCCTTCCCTGCGGCGCAGCGCGCGGGCGACGCCGAGCTGGGTGGCGTGCGCTACCAGCTGCCCGAGGGCTCCGGTGACGCGTGCTACCTGCGCGGCCAGTCCGCGACCCTGGTGCGCCTGCCCGCCGCCACGGGCGGCGGCGACACCGTCCTTCTCGGCGCCCCGGACCCGCTCTACAACGACCGCCTCGACGACCACGGCAATGCCTCCCTCGCCCTTCAGCTCCTCGGTTCCCGCCCGCATCTGGTGTGGTACCTCCCCTCCCTCTCCGACTCGGCGGACGGCGAGGACGACCGCGGCTTCTTCGCGCTCGTGCCGGACGGCTGGACCTGGGCCACCTACCAACTCGCCTTCGCCGCCCTGCTCGCCGCGCTCTGGCGCGCCCGCAGGCTCGGCCCACTCGTCTCCGAAGAGCTGCCCGTCGTCGTACGCGCGTCCGAAGCGACCGAGGGACGGGCCCGCCTCTACCGGAAGGCGAACGCCCGTGACCGCGCGGCACACGCCCTGCGCAGCGCCAGCCGCGCACGGCTCGCCCCGCTGGTCGGCGTCGCGTCGGCCCGCGCTGACTCGCCGGACGAGCTGCCGCAGGCCGTCGCCGCGCAGCTCGGCCACGCCTCGCTCACCGGCACCGACGGCGCGGTAGCCGTCCGAGCACTGCTCTTCGGTCCGCCCCCGCAGGACGACGCTTCCCTGATCCGCCTGGCAGACGAACTCGACGCACTCGAGAGCCGCATCGCCCCTACGGCCGGCCCGACCCCGGCACCGACAGAAGCCACCGCACCCACAGACAAGGACGGCACCGCGTGAGCGCCCCCTCCGCAGACAGCGCCCGCAGCGCCCTCGAGGCCCTGCGCACCGAGATCTCCAAGGCCGTCGTCGGCCAGGACGCCGCCGTCACCGGCCTCGTCGTCGCCCTGCTCTGCCGGGGCCACGTGTTGCTCGAAGGAGTGCCCGGCGTCGCCAAGACCCTGCTCGTCCGCACCCTGGCCGCAGCACTCGAACTCGACACCAAGCGCGTTCAGTTCACCCCCGACCTGATGCCCAGCGACGTCACCGGCTCACTCGTCTACGACGCCCGCACATCGGAGTTCTCCTTCCAGCCCGGCCCCGTCTTCACCAATCTGCTGCTCGCCGACGAGATCAACCGCACTCCCCCCAAAACCCAGGCATCACTGCTGGAAGCGATGGAGGAACGCCAGGTTTCCGTCGACGGCACTCCCCGCGCCCTCCCCCAACCCTTCCTGGTCGCCGCCACGCAGAACCCGGTGGAATACGAGGGCACCTACCCTCTCCCGGAAGCCCAGCTCGACCGCTTCCTCCTCAAACTGAACGTGCCGCTGCCGAGCCGCGCCGACGAGATCGGCGTCCTCACCCGTCACGCCGAGGGCTTCGACCCCCGCGACCTGAACGCCGCCGGAGTACGACCCGTCGCCGGCCCGGCACAACTCGACGCCGCGCGAGCCGCCGTCGCCACGACCTCCGTCTCCCCGGAGATCACCGGCTATGTCGTCGATATCTGCCGTGCCACTCGCGAATCCCCCTCGCTCTCCCTCGGCGTCTCTCCCCGAGGCACCACCGCCCTGCTCGCCACCGCGCGCGCCTGGGCCTGGCTGACCGGGCGCGACTATGTCATCCCTGACGATGTGAAGGCCCTCGCGCTGCCGACCCTCCGCCATCGCCTCCAGCTGCGGCCGGAGGCGGAGATGGAAGGCGTGACCCCGGACAGTGTGATCAGCTCGATCCTCGCCCAGGTCCCGGTCCCCCGCTGAGACTCCACCCACCGATTGACGAGCCCGACACCATGGCACTCACCGGACGCACTGCCCTGATCGCCGCCCTCGGCGCGCTGCTGGTCGGTCTGCTGCTGCCCAGCTGGACCGGCCTGCTCGCCGTGGAACTCCCCCTGCTGCTGGCAATCCTCTACGACCTCCTCCTCGCGGCGCCAGTGCGAAAGCTCCATTTCACCCGATCCGGTGATACTTCAGTTCGACTTGGCGAACGTGCGCACGTGGACCTGCTGATCAGCAATCCTTCGCACCGCCCCCTGCGCGCCTCCGTTCGCGACGCCTGGCCTCCCAGTAGCTGGCCGGGCGACGAGGGGGTCACCGCTTCCCGCCACCGGCTCACCGTTGCGCCTGGTGAACGGCGGCGGCTCACCACTCCCCTGCACCCCGTCCGACGGGGCGACCGCCGGGCCGCCCGCGTCACGGTCCGCTCGCACGGACCGCTCGGGCTGGCGGCACGCCAGGGCAGCCACGCGGTTCCCTGGACACTGCGCGTGCTGCCCGCCTTCGCCAGCCGCAAGCACCTGCCCGCGAAGATGGCCCGGCTCCGTGAACTCGACGGCCGTACCAGCATCCTCACCCGCGGTGAGGGCACCGAGTTCGACAGCCTTCGCGAATACATCCCCGGCGACGACACCCGCTCCATCGACTGGCGTGCCACCGCCCGCCAGACGACCGTCGCCGTCCGCACCTGGCGTCCGGAGCGGGACCGGCGCGTTCTCGTCGTGCTCGACACCGGACGCACCTCGGCGGGCCGCGTCGGCGACGCGCCACGGCTCGACGCGTCGATGGACGCCGCGTTGCTGCTGACCGCCCTGGCCTCCCGGGCCGGCGACCAGGTGGACCTGCTCGCCTACGACCGCCGCCCCCGGGCCACCGTCCGGGGCCGCACGGCACGGGACGTCCTCCCGGCCTTCGTGAAGGCGATGGCGCTCATCGAACCCGCCCTCGTGGAGTGCGACACCCGGGGGATGGTGGCGACCGCGCTGCGGTTCGCCCGCCGCCGGTCTCTGGTCGTACTGCTCACCGGGCTGGAGGCAGCAGCGGTGGAGGAGCAACTGCTTCCTGTACTTCCTCAGCTCACACGGCGGCACACGGTCCTCGTGGCAGCCATCTCCGATCCCAGGATCGAGGAGATGGCGAGGTCACGGGGCACAGTGGACGCGGTCTACGAGGCCGCGGCGGCAGCCCGAACCCAGGCGGAGCGGAGAAGCACCGCAGAACGGCTCCGCGGTCACGGCGCCCTCGTCGTGGACGCGCCTCCCGCCCAGCTGGCGCCGATGCTCGCTGATTCCTACATGGCGCTGAAGGCCGCCGGGCGGCTGTAAGAGTGCCGGAATAGCTTCAGCCGCGCCAGGGATCGATGAACAAAAGCAGGCGCCGCGACCAGCGCTGGTGCGGCGCAAAAAAAGAGGGTCGGGTTCTCTGAAATGAACTCAGAGAACCCGACCCACAATGATTGTTCGGCGGTGACCTACTCTCCCACACGCTCCCGCATGCAGTACCATCGGCGTAACAAGGCTTAGCTTCCGGGTTCGGAATGTAACCGGGCGTTTCCCTCACACTATGACCACCGAAACACGGTGAAACACACACCAGCAGCACCACACCACCCACCCCAAAAAACAGATAGCAGTGTGTGCCGGCTTGGTTGTGGTCTCAGAAACCACACAGTGGACGCGAACAACTGAGGACAAGCCCTCGGCCTATTAGTACCGGTCAACTCC
>NZ_KE384251.1:550276-794739 GCF_000424825.1 Streptomyces sp. CNH287 | reverse complement strand
GCGGAGGAAGCCGAGTACTTCGGCGCCGGCGCGGGAGTCGAGGTTTCCGGTGGGTTCGTCGCCGAAGATGATCTCGGGGCGGGAGGCCAGGGCGCGGGCGACGGCGACGCGCTGCTGCTGGCCGCCGGAAAGCTCGTTGGGCCGGTGCTTGAGGCGGCCGGAGAGCCCGACGGTCTCGATCACCCGGTCCAGCCACTCCTTGTCGGGCTTGCGGCCCGCGATGTCCATGGGCAGCGTGATGTTCTCCAGCCCGTTCAGCGTGGGCAGCAGGTTGTACGCCTGGAAGATGAAACCGATCCGGTCCCGCCGCAACTGCGTCAGCTTCTTGTCCTTCAGCGAGGTGATCTCCTGGTCGCCGACCCAGATCTGCCCGCTGCTGACGCTGTCCAGCCCGGCCAGGCAGTGCATGAGGGTGGACTTGCCGGAGCCGGAGGGCCCCATGATCGCGGTGAAGGCACCGCGGGCGATGTCCACGTCCACCTGGTCCAGCGCGACCACCCGCGTCTCACCCGCGCCGTACGCCTTGACCACCTGCCGCGCAGCGGCGGCAACAGCCGTGCGACCTCCACTGCCCCCGGTCCTGGGATTCGCTACAGCCGTTGTCACAACAGTCTCCTATGCCGGATCACTCGTCATACGGACGCTTCGGCGGGACGCTCTCCCACCTGCCATGAGCTTGCTCGATGGACGGGGTGCGCCGCGATGGGGCTCATCTCCGTATCCGCCCGGGGGTTTTCCCCACCTCGCCGCTCCTGCGAGCCGTAGGAAGAGCATAGGAACGCCCGGACAGGCCGTTCGTCCTGCGCGGGGACGAACCCCGGGTCGGGGACCGTGGGTGACAGCCCCTAGGGGGCGCGGCGCCGAGAGGGCTCGGCGCCCGGGGATCAAGGAGCGGGGCGGGGGAAGGTCAGGCCGTGGGCTGGAGGCGGTACGGCAGCCCGTTCAGGTCGCCCGCCAGCAGCGCAGCGTGGGGGAGGGCGAAGTCGCCGTTGTTCAGCTCCCAGCCGCTGAACTGCGCCCCCATGATCCGCTCCGGAAGGTACGCGCGCAGCCCCGGCGGCATGTCCGACGCGTAGCTGACGGGCTCGCCCCAGCCCTCCGGCGCCTCGTCCGTGCCGAAGAGCACCCAGTGGTCGGAGCGGACGCGGGCGGCCAGGTCGGGCGGACCGCCGGTGTGGCAGTCCAGCGCCGGGGCGACCAGTACGTCCGGGTCGTGCGGCTCGTACCAGACCAGCAGCGGCTCGGCCTTCCGCGCCTCGGCGTTGTCGAAGCAGCAGACCATCAGGGTGTGCCCCGGGTAGAAGGCGGCGTAGAACTCCATCAGCGCCGGATCGAGCCGGGGCCGCTTCCGCTCCGGGACGCGGCTCAGCGCCGCCGGCAGCAGCGTCGGGTCGTCGGCGAGCAGCACGGTGTACACATCGTGCTCGAAAACCTGGACGGTGCCCGTCCGCCCGAAGCCCATCATCGCGGCCGACCCCGGCACGGCCGGGAAGAACGGCCTCATCGCGGCCACCATCCGGTCCAGGAGGTCCGGACTGCCGCTGGTGGAGAGGAAGTTGGCCTGCGTCATGGACACCGCGGGCAGGTGCAGCAGCATCGCGTTGGGTCCGCCGCCGAGGTTGACCGCGGTGTTCTGGTACCCCAGCACGTGCACGAGCCCGCGCTCGGGATGCCGCCTGCGCCCGGCGTACAGGATCGTCCGGCTGAACTCGGCCGCCGCCATCGATACACACATGCCGTCAAGCTATCGCCCGCCACCGACAGTTGGGCGCGGCCTACGGCACGACGAGCCGCTCCGGGCGGATGCCCGTCAGCAGCGTGGCGAGCGCCGCGTCGACATCCGCGCCGAGATACCAGTCGCCGGTGTGGTCGAGGGCGTAGACGCGGCCCTCGAAGTCGATGGCGAGCAGCGCGGCGTCGTCCGCCTCCGCGCCCAGCGGGGCGATCTCCGTACCGAGCGCACGGCCCAGGTCCGCCAGGGTGCGGGCCGAGTGGAGGCCGGGCAGCGGATCGACCCGCAGCGCGGTCGGTGCCAGGTCGTGGCCGGGCCCGACGGGCCCGAGGTCCAGGCCGCCGAACTCTGCCCAGGCCTCCACCGCGGCGGGGAAGACCGCGTGTTCGTGCCCGGCCGGGGAGGTGTGGGCGCGCAGCGCGTCGGCCCACACCTCGGCCTGCCGGATGTCCCAGCGTCCCGGCTGCCAACCCGCCGCGCGCAGTGCGGCGTCGACGGCGGCGGGAAAACGGGTGGCCGGCTCGTGCCCACGGGTCACGGTCAACGGACCTCCTCCGCGACGGGGGCCACGGCCCGTACTCCGAAGTGCGCCAGCATCGGCGCGCAGGAGCGGCAGGGCGGGGCGTAGCTGCCGTGCCGCGGGTCGCCGTCCTCGCGGATGCGGCGGGTGGTGAGCTTCGCCTGCTTCAGCGCCCGCTTGGCCTCGCCGTGCGTCAGGGGCTTGCGCGCCGCCCGCTTGCCGGTGCGGGCCGCCTCGACCGAGGTGAGGAAGCGTGAGAGCAGGACGGCCTCGGGGCAGCGGCCCGCGTGCCGCTCGCGCGCGCCGGTGCCGAGCGAGTCCAGGAAGCCCTGGACGAGCGGGTGCAGGCTGGGCGCCTCGCCCTTGCTGCCGGTGCAGGTGAGGGTCTCGCCCCGGACGGACAGCGCGGCGGCGACGGCGGGGAGGATGCCGTCCCGCCGGTGCCGCAGTGCGGGCCCGGGCGGCACCGGCGGCACGGCGGACGCGCCCGGCGCAGCCCCCGGGCGCCCGCGTGCGCGACCGCCGCCCGGGCCGCCCCCGCGGGATCGCAGCCAGCCGATCCGAGGGTCTCCCGAGGCCGCGCGTCCCTGCTCCTGTCTCTCCGACGGATGCTGCTGTGTGCTGTGCATGATGGTGCTTCCTCCCCGCGACCTCCGTGTGTGGAGATCAGCGCCAAGTATGCAGGGGGACGCGCGAGGGGGGTGGCGGGTTCCGTCCCGCCAGCCCAGCATCAGCCGTACGACACATCCGAGGCAGGAGTTCTCCATGCGCAGCACCACCTTGCGCCGCACGGTGGCGGCCGTCGCGCTGATACCCGTACTGACGCTGCCGTCGCTCGCGTGCAGTGGCGGCGGGGAGCGCGGCGAGGCCGGCCGGAAGGGCGGCTCCCGGGGTGCGGAGGCGGACGGCGGCGGGTCCGGACCGCCGCTGTCCGCGAAGCGGCTGGAGGAGGCCCTGCTCGAGACGGGCGACGTGCGGGGCTACCGGGCCCACCGCAACGCCGAGGAGGCGCTGCCGCCGGAGAACACCATGGCGGCCGACCGCCCCGAGTGCGAGGCGATCACCGACACCGTCGACTCCAGACCGAGGCACGCGCGTGCCGCCTACGCGAGCGGCGTCGTGATGAAGGGCGACCTCGACACCGCCGCCGCCCTCCACCAGGTGCTGCTCGCCTCCTACCCGCCCGGCGAGGCCGCCACCTGGCTGGACGAGTTGCGGCGTGCGCTGGAGCGCTGCCGGCACTTCACCGGCAGCACCGGCACCGGCGAGCAGGCCGAGCTGACGATCGAGCCTGGCGAGGAGCCCGGCGTGGGCGACGAATCGGTGCGGTTCACCATGAAGGACGCCAAAGGCAAGGACTCCCCCACCGTCTTCACCGTCGTGCGGGCGGGGAGCGACACCGCGACGTTCATGTCGGTCGGCGCCTTCGGGGACCCGATGCCGACCGCGAAGCGGGTGGTGGTCGCGCAGTACGAGAAGCTGGTGGCGGCGCGGCGCCGGGGGTGACCGTACGGGCCGATGCCCCGGTCTTGCCCTAGCGCATAGGCTGTGCGGGACAGCCAGAAGCAGCAGGGGGCTACCGCCATGACGACAGGTCGGCTCGGGCAGCATGCCGCGCCACCGAACACGGCCTACGCCGGACAGGCCGTGAACTTCCCGGACCCGGTCCGGGCCAGCCGCCACCCCCACGGGGTGCGGGTGGACGGGCACGGCTACCCGGACTTCTCGCCGTACGCCCGTGCCGCCGCCGAGATCGCCGAGCCCCCCGAGGGCTTTGGCGTCGACGAGCTGAGACTCACGGACTTCGTCTCGGCCAACGCCGCGCTGCACGCGGACGGGCACGAGCTGTGGACCGGGCTCCCGGCCGTGGCCACCCCGCACGGCTGGACGTGGCACCACGTCGCGCACTCCCGGCGCATGGAGCTGGTCCCGGTCGAGGTCAAGGCCCTGCTGCGGCACCACGGCGGGCTGGCGACGGCCGCCGTGGACCACGCCAAGCGCGGCACCCGCCCGCTCCAGGAGACCCGGCCCGCGCACTTCGCGGTGCCGCACGACGTCGCCGTCCGCGAGGACCAGGTCGTCGACGCCGAGGAGAAGCTGGGCTACCGGCTGCCGGGCGCGTACCGGGCCTTCCTCAAGGCCGCGGGCGGCAGCGCGCCGCGGGGTGTGGCCCTCGACGCCGAGCTGGGCCTGCTGGTCGACCAGCCCTTCTTCACCGTGCGCGACGAGGCCGCGGTCAATGACCTCGTCTACGTCAACAAGTGCCTCCGCGACCACCTGACCAAGGACTACCTGAGCGTCGGTTTCGTGCAGGGCGGCATCATCGCAGTGAAGGTGAAGGGCGACCAGATCGGCTCCGTGTGGTTCTGCGCGTACGACGACGCGCGCGACCACGAGGGCCTGACCGTGCACGAGCGGATGGCCTCGCTGCTGCTGCCCTGCGGAGCCGACTTCGACGACTTCCTGCTCCGCCTCGCAGGCAGCCCGCCGGAGCTGGAGACCGTGGCGAATCTGATGGTGGACGGCGGCTTCGCGCGCGCCGTCCCGGTGAAGGGGTGAGGGTGCGATGGTGACCTTCGCAGAGGCTCAGGAGCGCGCGGAACGCTGGGTCAACGCAGACGTGACCGGCTACCAGCACCGCAACGTGCTGGTGCGTGAGTTCGATCTCGGTTTCGTGGCGTGGTCGGAGGACCGCGACAACGGCCCGATCGGCGAGAGCGCCCGTACCCGGCTGGTGATCGCCCGCGACAGCGGCGACATCACGCTCTGGCCCGGGCTGCCCGTCGACGAGGTCATACGCCGGTACGGCCAGGAGTACGGCGCCCCCGCCGCGGCGGACAGCGCGCCGGCCGCGGGCCCGCCGAAGCGGCTGGACCTGGAGGCGACGTCGTTCCTGCTGACGCCGCCCGAGTGGCTCCAGGAAGCCGCCGACCAGATGGGCGTACCGGACAACAGGCCGCGGCGCTCCGGCGGCGCGGACGGTCCCGCACCCGGCACCCCGGCGCCCGGCCCCGCCCCGGCCCCGGCGTCCGCCGGCAGCGGTGCGAGCTGGTCGGTGCCGGCGGCGAACCCCTGGGAGGCGACGGACACCAGCGGCACGGACGTGGGCGCCGCGCAGCAGCCGCCCGCGACGGTCTTCGCTCCGCCGATCAGCGGCAGTGACGACGACGACACGCCCCCACCGCCGAGTGCCCGCTCGGAGGCCAAGACCGCGCTGCTTCCCGACGGCAGCGGCCTGCCCAGGACGGCCGTCTCTCCGGTGCTCAGCCCGCCCGGGACACCGGACGCGCCCGGCACGCCGCCGCCGACCGGGCCGGGCACACCGGAGGCCCCGGCCGGCATGCCGTCCGCGCCCGCCGCCGCGCCGCCGCAGGCTCCGGCGGCTCCGGCGGCCCCCGGTACCCCGCCGCCCGGCCAGGGCGACTCCGGCGGCGGCGGTGGTGTGCACCACGCGGCCACCATGCTCGCCGACCCCTCCATGGGCGGCCCCCCGGCACCCGCCGCGCCCGCCGCACCCCAGACCCCCGCAGCCCCGGGCACACCGCACGCCCCCGGCACCCCCGGCGCCCCGATGGGCGGCGGGGCGGGCGACATCGCCGACGCCGCCACCAGCCGCGCCCAGCGCGGTTCCGTACCCGCGCGGGCCCGCTCGTCCCGGGGCAGCGGACCGACGGTGCCCCCGCCGCCGGGCGCCCCGGGGACACCCGGCGCGCGTTCCGGCGCCGGACAGCAGCCCCCCGTGGGCCCTGGCGGACCTGGTACGCCCGGCGGCGGTTACGTGCCGACGCAGATGGTCTCCGCCGACGAGGTGGCCTCGCTGGGCGGGCAGTCCCCGGCCACGCCCCCGCCGGGCGGCGACCAGGGCGGTTCGGGCGGCGGTGGTGTGCACCACGCGGCCACCATGCTCGCCGACCCCTCCATGGGCGGCCCCGCTGCACCCGCTGCACCCGCCGCGCCCCAGGCCCCCGCAGCCCCGGGCACACCCGCGGGGCCGCCCGGCGGCGGAGTGCACGCCGCCGCCACCATGCTGGCGGGCCCGGGACAGGGCGGCCCCGCCGCCCCGCCCGCGCCCGGCCCGCCCGGCACCCCCATGGGCGCCCCGCCCGGCCCCGGCATGCCGCCCGGCGTCCCCGGCGGTGCGCCCCCCGCGTACGGCTATCCGGCCCCGGGCGGGCTGCCAACCGTCGGCCCCGGGTACATGGCTGTCCTGCGCTACCGCGCGCCCGACGGCTCCGAGCAGCAGCTCATCCGCCGCTCGGCGCCCGGCACCCCGCACCCCGAGTGGCAGATACTGCACGAGCTGCGCGCCATGAACATCCCGCCGCAGCAGGTCCTCGAGCTCCACACCGAGCTGGAGTCCTGTGACCTGCCCGGCGGCTACTGCTCCCGGATGATCCGGGAGACCTGGCCGCAGGTCCGGGTCAGCCACACCGCCGCGTACGGGCGCGACCACGCCTCCCGGCAGCAGGGCATGCGGCACCTCGTGGAGCACCAGGGTGAGCTGCACCAGGTCGCCGACGCCCCGCCGCGCCCCGCGCCCAACAGGGTGCCGCTGCCCGCCCCGCACCAGATCCAGCCCGCACCGCCGATTCCGCCGGACGGCATCGGCCAGGAGCTGCTCCAGGCGTTCGGGCCGCAGGGCGTGTTCCGCTTCGACCAGCGGGCCGTCTCCCGGCAGGGCGTACCGGACATCGTCGGGCAGGTGCTGGTCTGGGCGGGCGTGCCGACCGACCTCGGGCCGTTCTTCTGGGGTCAGGCCCAGCCCGGCCGCCCCGTGCCCACGCTGGCCGAGCTGGCCCAGGAGCGCGGCATCCAGCCCGCGGCCGACGCCGGTTCGTACCTGGTCATGGGCAACGACTTCGGCCGCCAGCTGTGCGTCCAGTACGGCACGGCACACATCGTCGCCGTGCCGCTGGAGGCCGATCCCGGCGGGCAGGGCGCGGCGCCGCAGTTCGTCAACACCGGTCTGCCCGAGTTCGTGCGCTGCCTCGCCCTGCTGGGCCGGATGTGGCGCCTGCGCTACGGGCTGACGCCGGAGCAGGCGGGCCGCTGGACGGTCGACTTCCAGACGCAGCTCGCCATGCTCGACGGCGCGGCGCTCGCCTCTCCGGAGAACTGGTGGTCCGTGCTGCTGGAGCAGCTGTGGGACGGTCTCTTCTGACCCGGACCCCGCACCGGCCCCGTGCCCGCCCGCGCACGCCCGCGCCGCCCCCGGCCCGCCGCACCGGAGCCGGCCGGGGGCGCCCGTATGCCGTCACCCGCACGACTGGGTTCGCGTCCCGCCGGGTTGACGCTCCCGAGCAGTTCCGCGTCCCCGCCGTGCGCCCGGCGCCGCCCGCGTGACCGCAGGTCAGCACCCTTGGCATGACCCGCACGGCGCAGCTCACCGCGCTCGTCCGGCGTGAACTTTCTGATCACTTTCGCTGAGATGCGACGATTACAGCCGCAGGCCGCCCATAGCGCATCCTGGGATGCGGAACACGGGCGAACCCGCGCGTTTCGCACGCCCCTCCCCCGGGGAGGAAGCGGCGGCGCGCCTAGCCGTCATCTGCGTTGCCGAGTGAAGGGGCTCACATGAGTTCGTCGTCGCCGCACGGCTTCGTCGTCGTACGCCGCGGCTACCGCCCCGGCCAGGTCGACGGCCATGTCACCGACCTGACCGAGGAGCGCGACACCGCACAACGGCACGCCGACCGGCTCGCGGAGGAGGCCGACGAGGCCGCCGCGGAGGCGGAGCGGCTGACCGCCCTCGCGGCCGGTCTGCCCCCGCAGACCTACGAGGTTCTCGGTGCCCGTGCACAGAGCCTGCTCACCGTCGCCGAGGCCGAAGCCGCCGACCTGCGCGCCGGGGCCGAGGCGGACGCCGGGCAGACCGCCGAGCGGGCCCGGGCGGAGGCCGCCGCCCGCACCGACGCCGCGCGCACGCGCGCACAGCGCGTACGGGACGAGGCCGAGGTCACCGCCACCCGCACCGAGCAGGCCGCGCAGTCCCGCGCCGCCGACCTGCGCGCCGAGGCCGAGGCCGAAGCGGAATCCCTCCGGACGGCGGCCTCCGCGGCCCTGGAGGAGATGCGGCAGCGCTGTGCCGATCTGCTCTCCGGCCAGGAGAAGCAGCAGGCGCACGAGTCCGAGGCCCTCGGCCACGAACTGGCCGAGTGCGAGGGCGAGGTCGACGCACGCGTCGCCGGGCTGGAGGCGCACGCACAGCAGGTGCTGACCGAGGCCCGCCGCGGCTTCGCGGACGCGGAGGAGGCGGCCCGGTACCAACTGGAGGACGCCGAGGCGCAGGCCACCGCGATCCTCACCGAGGCTCGCGCGCGCGAGGAGCGCGTCCAGCGCGAAACGGAACGCGTGCTGAGCGGTCACGCGGAGCGCGGACAGGAGCTGCGCCAGCACATGACGCACGTCCGCAACAGCCTCGCGGCGCTGACCGGGCGGGGGCCTGACACGGCCGTCCCCGCACTGCCCGAACAGGCCGGACGCGACGACGCCTGACCGCTCCGGAGCCCGGCCGCCCGGCCCGGCCGCCTCCCCGCTACCGGATCACCGGCCGCCCTCGCCCGGGATGACCGCCGAGACCCGGAACCCTCCGGCGTCCGTCGGCCCGGACACGAACACCCCGCCCAGCGTGGTGACCCGCTCCCGCATGCCCAGCAGCCCGTTCCCCCCGCTCGGCAGCCGCGCGTCGGCCACGCCTTCGGCGGGCGGCTCGTTCTCCACCTGGAGCGCGACCTCGCCCTCCCGGTGCGCCAGCCGGACGCGCGTACGGGCGCCCGCCGCGTGCTTGTGCACGTTGGTCAGCGCCTCCTGCACGACCCGGAACGCCGTCTGCTCCACCCGCGCCTCGTAACCCCGGCTGCTGCCCTCCACCGACAGTTCGACGGCCATGCCGGCCTCCCGCGACTGCCCGACCAGCACGTCCAGCTCGCCGAGCGTCGGCCCGGCAGCGGCGGCGCCGGGTGCCGGCCCCGCGCCCCCGTCCGTACGGGGGGCGCCGCCGCGGGCGCCCGGCGCATCGCCCTCGGCCGCCGCCGCGGCGAAGGCGGCGAGCGGCGCCGGTGCCGGCGACGCGTCGCCCTGCTGCGGGGACCGCGGCACGGACGGCGCGGCCGGAGGCGCTCCGGCCGTGTCGACCGTCCGCAGCACGCCGAGCATCGTGCGCAGCTCCGTCAGAGCCTGCCTCCCCATGTCCCCCACCAGCGCCGCGTTCCTCGACGCCTTCTCGGGGTCCTTCAGGGCCACCGCCTGCAACGCCGCCGCGTGCACCACCATCAGGCTCACCCGGTGCGCCACCACGTCGTGCATCTCGCGGGCGATCCGCGTCCGCTCCTCGTTGCGCGCCCACTCGGCGCGCTCCTCCGCCCGGTCCGCGAGGAGCGACAGCTCCCGCTCCAGCCCGTCCGCCCGCTCCCGCAGGCTCTCCACCAGCCGCCGCCGGGCACCCACGTACAGCCCCGCCAGTACGGGCGGCAGGGCGACCCCGAGCGACATCAGCGCCGAGATCAGCGGGATGAACCACGTCGGCGGGTCGAAGTCCGGCTCCTGGCCGATGCTCTGGTGCATCCGTATCCAGGTGATGATGATCCCGCCCACCACCTGCATGCCGCCCAGCAGCGTGATGACGCGGCGCGGCACCTCCGTGGCGGCCAGGGTATAGAGGCCGCCCACTCCCAGCAGCATGCCCATCTCGGCCGGGGTGACGGCGATGGCCACCAGCACCACGACGACCGGCCAGCGCCGCCGCAGCACGAGCACCGAGCCGACGAGGACCCCGAACACGACGGCGAGCCCGACCGGCACCCCCGTGTTGTTCGCGAACCTGACCCCCTCGAACGCGCACTCGCCGGCCGACACCACCGCCAGCGACACGTCCAGCACACAGCTGCGCCTTCGCTCCCACCACCACGGGCCGCCCTCGCCCGGTTCCCGCACGACCCCGCCCTGCCCCCGGGCTCGAGCGACTTCCCCCGTCTCGGTCATACGGACCAGCCTACGACCGCCCGCCACCGGTTTCCCGGTCGCGGGCGAACCGGACTGCTGCACGGGCGAAACGGACTGCTAGGCGAAACGGCGGCGTACAGGAAGTCCGAGGAGCCCTTCCACTCGAACTGTTGAATCGATCGCACTTTCGCCCCCGACCGCCGCACGCACGACGACACTGTCACTACGAGTGACACACCTCCCACCCGAAGCCCCTGTGCCCGCCCACACCCGCGAGGCGGCGACGGCACGGGCAGTCTGCGCGAAGAGGAGCGCCGACGGACCAGGCGCAGCGCCACCGAAGAGATCGGACACCTGACGGACCGCGAGCTGTTCCTGATCGGCGTGGGCCTGTACTGGGCCGAAGGCTCCAAGAGCAAGCCGCACCGGCCCAGCGAGCGCGTCACCTTCACCAACAGCGACCCTGACATGATCGGCCTCTATCTCGCCTGGCTCGACCTGCTGGGGGTCGACAGGGCCACCCTCCGCTTCGCCTTCAACATCCACGAGTCCGCCGACGTGACCGGCGCGGAGCACTACTGGGCCTCCCATGTCGGCATTGACGCGTCGCAACTCCAGAAGACCAGTCTGAAGAAGCACAACCCCAGGACGGTGAGGAAGAACGTGGGGGCGGACTACCGGGGGGTCTCGTGGTCCGCGTCCTGCAAAGCGCTGATCTATACCGTCGCATTGAGGGCTGGTGGTGCGGCATAGTAGGAGCCGCACAGTGATCGGGTCGACTGGGTGTCCGTTTCGATCCGCTTTACTATCCCCTGTGGTGTAATCGGCAACACTATCGTTTTTGGTGCGATCGTTCCAGGTTCGAGTCCTGGCGGGGGAGCAGACAGCAGCTCGCGTCCCGGCGTTCGCCGCCGGGACGGGCCTGGCCCCCCGGCTTCGGTGACGCCCCGGTATCCTGCGGGTGTCCACCCCCCGTCCGAAGCCGAAGGGCACACCCGTGAGCGCCAATCGCCCGGCCGCCGTCGTCGTTCTCGCCGCGGGTGAGGGCACCCGTATGAAGTCCGCGACCCCCAAGGTCCTGCACGAGATCTGCGGGCACTCGCTCCTCGGGCATGTGGTCGGCTCCGCTCGCACCCTCGATCCCGAGCACCTCGTGGTGGTCGTCGGGCACGCGCGGGAGCGGGTCGCCGCCCATCTCGCCGAGACCGCCGAGGGCGTGCGGACGGCCGTGCAGCACGAGCAGCTGGGGACGGGGCACGCGGTGCGGATGGCCCTGGAGGCCCTGCTCGGCGGCGCGGACGGCCACGCCCCGGCGACCTTGGCCGGCACGGTCATCGTGACCTGCGGCGACACCCCGCTGCTGACGGGCGACACGCTCCGCGCGCTGGCCGCCGCGCACGCGGCCGACGGCAACGCCGTCACCGTGCTCTCCGCCGAGGTGCCCGACTCCACGGGCTACGGGCGCATCGTCCGCGACGCCGCCGACGGCGCGGTCACCACGATCGTCGAGCACAAGGAGGCGACGGAGGCGCAGCGGGAGATCCGGGAGATCAACTCCGGGGTGTTCGCCTTCGACGCCGCGCTGCTCGTCGACGCGCTGGGCAAGGTGCGCACCGACAACAGCCAGGGCGAGGAGTACCTGACCGACGTGCTCGGCATCGTCCGGGCGGACGGGCACCGGGTCGGGGCGGCGCTGGCGGACGACCACCGGGAGATCCTGGGCATCAACAACCGCGTGCAGCTCGCCGAGGCGCGGCGCCTGCTCAACGAACGGCTGCTGGAGCGGGCGATGCTGGCGGGCGTGACGGTGGTCGACCCGGCGTCGACCTGGGTGGACGCGTCGGTGACCCTCGAGCCGGACGCCGTGCTGCTGCCGGGCACCCAGCTGCTGGGGGCCTCGCATGTCGCCGCGTTCGCCGAGGTGGGCCCGCACTCCCGGCTGACGGACACGGTGGTGGGCGAGGGCGCGAGCGTCAGCAACACCGTGGCGGTCGGTGCCCGGATCGGCGCGGGCGCGTCGGTGGGCCCGTTCACCTACCTGCGGCCGGGCACGGACCTGGGCGGCAGGGTGAAGGCGGGCAGCTTCGTCGAGATGAAGAACGCGACGCTGGGCGAGGGCACGAAGGTGCCGCATCTGTCGTACGTCGGGGACGCCTCGATCGGTGAGCAGAGCAACATCGGGGCGGCGAGCGTGTTCGTGAACTACGACGGGGTGAACAAGCACCGCACGACGATCGGCTCACACTGCCGTACAGGCGCGGACAACATGTTTGTGGCTCCCGTCACGGTCGGGGACGGCGCCTACACGGCGGCGGGTTCGGTCATCACCAAGGACGTGCCCGCCGGTTCGCTCGCCGTCGCGCGCGGCCAACAGCGCAACATCGCGGGCTGGGTGGCGCGCAAGCGGCCCGGCAGCGCGGCGGCCCAGGCCGCCGCCCAGAGCGAACCGGAAGCGGCCGGGCAAGGCTCCGCGGAGCCGGAGGAGCGCCAGTGAGCAGTGTGCTGGGTGCGCGACGCCTCCGGGCGGGGTTTACGGTTAAGGAGCACCCACGCGAAGCGGAACGCAAGGAGACTGTGCTGTGACCGGGATCAAGACGACCGGCGAGAAGAAATTGATGCTCTTCTCCGGCCGCGCTCACCCCGAACTGGCGGAGGAGGTCGCGGAGCAGCTGGGCATCGGAGTGGTTCCGACGAAAGCCTTCGATTTCGCCAACGGCGAGATCTATGTTCGCTTCCAGGAGTCGGCGCGTGGCGCCGACTCCTTTTTGATGCAGAGCCACACGGCTCCGATCAACAAGTGGATCATGGAGCAGTTGATCATGATCGACGCACTGAAGCGGGCGTCGGCACGGAGCATCACCGTGATCGTGCCCAGCTACGGCTATGCGCGGCAGGACAAGAAACACCGCGGGCGGGAGCCGATCTCGGCCCGGCTGGTGGCCGACCTGCTGAAGACCGCGGGCGCGGACCGCATCCTCACCGTCGACCTGCACACCGACCAGATCCAGGGCTTTTTCGACGGCCCGGTCGATCACCTCTCGGCGCTTCCGGTGCTGGCGGACTACGTGGGCACGAAGGTGGACCGGTCCAAGCTGACGGTGGTCTCGCCGGACGCGGGCCGGGTGCGGGTGGCCGACCGCTGGTGCGACCGGCTGGGCGCGCCGCTGGCGATCGTGCACAAGCGGCGGGACAAGGACGTCGCGAACCAGGTGACGGTGCACGAGGTCGTGGGCGACGTCGCGGGCCGTGTGTGCGTGCTGGTGGACGACATGGTCGACACGGGCGGCACGATCTGCGCGGCGGCCGACGCGCTCTTCGCGCACGGTGCGGAGGACGTGATCGTGACGGCGACGCACGGCATCCTCTCGGGTCCGGCGCCGGACCGGCTGAAGAACTCGAAGGTCAGCGAGTTCGTGTTCACCAACACGCTGCCGACCCCGGGCGAGCTGGACCTGGACAAGATCACGGTGCTGTCCATGGCGCCGACGATCGCGCGGGCCGTCCGGGAGGTCTTCGAGGACGGTTCGGTGACGAGCCTCTTCGAGGAGCAGTCTTGAGAAGCCGGGTGTCCCGGCTGCGAGTAACCGTTTCTTCTTGATCGATTTCCCGGCGGCATCCCTCGTTGAGTAGACTCGTGAAGTTGCTCGGCGAGGGAGGCCGCGCCACCCGCGATCCAGGTGATCGGCGGCGTGCGCACGGCGTATCCGTTATCGACGCGCTCTTCGTGGCAGACCCTGGTGGGTCGTCGTGGGCCGGGTGACCGCCCGATGATCCAGTTTCCATGACGAGGAGCGCCACCATGGCCGATGTCAATCTCACCGCCACCGTCCGCAGCGAGTTCGGCAAGGGTGCGGCCCGTCGGCTGCGCCGCCAGGAGCTGGTGCCCGCGGTCATCTACGGCCACGGCGCCGACCCGGTCCACGTCACGCTGCCCAGCTACGACCTGATGATGGCCCTGAAGACCTCCAACGTCCTGATCAACCTGGACGTCGAGGGCCGCAAGGAGCTGGTCATCCCCAAGGCCGTCCAGCGCGAGGCGATCCGCGGCTTCCTGGTCCACATCGACCTGCTCACCGTGAAGAAGGGCGAGAAGGTCAACGTCGACATCCCGATCCACACCGAGGGCGAGCTGGCCCCGGGCCAGAACCTCCTGGAGCACGTGCTCAACTCGCTGCCGGTCGAGGCCGAGGCGACGCACATCCCGGAGTCGGTGACCGTCTCCATCGAGGGCCTGGCCCCCGGCGACTCGGTGCTGGCCAAGGACATCAAGCTGCCCGCCGGTACGACGCTGGCCGTCGACGGCGACGACGTCGTCATCCAGGTGCTGGCCGCGCAGGCCGAGGAGCCGACCGAGGGTGCGGAGACCGAGGCCGAGGCCTCGGGCGTCACCACCGACTAGTACGCGCCGGACCGGCGCGGGCCCCGCTGCGGGACCGCCGCCGGTCCGCGCCGGTCACCGCTTCTGCGCCCGCCGCAGACGCCTCCCCCATCAGTCACGTCTCCACGATCGCCGCCCCGTGCCGCACGCGCGGGGCGGCGGTCGTGTCCGATCCGCCGCCGGAGGGCCCCAGATGACGACCAACGCCAGTGCGAGCGATGCCACCACGGCCCCGTGGCTGATCGCGGGCCTCGGCAATCCGGGGGCGCAGTACGCCGGGAACCGGCACAACGTCGGCTTCATGGTGGCCGACCTGCTCGCGTCCCGGATCGGCGGCTCGTTCAAGGCGCACCGGGCGCGGGCCCAGGTGCTGGAGGGCAGGCTCGGTGTACCGGGTGTCTCCGGCCACCGGGTGATCCTGGCCAAGCCGATGTCGTTCATGAACGTCTCGGGCGGGCCGGTCACGGCGCTGCGGGACTTCTACAAGCTGCCGGTGGAGCGGATCATCGCGGTGCACGACGAGCTGGACATCGACTACGGGGCACTGCGGCTGAAGCTGGGCGGCGGTGACAACGGCCACAACGGGCTGAAGTCGATCACCAAGGCGCTCGGCCCGGACTACCACCGGGTGCGCTTCGGGGTCGGCCGCCCGCCGGGCCGGATGGCGGTCGCCGACTACGTGCTGCGGGACTTCGGCACGGCGGAGCGCAAGGAGTTGGACTACTTCGTGGACCGGGCCGCCGACGCGGTGGAGTCGCTGGTGCTGGACGGGCTGGAGCGGGCGCAGGGCACGTACAACTCCTGACGTCACGCCGTCCGGGCCCGCGGGGGCTGCCGTGCGGAGGTTGACCGGAGCGGGTCGCATGACGAATTATCGCGGCCATGTCATCCAGCGTCATGAAGCGCAGCGCCCTCCGCCGGGCCGGCGAGAGCGCGTTCGGGATGCTGCTGCTGGTGAAGACGGGCACGATGGCGCTGCTGGCCTTGCTGCTGGTGGTCGCGGGGGTGTGGTCCTCGTGGGCGACCGCGGAGCCCGCGATGTTCTCGTCGGCCCGCGAGCGTGGCACGCTCGTCGTGGAGAGCTGCTCCGACGACACCTGCCGCGGCGCGTTCACCCCGTCCGGCGGCGCCGAGGACCCGCCGGAGCGGGTCGCGCTGGGGCAGGTGAGCGCGCCGGACGCCGGGGAGGGGGTGCCGGTGGCGCTCCGTCCCGGCACGGACGAGGTGGTGCGCACGGGCGCGGCCGGGGTGCTCTACGCCTGGCTGCCGCTGGCGGGCGCACTGCTGCTGGCAGCCCTGGTGGTGGCGGGCGGTCTGCGGCTGCGGCGGACGGCGTGGGCGATGGGCCTGCTGGGCGCCGGGATCATGGGCGCGGCGTTCCTGCTGCTGTGACGGCTCACGCGCGGGGCGTACGACGGCTCGCGTGACCGTTCGTGTGGCGGTTGCGCCCGGTGTGGCGCGAGTGGCGCGGCCTGGGGCTGTCACAGCATCGTTATCCTGCCGTTTTGGCGCGAGGCCGCATCAATACGACGATTGCTGACAATGCCACCTTGACCGACCGCACCGAGCGCTATGAAGCTTTGCCCGTCACTTCTTCACTTCTTCGTCGCAGTTTTCAACACTCTTTCCAGTACCCGAAGTTGGTATGTCCATGCGCGTACTCCCCACGGTTTCGGCGCTGGCGGTCACCGCGGCTGCTGCCCCACTGCTGCTCGCCACGAGCGCGCACGCGGCACCCGGCCGCACCGGTGGCATGGTGACGGTCCACGACGCGGCGACGGGGCGGCTGGCGGGTCCGGGCGGTCCCGAGGTGTGCACCTTCGTCCTGGACGCGGCGGGCTTCGCCCGCGGCCAGCGACTGGCCTGGAGCATCGTCGAGCGGGACGGGGGCGGCGGCAGCGGCACCGTCGCCGAGACGGGCACGCTGGTGCTGGACGGCGAAGGGGCGGGCCGTACCGGCAAGCTGTCCCTGGCGGACGGCGGCTACCAACTGGTGTGGAAGGACAGCGGGGAGGGCGGCGGGGGTCAGCGCACGTTCTTCGGCGTCGACTGCGCGGCGGAGGACCGGGACGGCGGTGCGGGCGGCACCGGGGGCGAGGATTCCGCTTCGCCGTCCGCCCCGGCCTCCCCCGCGGAGTCCGCGCCGTCCGCATCCACCTCACCGACGCCGGACGGCGCAGACCCGGAGGGCACTGGCTCGGAGGGCACTGGCCCGGACGGTGCTGATCCGGACGGCGCCGCGCCCGCCCCCGCGCGGTCCGCGACCCCCTCCGGTGACCCCTCGACCGACGCGCCCTCGCCGCCCGGCGACGCGAGCGGCGAGGGCGGCGACGGCGATCTCGCCGAGTCCGGTGCCGGAGCCCCCGTCGGCGCCCTGGTCACCGCCGCGGCGTGCCTGCTCGGCGCCGGCACCTACCTGGTGCTGCGCCGCCGCAGCGACCGCGCCGCCCACGCCCGGCGCGGCTGAGAGCTTGTCGGACCGCCTCTGACCAGCAGATCGGGACAGCCCGACGACCTCTGAGCCGCCGGCCGGGGTGCGCGGCGCGCCGCCGGTCAGCCGGTGTTCCGCAGCCCCGCCGCGACTCCGTTGACCGTCAGCAGCAGGGCGCGGCCCAGCAGCTGATCGGGCTCCTCGCCCCGCTTGGCCGCTTCGCGCTGCCGGTGCAGCAGGGTGACCTGGAGGTAGGAGATCGGGTCGAGGTAGGCGTCGCGGATCTGGAAGGTCTGGCGCAGCACCGGGTTGGCGTCCAGCAGTTCCGCGCCGCCGGTGATGCGCAGCACCTCGCTGACAGTGAGCGCGTGCTCGGCCTCGATGGTGGCGAAGACGTGCTTCAACTCCTCGGGCACCAGGGTGTCCACGTAGTGCCGGGCGATCCGCAGGTCCGTCTTGGCCAGCGTCATCTCGACGTTGGAGAGGAAGTTGCGGAAGAAGTGCCAGTGCTCGAACGCCTCGTCCAGCACGGAGTCGAGCCCGGCCTCGCGGGCGGCCTTGAGCCCTGAGCCGACGCCGTACCAGCCGGGCACGATCTGCCGGGACTGGGTCCAGCCGAAGACCCACGGGATGGCCCGCAGCCCGTCCAGCCCGGCACCGGTGTCGGGGCGCCGCGAGGGCCGGGAGCCCAGGTGCAGGTCGGCGAGCTGGTCGACGGGGGTGGAGGCGAAGAAGTACGCGGGCAGGTCCGGGTCCTCGACCAGCTCGCGGTAGGCGCCGTGCGCCGCGTCGGAGACCCGGTCCATGGCGGCGTCCCAGCGGGCGAGCGCCTCGTCGGACTGGCGGGGGGCGGTGTGCAGCGCCGAGGCCTGGAGGGTGGCCGCGACGGTCAGCTCCAGGTTCTCCCGGGCGAGCGAGGGCACGAGGTACTTGTCGGAGATGACCTCGCCCTGCTCGGTGACCTTGATCTCGCCCTCCAGGGTGCCCCAGGGCTGGGCGAGGATGGCGTCGTGGGTGGGGCCGCCGCCCCGGCCGACGGTGCCGCCGCGGCCGTGGAAGAGGCGCAGCCGTACGCCGTGCCGGTGGGCGACGTCGCGCAGCCGGCGCTGGGCGCGGTGGATCTCCCACTGGGAGGTGGTGATGCCGCCGAACTTCGAGGAGTCGGAGTAGCCGAGCATGACCTCCTGGCGGTCGCCCCGCAGGGCGACGAGCCGCCGGTAGGAGGGGTCGGAGAGCATCGCGTCGAGCAGCTCGTCGGCGATCTTCAGCTCGTCGGTGGTCTCCAGCAGCGGCACGATGCCGATCCGGGCCCAGCCGGCGTGCAGGTCGATCAGCCCGGCCTCGCGGGCCAGCACGGCGGCGGCGAACACGTCGTCGGCGCCCGCGCACATGGAGATGATGTACGACTCGATGACCTCGGGCCCGAAGGTGTCCAGCGCCTTGCGGACGGTCTCGAAGACGCCGAGCGTACGGGCGCCCGCCTCGTCCAGCGGGGCCGGGGCGGGGGCGAGCGGGCGGCGCGAGCGCAGCTCCTTGGCGAGCAGCTTCTGCCGGTACTCGCGGGGCATGTCGAGGTAGCGCCAGGACTCCTCGCCGAGCCGGTCGAAGAGCTGGCCGAGCGCGTGGTGGTGGGCGTCCGCGTGCTCGCGTACGTCCAGGGTGGCGAGCTGGAGGCCGAAGGCGGCCACCGTGCGCAGCACCCGCTCCAGGCGGCCGTCGGCGACGAGGCCGCCGCGGTGCTCACGCAGCGAGGTCTGGAGGAGTGTCAGGTCCGCGAGGAGTTCGCCGGTGCCCAGGTAGTCGCGGCCGTCCGCGTGCGGGGCGTGGGCGGCCAGGCGCTCGCGGGTGTTGAGCAGCTTCTGCTGGATGCAGGTGGCCTTGAGCCGGTAGGGCTCCTCGGCGTTGAGCCGCTTGTAGCGGGGGCTGATCTCGGGCAGCCGCTCCAGGTCGCGGTCGAGGGAGTCCAGCAGTTCCTGCGTGGCGCCGCTGTTGCGGATGGAGTTGGAGAGGGCGCCGCGCAGCTCGTCGACGTGTTCGAGGGCGTCGGTGATGCCGTGCTCGTGCTGGAGGAGGAGGACGTCCCAGGTGACCTGCGGGGTGACGTTGGGGTTGCCGTCCCGGTCGCCTCCGATCCAGGTGCCGAAGGTGAGCGGCCGGGTGCCCGCGGGCAGCGGGGCGCCGGCGCGGTCCAGTTCGGCCGCGAGGTCCTCCAGGACGTCGCCGACGGCTCCGCGGTGCAGCTCGTCCAGGTAGTAGACGGCGTTGCGCGCCTCGTCGGCGGGCTCGGGCCGGGCGACGCGCAGCTCGTCGGTCTGCCAGACGAGATCGATGTTCTCGGCGAGCCGCAGGTCGGTGCGGCGGCGCTCGGTGGCGTCGGTGCTCTCCAGCAGCTCGGCGATCTTGCGCAGCTTGGTGAGCACGGAGCGGCGCGCGGCCTCGGTGGGGTGCGCGGTGAAGACGGGGCGCACGTTCAGGTGGCGGGCGGTCTGGGCGAGGTGCGCGGGGTCCGCGTCCTTGAGCATGTCGGCGGTGCGGGCGAGGATGCCGCCCTCGGCCGCGCGGCGGGCACCCAGCTCGTGGCCGCGGTGTACCTGCTCGGTGACGTTGGCCAGGTGGAAATAGGTCGAGAAGGCGCGCACGAGCTTGGTCGCCGTCTCCAGGTCCGTACGGGCCAGGAGCGCGGCGGCGGCCGGGCCGTCGCTGCGGGTCAGCGCCCGTACGCGCTCGACCAGGTCGAGCAGTTCGGAGCCCTCCTGGCGGACGAGGGTCTCGCCCAGGAGGTCGCCGAGGCGGCGGATGTCGGCGCGCAGTGCGGAATTCGCGGCGATCTCGGACTGGGGGTCGGTCTCGGACCGGCTGTGGGTCTCCGACTGGCTGTGGGTCTGTGGGTCGGCACTGCTCACAGTTGCGGCTCCTTGCAGCTTCTGGCTTCCGGTGGTGCTTCCGGCAGATCACGGACCGCGCTGTCCGACGGACCCCAGGATAGGTCGGCGGCGTTCACCGCGGGGATGGCGTCCAGGTGATGAGCATGGAGCGGCTGGGTACACACCGTCTGGCCCCGTTGTCAGGGACTGCCATACTTACGGCACCGTAGGTTACGGTCCCATAACGTCATCCCCGCCCCCGGACCGATAAGGCTCGACTATGACATCCAGCCCAGAGCTGCTCGAACCAGACAAAGGCACCTCTCAGGCGAAAGACTCCGGCGGCTCCCGGCTGCCCTCCGCCACGCTCGGCGGCGAGAAGCGCGGCTCGCTGGAGCAGTACGCGCTGCTGCTGTTCATCGTCGTGCCGTTCCTGGCGCTGGTCGCGGCCGTCCCGCTGGCCTGGGGGTGGGGGGTGAGCTGGCTCGACCTGGGCCTGCTGGTGGCCATGTACTACATCGGCTGCCACGGGATCACGATCGGGTTCCACCGCTACTTCACGCACGGCTCGTTCAAGGCCAAGCGCCCGCTGCGCATCGCGCTCGCCGTGATGGGCTCGCTGGCCGTGGAGGGGCCGCTGGTCAGGTGGGTGGCGGACCACCGCAAGCACCACAAGTTCTCGGACGCCGAAGGCGACCCGCACTCGCCGTGGCGGTACGGCGAGAGCGTCCCGGCCCTGATGAAGGGCCTCTGGTGGGCCCACATGGCATGGATGTTCGACGAGGAGCAGACCCCGCAGCAGAAGTACGCGCCGGATCTGGTCAAGGACCCGGTGCTGCGCGGCATCTCCCGGACGTTCGTGCTGTGGACGGTCGTCTCGCTGGCGATTCCGCCGCTGATCGGCGGCCTGGTCACGATGTCCTGGCAGGGCGCACTGACCGCGTTCTTCTGGGGTTCACTCGTGCGGGTGGCGTTGCTGCACCACGTGACGTGGTCGATCAACTCGATCTGCCACGCGGTCGGCAAGCGCCCGTTCGCCTCGCGGGACCGCTCGGGCAACGTCTGGTGGCTGGCGGTGCTCTCGTGCGGCGAGTCCTGGCACAACCTGCACCACGCCGACCCGACATGCGCACGCCACGGCGTGGAGCGGGGGCAGCTGGACTCCAGCGCGCGCATCATCCGCTGGTTCGAGAAGGCGGGCTGGGCGTACGACGTGCGGTGGCCCCGGCGCGAGCGTATCGACTCCCGCCGCAGGGACCCGGGTGCCGAAGCGGCATGATGGTCCCCGTGCCGACCGACGACCGAGCGAACGCGCCCAGCAAGAAGGACCACTCCTCCCACACCAGCACGCCGCCGGCCGCCCGCCGTGCGCGCCGGCGTATGACGGGCAAGGAACGCAGGGAGCAACTGCTCGACATCGGACGGACGTTGTTCGCGGAACGCGGCTTCGAGGCCACCTCGGTGGAGGAGATCGCGGCCAAGGCCGGTGTCTCCAAGCCCGTCGTCTACGAGCACTTCGGCGGCAAGGAAGGGCTGTACGCGGTGGTCGTGGACCGCGAGATGCGGCAGCTGCTGGACATGGTCACCGGAGCACTCACCGGCGGCCACCCGCGTGAACTGCTCGAACAGGCCGCGTTCGCGCTGCTGGACTACATCGAGCAGTACACCGACGGCTTCCGCATCCTGGTGCGCGACTCCCCCGTGGCCCAGTCCACCGGCACCTTCGCCTCCCTGATCAGCGACATCGCCACCCAGGTCGAGGACATCCTCGGCCGCGAGTTCAAGAACCGCGGCTTCGACCCGAAGCTGTCCCCGCTCTACGCGCAGGCCCTGGTGGGCATGGTCGCGCTGACGGGCCAGTGGTGGCTGAACGCGCGCAAGCCGAAGAAGGCCGAGGTCGCCGCGCACCTGGTGAACCTCGCCTGGCACGGCCTGGACGGCCTGGAGGCCAAGCCCCGGCTGATCGGCCACCGCCGGTCGTAGGGGCACACCGCGCGGGCGCGGTGCGGGCCCCCGCACCCGCGCGGCCCGGGCCCATAGCCGTCGAGCGACCGGGATGCAGCGGAGAGTCACCAGGCTGTTTACGCAGCTGTATATTCCCGACCATGTCGGATGCCATGATCCGCGTCCCCGCCGAGGTACGTGACCGCCTCCTCCAGCTCGCACAGGACCGCGGCTCCACGATCGGTGCCATAGTGCGCGACTACGCCACTTCGACCCCCACCCGTCGCGAGATGGAAGCCAGAGCGGCGGAGACGAAGCAGATTCTGTATGAACTGTCCGGATACGACCCCACTCCGCAGGAGGAGGCGTCCGTAGTCGCCGAGTTGGAGCGACGCATCGCGGACGGCGCCCGGTGACGAGGTGCACTTCGTCTTCGCCCCTCCGCCCTGCTGGCCGCAGGGGCGGGGAATCGTCTGGTGTCCGGGCTCATCCATGAGGCGAGCCGCCGTCCCGAATGGTCGCTCTACGTGCCCTTGTACGCGCTCGTGCAAGCGGACTGGGAACGCAAGGGCATCGCGGAGCACTTCGCGGCCCTCCCGGACGTGGCATTCATCGACCTGGACCTCCCGGGTGCGCTCGCCGTCACCCAGGCAGCACACGGTGGACATCAACACCTGACGAAGCCGATCTGCTTGATCTCGGCGTCATATCTCCTCCTGGAACTCCAGGCGGTTGCCGACCGGATCGCGGGTGTGGAAGCGGCGGTGGCCGGGGAGGGCGTCGTCCCAGCGGGCGTCGGCTCCGGCGGCGGTCAGCCGGGCGGCGAGCGCGGCGAGCCCGGCGACCCGGATGCCGGGGTGGGCCTTGGCGGGCGGGCGGTAGCCCTCCTCGACGCCCAGGTGCAGCGCGACCGCACCGGCGCGGAACCAGCAGCCGCCGCGTACGGCGAGGGCCGGGGGCTTGGGCTCCTCCGTCATACCCAGGACACCCGCGTAGAAGGCCCGCAGCGCGTCCTCCGCGCCGGGCGGAGCCGCGAGCAGGACATGGGCGAACGCCTCGATCGTCCGGACGGCGCGTGTGCTTCCCCGTTCACCGCCTGCCCGTTCACCGCCGCACCGCCACCGCGAAGACCCGGCGGAACGGGAAGAGCGTCCCCGAGGGCCCCCGCGGGTACGCGGTGCGCAGCGCGGCGGCGTACTCCTCCAGGAAGGCATCCCGCGCCTCCGGGTCGTCCGCGAGCCGGGTGAGCACGGGCCGCAGCGTCGTGCCCTTGACCCATTCCAGCACCGGGTCCGGGCCGGGCAGCACATGGGTGTACGTCGTCTCCCACGTGTCGACGGCGCAGCCCAGCGGCGCGAGCACCTCGAAGTACCCGGCGGGATCGAGTACGGCGTCACCCGCCGTCTCCGCGCCCAGGCGGTCGCGCCAGCGCGGCGAACGGCGCAGGGCGCTCAGCAGGGTGTGGCTGGGGGCGGCGAAGTTGCCCGGCACCTGGAAGGCGAGGACCCCGCCGGGGGCGAGCGCCGCCACGTAGGCGGGGAAGGCGGCGGTGTGGCCCGTGAGGCGTCCCTCGCCGCCGGCGGCGGGAATCCAGTGGAAGGCCGCGTTGGAGAAGATCAGGTCGAAGGTGTCGGCGGGGGCGGGCCGCCACGTGGCCAGGTCGGCGTGCGCGAAGTCCAAGGTGCCGCCGCCCGGGGTGGCGCCCGCGTGCGTACGTGCCTCGGCCAGCATCGCGGCGGAGTTGTCGTAGCCGGTGAGGTGCGCGGCGGGCCAGCGCTCGGCCAGCTCGGCGGTGGGGCCGCCCGTGCCGCAGCCCAGGTCGGCGATACGGGGCGCGGCGCCGGAGGCCTCGGCGGGGAGCGCGGGGACCCGGGCCAGCAGTTCGCGGCGCGGACGGGCCCGGTCGTCTGCGTACCGCCCGTACTGCCGCGGGTCCCAGAGGGGGGCGGGCGGGGGGCCGGGGAACGTACCTGAGGTCATGCACACCAGGCTCCTCCGCGAGTATCTTGATGTCAAGAGACTTCACATCGACACAACTACTACACTGATCCCATGGAGGACGAGGTCGACCGACTGGTTGCAGCATGGCGACGCGAGCGCCCGGACCTCGACGTGGAGCCGCTGGAGGTGCTGAGCCGGATCAGCAGGCTCGCACGTCACCTGGACCGGGCCCGGCGGATCGCCTTCGCCGAACACGGCCTGGAGCCGTGGGAGTTCGACGTCCTCACCGCACTGCGCCGCGCGGGGCCGCCGTACCAGCTCTCCCCCGGCCAGTTGCTCACACAGACCCTGGTCACCTCCGGCACCATGACCAACCGGATCGACCGGCTGGCCAAGAAGAGCCTCGTGGAGCGGCTGCCCGACCCCAGCGACCGGCGCGGCGTGCTCGTGCGGCTCACCGCCGAGGGGCGGCACCGCGCGGACAGCACCCTGGCCGGACTGCTCGACCAGGAACGCGCCATCCTCGTCGAGCTGTCGCCCGTACGTCGCAGGGAACTGGCCGGGCTGCTGCGGGAGTTGACCGCGCCGTTCGACAACACGCCGTAGGCCGGACAAGGCACGGCGGGCAGCGGCGGGCGGATCACCCCGGGCCGGCGGTCGCCTCGACGTCGGCCGGGCCGACGCCCGCGCGGCGGGCGAGGGCCACGGCGGCGAGCGTGGAGTGCACGTCCAGCTTGCCCAGGACGTTCTGCATGTGCGTACGCACCGTGTGCGGCGAGAGGTAGAGCCGCTCGGCGACGGCCTTGCGGCCGAGACCGGCGACCATGCAGCGCAGCACCTCGTGCTCGCGCGGGGTGAGGGCCTCGACCAGCCGCTCGCTCTCCGTACGGTGCTTCCTGGCCGCCGTCAGCTCGCGCAGCACGCCGGTCAGCAGCGCGGGCGGCAGATGGGTCTCCCCCTTCAGCACGCCCCTGACGACCTGGAGCAGCCGGGAGAGCGAACTGTCCTTGGCCACCCAGCCGCACGCCCCCGTCTGGAGGGCCGCCGCCGCGCACCGCGCGTCGTCGCGCTCGGCGAGGACGACCGTGCGCAGGGCCGGGTGCTCGGCCCGCACCCGGGCGACCAGGCCGAGGCCGGCGGAGGCCGCGACGCGCGGGCCGGACGCCCCCGGCGGGGCCTGCGGTGCGGTGCGGGCGCCGTCGCGGGCGGGCGGGCGCGCCGCGCCGTTGACCGGACCCGCGCCCGGACCCGGACCCGGGCCCGGAGCAGGCCCCGGACCTTGGGCCTGTGCCGGGCCCGCGCCCGCATCGCCGGTCAGCTCGCAGAGGTCGGCGTCGACCAGCAGCACATCGAAGCAGCGCCCCTCGCCCGCGCCGCGCTCCAGCGCCCGCAGCGCCGCCGAGCCGTGCCCGGCCGCCGCGACCTCGATGTCCTGCTCGGCCGCCAGCGCGGCAGCCAGCGACTCGGCGAATATGCGGTGGTCGTCGACCACCAGGACCCGGATCCGCTGCATGTCACCCCCTGACGGAGGGTGCGCCGTCGGACGGAGCGGTGTCGCGCCCCGGCCGCCGCCGGGCCCTCGCCCCGTCCGGGTGTCGCACCCCGGCTGTCTCGACCCCCTGGCCGCACCGGTTCCTGACCGGTGTGGTGTGTTCAACTCAGCGTAAGGCCGAGGTCCGTCCGCGGAAGGCTATTGGCGAAACTGCCCACCTCTCGCGGGGGCGGGACAGCTCTTGGCCTGGAAATTGCGATGCGGATCGGGACAGAAGCCGACCAGCGGCGCCGGATCAGCCCGCACGGCGCCCGGAAGCGGCAACGCCCGGCTCTCCCCCGTCCCGCGCGCCCCTCCGGGACACTTCGGCGGGCGACGAACAGCCAGTCCGGCTCCAGCGAGTGGACGGGGCTCCGCGCGGTACGGGCTGGGTACCCGGATGAGGGCGCGGGCGCGTGGAGACCCGGGGTTGCCAGGCGCCGGACTTCTGCTGCAAGCCGGGCCACCAGGTGGCCCGCGTCGTGAAGCACCAGGGTCTGTCATGCGGGTCGGGCCGGGGGCGCGGCCCGGTGCGCGGCCTCTCCAGGCGGAAGGGTCGTGCGCCGGGGCACGCGAGCCCGGCATGACCCGGACGACGGACCCCCACCGCCGGGCTGAACGCCACACCACCCCACCGCGCCGCGCCCCGGCGCGTTCACCGCACCCGGTGCGCCCCGCGCGAGGGGACCGCCTCGAAGACGCGCGGGCCGCCGAACCCGGCGGCCGTGAAGGCCGTACGCAGCGCTTCCGCCACCGCGGCGGTCAGCGCGGCGTCCAGCAGGACGACCGCCGAGCCGCCGAAGCCGCCGCCCGTCATCCGGGCGCCCAGCGCGCCCGCCGCGAGCGCCGTGTCCACCGCGAGGTCCAGCTCCGCGCAGGAGACGGCGAAGTCGTCGCGCAACGAGGCGTGTCCGGCGGTGAGCAGCGAGCCGACCCCGCGGACGTCCCCGGACTCCAGCAGCCGGACAGTGTCGGCCACCCGGCGGTTCTCGGTGAGCACATGCCGCACCAGCTCCGGCACCCCGGGCCGCCCGCCCTCCCCCGCGACGCCGTCGGCGGCACCCGCCCGCAGGCGTCCCAGCGCGCCGTCCAGTTCCTCGTACGGCACGTCGCGCAGGGCGCGTACGCCCAGCAGCCGCGCGCCCTCCTCGCAGCCCGCGCGCCGCTCGGCGTACGCGCCGTCGGCCAGTTCGTGCCGCACCCGGGTGTCCACGACCAGCAGCGTGAGCCCGTGCTCCGCGAGGTCGAACGGGATCTGGCGGCGGCCGAGGTCCCGGGTGTCCAGGAAGAGCACGTGCCCCTCGGTGCAGCAGGCCGACGCCATCTGGTCCATGATCCCGCAGGGGACGCCGACGAAGTCGTTCTCCGCCCGCCGGCACAGCAGGGCCAGCTCCGCCGCCTCCGGTCCGCCGGACCCGCCCGGTCCGCCCGGACCCCCGTGCAGTTCGCTCAGCGCCAGCGCGGTGGCGACCTCCAGCGCCGCCGAGGAGGAGAGCCCGGCGCCCGTGGGCACCGTGCTCTCGACGTGCAGGTCCGCGCCGCCGGCCGGGGCGCCCGCCGCGCGCAGCGCCCAGGCCACCCCGGCGGGGTACGCGGCCCAGCCAGTGGCGTCTGCGGGGGACAGCGTGTCGGTCCGCAGCTGGACCACCCGGCCCGGCGAGGCGGCCGAGTGCAGCCGCAGCACCGCGTCGTCGCGGCGGGCGGCGTGCACGCGGGTGGTGTGCGGGAGGGCCAGCGGCAGCACGAACCCGTCGTTGTAGTCGGTGTGTTCGCCGATGAGGTTGGCCCGGCCGGGCGCGGCCCACACGCCGTCCGGGGCGTACCCGTAGACCTCGCGGAAGCTCATACGGGGGCCGAGGCCGCCGTTCGCCGCGCGAAGGCCCACGCGTCCGCCACGATCACCGGCAGTTCCGCCCGGGAGGGGCGCCAGCCCAGCCGGGTGCGCGCCCGGTCGGCGGCGGCGACGAGTACGGCGGGGTCGCCGTCGCGGCGCGGCGCGGCGCTCTCCGGCACGGCGTGTCCGGTCACCTCGCGGACGGTCTCGACGACCTGGCGGACGGAGAAGCCGTTGCCGTTGCCGAGGTTGCAGATCAGGTGCTCACCGGCGACGGCGGCGTCCAGGGCCAGCAGGTGCGCCTCGGCGAGGTCGGAGACGTGGATGTAGTCGCGCACGCAGGTGCCGTCGGGGGTCGGGTAGTCGTCGCCGTAGACGGAGATCGACTCGCGGCGGCCCTGGGCGACCTGGAGCACCAGCGGGATGAGGTGGGTCTCGGGGTCGTGCCGCTCGCCGTACGCCGCGCCGTCGGCGGCGAAGTGGGCGCCCGCGACGTTGAAGTAGCGCAGCGAGACGGCGGCCAAGCCGTGCGCCCGGCACTCGCCGGAGATCATCTGGTCGACGGCGAGCTTGGTGGCGCCGTACGGGTTGGTCGGCGCGGTCGGGTCGTCCTCGGTGATCGGGCTGCGGACGGGCTCGCCGTAGGTGGCGGCGGTCGAGGAGAAGACGAGGCGGCGCACGCCCGCGTCGCGCAGGGCGGCCAGGAGTTCGATGGTGCCGCCGACGTTGTTGCGCCAGTACTTGTCCGGGTCCGCGACCGACTCGCCGACCTGGGAGCAGGCGGCGAAGTGCAGCACCCCGTCGAACGCGGGGGCGCCGGACGCGCCGGGGCGCAGCCAGCGGGCCGCGTCCTGGACCCGGCCCTCGATGAACTCCGCCCCGGCGGGCACACCTTCGCGGAAGCCGGTGGAGAGGTCGTCCAGCACGGTGACCCGGTGCCCGGCCTCCAGCAGGTGCGCGGCGACGACGCTGCCGACGTACCCCGCGCCGCCCGTCACCAGGTAGTGGCGGGCGGGGGCGGGGGTCTCGTTCTGGATGTGTGCGGTCACGCGCTCGCTACCTCTCGCAGTCGCTGCGCCGCGGCCTCCGGCGGCACATCGTTGATGAACACGTTCATGCCGGATTCGGAACCCGCGAGGAACTTCAGCTTGCCGGAAGCGCGGCGGATGGTGAAAAGCTCGAGGTGGAGCGCGAAGTCGGCGCGGGACGGCGCCGCGCCGGGTGCCTGGTGCCAGCCCGCGACGTACGGGGTGGGCGGCTCGCCGGGCCCGAAGACCCGGTCGAGGCGGCGCAGCAGCTCCAGGTAGATCCCGGCGAACTCCGCCCGCGCCGCCTCGTGGAGCGAGGGCAGGTCCGGCACCCGGCGCAGCGGATAGAGGTGCACCTCGTACGGCCAGCGCGCGGCGTGCGGCACGAACGCGGCCCAGTGCGCGCCCGTGAGGACGACGCGGGAGCCGTCGGCCAGTTCGGCGGCGAGCACGTCGTCGAAGAGGTTACGCCCGCCGGTGCGCTGCCGGTGCCCCTCGACGGAGCGCAGCACGCGGGCGGTGTGCGGGGTGGTGAAGGGGTAGGCGTAGATCTGGCCGTGCGGGTGGCCGAGGGTGACGCCGATCTCGGGGCCCCGGTTCTCGAAGCAGTAGACCTCCTGCACGCCGGGCAGCCGGGCCAGCCGCGCCGTGCGGTCCGTCCAGGCGTCCAGGACGAGCCGGGCCCGCGGCTCGGTGAGGTCCGCGAAGGAGGCGTCGTGGTCGGCGGTGAAGCAGACGACCTCGCAGCGGCCCGCGCCGGGGCGGTGGGCGAAGAGGCCGTACGGCCCGTCGGCGCGGGTGGCGCCGGGCGGGCCGGTGAAGGAGGGGAAGCGGTTCTCGAAGACGGCGACCTCGTACTCCGCCTCGGGGATCTCGGTGTGCCGCCCGCCGCGGGACGGGCACAGGGGGCAGGCGTCCGCGGGCGGGTGGTAGGTGCGGTCCTGCCGGTGGGCGGTGACGGCCGTCCACTCGGCGAGCAGCGGGTCGAAGCGGATCTCGGAGGCGGCGGCCCCGGCTTCGGCGGTCCCGGCTGCCGCGGCCCGCGGGGTGAGCGGGCGCGCGTCGGCGGCCTCGCGTACGGCGTCGTCACGGCTGTCGTAGTAGACGATCTCGCGGCCGTCCGCCAGCAGGGCCGAAGTCTTCTTCACCAGGCTTCCTCCCGCAGCACCCGTACAGAACTGAACGCAAACAATCACAAGTCAACATCAGGATCAAGCGTGCCCGCCTGGGCCGCCCTGTTCGGGCGATCTTTGCGGATCGGCCCGCAGGGGGCACCTCGCCGTGCGCCCGCCGTGGAGTGCGCGACCGGCTTCAAGGGGCAACCCGCATGACGGGCGCTCACCCCGCCGCAGCGCTCGCAGCGCCCGCGGCGCCCCGGCTCACTCCCGTTCGCGTACGGGCGACGCCCCCGCCCGCTCCAGCAGCCCCGTACGCGCGGCCAGTGCCGCCGCCTCCAGCCGCGAGCCGACTCCGAGCTTCATCAGCACCCGCTGCACGTGCGTACGCGCCGTGCTCGGCGCGATCCGCATGCCGACGGCGATCAGCCGGGTGTCCTCCCCCTCGGCCACCCGTACCAGGACCTCCACCTCGCGCGGGGTGAGCATCTGCAACAGCCGCTTGCCCTCGTCGTCCGGCTCCGCTGCCGGGTTGAGCAGTTCGGCGAACGCGTCCCGCAGCAGCTGCGGCCCCACGGCGACGTCACCGGCCCGCGCCTTGATCATGGCGCGCTCGACGCCCTCGATCCGCTCGTCGTGCCGCACGTAGCCGGAAGCGCCCGCCGCGAAGGCCGCCGCGATGCCGCGCGGGCTGGGCACCGGGCCCAGCACCAGCACCGCTATCTGCGGCTTCTCCCGTTTGATCCGCACCACCGGGTCGAAGATGCCGGGCTCGGCGGGCGTCGCGGTGCCCAGCAGGCACACCTCCGGCGCCCTGCTCACCACCAGGTCCGCCGCACCGGCGCTGGGCGCGGCGGCGGCCAGCACCCGGTGTCCGCGTAGTTTCAACGCCGAGGCCAGCGCCTCGGCGAGCAGCCGGTGATCGTCGACCACCATGAGCCGCACGCTCATCGAGCCCCGCCCCCCATCCCCCGCCCCGGACACGACCGTCCCGCCCGTGAGGACTGCCCCCACAGGCCCGGCCGCATGCCCCCGGAAGCTACACGCTCGTGCGCCGATGCGCGCCCCCACGAAGGGGGGCGAAAGGGCAAAGAGGAGGGGCGGGTGCGCAGTCGCACCCGCCCCCCGCCGCCGCATCGGTTCACCCGATCCGGTCAGCTCACCCGATCCGCCCGGTGCCTGCGGCTCACTCGACGCCGAATCCCGCGGCCAGGTACTTGCGGCCGCTGCCGGAGGAGTCGCGCTCCGAGATCAGGTCGGTCTGGAGATACAGCCTGCCGTACGCGAAGAGCGCGCGGTCCAGCAGCGAGAACGCCACGAAGCCGTCCTCGACCTTGCTGCTGCCCAGCGTGAACCAGAGGGTCTGCTTGCCCTTCGCGGGCTCGACCCCGACGATCTCGCCGCCCTCGTCGTAGGTGGGCAGCTTGTAGGCGATCAGCTCGTCGCCCTCCATCGTCAGCGGGGTGATGCTGCGGCCCTCGCCCGCGTCCGACTTCCACTTCGTCTTGCCGGTCTTCAGGTCGAAGGCCATGATCTCGTTGGTGCGGCCGGTGCCCGTACCGTCTTCGTGCGCGGCGGTCGGCATGTACAGCGCGTCCTTGCCGACCGCGATGTCCTTGCACGCCTCGGTCTCGATGTCGCAGTCGACCTCGTACCGGTCGCCGAGCGGGATCTTCGCCATCAGCTTGCCCTCGGGCGAGATGGTCATGACGTCGGTCGCCGAGACCTCACCGGCGCCCACGACGAGCACCAGCGGGTCGGTGGAGGCGACGGACAGCGTCTCGACGCCCTTGGGGACCTCGAACTCCTGCTGCTTCTTGCCCGTCTTCGGGTCCAGGGTCTGCACCTTGAACGTCGCGTCGGAGAAGCTGCCGCACTCCACGACCGCGACCAGCTTCGGACCGCCCGCGTAGCCCTGGTCCCGGCAGTCGCCCGGCTTGGCCGACCACAGCGGCTTGCCGCCGGTCATCTTGTAGCCGACGGAGCCGCCGATCCAGGCCGAGGCGACGGTGCCCTGGCTGATCGTCACGTTCTCCACGCCCAGGGTGTCGGCGCCCGGCATGGTCTCCTGCCACACCTTCTTGCCCTTGTCCAGGTCGATGACCACCATCTGGTTGCAGTCGGCCTTGCTGGACTTGGTCTCCTGGGTGACGATCGCCGTCTTGTTGTCCTCGGTCACGTGCCGGGACGCACCGCAGACCGCGCCGTCCAGCGCGATCTTCCACTTCTCCGTGCCGCTCTTGGGGTCGATCCCGAGGACGGCGTTCACGGTGCTCTTGGCGAAGGTGTCCTCGGTGCCCCACAGGCCGGCCACCGAGGTCAGGTCGTCCACCTTGGGCGCGTCCAGGCTGAAGAGCATCTCGCCCTTGGTGCTCTTGGGCTTGCTGCCGCCGGTGCCGCCACCGCTGTCGCCGCCGCTGTCACCACCGCCCTTGGTGCCCTGCGAGCTGCCCTTGTCGTCGCCCTTGGACTCGTCCTTCTTGTCACCGCCGTCGTCCTTGGTGAGGAAGAAGACACCGCCGGCGGCGATCAGCACGACGGCGACCACCGCGGCCACGATCATGATCATCTTGTTGTTCCTGCCGCCGCCCGCACCCGGGCCGCCCGGCCCGCCCGGACCGGGCATCGTGCCGGGAGGCGCCGTCGGATACAGACCCGGGTCCTGCCCGTACGGCGGCTGCCCCGGCTGCCCGTACGGTCCCGCGCCCGGCTGCCCGTACGGGGGCAGGGTGGGCGGCTGGGCCGGGGGCGGGGTGGGGGCGCCGAAGCCGCCGGGCGGTGGCGGGGTCGGCGCACCGAAGCCGCCTCCCGGCGGCGGCTGCTGGGGGTATCCGTAGCCCGGAGGCTGACCGGGCTGGCCCTGCGGGTATCCGTAGCCCGGAGGCTGACCGGGCTGGCCCTGCGGGTATCCGTACCCACCGGGAGCCCCGCTCGGCGGACCACCCGGAGGCGGGTCCTGCGGCCCGCCAGGGCCGCCCGTCGGCGGCTGACTGGGCGGCGGAGGCGGCTGCGACATGACATTCCCTCGTTACGGCGGACCGGCTGCCCAGCGCTGCGCAAAACCCTTCAGGGGCGAGCGAATCGGGCATTTGGCCTGCCAGTTGTTGGCTGGCTGAGCAGACGTTCTTTGTATCACCGGACACCGAAGAGCCGTTGTCCGGTTCCCGCCCGTGACAGCCCGTCGTTATGAGAATGCAGCCGCGCTCTACGCGCCCTCTGCCAGCTCCAACCAGCGGGTCTCCAGGTCGTCACGCTCCGCGACCAGCGCGCGCCGCCGGCCGTCCAGTTCGGCCACCAGCTCGAAGTCCGTGGCGTTCTGGGCGATTTCGGCGTGCAGCTTGGTCTCTTTCTCGCCGATCCGGTCCAGCTGCCGCTCGATGCGCTGGAGTTCCTTCTGCGCGGCACGGGAGAGGTGGCTCGCCGAAGCCCCCGACCCTGCGGCCCCTGCTGCCCCGGTGGCCGCCGGAGCGGCGCCGGACGCCGCGGGGGCGGGAGCCGGGGCCGCGGCGGCGGCGCCGGACGGCGCCGCGTCGCGCATCCGCGCCCGCCGCTCCAGGTACTCGTCCACCCCGCGCGGCAGCATCCGCAGCGCGCCGTCCCCCAGCAGCGCGAACACCCGGTCCGTCGTCCGCTCCAGGAAGAACCGGTCGTGGGAGATGACCACGAGCGAGCCGGGCCAGCCGTCCAGCACGTCTTCCAGCTGGGTCAGCGTCTCGATGTCGAGGTCGTTCGTCGGCTCGTCGAGGAAGAGGACGTTGGGCTCGTCCATCAGCAGCCGCAGGATCTGGAGCCGCCGCCGCTCGCCGCCGGAGAGGTCGCCGACCGGCGTCCACTGCTTCTCCTTGACGAAGCCGAACCGCTCGCACAGCTGCGAGGCGCTCATCTCGCGCCCCTTGCCCAGGTCCACGCGCGAGCGCACCTGCTCGACGGCCTCCAGCACCCGCCAGGCCGGGTTCAGCTCGGCCACCTCCTGTGAGAGGTACGCGAGCTTCACCGTGCGGCCGACCTTGATGTGCCCGGCCGCGGGCTGCGTCTCCCCCTCGCTGCGCGCGGCCTCCTCCAGCGCCCGCAGCAGCGAGGTCTTGCCCGCGCCGTTGACCCCCACCAGGCCGATCCGGTCGCCGGGACCGAGCTGCCAGGTCAGGTGGCGCAGCAGCACCCTCGGGCCCGCCTGGACGGTCACGTCCGCCAGCTCGAAGACGGTCTTGCCCAGCCGGGAGTTCGCGAACCGCATCAGCTCGGCGGTGTCGCGCGGCGGCGGCACGTCCGCGATCAGCTCGTTCGCCGCCTCGATGCGGAACCGGGGCTTGCTGGTGCGGGCCGGAGCGCCCCGGCGCAGCCAGGCCAGCTCCTTGCGCATCAGGTTCTGCCGCTTGGCCTCCTCGGTCGCCGCGATCCGCTCGCGCTCGGCCCGCGCGAAGACGTAGTCGCTGTAGCCGCCCTCGTACTCGTGCACGGTGCCGCCCTGCACGTCCCACATCCGGGTGCAGACCTGGTCCAGGAACCAGCGGTCGTGCGTCACGCAGACGAGCGCGGAGCGCCTGCTCCGCAGGTGCCCGGCCAGCCAGGAGATGCCCTCGACGTCCAAGTGGTTGGTCGGCTCGTCCAGGACGATCAGGTCCTGCTCGGAGATGAGCAGCTGCGCGAGCGCGATACGGCGCCGCTCGCCGCCGGAGAGCGGGCCGATCACCGTGTCCAGGCCCTCGGCGAAGCCGGGCAGGTCCAGCCCGCCGAACAGGCCGGTCAGCACGTCCCGGACCTTCGCGTTCCCGGCCCACTCGTGGTCGGCGAGATCGCCCAGCACCTCGTGCCGCACCGTCGCCGCCGGGTCGAGCGAGTCGTGCTGGGTCAGCACGCCCAGCCGCAGCCCGCCGACGTGCGTGACCCGGCCCTCGTCGGCGCTCTCGTGCTTGGCGAGGATGCGGATGAGGGTGGTCTTGCCGTCCCCGTTCCGCCCGACGACACCGATCCGGTCCCCCTCGCTGACGCCGAGGGAGAGGCCGTCGAGGAGCGCACGGGTGCCGTACACCTTGTCGACGGCTTCCAGATTGACGAGGTTGACAGCCATCTCACTCCTGATAAGGGAACCGGTCAGCCCCCCAGGGTAGCCGCCGGGTTCCGGGCGGTTCCGCGCAGCCGCCGGTCAGGGGCCGGACGGCCGCCGGACCGCCACCGCGCAGACGTCGCTCAGCCGCCGGTGAGCATGAGTGCGATGCCCGCCGCCAGCAGCGCGGAGGCGGCGACCCTGGGCGCACCGAACCGCTCCTTGAAGAACACCGCACCGATCGCCGCCCCCGCAATGATCGACGACTCGCGCAGCGCCGCGACCGGCGCCAGCGGAGCCTGCGTCTGCGCCCACAGGACCAGCCCGTAGGCGCCCGTGGACAGCGCGCCGCCGAGCAGCCCGAGCCAGACCACCGGGCGCATCCGGTCCAGCAGCTCACCCCCGCGCACCGCGAACGCGTACAGCGGGATGCACGGCCCCATCAGCAGGACCAGCCAGCCGGTGTAGCCCAGTGCGGTGCCGGAGGCGCGGACCCCGGCGCCGTCGACGACGGTGTACGCGGCGATGGCCAGCCCGGTGCTGACCGCGGCCAGCAGCGCGGGCCGCGCCGTACGGACGCCGCCGGCCCGGCCCCGGATGCCCCACAGGGCGACGCCGACCAGGCCAGCGGAGGCCACGGCCACCCCCGCCGTCTGCCAGGGACCGGGCGTCTCGTGCAGGAAGACCATGGCCAGCACGGTCACCACCAGCGGCGCCGTACCGCGCGCTATCGGGTACATCTGGCCGAAGTCGCCCAGCTGGAACGAGCGCATCAGCAGCACCTGGTAGCCCACGTGCAGCACCACGGAGGCCAGCAGGTACGGCCAGGCGCCCGCCGCGGGTACCGGCGCGTAGGCGACGACGAGCGCCCCGCACAGGATGTCGGCGGCGCCGATCAGCGAGAAGGCGACCAGCTGGTCCCGTATGCCGTGCGCGATGGCGTTCCAGCCCGCGTGCGTCACGGCGGCGGCCAGCACCGCGGCGACGACCAGCGGCGTCACGCGCCCGTGGCTTCCTCGGCGACCTCGGCCAGGGTGCCGCCCGCGTGCGCGACCAGCGTCTCGGGGTCCAGCGCGAACACCGTGTGCGGCGTACCGGCGGCGGCCCACACCGTACGGTGCGCGAGCAGGCCCCGGTCCGCGAGGACCCGCAGCGTCGTGCGGTGCCCGAACGGCGGGACGCCGCCGATGGCGAAGCCCGTCGCCGCCCGTACGGTCTCCGCCGACGCGCGGCGGACCTGCCCGGCCGCCAACTCCGCGCGCACCCGCGCCACATCCACCCGCCCGGCGCCGTCCATCAGCACGAGCACCGGTACGCCGTCCGCCTCGAAGACGAGGGACTTGACGATCTGGCTCAGCTCGCAGCCGACCGCGGCGGCGGCCTGGACCGCGGTGCGCGTCGCCTCGGGGAAGGTCCGCACCTCGACGTCGTCGAGCCCGAGCGCGGCGAGCGCGACGGCGAAGCGGGGGTGGACACCAGGTGAAGCAGCGTTCATGCCCGTCAGCCTAAGGGCACTCCCGTAGTCCCCGGCGAGCGCGCGACGACCTGCGTTGTCAGCTCATCCCCGCTCCACGTTCCACCTCGCAGGATCGCTACTGTGGGCTCATGGGGAGGGGAGCTTGGCAGCAACAGGCGTACGACAGGGCAGCGGCCGAACTGTCCGGCACCGGCCCTGAGATCGAGGACCTCCGCGTCAGCGAATGCGACTTGCCCGCGCTACCGGACGAACTGTGGCGATTGCGACGGCTGCGCCGTCTCGCCATCCACGCTGACAACCTCCAGGAGATTCCCGCCGGGATCGCGCGGCTGACACGGCTGGAGAGCTTGGAGATCGACGCACCGGTCACCGCCCTGCCGCCGGAGATCGGTCTGCTCACACAGCTGCGCCGGCTCACCATCTCCAGCGGTCAGCTTGAGGAACTACCCGTCGCGATCGGCGAGCTCCGCCGACTGGAAGTCCTCAACGCCCAGCGTGAGCCCTTGCGGGCCCTCCCGGCGGAACTCGGCCGACTCGCGTCCCTCCGCCGTCTGTGGCTGAACGGCGAAGCCCTGGAGACCGGGGGAATCCCGGCCGCGCTGTGGGAACTCGGCGCACTGCGCGACCTGGACCTGCCGTACTGCCAGGTCGACGAACTCCCGGAAGGCATCGGGAATCTCCGCGCGCTACGCCGCCTCAACCTCTGCCACGGCATCCTCAGCGACGACGACGGCGTGTGGTCCGCCCCACCCGCCGACCTGTGGGAACTGACCGCTCTCGAAACACTGATCCTCCCCATGAGCGGCCTCACCGGCATCCCGCCTTCCCTCGGGCGCATGACCCAGCTCCGTCACCTGGACCTCAGCACCTGCGACGTGCGTGAACTGCCGCCGCAGGCAGCCCGCCTCGCCAACCTGGAGTACCTCGATCTCAGTTGGACCCTGGTACGCACGGTGGACTCGGCCGTGCGCGGACTGCCACGCCTGCGAGAGCTCCACCTGAGTCAGCGCGAGGTGCACGATTCCGGCTTGCCCCTTCGGGCGACCCCCGCGCCGAAAGACCCTCCGCCGCCCGGGTGATGAGGCCGGTCGCGCGGGTTCGGGCGCGCGGGACAACCCGACCGGCGTCAGTACCGGCCCCTCGGTACGAGGCGTCAGACAGGCATCGAACTCGCCCCGGAACTGGTCAGTTCCGCGAACGCCTCAACACGCCGGCGCCAGGCTGCTACCGCGCCGCGCGTGAGGTCCGGTGGAGCTTCTCGGGCCCGGGGCGGAGGCAAACCCGCCCCGGGGCGGTCACCCCGCGTCGAGGACCTTCCGGACCACCGGGCCCGCGAACTCGCCGCCGTGGCCCGACTCCGGCACCACGGCCGCCGCCGCGACGTCGTCGCGGTAGGCCGTGAACCAGGCGTTCGGCTTCTTCTGGTTGTCGACCTCCGCCGAGCCGGTCTTCGCCCCGACGTCGCCGTCGGCGCCCGCCATCGCCTCGGCCGCCGTGCCGCCGGTGGCGGTCGTCTTCATGAGCTGCCGCAGATCGGCGGCGACCTGCGGCTTCATGGTGCGCGGCGCCTTGGCGAAGGTGCGGTCGTCGAGCGAGGGGGAGACGAGGTAGGGCTGCTTGAAGACACCGGACTTCACCGTCGCCGCCACGGACGCCATGGTCAGCGGGTTCATCCGGACGCCGCCCTGGCCGATCAGGGAGGCGCCCTTCTGCGCGTCGGCCTGCACGGGCACCTGGCCGTCGAACGTGCTCGTGCCCGTCTTCCAGTCGAGGCCGATGCCGAAGACGTCGCGCGCCTCCTTGGTCAGGGCGTCGTCGTCCAGTTCGGGTGCCTGGCTGATGAAGGCGGTGTTGCAGGAGCGGGCGAAGCTCTGGCTGAAGGTGCCGCCCTTGATCTCGAACTTGTCGTCGTTCTGGAACTTCCAGTGCCCGTAGGTGAAGTACTTGGGGCAGGGGTGCGTCTTGCCGGGAGCGGCCAGACCCTGGTCCATGAGCATCGCCGCGGTGACGACCTTCATCGTGGAGCCGGGCGCGTACGAGCCCTGGAGCGCGGTGTTGAAGCCCTTGGCGGGCGAGTTGGCGATCGCCAGTATCTCCCCGGTGCTCGGCTTGACGGCCACCACCGACGCCTTCGCCTTGCCCTCGACGGCCGCCTCGGCCGCCCGCTGCCGGGTCAGGTCGAGGGTGGTCTTCAGGGTGCCGGGGGTGCCCTTGGAGAGGGTGAGCAGCGTGGTGCCGGTGTCCTTGCCCTTGGCGTCGACGATCCGGGTCTCGATGCCGGGGGTGCCGTCCGTCTTGGCGCCGTAGCGCTTGCGCAGGTCGGCCAGCACCCCGGCCAGCGCGGGGTGCTCCTCCTTGGTCAGCTCCGCGCCGTTGCGGTCGACGGCCCTGACCGGCGGCGTGCCCGCCTCACCGGTGCGGACGGCCTGGCCCTCCTTCAGCTTGGGGTGCAGCACGTCGGGCTTCCAGCGGACGACGGGCTCGCCCGTCCGCTCCTGCCGTACGACCTCCAGCCGGGATTCGTAGGACCAGGTGGCGCGCTGCTCGCCGTGCGCGACCGCGGCCTTGACGCCGAACGGCACCGCCGCCTTCGCGGCCGGGCCGGGGGTGAACTTGAGCTGGGAGACGCGGGCCTGCTTGCCGAAGGCGGTGAGCGCCTTGGCGGCGGCCCCGCTGTCGTCCGTGAGCGCGGCGGCCTTGCCCGCCTCGCCCGCGGACCAGGCGTCGAGGAAGTCCCCGGCGGCCGTGCGGACTTCACGGGCCGAGAGCGGGCCCTTCTTGACGGGCTCCGCGTTCTTGCCGTCGCCGTCGCCGTCGGAGGCCGCGGACGTGCCGTTCCCCGAGCCGCTTCCGTCGTCGCCGGTGAGGGCGTACACACCGAACCCGGTGGCTCCCACGACCACGGCGGCGATCCCGCCGACCACTGCCATCCGCTGGCTGTCACGCACCGACATCCCGCCCCTCCGCGCCGCCCCCGCCGTCTGGCGGAGGACCTCCGACAGCGAACCCTAGAGCACCGAAGTGACAGCCCCTGCCTCAGAGTCACCTGAGAGTCACCTTTCGGACGGGACCGCGGCGAGGACATCCGCTTCAGCCGGACCCTGCTCGAAGAATCCGGGGGCGAGGTCTCCAAGATCGAGAGCGCCGCCTCGGGCCGTCTGGGGGCCGTCGTCGTCGCTGCGAGAGACCCTAGATCCAGGTGTCGAACCACATGCGGGCGCGCCAGTCGTCGGTGGGGATGGGCTCGCCGGTGTAGATGGGCCAGAAGTAGATGAAGTTCCAGATGATCAGGAGCACGAGGACGCCGCCCGCGACGATGCCGATCGTGCGGCGGCGTTCCGTGACGCCCGGTGGGCCCGCCAGGGCGCCGAGCATCATGGCGAGGGCGAGGCAGAGGAAGGGCAGGAAGACGATCGCGTAGAAGAAGAAGATCGTCCGCTCCTGGTAGAGGAACCAGGGCAGGTAGCCCGCGGCCACGCCGCACAGGATGGCGCCCGCCCGCCAGTCGCGGCGCAGCAGCCAGCGGTAGAGCGCGTACGCCAGGGCGAAGCAGCCGGCCCACCACAGCAGCGGGGTGCCCAGGGCGAGGACCTCGCGGGCGCAGCCGTCGGCGGCCGTGCAGCCGTCCTCGCCCGCCTTGGGCGACTCGTAGAAGTAGGAGACGGGGCGTCCCAGAACCAGCCAGCTCCATGGGTTGGAGTCGTAGGTGTGGCCGGAGTTGAGGTTGACGTGGAAGCTGTAGACCTCGCTCTCGTAGTGCCACAGGCTGCGCAGCGGGCCGGGCAGCCAGCCCCAGCCGCCCGCTTCGCCCTCGCGCTCGGCCCAGTCGCGGAAGTAGCCGCCGCTGGTGGCGAACCAGCCGGTCCAGCTGGCGAGGTAGGTCAGGAGCGCGACGGGCACCAGGGAGAGGAAGGCGGGCAGCGCGTCCCGGCGGAGCATGGCCAGGCCGGGGCGGCCGGCTCCGGCGGTACGGCGCGCGCCGACGTCCCACAGGACGGTCAGCAGCCCGAAGGCGGCGAGGACGTAGAGGCCGTTCCACTTGGTGGCGCAGGCCAGGCCGAGGCAGACGCCGGCGGCGAGCCGCCAGGGGCGCAGGCCGAGCCCGAGCCGGTCGCCGACGTGGAGGCGGGGACCGGCGAGGGCCGGGGCGGGCGCGAGCGCGGGCGCGGGGCCTGCGGTGGAGCCGGAGGGGGCGGACGGATCGGGGTCGTCAGGGGGCAGCGCGGCGGCGAGCCGGGCGCGGGCCTTGTCCCGGTCGACCAGCAGGCAGCCGAAGGCCGCCAGCACCCAGAACATCAGGATCAGGTCGAGCAGGGCGACCCGGCTCATCACGAAGTGCAGCCCGTCGACCGCCATCAGCGCGCCCGCCAGGCAGCCCAGCATCGTGGAGCGGAAGAGCCTGCGGCCGATCCGGCAGAGCAGGAAGACCGAGAGAGTGCCGAGCAGCGCGGTCATGAAGCGCCAGCCGAAGGGGTCCAGGCCCCACATCCACTCCCCGAGCCCGATGATCCACTTGCCGACCGGGGGGTGCACGACGTACGAGGGGTCGTCGCTGAGCGGGATCTTCTGGTCGTCGCGGAGGATCAGCTTGTCCGCGCCGTCCGCCCACTTCGCCTCGTAGCCGTGCTGGTAGAGCGACCAGGCGTCCTTGGCGTAGTAGGTCTCGTCGAATATCACCGCGTGCGGGGAGCCCAGCTGCCAGAACCGGAGCAGCCCCGCGACCAACGCGACCAGTGCCGGGCCGCCCCACGCCGACCAGCGCGCGAGGCGCGCGGCGAGGTGCGGGGAGAAGCCGAACAGCGCCGGGAAGCGGGGCGAGGGGCTCGGGTACGGCGGCACGAGCCGTTCCCGTACGCCCGACTGCGGACGCGCCACGTAGCCGTATCGGCGCAGCCGCGCGGGCCAGCCGGGCGCACCGCCAGGGGTGGGGCCACGCTCGGCTGCTGCGGCTTCTGCGGCGGTGTCACTGGTCGTCACGGGCTCATCGTAGGGAACCGCGCTGGGTTCGCGTGGCATACCGCTGCGAGGATGGTCCGGTGGACACCGGAACCCTCGTACTCGCAGGAACCCCCATCGGCGACCCGGACGACGCGCCGCCCCGGCTCGGCGCCGAAATCGCAGCGGCGGACATCGTCGCCGCCGAGGACACCCGGCGGCTGCGGCGGCTGACCCAGGCGCTGGGGGTGCGGCCGGAGGGACGGGTCGTGTCCTACTTCGAGGGCAACGAGGCCTCGCGTACGCCGGAGCTGGTCGAGGCGCTGGCCGAGGGCGCGCGGGTGCTGCTGGTCACGGACGCGGGGATGCCCTCGGTGTCCGACCCCGGCTACCGGCTGGTGGCGGCGGCGGTGGAGCGCGGGGTGCGGGTGACGGCGGTGCCCGGCCCGTCCGCCGTGCTGACGGCGCTGGCGCTCTCCGGGCTGCCGGTGGACCGCTTCTGCTTCGAGGGTTTCCTGCCGCGCAAGGGCGGTGAACGCCTGAACCGGCTGCGGGAGGCGGCGGCGGAGCGGCGCACGCTGGTCTACTTCGAGTCCCCGCGGCGGCTGGGCGACACGCTCGCCGCGATGGCGGAGGTCTTCGGCGCGGACCGCCGGGCGGCGGTGTGCCGGGAGCTGACCAAGACGTACGAGGAGGTCCGGCGGGGCGGGCTCGGGGAGCTGGCCGGGTGGGCGGCGGGCGAGGTGCGGGGCGAGATCACCGTCGTCGTGGAGGGGGCGCCCGAGCACGGCGCGGAGGAGCTGGACGCGGCCGAGCTGGTGCGGCGGGTGGCGGTGCGCGAGGAGGCCGGGGAGCGGCGCAAGGAGGCGATCGCGGCGGTGGCGCAGGCGGCGGGGGTGCCCAAGCGCGAGGTGTTCGACGCGGTGGTGGCGGCGAAGACGGCCGGGGGACAGGCCGGGGGCGCCTGAGAGGCAGTCTCTGAGAGCCGCCCCCCGCGCTTCGCGCGGCCCCGCGTGCCCCGCCGCTCGCGCCAGGCGGAGCGGCGGGTAAAGGGATTATCGTGAGAGGTAAAGCCCGTGCCGCGATGCGGGCCGCATTCTCCATAGCTGGGCCAAATCTGCCCCAACAGCGCGGAGGGCTGCTGCGCATCCCCGGGCGGAGGAGTCCACTGGTGAGTGGGCCATCCGCCCGTCGAGAGGAGCCGGGGATGAAGGACAGCAGTGGCACCAGTGGTCCCAACGGTGCGAGCGCCCCGAGCAGAAGGGGAGCCACCGGGGAGACGGCTCACGAGGCGTACAGCTTCGCCTGCATGAAGTGCGGGTACTCGTGGGAGCAGACGTACGACATCGAGCACCACGTGCCGCCGACGGGGGAGCCCTTCGTCACGTACTACACGGACGGCAAACGCGTGCCTTCCCCGCTCAAGAGCCCGACCTGCGTCAACTGCGACGGGCACGTGCTGCGGATCATGCGTTCGGGCCGGGTGGCCACCGCGCAGGAGGCGCTGCACCACCTGTGACCGGCCTGCCGGAGCGGTGCCGGCGGCGCGGATTATCATCGCGGGATGCCGAAGCCTGACCAGCCCGCGCCGCCGCCGCCCGCACCGCTCCGGGTCCCGGTCGCCGACTCGCACACGCACCTGGACATGCAGGAGCCCGCCGTCGAGGAGGTGCTCGCCAAGGCCGCCGCCGTCGGCGTACGCACGGTGGTGCAGGTCGGCTGCGACCTGGAGCGCTCGCGGTGGGCCGCCGAGGTGGCGGCCGAGCATCCCTCGGTGCACGCCGCCGTCGCCCTGCACCCCAACGAGGCGCCCCGGCTGGACGCCGAGGGGCCGGACGTCCTGAACGCCGCGCTCGCGGGCATCGAGAAGCTGGCCGCGCTGCCCCAGGTGCTGGCCATCGGGGAGACCGGGCTCGACCACTTCCGCACCGGCGAGGAGGGCCGCGCCGCGCAGCAGCGCTCCTTCCGCGCGCACATCGAGATGGCCAAGCGGCTCGGCAAGGCGCTGGTCATCCACGACCGGGACGCCCACGAGGACGTGCTGCGCGTCCTGGCCGAGGAGGGCGCCCCCGAGCGCACCGTCTTCCACTGCTTCTCGGGCGACGCGGAGATGGCCCGGCTGTGCGCCGCGCACGGCTGGTACCTCTCCTTCGCCGGGAACGTCACCTTCAAGAACGCGCAGCCGCTGCGCGACGCGCTGGCCGCCACCCCGCCCGAACTGCTGCTGGTGGAGACCGACGCACCGTTCCTGACCCCGGCGCCCTGGCGAGGGCGGCCCAACGCGCCGTATCTGATCCCGATCACGCTGCGGGCCATGGCGGCGGTCAAGGGGATGCCGGAGGACGCGCTCGCCGAGCACATCGCGGCCAACACGGCACGGGCATTCGGCTACTGACGCGCGCCCGTAAACTGCACCGGTGAGTACCGCCCCCGACCCCTCCTGCGGCCCCGTTCCCGACCTGCCCGCCGACCCGCCCGCCGACCGGCTGCTCGGCCCCGCCGACGTCCGCGAGCTGGCCGCCGCCCTGGGCGTACGCCCCACCAAGCAGCGCGGGCAGAACTTCGTCATCGACGCGAACACGGTGCGCCGGATCGTACGGACCGCCGGGGTGCGCCCGGCCGACGTCGTGGTGGAGATCGGGCCCGGTCTCGGCTCGCTCACCCTCGCCCTGCTGGAGTCGGCCGACCGCGTGGTGGCCGTGGAGATCGACGACGTGCTCGCCGGCGCTCTGCCCGCCACGGTCGCGGCCCGGCTGCCCGAGCGCGCCGGCCGCTTCGACCTCGTGCACGCGGACGCGCTGCGCCTGGCCGAGCTGCCCGGGCCGCCGCCCACCGCGCTGGTCGCCAACCTGCCGTACAACGTCGCGGTCCCGGTGCTGCTGCACATGCTGGCCGGCTTCCCGAGCATCGAACGCAGCCTGGTGATGGTGCAGGCCGAGGTGGCCGACCGGCTGGCGGCGCCGCCGGGCTCGAAGGTCTACGGGGTGCCGTCGGTCAAGGCCGCCTGGTACTGCGAGGTGCGGCGGGCGGGCGCGATCGGGCGTACGGTCTTCTGGCCCGCGCCGAACGTGGACTCCGGCCTGGTCTCGCTGGTACGGCGCGATCCGCCGCGTACGACGGCCTCGCGCGCGGAGGTGTTCGCCGTCGTGGACGCGGCGTTCGCGCAGCGGCGCAAGACGCTGCGGGCGGCGCTGGCCGGTTGGGCCGGTTCGGGGGCGGCGGCCGAGGCGGCGCTGGTGGCGGCCGGGATCTCGCCGAAGGCGCGGGGCGAGGGGCTGACCGTCGAGGAGTTCGCGGCCATCGCGGAGCACCGCCCGGGACCGGGCGCGGAGCCCGGGGCGGCGGAACGGGCACGCTCGCAGGCGCGGTCGCGGTCGCAGGGGCAGACGCAGACGCAGACGCAGACCAGAGGGGACACCGCATGACCGGCAGCACCGGCGGGCCCGGCACGCAGGGCGTGACCGTCCGGGTACCGGCGAAGGTGAACGTGCAGCTCGCCGTCGGCGGCCCGCGCCCCGACGGCTTCCACGGGCTGGCGAACGTCTTCCTCGCCGTCGGCCTCTACGACGAGGTCCGCGCCACCCGCGCGGAGACCTCCCGGCTGACCGTCGAGGGTCCGGACGCGGACCAGGTGCCGCTGGACGACAGCAACCTGGCCGCCCGCGCCGCCCGCGCGCTGGCCGCGCACCACGGACTCGGCGAGCCCGCCGTCCACCTTCACCTGAGCAAAGACATCCCCGTCGCGGGCGGCATGGCGGGCGGCAGCGCGGACGCGGCGGGTGCGCTACTGGCCTGCGATGCGCTCTGGGGCACCGCCACACCGCAGGACGAACTCCTCGCGCTGTGCGCCGATTTGGGCTCCGACGTGCCGTTCAGCCTGCTGGGCGGCGCCGCGCTGGGCCGGGGCCGGGGGGAGTTGCTGACTCCGCTGGAGGTCGGCGGCGTCTTCCACTGGGTGTTCGCGGTCGCGGACGGCGGGCTGTCCACACCGGCCGTCTACCGCGAGTGCGACCGGCTCCGCGAGGCGTCCGGCGCCGGGGCGGCGGCCGTCGGGACCGGCGATCCGGAGGCGTCCCCCGCCCTGCTGGAGGCACTCCGTACGGGCGACCCGGCGGCCCTGGCCGCCGCACTCGCCCCGGACGGCGGCTCGTCGAACGACCTCCAGGCCGCCGCCCTCTCGCTGCGCCCCTCGCTCGCCGGGACCCTGGACGCCGGGACGGCGGCGGGCGCGCTCGCCGGGATCGTCTCCGGCTCGGGCCCGACCTGCGCGTTCCTCACCGAGGACGCCGCCTCGGCGGAGTCGGTGGCCGAGGCCCTGCGCGCCTCGGGCACCTGCCGGACCGCGCGCCCCACGACCGGCCCGGCGCCGGGCGCCACGCTGCTGGGCTGACGGGACGGCGGGCGGGACAGCGGGACGGGCCCCACCCGGTCGGCGCCGCACCCGCCCCCGCTACTCCCCCGCCCGCTCCCCGGCCTCGAAGGCCCGCCGCAGCCCGTGGTTGCTGATGAGCAGCCCGCCGTCCACCGGGAGCGTCACGCCGGTGATCCACGACGCGTCGGAGGAGGCGAGGAAGGCGACGGCGGCGGCGATGTCGTCCGGCCTGCCGACCCGGCCGAGCGGGTACTCCCCGGCCGCCCGTTCCAGCACGGCTGCCCTCCCCTCCCAGGCCGGGGTGTCCACCGTGCCGGGCGCGACCAGGTTCACCCGCACCCCGCGCGCCGCGCTGCTCCCGGCGAGCGTCCGGGTCAGCCCGGCGAGTCCGGCCTTGGCGGCGCTGTAGGAGTGGTTGCCGAAGTCCCGCTCGCCGTTGACCGAGCCGACGCTGACGATGGCGCCCCGTCCCCCCGCCGCCACGAGGTAGGGCATCGCGGCGCGCGCGCAGCGGAAGGCGCCGTTCAGGGTGATGTCCAGGTTGCGCAGCCAGGTCTCGTCGGTCTCGTCCTCGAACAGCTCGGTGCCGTGGAGGCTCGCGTAGGCGTTGTTGACCAGGACGTCCAGCCCGCCGTACAGCTCGGCCGCGTACGCCACCGCCTCCTCGACCGCCGTACGGTCGCCCACGTCGCAGCCGCGCGCCGCCGCCTCGCCGCCGTCCTCGCGGACGCGCCGGGCCGCGCCCTGCGCCCGTGCCTCGTCGCGGTCGGTGATCAGCACCCGGGCCCCCTCGGACGCCAGCCGCCGCGCGATCGCCTCTCCCATGCCCTGTCCGGCTCCGGTCACCAGCGCCGCGTACCCCTCGAATCGCCGCATCGCACCAGCATAGGTACGCGGCACCGCTTCAGAGCCCGGTAATATCCGCCCCGATCACGAACCCCCGCGCAGGCCCTTCCGGCAGCACCGCGTCCTTCCCGTACGGAATGCGGTGGGTGTCGGCGTACGCGCCACCGCCCGGCCGGGGCGACGTCAGCACCGTGACCGCACCGTCGCCGTCGAAGTCGTCGATGATGACGTAGAGCGGGATTCCGGCCCGCGCGTACGCGCGCTGCTTACGCACCCGGTCCCGCTCCCGGGCATCCCGGCCCGGTGAGACCACCTCGAACACCGCAGGAACCCGCCCCGCGTCCACGCCGAGGTCCTCCTCGTCGGGGATCTCGTCCAAGTCCTGCTGAGCGATGAACAGATCGGGGATGCACACCTTCCGCCGGTGGATGACATTCACATCCTGGAACGCGGCGTACCCGCCCCCCGCCAGCTCGGCGTCCAGCGCCCGACGGAGGCGGTTGATCACGATGCCGTGACGGCGGCGGCCGGTGGGGGACACCTCGATGGACTCCTCGATGATCTCGGCTCGGAAGCCCGCAGGAAGATCCATGGCCTTCCACGTCTGCCACAGCACCTCATCGAGGGGGGAAGGATCACTGCCTTCCGCATCCGGACCCGCCTCGTAGGCAAGTGCAGTCATCGTGAGAACACCTCCTCCGTCAGTGTGGGCGCGGGTGCCACCGCGGCACAACCGCTGATCCGACGCTACGGGAATCGAAGAGTGCCACCTTCCCCCGTCGCGCTCGTTCACCCGAAAGGGGCCGGCGGCAGGCGCGTCAGGCGCGCAGGCAGCCGCGCAGGGCGCGGACCAGGGCCAGGGCGCGCGGGTCGGAGGTGACCGACTTCTGCATGCCCGCCGTGGTGTACGCGAAGGCGACGCCCGACTCCGGGTCCGCGAAGGCCAGCGAGCCGCCGCGCCCCGGGTGGCCGAACGAGCCGGGGCCCAGCATGGGCGAGGCGGGTCCGTGCAGCATGTAGCCGAGGCCGAAGCGGGTGCCGACCACGAGCACCCGGTCGGGGCCGGAGGACTCCTGGGAGCGGGCCTGGGTGAGCGTCGCCGGGGTGAACAGGCGGCGTCCGCCCGCCGGTTCGCCGATCAGCGAGGCGTAGAAGCGGGCGAGCGCGCGGGCGGTGGCGACGGCGCCGGAACCGGGGAGCCCGGCGGCGAGGAAGGCCGGGTGGTTCTCGTCGGGGTAGGGGGAGAGCACGCCGAAGGTGCGGCGGGTGACCGAGCCGGGGTCGCGGTAGGCGTCCGCGACGGCGCTCTTGGGACGGACGCGCATGCCGTGCCCGGCGGGCGCCTCCGGTGCCTCGGCGGTGACGATCCGGGCGAGCCGCGACCCGCCGCCCTCGCCGGGACGCACGCCCTCGCCGTCCCCGGCCCCCTCCCCCGGCGGCAGCCCGAACCACAGGTCCAGCCCCAGCGGTCCGGCGATCTCCCGCGCGAACCACGCCCCCAGCCGCTCCCCCGTCACCCGCAGCACCAGCTCGTCCAGCAGCCAGCTGAAGGTGTGCGCGTGGTACCCGTGCGCCGTGCCCGGCTGCCACAGGGGCTCCTGCGCGGCCACCGCGCGCGGGCCGCTGACGCCGTCGACGGCCTCCGCGAGGCTGAGCGGCCGGTCCAGCAGGGGCAGTCCGGCCCGGTGCGCGAGCAGTTGCCGCACGCGCACCCGTTCCTTCCCCGCGGCCTTGAACTCCGGCCAGTACGCGGCCACCGGCGCGTCCAGGTCCAGCCTGCCGCGCTGGTGGAGCAGGTGGAGCACGGCCGCCGCCGGGCCCTTGCTCACCGAGCGCACCAGGACGGCGGTGTCGCGTTCCCAGGGCGTGCCGCCGGTGCGGGTGCCGCCCCACAGGTCGGCCACCGGGTGTCCGTCCAGGTGCACCGAGAGCGCCGCTCCGGTGTCGCCGCGCGCGGTGAAGTTCTCGGCGAAGGCTTCGCGGACCGCCCCGAATCCGTCCGCCACCGTGCCCTGGACCTCGACCACCCCGCCCTGGCCCGCCACCGCGCCCGCCCCCGTCCCGCTCCGTGTCCGCTGCTGCTCAGCCCGTCGGCGGGCCGGTCTGCCCGTCTGTGCCCCCCATGCTGCTACGGCCCGGTAATCCCGGCCGAGGCGGGGTCCCGGTCCGCACCGGCGCACCCTGTGGCACAGCTCACGGGCGATTTCGCGTGACGGGCACCGCGCCGGACGCGTCTGACTGTACGAGGGGCCCGGAGCCGAGCGACCCCCCGCCCGTCCGCCTTGGCGCGCCGCCCCGCACACGGAGGAGCAGACGATGTCCGCAGTTATCGAACACACCGTGCAGGCCCGCCTGATCGCCCGGACGAGTGCCGCGCGCCCGCTGTCCGTCCTCCTGCGCTACGACCCCGAGGACCCGCTGGCCGTGCACCTCGTCTTCCCCGCCGAGGCCTCCCTGGACGGCTCCGAGGTGGTCTGGGTCTTCTCCCGCGAACTGCTGGACGCCGGGCTGCGCACGCCCGTCGGCGCGGGGGACGTGCACCTGTGGCCGTGCGGCCACGCGCACACCATGCTGGAACTGCACGCGCCCGAGGGGATGGCGCTGACCGAGCTGCGCAGCTCCGACCTGCGCCGCTTCCTGGGTCTGGCCTACGCGGCGGTGCCGCACGGGCAGGAGCGCCTCGGCGCCGACCTGGAGCGCGGGCTGGCCGAACTGCTGCGGGGCGTGTGACGTGGGCCTGGCCGTGCCCGCTTCGGTGTCCGCCCCCGGCGCCCACCGCTCCGGCGGCGACCTGCACGCCGTACGCGACACGCCGTACGGCCTGCGGGTGCTGATCGGCGACGTACGGGGCCGCGACGCGCTCGCCGCGAGCGGCGCGCGGGCCCTGCTGGGCGCGTTCCACCACGCCGGCGCGCGGGCGCGCACACCGCACGCCCTGGTGGATGCGCTGGAGCGGGCCATGCTGCGGCACATCGAACGGCACCGGGGCCACGCGGCGGACGAGGACTTCGCCTCGGTCCTCGTCGCCCAGTTCAGCCCGGCCGCGGACTCCCTGGTGCTGCTCAACCGCGGCCACCCCGCGCCGCTGCTGCTGCGCCCGGGCTCCGTACGCGCGCTGGAGCCCCGGCAGCCCGGGCTGCCGCTCGGGCTGCGTGAGCTGGCGCCGCAGCAGACGCGGGCGGTCACGCTGCCGTTCCCGGCGGACGGCACGCTGCTGCTGTTCACCGACGGCACCACCGAGGCGCGCTCCCCCGACGGCGCCTTCTACGACCCGGTCGCCCGGCTGGCCGGGTACGGGGGCGACCACCCCGAGCAGCTGGTACGGCGCCTGCGCGCGGACGTACGGGCGCACGTCGGGGACACCGGCGCTCCCGGCGCGGCTCCCCGCGACGACATGGCCGTCCTGGCGCTGCGGCCCCGGCGGCCGGAGCGCGCCGCGGCGGCACCGGCGGACCCGGCAGCCGCGAACCCCGCCGCGAACCCGGCCACCGGGCGGCACGCGTACGTCTGCCCCTGACCGGAACCCGGCGCCGACCGGCACCGCACGCACAGCACCCCGCGCACAGAACCGCCCGCGCCATCCTCGGCGCGGGCGGTTCTGTGTGGTGCGGGGGTTCTTGCGGGGGGTTTGCGGTGCGGAGGGGGAACCGGCCGGTCCCCCCTCCGCGTACTACCGCCTGCTCAGACGCCGCTCGTCTCGTGCTCACGCGGCGACGGCTTGCTCGGCTGCGCCGCGTCGGCGCCGGGGCCGTCGAGCTGCTGGTGCAGCTTCTCGCCCTCCACGTCGACGTTGGGCAGGATCTTGTCGAGCCAGCCCGGCAGCCACCACGCCTTGCCGCCGATCAGGGCCAGCACCGCCGGCACTATCGCCATCCGGACCACGAACGCGTCGAAGAGGATCGCGATGGCGAGACCGAAGCCCATCATCTTGATCATCGAGTCGGACGCGCCGATGAAGCCCGCGAAGACGCTGATCATGATGATGCCCGCCGCCGTGACGACCCGGGCGCCGAGCTTGAAGCCGGAGGTGATGGCCTCGTTCGCCGACTCGCCGTGTACGTACGCCTCACGCATCCGCGTGACGAGGAAGACCTCGTAGTCCATCGCCAGGCCGAAGGTGACGCCGACCATGAAGATCGGCATCATGCTCATGATCGGCCCGGTCTCCACGCCGAGGAGCCCGGACAGCCAGCCCCACTGGAAGACCGCGACGACTGCGCCGAGCGCGGCCAGCACGGACAGCAGGAAGCCGAGCGCCGCCTTGAGCGGCACCAGGATGGAGCGGAAGACCAGCATCAGCAGCACGAAGGCGAGACCGACGACCAGGATCAGATACGGCACCAGGGCGTCGTTCATGACCTGCGAGAAGTCGATCGTGACGGCGGTGGCGCCGGAGACCAGCAGCTTGGCGCCGGTGTCCGCCTCCAGGCCGCCCGCCTCGGCCCGGATGGCCTTGACGACGTCCTCGGTGCCCTTGTCGCTCGGGCCCGCGTTCGGGATGGCCGTGATGTTGGCCGTGTCCTTGTTCTTGTTGAAGACGGCGGGGGCGACGTTGACGACGCCGTCCACCTTCGCGACCTTGTCGCCGATCTGCTGGGCGGCGGCCTCCGGGTCGTCGGCACCCTTGGTGTCCACGACCAGCAGCAGCGGACCGTTGAAGCCGGGCCCGAAGGCGTCCGACAGCATGTCGTACGCCTTGCGCTGGGTGGTGTCGGTGGGCTGGTTGCCCTCGTCCGCCATGCCCAGGGTCATGCTGGAGACCGGCAGTGCGACCACGCCGAGCCCGACCACGGCCGTCACCAGCACCATGACCGGCTTGCGCAGCACGAAGCGGGACCAGCGGGTGCCCATGTTCTCCTTGGCACCGGCGACCCGCAGCGGCGGTACGCCCGTCTCCGGGTTGGCCTTGCGCACCTTCTTGCCGAAGATCCGCTTGCCCACGATGCCCAGGGCGGCGGGGACCAGGGTGATGGCGGCCAGGACGGCGATGATCACCGTGCCGGCGGCTGCCATACCCATCTTGGTGAGGATCGGGATGTTGACGACGAAGAGCCCGACCAGCGCGATGACGACGGTCAGACCGGCGAAGACGACCGCCGATCCGGCCGTGCCCACGGCCCGGCCGACCGCTTCCTCGCGGTCTCTGCCCTCCATCAGCTCGGCGCGGTAGCGCGAGGCGATGAACAGGGCGTAGTCGATGCCGACCGCCAGGCCGATCATCATCGCCAGGGTGCCGGTGGTCGCGGAGAGTCCGAGCGTGGCACCCAGCGCGGTGATCGACATGATGCCGATCATCACGCCGATCAGCGCGGTGATCAGCGGCAGTCCGGCGGCGACGAGCGACCCGAAGGTCACGATCAGCACGATGGCCGCGATGGCGATACCGAAGATCTCGGCACTGCCCATCTCGGGCTCCACGAAGAGCGCGTCACCACCGGTCTCGACGGTCAGGCCCTCCCCGCGGGCGACCTCGGCCGTCTTCTCGATGCCGTCGCGGGTCTTGTCCTCCAGCTCGTTGGTCGGGACCTTGTACGTACCGCTGAGGTACGCGACGTCGCCGTCCTTGCTGATCGCTCCGCTGCCCTTGGCGAAGGGGTCGGAGATGGAGTCCATCTCCTTGTTCTTGAGCGACTCGGCAGCCTGGTTGACGACTGCCTTGTGCTCGGTAGCGGTGATCTTCTCGCCGTTGGGGGCCTCGAAGACCATACGGACGCTCGCGCCCTCGGCCGAAGCCTCGGGGAAGCGGTCCTCCATGAGGTCGAAGGCTTCCTGAGCCTCCGTCCCGGGCAGTGCGAACTCGTCCTCGGGAGGTGCGGATGCGGTGGAGGCGCCCACCCCTACGGCGACGAGCAAGGCCACCCACAAGAGGGCGACGATGCGGCGGCGCCGGAAGGCGAGTCTGCCTAGCTTGTACAAAAAGGTGGCCACGAGAGTGGTTCTCCGGTCTCGGGTCGCAGGGGCACTGACAGTCCATGCCAAAAGACGCAGGCTCCTAGGTCCAGGGATGAGTCCTCGAACGAAATGAGTGCCAGATCACAACTTGCCGCGTCGCCATACCCCACAAGAATTGGGTATGTGACTGAATACGGTGCTTATCTCCGTTTCCCCCACCTTCACGGCGATCTGGTCTGCTTCAGCGCGGAGGATGACCTCTGGGTGGCACCACTGGTCCCGCTCGGCGTTGAGCCGGGACGTGCCTGGCGTCTGACTGTCGACCGTACCCGCATCGGGCACCCGCGCTTCTCACCGGACGGAGAACACATCGCGTTCACCACCTGGCGCAGTCTCGACCCTGAGATCCACCTCGCCCCCGTCTCCGGAGGCCCGGCCCGCCGCCTCACCTACTGGGGCTCGACCGACACCCGCGTCTGCGGCTGGGCTCCCCCCGATCGTACGGGGCGCAGCGACGTTCTGGCGGTCGCCTCGCACGGCCAGCCCTTCTCCCACTTCACCTGGTCCTACCGGGTACCGGTGGAGGGCGGCCCGGGCAGCAGGCTCCCCTGGGGGCCGGTGTCGCACTTGGCCATGACCGAGCGGGGCGGGCAGCGCCGCACGCTGCTGCTGGCCGGGAGCGCGCCGCACGAGCCCGCGTCCTGGAAGCGCTACCGGGGCGGCGCGAAGGGCCGCATGTGGCTGCACGGGGAGCGGCTGCTGCCGGAGCTGGACGGGCACCTGGACTGCCCGCTCTTCGTGGCGGTGCCCGGCGAGGAGGCCCCGGGGGAGACGCCGGGGGAGGACGGCGAGGAGCGCATCGCCTTCCTCTCCGACCACGAGGGCATCGGCAACCTCTACTCCTGCCTCCCCGACGGCACCGGTCTGCGCCGCCACACCGACCACGCCGACTTCTACGCCCGCCATGCGGCGACCGACGGCCACCGGGTGATCTACCAGTGCGCGGGCGAGCTGTGGCTGGTCGAGGACTTCTCCCCCACCGGTACGCCGCGCCGCCTCGAGGTGCGGCTGGGCGGTCCGCGCGCGGGGCGCCGTACGTACCAGGTGCCCGCCTCCGCGCACGTCGACTCGCTGGCCGCCGACCACACCGGCCGGGCGAGCGCGGTCTGCGTGCGCGGCAGCCTGTACTGGCTCACGCACCGCGACGGCCCGGCCCGCACGATCGCGGACACCGCGGGCGTACGGGTGCGGCTGCCCGAGATGCTCGGCGACACGGGGCGGATCGCGTACGTCACGGACGCGGAGGGCGAGGACGCGATCGAGATCGCGGACCTGCCGCGGGCAACCCGGCCCAGCACCCCCCGGCGGGTGGCGTCGGGGCTGCTGGGGCGGGTGCGGGAGCTGGTGGCCGCGCCGGACGGGGCGTCGGTGGCGGTCGCCTCGCACGACGGCAGGCTGCTGGTGGTGGACCTGCGCACCGGACGGGCGGGCGGCGCGCACGAGGCGGGGTGGGAGCCGGAGGCGGCGGAAGCGGAGGCGGCCGAGGCCGGGCCGGCGGTCACCGAGGTGATCCGGTCCGTCAACGGCCCGGTGCACGACCTGGCCTTCTCGCCGGACTCCCGATGGCTCGCGTGGGCGCACCCGGGCATCGGCCGTTCGCTGAGCCAGATCAAGATCGCCAAGCTGTGCGGCGACCGTACCCTCCTCGACGTGACCGACGGCCGGTTCGAGGACGAGCAGCCGGTCTTCACCCGGGACGGCCGCTATCTGGCCTTCCTCTCCTGGCGCGGCTTCGACCCGGTCTACGACGTGCACACCGGCGACCTCTCCTTCCCGCTGGGCTGCCGCCCGTACCTGGTGCCGCTCTCCTCGGCCACCCACTCCCCCTTCGCCCTCTCCCCCGACGGCCGCCCCGCCGCCGGGGGCCTGGACCCGCAGGACTCGGCTCCGGAGAGCGGCACCGTGCTGGTGGAGGCGGAGGGGCTGCCGAGCCGGGTGACGCCGTTCCCGGTGGCGGCGTCCAAGTATTCGGCGCTGCACCCGGTGGCGGGCGGCGGGCTGATCTGGCTGCGCTACCCCATCTCCGGGGCGCTGGGCGAGACGTTCGTCAACCCCGCTGACACCTCCGGCCGGCCCACCCTGGAGCACTTCGACCTGGTCAAGGCCCGGCGCACCGAACTCACCGGCCACCTCGACTGGTTCTCGGTCAGCGGCGACGGCTCCCGCCTGGTCGTGGGCGACAGCGGCGACCTGCGCGTGATCCCGGCCGACGACCAGGCCGACGCCGACTCGACCATCTACCTCGACCTGCGCCGCATCCTGCACGAGGTCGATCCGGCGGCGGAGTGGCGGCAGGCGTTCGACGAGGCGGGCCGCATCATCCGGGCGTACTTCTGGGAGCCCCGGATGTGCGGGATCGACTGGTCGGCGGTGCTGGACCAGTACCGTCCGCTGGTGGAGAACGTCGCCTCGCCCGGCGAGTTCGCCGATCTGCTGCGGGAGGTGCTCGGCGAACTGGGCACCTCGCACGCCTACGTCTCCGCCGCCCGCCGCAACGAGGGCCCGCCGCACTACCAGCGCGCGATCGGGCTGCTGGGCTGCAACTTCGCCCGCACCCAGGCCGGGGAGTGGCAGATCTCCCGCATCCTGCCCGGCAACTCCTCGGATTCCAAGGCCCGTTCGCCGCTGGCGGGCTCCGGCATCCGGGAGGGCGCGACGCTCACGCACGTGGACGGCCGCCCGGTGGACCCCGCCGCCGGACCCGCTCCGCTGCTGTCGGCCGCCGCGGGCACGACGGTGGAGCTGACCTTCTCCCGCCCGGACCCGGAGCGCCCGCCGCGCCGCGTGGCGGTGGTCCCGCTGGTGGACGAGCGTCCGCTGCGCTACCAGGACTGGGTCGCCAAACGCCGCGAGGTCGTACGGGTGTTGAGCGGCGGCAAGTGCGGCTACCTGCACATCCCCGACATGGGGGGCTCCGGCTGGGCGCAGTTCAACCGGGACCTGCGGATGGAGGTCTCCCGGCCCGCGCTCCTGGTGGACGTACGCGGCAACGCGGGCGGCCACATCAGCGAACTGGTCGTCGAGAAGCTGACCCGGGTGATCCTGGGCTGGGACCTGACGCGCGACGCGCAGCCGGTCAGCTACGCGAGCAACGCGCCGCGCGGCCCGGTCGTCGCCCTCGCCGACGAGGCCACCGCCTCCGACGGGGACATGATCACCGCCGCGTTCCGGCTGCTCGGGCTGGGCCCGGTGGTGGGCGGGCGCACCTGGGGCGGGGTGGTCGGCATGACCGGGCGGCACCGGCTCGGGGACGGCACGGTGATCACCGTGCCGATGAACGCCGCCTGGTTCGACGCGTACGGCTGGTCGGTGGAGAACCACGGGGTGGAGCCGGACATCGAGGTGCTGCGCGGCCCGATGGACTGGGCAGAGGGACGGCACCCGGACCTCCAGGCCGCCGTGCGGACCGCACTGGACCGGCTGGAGCAGCACCCGGCGGCGGCGCCGCCCGACTACAGCCAGGTGCCCGACCGCCGACGCCCGCCGCTGCCGCAGCGCGAACCGTCCTGACCCGCGCGGCGGGTGGGGCCGGTGTGCCGGTGGAGCCGGTGGAGGTTGGCGGAGGAAGATCCCCGATGCGAGGTACGGGGCGACATGTCAGGCTGGTGATGTTCCTCTGTATTTCACCCGGTTTGGAGTAGTCATGGTTCCTCCCGATGTGTACAACGACAGGTCCGAAGAGCCCGAGGACCAGGGGCGCCGGCGGCAGGGCGGCACGGACGAGGAGCAGGGCCGGAGCCGCATGGAGGACGAGGGCGGCGACATGCAGCGCCCCGACCCGCAGCGCGGCACCGACGAGCAGCAGGACGCCGGCGGGCAGCGCGACCGCGCGCGGGAGACCGAGGAGGAGGCCCGGCGCGACCGGGGCTCCCTGGACGAGGGCGACGACGAAGGCCCGCAGCCCCGTTCGATGTGACGCACACACCGCGGTCGGTGCGAGGGGCGCGCCCCTCGCACCGGCCCGGGCGGGCACCACCACGCCGTGCCACCCCGCGTCAGCGTTCCGCGCGGGCCTTCTCGTCGGCCGCGCCGCCCGCACCGACCAGTCCTCCGCGCGCGCCGGGCGAAGCCGCCAGCCGGGGTGCGTACCGCGCCATCTCCCGCTGCCCCACCGCGCCGATCACCGGTGGCAGCCAGCCCCGTACGCCCTGCACCCCGCGCAGCCACCACTGCGCGTACACGTGGTGCGAGCGGCGTTCGATCCCGGCGACGAGGCGGTCCACGGCAGGGCCCGGCGGGTAGGTCCTGTTCGCGGGCCAGGGCAGCCGGGCGCGCAGGTCCCGCATCACCTCGTCCGCGTCCGCGCCGCGCACCATGTCCGTGTCGGTCCAGCTCAGATAGCCGACGCCGACCCGCACCCCCTTGTGCCCGACCTCCGCGCGCAGGCAGTGCGCGAACGCCTCGACGCCGGACTTGGAGGCGCAGTACGCGCTCATCATCGGCGCCGGGGTGATCGCCGCCAGGGAGGCGATCTGGAGGAAGTAGCCGCGCGAGGCGACCAGCAGCGGGAGGAAGGCGCGGGCGGTGACCGAGCCGCCGATCAGGTTGACCTCGACGACGCGCCGCCAGGAGTCGGGGGCGGAGTCCAGGAACGGGCCGCCGGAGGCGACGCCCGCGTTGGCCACCAGCACGTCCACCGTGCCGAAGTGCTCCTCGACCTCCGCCGCGACGCGGGTCATCGCGGCGTGGTCGGTGACGTCCGCGTGCCACGCGCGGGACGCGGTGCGCAGCGAGGCGCTGACTTCCTCCAGCGCGTCCGGCTCCAGGCCCACCAGGGCGAGGCGGGCGCCGCGCGCGGCCAGTTTGCGCGCCAGCAGCGCGCCGATGCCACGGGCGGCGCCGGTGACGACGGCCACCTGTCCGTCCAGATCCCTGCGGCTCATGCGCTCTCCTCCTCGACGGCGGCGGCGCGTTCGGCCGCTCCCGGTTCACCCGCGCCTGGTTCACCCGCGCCTGGTTCGGCCGCGCCGGTGAGGTGGTCCCGTACGAGCCCGGTGAGCACGGCGGTGACCGCCTCCGGCGCCTCGACGGGCGTCATGTGCCCCAGCCCGTACAGTTCCGTCAGCCCGGTGCAGCGCGGCAGTACGGCGGCGATGCGGCGGGCGTGCACGAAGGGCGTGAGCCGGTCGGCGGTGCCCGCGACGACGGCGGTCGGCTGGGTCAGCCGGGCGAGCCCGTGCCGCAGGTCCAGCGTGTCGAGCACGTGGCCCCAGGCGGCCCGCACCCGGCGCGGGCAGGCGTGCACGATCCGGGCGCACCTCTCCACCTGCTCACGGGAGGAACCGGGGCCCATGGTCGCGTACTTGAGGAGGGCGCGGGCGGCCGGTGTCACCGGCCCCAGCGGCAGGCTGCTGCCGAGCACCTTGCGGTGCAGCCACCTGCGCAGCCCGGGCGGGCGCGCGGGCACCACCCGCGAGGCGGCGGTGAGGTGGTCGCTGCCGGTGCTGCACAGCATCAACGCGGCCGCGTGCTCGCGCAGTTGCGGGCGTTCGGCGGCGGCCATCAGCGTCATCGCGCCCATGGAGTGCCCGCCGAGCACGGCGCGTTCGCCCGGCCCCAGGGTGGCGTCCAGCACGGCGCACAGGTCGTCGGCGAGGACGCGGGTGCTGTAGCCGGCCGGATCGGCGGCGGGGCTGGCGCCGTGGCCGCGCAGGTCGTAGGCGATCACGCGGTGGCCGCCTGCGAGCAGCCCCCGCACGACCGGGGCCCAGAAGGCGAGGGAGCAGGTCCAGCCGTGCACGAGCACGACGGCGGGCGCCGCCGCCGCGCCGTACTCCGCCACGTGCAGGGCGGCCCCGTCGGCGGAGTGGACGGTACGGCTGGCGCGCGGTACGGGCTGCCGCGTTCCGCCGGTCATCGGGACTCCTCCCCCGCCGCGACGGGCACCCGCCCCGGTGCGCCTCCCGGTGCGCGCAGCACCTCGTACTCGGCGAGGTCGAGCCGCCGCGTCACCCGGCGGAACTCGCTGGTCGTCCCCGGCCACACCGTCGTGTTGCGCCCCTCGGCGTCCAGGTACCAGCTGTCGCAGCCGCCGGTGTTCCACACGGTGCGCCGCATCCGGTCCTGGAGGCGCGCGTTCCACTCCCGTACGGCCTCGGGGCGGGCGTCGAGGGCGGCTTTGCCGCCGGGGCCGCCGGGGCCGCCCAGGACGTCCAGCTGGGCGAGGTAGTCGACCAGGTAGTTGAGCTGGGCCTCGATGATCAGGATCATCGAGCTGTTGCCCAGGCCGGTGTTGGGCCCGATGACGGTGAGGAAGTTGGGGAAGCCCGCCGCCGTGCAGCCGCGCAGGCCCTGCATGCCGGTCCGCCACTCCTCGGCCAGCGTGGTGCCGCGGGCGCCCTTGATCCGCTCCGCGATCGGCAGGTCGGTGACGTGGAAGCCGGTGCCGAAGATGATCGCGTCGGCCTCGGCCTCGGTGCCGTCCTCGGCGACGAGGGTGTTGCCGCGTACCTCCTTGAGACCGGAGGCGACCAGGCCCACGTCGGGGCGGGCGAGCGCCGGATAGTAGCTGTTGGAGAGCAGGATGCGTTTGCAGCCGATCCGGTAGTCCGGGGTCAGCCGGGCGCGTGTCGCCGGGTCCTTGATCGCGCGCCGCATGTGCGCCGAGGCCAGCTTCTCGACGAGGCCGAGCTGGCGGGGCCGCTTGGTGAAGGCGCCGACCTGGAGTTCGCGCAGCGCCCACAGGAGTTGGCGGCGCAGCGTGCCGGTCGCCGGGATCTTGCCGTGCAGCCACCGCTCGGCGCCGGTGACCCTGCGGTCGACGCGCGGCATCACCCAGGGCGCGGTGCGCTGGAAGACGGTCAGCCGTGCGGCCTCGGGGGCGATGGCCGGGACGATCTGGATCGCGGAGGCGCCCGTACCGATCATGGCGACGCGCTTGCCGCGCAGGTCGTAGTCGTGGTCCCACCGCGCGGAGTGGAAGATCTTGCCCTCGAAGGTGTCCAGGCCGGGGAAGTCGGGGATCTTCGGGTCGGAGAGCGGGCCGGTGGCGCTGACCACGAAGTCGGCGGTCAGCGTCGTGCCGCCGTTGGCGCCGGTCTCGACGATCCAGTGCAGCTCCTGGTGGTCCCAGGTCAGCTGGGTGACCTCGGAGCGCAGGCGCAGATGGGGGCGGAGCCCGAAGGTGTCGGCGACGTGCTCCAGGTACGCCTGGATGTGCCGTTGTCCGGAGAAGGTGCGCGGCCACTCGGGGTTGGGGGCGAAGGAGAAGGAGTAGAGGTGCGAGGGCACGTCGCAGGCGCACCCCGGATAGCTGTTGTCCCGCCAGGTCCCGCCCACCGCGTCCCGGCGCTCCAGGACGACGAAGTCCGTGATGCCCGCGCGGCGCAGCCGTACGGCAGCACCCAGGCCGCCGAACCCCGAACCGATCACCGCCACCCGTACGTGCTGTTGCTCGCGCTCGCGCTCGCGCTCGGCTGCCATGCCGCCGCCTCCCGAGGTCCGAGATGCCGAGGGGCCGTACTCCAGGGCCCGCTGATCACGCCAGTAATCACTGGCATGGTTTGGAGGGTAGAGCAGTCCACTACCGCTGGGTAGGGGTCGGGCAGCGGGAGTTACCGCCGGTTACGCGCGCTCGGCACCCGCCGACGGCCCCCGCCGACGGCACGGTCCCGCGCCCGCCGCCCGTCAGCCTTCGGGCAGCCGCGCACGGACCAGCTCGCGCATCCTCCGCGCGGCGGTCAGCAGGGCGGCGATCTCGTCCGGGTCGTGCTCCGGCGGCGCCTCGTAGACCTCGATGGCCTCCTCGATCGCGGCGAGCGCGGCCTGCGGCTCCTTCAGTTCGCCGCGCAGGACGCACAGCAGGGTGAGGGAGCGGGCGAGTTGGAGGGCGGGGGACGGAGAAGGGGGAAGGTCCGGGGCCGGGGGAAGGCCCGGGGCCGGGGAGTCCGTCGCCGACAGCCCGCGCTGGACGGTGACCGCCTCCTCCAGAGCGCTCATGCCGCGCCGCGTCATGACCGCCGACTTGCCCGCGCTCCCCGCCGTGCCCAGGCAGAACCCGAGCCGGTAGAGCGCGTCGCCCAGTCCGGCCCCGTGCGCCTGGGGCCGCACGGTTGCCAACTGCCGCCTGACGACGATCTCCTCGCCCAGGACGGCCGCGTACTCCGTGTACGGGCGCGCCTTCGCGACGAACACGGCCACGTGGGCCAGCAGGTTCGCGAGGCGCACGACCTGGGCCTCTCCCGCGTCCGCAGCCGCCTCGCGCTGGACGACCACCGCCTCCCGGACGGCGGCCAGCGCGTCGTCCCGCCGCCCGGCGTCCCACAGGTGCCTGCCGTGGTGGAACAGGGACTCGGCGAGGTCGTGCGCGTGGGCGGCGGGGTTCGCCCGGGCCAGCCGGCGGCGGATCTCCAGGCAGAGCCGTCCGACGGCGAGCACCCGCTGATGGTGGCCGGAAGGGGCCAGCACCGCGCAGAGACCGTTGAGCGAACGCGCGTACTCGGGCTCGTGCACGGCTGGCTGCTCCCGGGCCAGCCGCTCGTTGACCGCCACGGCCTCCTCGGCCGCCGCCACCGCCTCGTCCCGGCGGCCCAGTTGACCGAGGCAGAGCGCGAGGTTGCTGAGGGCCATGGCGAGGGTCACCCGGCGGACGGGGTTCAGCTCACTCAGGCGACGCAGCAGCGGAACCGCCCGCTCCAGAGGCTCCCGCGCCTCCGCCGAGCGGCCGAGATCACCGAGGTTGGCCGCGACGTTGGAGAGCGAGATCGCGAGGTCGGGCTCGTGGGCGTACGGGTTCTGCTCGCTGAGCCGCTGCCGGATCGCCAGCGCCTGGCGCTGCGCGGCCAGGCCCTCCGCCGGACGGCCCGCCCGCGCCAGCTGCACCCCGAGGTTCGCCAGCGCCGCGGCGTACGGCGGCTCGCACGCGGCGGGTTCCTTCTCGGCCAGCCGGCGCCAGAGCCCGACAGCCTCGACCGTGGCGGTGAGCGCCTCCTCGCCGCGGCCCAGGGCGTACAGATGAGCACCGAGGTTGACCAGGGCGAGCGCGTGCGAGTCCGTGACGACGCCCGGACTCGCCTCGGCCAGCCGCTGATGGATCTCCAGAGCCGCCCGCTGCTCCTCCCACGCCGCCCCGTGCTCGCCCAGCGCGGAAAGGCACGCCGCCAGCTCCGACAGCGCGGTGGCGAGGCCGGGTTCCTGCGAGGGATCGCGCTCGGCCAGCCGCCGCCGGCGGGCCGCCGCCTCCCTGGCGGATTCCACCGCCCCCTGGTGGAGTCCCGCCCGGGACCGGCGCTGGGAGAGGAGGGCGTGCAGCCGGGCCTGTTCCGCCTCGTCGTCGGCGGCCTCCGCGAGGGAGGTCAGCACCCGGTCGCTCACCGCCGCGATGCCCGGGTCGAGGTCGGTGTGCGGCTCGGTGGGGAAGCGCTCCTCGACCGCCTCCAGGACGGAGAGGTCCAGGCCCTCGATGTCCGCCAGCGCGGTGAGCGCGGCGCCGCCCGCGGTCAGGGCCAGGTCCGGCCGTTCGGTGAGCAGCGGAGCCAGCTGCTCGGCGCACACATGGGGCCACCGGGCGGCCACCGCGATCAGCCGGGTCAGGGCGGGACGTGTCCACTCCGCCGCCGGACCGGACAGCAGCCGCCGCGGGGCGGTGAGGGACCAGGCGTCGGGAACGTAGGCGTCCAGGCCGTGGCCCGGCAGGCTCAGGGCGAGCAGGTCCTCCGCCAACTGGTCCGGATACAGCGGCTCCAGAACGGTGCTCGGCGTCGCGGACGGGCAGGACACGGCGTGGTCCTTCAGCGTCCGGTCCGCCGCCTCCTCGGCGCACGCACCGGCGCGCACGAGGACGGCGCGGCCCCCGTCGTACGTCAGCGGCCCGGCGAGCGCGGCCGTGTACGCGGCCTGGGAGAGCGCGTCGGGGTGGGTCGGGACGGCGCCGTTCTCGTACAGCGTCTGCCGGTGCAGGCGCTCGCGCCGCAGCAGGTACGCGGAGACGTGGGCCAGGGTGTCCAGCGGTACGTCCGGCTCCCGGTGGAACCACCGGTCCACGGTGGCGAGCGCCGCCATGTGCACCCCGAGCACCCGGCCGAATCCGCCCTCCGCAGCCCGGCCGGCTCCCGCGGGCATCGGCGGCACCGGGTCGGCCGCGCCGGGGACGGCGAGTGCGGCGGCGAAAGTGCGCACCGCGCCGTCGAAGAGGGTCCCGGCGCCGAGGCCGGGTTCGTCCGCCAGCGGACCCAGCGCCAGCTTCTCGGCCGGCAGGCCGAAGTCGTCCAGGCGGTGTGCCAGGGACTGCCACCACACGCCCGCCGCACGGCAGACCAGCAGTACGCGGGCGCCGCGCCCGTCCTGCCGTACCGCGTCCGTCAGCATCTCCAGCAGATCCGCCGCAGGCCACCGCTCCGCGTAGTCGGCGATCAGCAGGGCGCGCTCCTCCTTGGCGGCGGGAGGGTGCGCGGGAGCGGCCGGGCCGAGCTGGGTGGCGTGACGCGCTTCGAGGACCCGCCAGCCGCAGCCGCGGCTCTCGCGGGCGAACCGGGCCGCCAGCCGCGTCTTCCCCTGGCCGCCGGGGCCGTGCAGCAGCAGGACGGAGGCCGGGTCCGCGCCGTCGCGCCAGCGGGCCAGGCGCGCCAGCTCGGCGGCACGGCCGGTGAACTCCACGGCCTGGTGGCGGGATTGCAGGAGGCGGGCCGGCTGGGCGCGGGCCTGGTCCGGGGTCAGCGGGGGCCGGTCGGCGGGGAAGCCGTCCACGCGGTACACCGGGCGGCCCTGGCCCGCCGTGACCGAGACATCGCCCTCGACGCCGCTGACCTGGATCAGCGGCCCGTGGACGACGGTTCCCGCCACCCACTGCCGGAAGCGCCTGCGCCCGGTCACGGACCCTGCTCGATCTCGACGCCGCCGCCGGCGTTCTCCACCTGGTCGACCGGCCCGGCCACGCCGCTGCCGGTCACCGACTGGCCTCCGGGCGCGGTGGTGGTCCCCGGGGGATGCGGGCCGCCCGGGGGAGGCGGCGCGGCGGGCGGTACGGGAGGCGGTGCCCCGGGGGGGCCGCGGTGGACGATCCGCACGTCCCCGCCCGCACCGGAGACCTGGACCACCCCGCCGCCGACAGCGCTGTCACGCACCGACTGACCCCCGCCGCCCCCGGCACCCCGACCACGCCAGGCGCCCACGGCGGACACACCCGCCCCGACGAGGGCGACGAACAGGCTCAGCACGCCGGAGACCTGACTGGCCGTCTCCAGTCCGATCGCGGCCAGATACACGGCCAGGCCCAGGCATCCGGCTCCCGCGAGCGTTCCACCGGCCCACGCCGGTATGCGTCCTGCCATGCTCCGATTCTGGCACCGCGCACAGGCGGGCTCCAGCGGTTCAACGGGGGCGGCTGCGGGGGATCGGGGCCCCTCCGGGACGCATAGGCTGGCGGCGTGCGGAATCCAGGGGAGCGGGACGATCGGGACGGACACGACGAGTCGCACGAGCCGGACAGGCCTGGCGGCGGACGGCCGGACGAGGCCGCCGCCCCGCGCGAGTTCCGGGCGACCGAACTGGCCGAGGCCGCCGGGATCACCCCGCGCACCCTCCGCTTCTACCGCGAGCGGAAACTGCTGCCGCCGCCCCGCCGCACGGGCCGCATCGCCTGGTACGACGAGCACCACCTCGCCCGACTGCGCACCATCGCCTCGCTGCTGACCCGCGGCCACACCCTCGGCGGCATCGCCGACCTGCTCACCGCCTTCGAACAGGGCCGCGTCGGGCACAGTGCCGCCGAACTCCTGGGCCTGGAGGCGATGATCACCACACCGTTCTCGGAGGAGATGCCGGTCCGGCTCACCCCGGAGGACCTGGCGGGCTACTTCGCGGACGACGTCACTTCGGAGAACCTCGCCGACTCCCTGGAAATCGGCTACGTCGCGATCGACGGCGACGACCTCGTCCACGTCAGCCGCCGCCTGCTGGACGCCTCGGCCGCCCTGGTCCGCGAGGGCATTCCGCTTGCCGCCGTACTGACCGCCGGGCGCGAACTGCGTGCCCACGCTGACGCCATCGCCGCGATCTTCAGTGACGTCGTCCGCACCCACCTGCTCTCCGGCGACCTCTCCGACACGGACGCGGAGCGCATCAGCCACACGCTGGAGCGCGTGAACCCCCTGGCCAAAGAGGTCGTGCAGGCCGAGCTGGGCCTCGCCATGGACCGCCGGGTCCGCAGCGAACTCGACGCGTGGCTGAGCGAGGCCCCCACCCAGGAGTAGCACGCGGGTGCGCCCGGCGGCGGGCTGGATTCCGCCGCATTTCTTCACATTCATTTGGCATATGCCGCCAGGTAAACTCAGTCGCACGAAGTGTGGACGGAATGTGCACGAGCGCGAGGGGGGCGGCGGGATGGCGCACCGGATACCAGGCCAGGAAGCGGAGACCCCCCGCCCGTGGAAGACCGTGCTGCCCGCCTGCATCGGCCTGCTCCTCGTACTGGTCTCCGCCGTCCTGTTCGCCGTCGTGTCGGCCAAGGTCGCAGACGTCCGCGAGTACGAGTCGGCGCCCGTCTGCCCGGCCGACGCGCGGTCGGACTCCTGCACGTCCACCGCCCCGGCAGTCGTCCAGGGCACGGAGAGCAAACCCTCGGGCAAGAGCACCGCGCACTGGATTCTGCTGTCCGAGGGCGACTCGGGCCCCGAGCAGCGCGTGCGCATGGAGGGCTCGGAGCCCGTCCAGGACGTCGTACGCGTCGGCGACAAGGTGACGCTGACGTACTGGCAGGGCGAGATCAGCAAGGTGCGGTTCGGCTCCGCCACCCAGGAGACCTGGGCCTCCCCGGTCAAGGACTGGCGCGCGCCGCTGGCCTTCGCCCTCCTGGTGCTGCCCTGCGGCCTCATGCTCCTGGTGACCAGCTGGTGGGGCCGCTACCGCTGGCAGGTCACGAAGTCGCTGGTCCCCTGGGGACTCACCACCGGCTGGGTGGCCATGGCCGCCCTGAGCACCCTCGGCGTCGTGGCGGGCATGATGGCGGGCAGCGTGCGCGAGGCACTGCTCCTGATGGCCGCCGGGGTGCCGCCTGCGACAGTTCTCGGCCTCATGACCGCCTGGTGGATACGGCGGCGGCTGAAGAGAGCGGCGGACACCAGCGACATCGTCCCCGTGCCGCCCAGGAAGAGGCGCTGCGTGCGGGCGTCCTTGGGAGGGGACGTCCCCGACAGCGTGGCAGGCTACGGCCACCTCGTGGTGGGCGACGGACCCCCGGCCGCGACCCCGGACCCCACGGGCCACGCCGCCCGCTGGGCCCTGCCGGAGACGCTGACCGTGGAACGCGTCAGCGCACTCAAGCCCGGCGACCCCGACCACTGGGTGCAGGCGTACAAGCTCGACGGCGTCGTCATCGAGTGCCGCGACGGCGACCGGCGGTACTGCATCGCCACGAACCGGCGCGACGCGCCCGTACTCCTCGGCGCGCTCACGGCCCCGTCACCGGCCCGGTCACCCCGAACCGCCTGACGCGGCGCGCGCTACGCGTACTTGACCTCCGCGACGAAGGAGACCCACGCGGTCTCCGGAAACACCAGCACCGGCCCCAGCGGCTCCTTGGAATCACGCACCGGAACGACGCCGGGGAAACCGGGGGCCACCTCGACGCAATTGCCGCCGTTGCCGCCGCTGTAGCTGCTTTTGCGCCACTTCGCCGCGCTCAGATCGGGAAAGCTCATCAGTGCCGTACCTCTCCATGATTTCGGTGATCAGAGCGGCAGATTCGGGGGCTGAAAGCGCGTCCGCCCTGAGCACATCATAGGTCTGCGCGTGCCGTGCCACGGTTGCCGGATCATCGTCGAAGTGGCCGAGGTCCAGCGACTCGGAGTACACGAGCTGTTGGCCATCAGGCATCGTGATCAGGGACATGGACGTATCCGGCAGAGACAGTGCCGGATTGTCGAACGGCGCTACTTGCACCCGGACGTTGGGCAGCGCACCGACTTTCAGCAAGTGCTCGCATTGCGCACGCATCACGGCCGCACTTCCCACGACGGTGCGGAGTGGACTCTCGTGAAGGATCACCACCAGCATCGGCCCGCCGGAAAGCAGGAAGCGATGCTGCCGGTTCAATCGCGCCGCCACGCGCCGTTCGATCTCTTCCGGCATGGCCTCGGGATTGGTGACTCTGAACAGCGACCGGGCGTACTCCTCAGTCTGCAACAGCCCGTGCACGACGTGCGCTTCATACTCACGGAGGGCCACCGCTACCGCGTCCATACTCGCCCGGCGCTTGAACCAGTCGGGGTGCTGTGCTGGCGGATACCAGTCGATCCGGCTCCACAACCGGGCCAGTACCCCACCCGTACCCAAGAGTTCATCGCACTTGCGGGCGAACGCCTCCGGCGGAACCCGCGTGCCCGCCTCGATGCGGGCGACATGCGACCTGTCGCACGGGATGTCGTTCGAGAGGCCCTCCTGCGTCCCCCCGGCCGCCTCACGGAAATGCCGGAGCACCTCCCCGAACACGGCAGCCGTCGTCGCCGCGGTTCCTCCCTGCGCGTTGCGTCGGTTCACGGCAGTCCCCCTCGTGACAGTTGGCCAGTGACACGCGATCGGCATTGTGCACCGCCGTCCCGGAGGGCGACGCTGTACTCACTGAATGTAAGCGCCGCCACTGACAACTGCCGCCCGTGCGGCCGTACATGCCCCCGTACGAGCCACACCCGCGCCGCCGCCTGCTCGTGCTCGGCCCGGACGGACGGCTGGTGCCCGTATGCCCGTGACCCTCACCCGCGTCTGCGTACGCTGCGGCACCCTGCTCACCGTCCGGCAGGACTCCGCCGCCCGCTTCCGGCCGTACGCCTGCCCGCCCTGCCTGCCGTCCCTGGCCGCTTCCCCATACGCCCCCGAATGGGTCGACCAGGCCCTGAGCGAACCGGCACCCACCGGCGAGGAGCCTCGCGAGGCGGACCCGTCAGGCGTCCGCCCGCGTCACCCTCGGTGAACCGCGCCCGGGCGGCGTGCGCGCACTCAGGCGGCGGCGCGTTCGGCGAGCGGGCGGCGGCGCGACGCGGTGTCGGTCAGCGAGCGCGGCGGGAAGGACGTGGCCGGGTTGTACAGGTTCACCCCGGGCGGCACGATCTCGTCGATGCGGTCGAGCGTCGCGTCGTCCAGGGTGAGCGCGGCACCCTTGAGGAGGCCCTCCAACTGCTCCATGGTCCGCGGCCCGATGATCGCCGAAGTGACGGCCGGGTGGGCGACGGTGAAGGCCACCGCGAGTTCCGGGAGGGTGCAGCCGATGCTCTTCGCGAGTTCGACGAGCTGCTCGACGGCGTCGAGCTTGGCGGCGTTCTCGGCGAGCGCGGGGTCGAAGAACGCCGGGCGGAGCGCGGCACGGCCGGTTGCCAGATCGACGGGCCGGTCCTTGCGGTGCTTGCCGGTGAGGAAGCCGAAGGCGAGGGGGCTCCACACGAGTGCGCCCATGCCGTGGCGCTGGACCACGGGCAGGAGCGAGGCCTCGATCCCGCGGGCCAGGATCGAGTAGGGCGGCTGGGCGGTGCGGAACCGTCCGAGGCCGCGCCTTTCCGCCACGTGGTGCGCCTCGACGATCTCCTCCGCCGGGAAGTTCGAGCAGCCGAAAGCGCGGATCTTCCCCTGGCGCACGAGGTCGCTGAGCACCGAGAGGGTCTCCTCGATGTCCGTGGAGTGGTCGGGCAGGTGCACCTGGTAGAGGTCGATCCAGTCGGTGTCCAGACGCCTGAGGCTGTCCTCGACCGCCTTGAGTATCCACCGCCGCGAGTTGCCGCTGCGGTTGCGGCCCTCGCCCATCTGGAAGTGCACCTTGGTGGCGAGCACGATGTCGTCACGGCGACCCCGGAGCGCCTTGCCCACGATCTCCTCCGACTCGCCTGCTCCGTACATGTCGGCGGTGTCGACGAAGTTGACGCCCTGGTCGAGGGCGGCGTGGATGATGCGGACGCAGTCGTCGTGGTCGGAGTTGCAGCCGTCCTGGAACATCATCGTCCCGAGGCAGTGGACGCTGACCTCGATACCGGTTCTGCCGAGGGTGCGGTAGCGCATGGAGATGCTTCCTTACTGAGCCGACGGTGAGGCGGGCCGACAGACCGTCGGCCGCAGGAGGCACCCTAGGAACTAGAGTCTTCTCTAGCTCAACCCCAGATCGCCCCCGATACCCTGGGGCCATGGCTGAGAGCACGGCTGAGGACACGGCGACGCTGAGTATCGGAGAGGTCTCCGAGCGCACCGGCCTGAGCGTGCACGCGCTGCGCTTCTACGAGCACGAGGGCCTCTTCCTCCGCCCTGTGCGCCGCGGGCCTGGCGGGCGCCGCGTCTACAGCCAGGACGACGTGGCCTGGCTGCACGTCTGCATCATCCTCCGCGCCTCCGGAATGCCCGTACCCACGCTCCGCCAGTACACGGACCTGGTCAGGAAGGGAGCCGGCAACGAGGCGGAGCGGCTCGCGCTCATGCGCCGGCACGAGGAGCGCGTCACCACCGAGATCGGCAGGCTCACCGAGTCCCTGGACCTGATCCGGTTCAAGGTCGGGGTGTACGAGGACCTCGTCGACCAGGGCAGCGCCGCCGCCCGCCAATGCCACGCCCCGCCCTCCGCGGCTGACGAAGCAGTGGTCCGCTAGCGGTCCGGTAGCGGTCTCGCGCGCGACGATGATTTCTTGCCGCTCGGAGAGTCTCCCTTCAGAGCGGCAGCGCAGCAGCGCGCGCAGCACGAGGAGGAGCGCATGGCTCAGCTACTGAAAGTCCAGAACTTCACCGTCTCAAGTGACGGCATCGGCGCCGGCGAGGGCCAGAGTTTCGAGAGGCCGTTCGGCCACGCCGATCCCGGGGCGATGATGTCCTGGGCCGGTGCCACCGCGAGCTGGCCGAATCGCACCGACCCGGGTGGCAGCCGGGGTCTGGACGACTACCTCACGCGGGACTTCACGCACAACATCGGCGCCGAGATCATGGGCCGCAACAAGTTCGGTCCGCAGCGCGGGCCCTGGCAGGACCACGAGTGGCAGGGCTGGTGGGGCGACGAACCCCCCTTCCACACGCCGGTGTTCGTCATGACCCATCACACCCGCCCCTCCTTCACGCTCTCCGACACCACGTTCCACTTCGTGGACGCCGACCCGGCCACCGTCCTGGAGCAGGCGCGTGAGGCGGCGCAGGGCAAGGACGTACGGCTCGGGGGCGGGGCGACCACCATCCGGGAGTTCCTCGACGCCGACCTGATCGACACCCTGCACGTGGCGGTCTCGCCGGTGAAGCTCGGGACCGGATCACGGCTCTGGGGGTCGCCCGACGAACTGCTCGACCGCTTCCACCTCGACGTGGTCCCCAGCCCGGGCGGCACCGTGACCCACCACCTCTTCTGGCGCAAGTAACCCGAGGGCTCACTCGGCGGTGCCCGCCGCGTCTCCCCGGCCGGGCCGCCGGGTGAGCCGTCGGCGGTCGCAGACCGAGGTGACCGGTGCGTGGCCGCACCAGCGCTCCCCGTGAGCCGCACCGCGTTCCACGACAGGCGGGCGGCCCAGCAGCGGAACGCCTGGACGGAACGCGTACCAAAAGATGATTCCGCTTCCCCCGTTCGGCGGAGGGCCCGCCGTGGAGACGCTACCCAGGCGTGACGTCTGGGGTCCGGCAACGGAGCACTGTGGACCCGGTCGGCGACAGCCGCCGGCCGGGTTCGGGCCCGGAGGCAGGAGCGGAGTTGACGCGCGTGGTGACGCCGGCAGTCCAGAAGGTCGTGGCGCTGTGCAGTGCGGCCGCCGCGCCCTACATCGCCCTGAAAACGTACTGGGCGTTCGGCGGCAGGGCAGGGCTTGCGGACGGGTTCGATGTGGCGGACGAGTTCGAGAAGAACGGTGCCCCCGATGCCGTGCTGTGGATGGAAAGGCACGGCATCGACTTCACGGCCGTGCTGACGCTGGCGGGCGTGATGTTGGCCTTCGCCCTTGTCCGGCCATGGGGGCGAAGGCTCCCTCGGTGGCTGCTGCTCGCGCCGGCCTGGGCGGGAACGCTGCTGATCCCCTACGGCCTGCTGACTGCCGTACTCGCCCTCACCGGGAGCGGTGGCAACGCCGAGCCTTCTCTCACGCAGTGGGTGGTGCCTGCCGGGGTCGGAGCGTTCCTGGGCATCGGTACGGCCCTGGGCGTCGGAGCCTGGTCGCAGCTGAACCGGACAGGCTGCCGCCGAACGAATGCCTCGTCGAAGCGGGCGGACGTCCCGGGGCTGAACCCCTGATCCCGGATGTCCGCCACCACGGATCAAGCCCGGCACATGTCCTGGTGAGCGGGGAGCGGCGCTGCCCGCACGGCTGACCGCACCCCCTCGTTTCCCTGTAGCGCCGCCCGGCAGCGCCGCCCGCGCCGGGGCATGGCTCTGGTTACATGGCCGCCATGCACAGTTTTCTTCTCATTGAAGGCTCCAACACGTCGGGCAGCGTGTCGACGGCGTACGCGGGCGTCCATCGGAGCGTGGCTGCGACGGAGTCGGCCATCCAGGACTACGTTCGCTCGGGCGGCGGCTTCGAGCTGACCGCGTCGGCGGGCCAGGAACTGTCCTTGCGGATCTACCAGCAGGGCGTGCGTGTGGCGGAACATGATCTGATCCCGTTGCTCCGCCTGCACATCCCCGGCTTCACGGAGATGGGATTCGACGACGACTACGACCACGTCGGAGGCGAACCGGAGCCGGACAGCGACGCCGACGGGATCGATGATCCGGAACTCCTGGCCGACATGCGCGCGGAGGCCCTGCTCGACCACCACAGCGAGGTCGGAGTCACGGTCGAGTGGCACCGGCTACCCCTGCCGGCCCTCCGGGAGCCGCTGCTCCCGGAGGGACAGTCCGTCACCCTGGACGGGCGCACCTTGAGCTTCGGAGCCAACTGGTTCCAGGGCTGAGCAAAGGACCTCCGGGCCGCCCCGCCGGCCTACGGCCGGGCGGAGACGCCTGGCCGACGCCAGACACCGGGGGAGCCAGGGGATGAGTTCTCCCGCTTCGACGTTCAGCGATGTTCAGCGGCGTTCCGGCGCCCTCGGTCATGGCCCGTAGCGGGGTACCTGATCCCGGCTGCGTTCTCCGTCAGGAGCACGCGTTCTCCGTCAGGAGTACACGACTGTCACCGGTGCGTGGTCCGACCACCGCTCCGCGTGCGTGGCCGCCCGTTCCACGTACGCCTTGACCGCACGGGAAGCCAGCCCCGGCGTGCCGCACTGCAGGTCGATGCGCCAGCCCGCGTCGTTGTCGAAGGCGCGGCCCCGGTAGGACCACCAGCTGTACGGGCCCGTCTCGTCCGGGTGCAGGGCGCGCATGACGTCCACGAAGCCGCCGTCGTCCGGGTCCAGGACCTGGGACAGCCAGGCGCGCTCGGAGGGCAGGAATCCGGCGGACTTGCGGTTGGTGCGCCAGTTCTTGAGGTCCGCCTCCTGGTGGGCGATGTTCCAGTCGCCGCACACCAGCACCTCGCGGCCCTCGTCGGCGGACCGCTTGCGCAGGTCGCGCAGGTAGGGGAGGAACGCGTCGAGGAAGCGTTCCTTCTCGGCCTGCCGTTCCGTGCCCACCTCGCCGGAGGGCAGGTAGAGGCTCGCCACGGTCAGGCCCGGCAGGTCCGCCTCCACGTAGCGCCCCGCGTCCGTGAACTCCGGGACGCCGAAGCCGACCCGTACGGCGTCCGGCTCGCGGCGCGTGAGCAGGGCGACCCCGGCGCGGCCCTTGGCGGCGGACGGCGCGTAGACGGTGTGCCAGCCCTCCGGCCCACGGATCTCCGGGGGCAGCTGGTCCGCCTCGGCACGTACCTCCTGGAGGCACACGACGTCGGCGGGCGTGGCGGCGAGCCACTGGGCGTAGCCCTTCTTGGCGGCGGCCCGCAGTCCGTTCACATTGACGGTCGTCACCGTTTCCAAGACATGCTCCCGAGGTCGTGCGGTAGTGCGGAGGGGGTTGGCGAGGCCAGGCTCCCACACCGGGGCACGCGCCCGCTGATGGGGTGAATCGGGCGGGTCGCCGGTGGGGCGCGGGGGCCGGGCGGCGGAAGTTTGTGATCTTAAGGCGTCCCGGTCAGCGGCTCACCGCTCGTCCGGGTGTAACCACCCCTCCCTTCCCCCGTACGAGGAGTCCCGTGCGTATCCGAACGATCCTCTCCCTCGCCGCGTCCGCCGCCGCCGTGCTGACACTGGCCACCCCCGCCCAGGCCGCCGACGACGGCGACTACCTCATCCACGACGTCCGCACCGGCGCGTGCCTGACCCCCGGCGAGGGCTACCTGGGCGGCAGCCTCGGAGCGTGCACCCCCGACACCGTGTGGACGGTGCGCACCCTGCCGAACGGCGCGGTGCAGATCGTCGACCGGCAGCAGCCGAACCGCTGCCTCGCCCAGTCGCCGCTGCGCATCTTCCCGCCCGCCGTCTACGTGGAGGAGTGCGGCAACGCGCTCGACCTGTGGCAGATCGAGGGCCCGGACAACGGCTCGGCCGTCACCATCAAGCCGTTCGACAACCAGTACGCGGGCACGCTGACCGCGCGGCACGGCGACCGCGCGACCCTCGGCGGCGAGGGCGCGCCGGAGTGGGTCCTCCAGCGCATCGTCTGAGCCACGCGTACGGACACCCGGCGCCACGGCACCAGGCACCCGTCATCCGGCGACGGCCGCAGCCGCTCCTCGACCCAGGGGGCTGCGGCCGTCGCCGTGTGCGCGTACCCGGTGCGCGCCCGGTGTCCGTACGCGAAACCGGTTGCGCCCCGGGGGAGGCGGGCGCATACGCTGGCCCCGATGCCTCTCTCAGACAGGGTGCGCCGCCCGTAACGGCGGCGCGACTCCCTGAACCCACGCTCCGCCGTACCAGCGTCAGCTGCCGTGCGGCGCCCCTTGCGCTGCGCGGCTCCACGTCTCGACGGCGGAGCACTGTGTGCGTACGAAATCCTCTTCTTCCTCCTTCTTCCCTCCCCTCCCTCCTGCCCTGGTGCTGGCGACGGTCCTGCTGTCGTCACTGATGTTCCCGTTGACGATCACGGGGGCGTCGGTGGCGCTGCCCGGCATCACCGACGAACTGGGCGCCGGGCTCGCCGCCTCCCAGTGGGTCGTCAACAGCTACAACGCCGCGTTCGCCGGGTTCCTGGTGATCACCGGCGCACTGGCCGACGTGTACGGCAGGCGGCGCGTGTTCGCGGGCGGTGTGGCGCTGTTCTTCGCGGGCGGCCTGGGCGGCGCGCTCGCCGGGGACGTCGTGGTGCTCAACGTGGCGCGCGGCCTCAGCGGTGCCGGAGCCGCCGCCGCGACGACCGCCGGGGCCGCGATCCTCGCGGCGACCTTCGACGGCCCGGCACGCGGGCGGGCGTTCGGGCTGCTGGGCACGGTGCTCGGCGGCGGTACCGCGTTCGGGCCGATGATCAGCGGCTTCCTGGTGGACGCGCTGAGCTGGCGCGCGGTGTTCGCGGTCCCGGCGGTGGTGGCCGGGCTGGTTCTGCTGCTGGCGCCCGGGCTGCCGGCGCTGCCCGGCACCGGCGGGCGGCGGCACGGGCGGCCGGAGCCGGCCGGGGGGCCCGGGCGCGGGATCGACTGGTGGGGCGGGGTGCTGTTCGCCGTGCCGCTGGTCCTGTTGGTCTTCGTGCTCAACGAGGGCCCGGTGCTCGGGTTCGCCCACCCCGGCGTCGTCGCGGCGCTCGCCGTGCTGGCCACGCTGGCCGTCGTCTTCGTACGGGTGGAACGCCGGGTGCCCGCGCCGATGTTCGACCTGGGGCTGGTGGGGAACGCGCGCTTCCTCGCGTACGCGGTGGCGGCGGGCGCCCTGATGGGGATTCTCGTGCCGCTGCTGGTCTATCTGCCCTCCTATCTGATCGACGTCGTCGGACTCGGCGCGGGCCGGGCCGGGGTGTGGCTGCTGATGCTGACCCTGCCCGTGGTGCTGCTGCCCGGCGTCGGCGCGGCGCTGGCGAAGCGGTACTCGCCGGTGCGGCTCGTCGCCGGATCGGTGGCGGTCAGCGGGGCGGGTGCGCTGCTGCTGGCGGCGGTGCTCGGACCGGAGGGCGGCCCCGGGCGGCTGCTCGTGCCCTTCGTGCTGATCGGTGCGGGCGCCGGGCTGACCATGGGCGTGCTCGACGGGCTGGCGATCAGCAGCGTGCGGCCGGACCAGGCGGGCACGGCCGCCGGACTGTTCAACACCGCACGGCTGGCCACCGAGGCCGTCGCGCTCGCGGCGGCGGGCGCGCTGCTCGCGGCGTACGGGGGCGGGGAGTTGCGCGGGGCGGCGTTCACCGGCGGGATGCGGGCGGTGGCGCTGGCGCTGGCCGGGTACGCGGCGGTCGCCACGGCGGCGGTCGTGGTGCTGGCGCGCCGGGCGGCGGCGCGGGAGCTCGTACGGGGCGATGGTGCCGGGCCGGGCACGGCGCCACAGGCCGAACTCGTGAACGCGCCGCCCGAGCACGGGGCCCCGTCCTGAATCCGTGATCCCCCGCCTGCCCGCCCCGAGGGCCTGCGCCCCGGGGTGGGCAGCCGCCTCGCTCAGCAGCCCGACCGGCGTCGATGGCACATTCGAGCACGTTTACGATGCACGAATGGAGATAGTTCCCGTCCGGTACGACCATCCCGACGCGGTGAAGCTGAACGACATCGTTCAGGAGGAGTACACCGAGCGCTACGGGGAGAGCGACGTGACGCCGCTCGCCCCGGAGATGTTCGACGTCCCGAACGGGCTGTACCTGCTCGCGTACGACCCCGACGGCCGCCCGCTGGCCACCGGCGGCTGGCGGGCGAAGGAGCGCGGGGACGACGGCTACGAGGACGGGGACGCCGAGATCAAGCGGATGTTCGTGATCCGCGAGGCGCGGGGGCGCGGGCTCGCCCGCCGGATACTGGCGGCCCTGGAGGAGAGTGCGCGCGAGGCCGGCCGCGACCGGATGGTGCTGGAGACAGGTACGGAGCAGCCGGAGGCGATCGCGCTCTACCTCTCCAGCGGCTACGTGCCGGTCACCAAGTTCGGCCACTACCGCTTCCACGAGTCGAGCCGCTGCTACGCGAAGCCGCTGTCCGGGCAGGACCCGGCCCGCGCCGCCGCGCTCAGAACGCCGTGATCGCCCAGACCCCGGCCGCCAGCACCGCCGCCGCGTAGCAGCCGACGGCCACCGCCACCGTCCGCTCCCGCCCGGTACGGCCCAGGGCGTCGAACGGAGCGAGCGAGAGCAGCCACGCCAGCGCCGGGAGGATGAGCACGGCGTGCAGCGTCACCGCGTGGAAGGGCTTGAGGAAGCCGGTGGAGCTGTACGCGTCCTGCTGGTGGCCCGTACGGCTCAGCACGACGCCGCGCGCGATCATCCCCGCGCCGGAGAGCAGGGCGAGCAGCAGGATGCCGAAGCCCGCACGCAGCGCCAGCGGCATGCCCGCGGGCCCGTCGGGCCGTTCCCGGAAGGCGGCGACCGCGAACGCGGAGAGCAGCACGACCAGCAGCCCGCCGCCGACGGCGAGCAGGATGGAGACGACCGTGTTGAACGGGGTCTCCATGTTGAGGTGCGAGGGCACCCCCCGCCACGCCTGGAGGCTGATGCCCGCGACTTCGAGGACGCAGTCGGCGGCGAAGAGCAGGAGCAGCAGCGTCCGGCGGCGGGGCGGCATGCGCAGGTAGGAGGTCACCCAGGTGACCGCGATGAGCGTGATCCCGAAGGAGAAGCCGAAGGTGATCGGTTTCCGCCAGGAGACCGGGCCGTTCCACGGGCCGCCGTCCACGAAGAAGACCACCACGTGCACCAGCCCGGAGAGCATCAGGAAGGCGCCCGTCGCGTAGCTGAGCCGTTCGACCTTGCGCGCCTCGCGGTGCATCTGCTCCGGCCCTCCTGGCTGGTTCGTGCGGCGCCTTGCCTGTCCGGCTCGCCGCACGCGGTGGCGTCGTCGGGCCGCCCGGTGATCGTTCTCCTGGCGGGGCCAGCATGGCGCGCGCGTCGCGCCGCGTCGTCATCCGCCCGAAGGTACCCGCCCTACGCCGTGCGGAGTAGCGCGGCGCGACAGGCGGGCGGCGGCGGGCAGTTCACGGTTTACGGGCGCGGGCGCGGGCGCGACGCCGCGCCGTACTTCCCCTGAGCCGCACGGCGCGAGCCCTGGTGCGCAACCGGCGAAGGTCGGGGGTGCGCCTGCCGAAGGCGCGGTGTACGGCATCGGGCGGCTGCCGCAGAGTTCACCTCATGCGAACACACAGGCGTACCCCGCACCGCAGGACCCGGCGCGCCGTCGTCGGCGCACTCGCCGCGGCCGGATTCACGGCCTCGGTACCGGCCTTCGGCCTGCCGGGCGGCGAGCAGGGCGAGCGGCCGAAGGCGCGAGCGCGGGACGAGGACGGGAGCGGCCCCGTACGGCTCACCCTGCCCGCGCCGACGGGCCGTTACGCCGTGGGCACCACGGAGCTGCACCTCGTCGACACGCGGCGGCGGGACCCCTGGGACACGGCGCGGCACCGGGAGGTGATGGTCAGCGTCTGGTACCCGGCGGCCGAGGCGGGGCACGGGGGCGGCACCCGCGCCCCGTACATGCGCCCCGGGGCCGCGCGGGTCTTCGGCCAGGGCGCCGCCGAGCTGCTCGGGCTGGAGCCGGACCGGATCGACTGGGCCGGAATCGGCACCCACGCCCGCGTCGGTGCCCCGGTGGCGGGCCGGGCGGGCCGTACGCCGGTGGTGCTGTTCAGCCCGGGGATGTACAACGAGCGCACCCTGGACACCTCGATGGCCGCCCAACTCGCCTCCGAGGGCTGCGCGGTGGTCACCGTCGACCATCCGGGCGAGGCGCACGCCGTGGAGTTCCCCGACGGGCGGGTCGTGACCACCTCGCCCGAACTCCAGCGGATGACGGACCAGTCGGCGCAGTGGCAGCTGGCCCTGGACATCCGGGTGGCCGACGTCCTCTTCGTGCTCGACCGGTTGCGGCTGCTGTCCGACGGCGGCAACCCGGACGCCGGGCGCCGCAGGCTGCCCGCCGGCCTGGCCGGGGCCCTGGACCTGCGGCGGGTGGGCATGTACGGGCACTCCATGGGCGGCACGACGGCGGCCATGGCGATGCACCAGGACCGCCGGATCGGCGCGGGCGCCTTCCTGGACGCACCGCTGGGCCTGCACTGGAGCGATCCGGACAAGCTGCTGCCGGTGGCCAAGGCCGGACTGGACCGGCCCTTCCTGCTGTTCGGCGCGAAGCTCTTCCACGACGACGGCTCGGTGGAGCCGCACACGCACCGCACGTCCCCGTCCTGGAAGTCGCTCTGGGCGCGCTCGCCGGGCTGGAAGCGCGATCTGTGGTGGCCGCAGGCCGCGCACAACTCGTACACCGACTACCAGTCGCTGCTGCCGCAGCTCGACCAGGCGGTCACGCTGCCGGACGGACTGCGCGCGAGCATGATCGGCACGGTGGACGCCGAGCGCTCGACGGGCAGCCAACGGGCCTACCTGGGCGCCTTCTTCGACCACGCGCTGCGCGGGCGCCACCGGCCCGTGCTGGACGGCCCCTCGCCCCGCCATCCGGACGTGCGGTTCATCGGTCCGGTGGTGGCGTGAGACGCGGCGGCTGCCCGGCAGTCGGGTGGCGCCGTTCGACCTCCTGCGGCGGCTGACCGCCGGGCGCATCTCCCGGGGGCGAGCCGGGGCCGCCGCGTACGGTGCCCCGGCTCGCGGCCATACCGCCTCAGGAGTGCTCGCGCGGCGCCGCGCCGGAAGTCGATGCTCAATCATCGTGTCGCATTCCGCATGGAACGCGTACGAGTGATCCCACGAAGTCTGCGGCGTTCAGGGCGTGTCGAATATCCAGCCTCCGATGCATGCAACTGATCAGCTTTTCCGCCACAGGCTGGGAGTCCTGGGATGTGGCCCAACATCCGCTCATCCGCGAGCAGATGCCTGTGCTCATCGGGCTGCGCGCTCCGCTCGAACCCTCTACGGCTTCCTCGGCAATTACATCGAGTGGTTCAACTGGCTTACAGAGGAAGGCATTACGACTCTGGGTGGCGTCTCCCAGGAGCTGTGTGAGCGCTGTCTGGAGGAACACTCATGGAGTGTTTCCCGCCCAGGGCGGCCCCGACGACGTCTGGAGCCGTACTCGACCGTGGCACACGTCCGCAGGACTGCTCCTGGTCGCTCCACGCCGGCGGCTCATACCCCTGCGGCGACGCCCACGCCGAGCAGGACCAGAACCGTGCCCGTACCGATACTCAGCCCCCGGCGCACGGCGGGCCGGGAGAAGAAGGTGGCGCCCCGACCGACAGCCCAGGTGAAGAGCAGGTACCAGCCGACGTTGATCGCGGTCCAGAGCACGCCGAGAGCAAGGCTGGTGAGCAGCACCGGGCCGTCGGGGGTGACCAACTGGGGCAACACGGAAACGGCGAACATGCCCGCCTTTGGGTTGCCGAGGGCGGTTCCGAGCCCGGCGAGACAGGCGGCGCGCCACCGCCCGCACCCTTCGGTTTCCACAGCGGGCGACTCCACGTCCGGAGCCTTGCAAGCGGTGCGGAGGGTGCCAATGCCGAGGATGACGAGCACGCCGTCGCCCAGGCCCTCGTCGGCACCGGCATCAGCGTCGCCCTGGTCTCCCTCCCGCCTGGCCCTGACCCGGCTCCCCGGCGTCGCCCACCGCGATATCGCCGGGCCCCGCCTGCACCGCGAACTCCACGCGGTCACCATGTCCGACACCTCGCTCACCCCCCTGACCGAGGTCTTCCTGACCTTCCTGCGGGACGCGGCACAGGAGATCACCGCCGACTGGGGCAGTCCCCGGGGCTGACCAGCCCATCTCCAACCACCCTGAAGTCGCATCGTGGGGCCACGGGCTGAACCCGGGCAGCGGGCTCCGCAGTGCCTACCCCGTGGTCAGTTGTGTCGCTATGGCGGTGAGGCGTTCGGCCAGTGCGCCGGGGCTGGATCTCGTCATGGCGGTGAGTTCGATGGTCACCGTCGCGCGACGGAGCGGTCTGAACCTGACGGCGGGGCGGGATGTGGACGCCGCGGCGGGTACGACGGTGACGCCGAGTCCGCACTCGACCATGGCGATCTGTGAGGTCACCGACCGCGCCCAGTGGGCCGGGACAGGGCTGAATCCTGCGGTCCGGCACATGGTCGCCATGGCGTCGTGGTAGTCGGGCGAGATATGGCGGTGCAGCCACACCCACGGGTCGCCCGCGAGGTCGGCCAGATCCAGCGGGCCGGTGGCGTCGGCGGCGAGGTGGCGGACCGGCAGGGCTGCGACGAACCGGTCGGCGAAGAGAGAGGTCGCCGTGGTGCCTCGCACCGGGGCGGTCTGACGCACGATCGCCCAGTCGAGCGAGCGGTCGAGAAGCCCCGCCGCGGCCTCGTGGGTGTCGATCTCCTGGGTGCGGATCTCGACGTCCGGCAGGGCCTGGTGGAACCGCTCCAGCACAAGCGGCAGGGGCCAGGAGAAGGCCGACGCGACGGCCCCCAGGCTCAGTCGTCCGCCGCGCCCGGTGGCGGCCTGCCGGGCGGCGGCTTCCGCTTCCTCGGCGTGCCGGATCAGGGCGCGGCAGTGGTCCAGGAACACGGCTCCGGCGGGGCTGAGGGCCACCGACCTCTGGGTGCGGTGCAGCAGTTCACAGCCGAGCTGCTGTTCAAGCTGCTTGATCGCCTGGGACAGCGGTGGCTGGGACATCTGCAGCCGCTGCGCCGCACGGCCGAAGTGGAGTTCTTCGGCGACCGCGACGAAGTACCGGGCCTGCCGGATCTCGACCATGATTCGCACAGCCTCTTACTGATAGAGGAAATCAGACCTTCCGAATATATCTGGTGGCTGTTGAAGTGGAAGCCATGAGCAACTCATCTCTCCTGGACCGCTTCGCGGCGCTCGACTCAGCCGCAGTCAGCGACGCGCTCGACCAGCTCGGGCTTCCCCCCGGAGTCGGCGACATCCGTCCGGTGTGGGGCCCCGCGGCCGTCGTAGGATTCGCCGTCACCGTGGGGCTCGAACCGTGCACCGAAGGCCCTGCCGGAGCCCACATCGCCACCACGGCCGTCGAGGGTTCGGACGACCAGAGCGTGATCGTCGTCGACAACCAGGGCCGTACCGACGTGTCGTGCTGGGGCGGCATCCTGAGCCTGGGCGCGGCCCAGCGTGGTGTTCGCGGTGTCGTCGCCAACGGCGTGTGCCGAGACGTGGCGGAGGCCCGCGAACTGGGTTTCCCGGTGTTCTCGCGGGGGTCGATCCCGGCCACGGCCCGGGGCAGGTTGCAGCAGCGTTCCATCGGCGAGCCGGTCAGCGTCGACGGACTCACCGTCGAGCAGGGTGACGTCGTCCTCGCCGACGAAACCGGTCTCGTCGTCGTCCCGCGGGACCGGGCAGAGGAAGTGGCGGAGATTGCCACCACGATCGTCGCCCGGGAGCGCGCCATCGCGGACGAGGTGCGCGCGGGCGCGCCCCTCTCCCAGGCCATGCACGACGCCCGCCTCGCCGGAGAGGAGGAGTCGGTACGGTGAGTGACCCCACCGCCACCTCGAACCTCGCCACCGACCCGTCCACCGCGTCGGTCTCCGACGCCCTCGACTCGCTCGGCCTCCCCGGTTCCCTCCACGGCATCGGCGCGCTGCGTCAGGGCCAGCGGGTGGTCGGGCCGGTCTTCACCGTCACCTACGAGCCGGTCGACGAGACCGGCGGCACGGTGGGCGACTTCCTCGACGATGTCCCCGCCGGCGCGGTGATCCTGATCGACAACGCCGGCCGCACCGACTGCACGGTGTGGGGCGGCATCATGAGCCAGACCGCCCACGAGCGCGGCATCGCGGGCACGGTCATCCACGGCACCTGCCGTGACGTCGCCGTCGCGACCGCCGCCGGCTACCCGATCTGGTCGGCCTCCCGGTTCATGCGCACCGGCAAGGACCGCGTCCGGGTGGCCGCGGTCCAGACACCCGTCACCATCGACGGCGTCCTCATCCACCCCGGCGACATCCTCGTGGCCGACGACGACGGCGCTGTGGCCGTCCCGGCCGAAGGCTGGGACGAGGTCGCGGACATCGCCCGCCGTATCGACCGCGTCGAAGACGCCATCGTCGAGGCCGTCCGCGCCGGCGCCACGCTCACCGAGGCGCGTAGGCGGCACGGCTACCACTCGCTCCAGACCCGGAAGGCCCCCTCGTGAGCACGAACGACCTCGCCCGCGGCCACTCCAGCGCGACCCTGTCCGAGGCGTCCGGACTCGCCGTGGCCCTGTCCCCGGAGATCCGGTCTCTGTGGGCCGGTGCCCGGCTGTGCGGCCCGGCGTTCACCGTGCAGGGCGCCGGCGGCGACAACCTCGCCCTGCATCACGCCGTACTGCAGGCCCCGCCCGGGTCGGTCCTGGTCGCCGACCTCGGCGGCGCCCGCTTCGGCCACTGGGGCGAGATCCTCACGGTGGCCGCCCAGCAGCGCGGGATCGTGGGCCTGCTCATCGACGGTGGCGTCCGTGACGCGGCGGAGACCGAAGCGCTCGGCTTCCCGGTCTTCTCGCGCGACAACGCGATCCTCGGTACCCGCAAGGACTTCCGCGGCGTTTTCGGGCGTCCCGTCAAGGTCGGTGGCGTCACGGTCCACACCGGCGACCTCGTCGTGGGGGACGTCGACGGAGTCGTGGCGCTTCCCGCCTCCGAAACCCAGCGGAGCCTCGATCGCGCCGACGCGCGCGTGGCCCACGAGAACGAGCTGATGAAGCAGTTGCGGGAAGGCCGCAGCACCCTCGACCTGTACAACAACTTCGAAGCTGCCGGGCGGTGACGACACCGATGACGGACAACCCGATCTTCGCCGTGGCCGCCAAGGCTGAAGCGCTGCGTGCCCAGGGCGCGGACGTCATCACGCTCGCCGCCGGGGAACCCCAGGCGGCCAGCAGTGCCGTCGTCGTGGAGGCCGCCGTGGCCGCGGTCCGCGACCCCGCCACCCACCACTACGGAACGGCCCAGGGCTACCCCGCTCTGCGCGCGCTCGTCGCCACCGTGGTCTCCGGCGACACCGGGCTCCCCTGGAGCGCGCGCGACATACAGATCGCCCTCGGCGCGAAGCACGCCCTTTTCCTCGCCACCGAGGCCCTGATCGACGCCGGCGACGAGGTCCTGGTCGCCGCACCCGGCTGGCCCGGGCACGCCGAGGTCGTCACCGCGGCCGGCGGCATAGCCGTCACGGTCGCCACCGACGAGGAGTTCCGGCTCTCGGCCGACGCACTCGACCGCTACCGCACCCCGCGCACCCGGGCTGTGATCCTCTCCAGCCCGGGCAACCCCACCGGCGCCGTCTACCCCGAGTCCCGGCTGCGGCAGATCGCCGACTGGGCGCAGCAGCACGGCATCTGGGTCATCAGTGACGACATCTACCGGGCGTTCGACTACACCGGGACCTACCAGTCGATCCTGCGGGTGGCTCCGCAATTGCGCGGCCTTACCGTCGTCGTGGGCGGGGTGTCCAAGGAACACGCCATGACCGGCTGGCGCGTCGGCTGGCTCGCGGCCCCGCCGGAGATCATCGCCTCGGCGCGGCTGCACGTGTCCCGCACCATCACTCACGTCCCGACGGTCAACCAGCGGGCCGCCCTCGCCGCCCTGGGCGACACCCGCACCCCCATCGAAGCCGCGAGCGACTACCGGCGCCGGCGCGCACTGCTGGTGAAGGCGCTGAACGGGATCGAGGGCATCGACTGCCCGCTGCCCGACGGCGGCATGTTCGCCTTCCCCGACGTCAGCGGGCTCCTCCGCAGCCGCGGAGGGTCCAGCAGCGCCGACCTCGCCACGTGGCTCCTCGATACCGCCCATCTCGCGGTCGTACCCGGCGAGGCGTTCAGCGCTCCCGGACGCATCCGGGTGTGCTTCGCCGTGGACGACGACAAACTGATCACCGCCATCGAGCGGCTGCGGACCGCCCTCGGGCCCGCCGAGCACGAGCCGGCGGTACGACAGATGGAGGAGGCCCGATGAGCCCCATCAGGAAGCTCGAACGTTTCACGCTCCCCCTCACCCTCGGCGGAACCCGCGTCGAGGTGTCCGGCCTCTGCCGCGGCGGCACCGGCACGCCCCTGGTGTTCCTCCACGGCTTCGGCTCGACCAAGGAGGACTACGCGGACATCGTCCAGCAGGACCGGCTCGCCGACCGCCCCGTCCTGGCCTACGACGCGCCCGGCTGCGGCGCCAGCGCCTGTGCGGACCTCGGCGCCCTCTCCATCCCCTTCTTCGTCTCCGTCGCCGAACAGGTCCTCAAGGCACGGCAGATCGACCGGTTCCACGTCGTGGGGCACTCGATGGGTGGTCTGACCGCACTCGTGCTCGCCGACGGCGACCCCGGCAGGGTCGCGAGCTTCACCAACATCGAAGGCAACGTCGCACCCGAGGACTGCTTCCTCAGCCGACAGATCGTCACCCACTCGCATGACGATCCCGACGCGTTCCTGGCCCGCTTCGCCGAACGCGTCGGCGGGTCACGCTTCTACGGTGGTGCCCTGTACGCGTCGAGCCTTCCCCACAAGGTCCGGGCCGGAGCGGTCCGGGCCATCTTCGAGTCCATGGTCGACCTCTCGGACCACGGCAAGCTACTCGACCGGTTTCTCGGACTCCCCGCACCGAAGATGTTCATGTACGGGGAGCAGAACGACACCCTGTCCTATCTCCCCACCCTGGCCGACGGCGGCGTCGAACTCGCCGAGATCGAGCACTGCGCCCACTTCCCGATGTACTCCAACCCGCCGCAGATGTGGGCCCGCATCGCCGACCTCGTCTCACGCGCCGATGCCGACTCATGACGGCAACGGGCCGCGGGAGAGGCGGCGTTCAGTCGCTACTGGGCCGGCCGTGCCGGGCCGGGACCATATCCCCACTGGTGTTCCGCAAACGTATAGTCACGTTCGGGATCGGCGCCGGACCGCCTCATCCACCCGCTCGCCCTTCGTGGCTTGATCCACTCGAAGAGTCGGGCAAGGAACAAGACGGCTCACGGAAACGCGACACAGCGGCGAGGCTCAGAGCGCTCGTAAAGCGACACGACCTGCGTGGGACACAGCAAGTGCCGCGACTCACCCCGCCAGGCCCGCCGTATCCCCGGCATCCCCCGTAGCTGCCGCATCCCCCGCATCGGCCGTGTCGGCCGTATCCGCGGCGCCGGAAAGGCTGAGCCGGTGCGCCCACTCGGACAGCAGCAGCGCGACCACGGCCAGCCCGGCCGCGAAGTACGGCAGTGTCCACCCGCCTGTCCAGCCGATGCCCACCCCGCCCAGCAGGCCGGACAGCGAGATCGCCAGGTAGAGCACCGCGGCGTTCAGCGCCACCAGTACCGGGGCGGAGGGCGGGTCGAGCGTGATCAGCCGGTGCTGCTGCGGTGTGGTCAGGGCGAACGCGGCGGCCCCGTAGACGACGATCATGATGATGCCGGAGGTGAGGCCGCCGACCAGCGTCGGCATCACCAGCAGGCTGGCGACCAGCCAGACGAGCGCACCGGCGACCACCCGCCGTCCGCCGAACCGGTCGGCGACCACGCCCGCGGCCATGTTGCCGAGCGTGCCGACGACGCCCAGGACGAACAGCAGCAGCGCCAGCCGGCCCGCACCGCCGCCGGTGGCGGGCTCGAAGACCACGGCCAGGTAGGTGTACGGGATGTAGACCGCGGTGAATCCGATGAGCGTCGCACCCACCAGCGCGAGCACCCGCGGTTCGCGCAGCGGACGCAGCCGCTGCCGGAGCCCGGCGGGCGGCGGCGTGGGGACCCGGGCGGGCACCAGGGCGCGTACGCCCAGCACACCGAGTACGCCCAGCCCGGCGACGAACCACATGGTCGCGCGCCAGCCCAGCGCACCGCCCAGGACGGTGCCCAGCGGGGCGCCCAGCGCGGTGGCGGCGGTGAAGCCGGTGGTGACGGCGGCGATGGCCCGCCCCTGCCGGTCCTTCGGCACGAGGGCCGCGGCCGTGACTGCGGCGGTCGGCACGAACAGCCCGGCGCCCGCCGCCGCGACGGCCTGTGCCGCCAGCAGCCAGCCGAAGCCGGGGGCGAGGGCGGTGGCGATGTTGCCGAGGAGATAGATCAGGAGCGCGGCGAGCAGTACGGCACGGCGGGCGAGTCCGGCCAGAGCCGTGGCCAGGATCGGTGCCAGGACGGCGCAGGTGAGGGCGAAGACGGTCACCACCTGTCCGGCGGCGGCCACCGACACGTCCAGATCGTCGCTGAGCAGCGGGAGCATTCCGGCGAGCACGAACTCGTCGGTGCCGACGGCGAAGGTGGCGAAGCCCAGCGCCAGCACGCTCCCGCGGGCGCCCGCGCCTCCGGAGCGCCGGTCGGAGCGGTCGGTGGAGTCCTGATCGTCGTCCGCCGTGCCGGGGTCCTCACCTCGGGATGTGTTCCGGGTCTTGTCCAAGGGTTCTGCGTCCACGTACGTGCCTCCGCGCCGTGCAACCGTCGATCCATTTCGGAACCGATCGGTACCATTTTTCGAAACGGTACCGATCGTTTCCGTTTGCCGTCAACATCGACTACCGTGGACACATGCCGACCCACGCCCGCGACCGCCTCCTGGAGACGGCCAAGCAGCTCTTCTTCGCGGAGGGCATCCACGCGGTCGGCGTGGAATCGCTGCTGTCCGCCTCCGGAGTAGGCCGCGCGTCCTTCTACCGCCACTTCGGCAGCAAGGACGAACTCGTCACCGAGGTGCTCAGGGACCGCGACCGCACCTGGCGGGAATGGCTGGCCGCCGCGGTCGCCGAGCGCGGCGGCGGCCCGCTGACCGTCTTCGACGCGCTCGCGGAGGACGGCACACGGGGCGACTTCCGCGGCTGCGCGTTCCTCAACGCAACCGTGGAGTACGCGGACCCCGAGAGTCCGGTGCACACCCTCGCCCGCGCGCACAAACGCGCGGTCGCCGACTTCGTCGCCACCCTGCTGCGCGACGCCGGACACCGCGACAGCACGCCGCTGTCCGACCAGTTCGTACTGCTCATGGACGGTGCCACGGTCACCGCAGCCCGCGAGCGGAGCACCGAGCCGATGTACCGGGCGAAGGCGGTCGCGGCGCGGCTCCTCGCCTGACCCAGGCCCGCCCGGGACACCGGAGGGAGGCAGGCCGGCCTGGCCGCGGTGTGGCCCGGCATGCCGTGTTCACCTGACGTTGTGGCTGATGTCCGCCGCCCGACATCGGCGGAATTCCCATTGCCGCGTCCGCCGCACGGTGTTGGACTGACCGGATGGACAGTGACGCGGTTCTGGCCGCCTTCGATCGCCAGATGCGACGGGACGCTCCCTCCTTCGGCTCCGGAGGGAAGGTCGAGCGGGGCGCCGATGTGGTGCGACAGATCGGCGGCTCGTCCGGCGGCAGCGGAGAGGGCCCCGAGGCGGACCCGGGAGGCGGGGAGGGCTGGAGCGGTGTCATCTGGTCGGACCTGCGGGAGGAGACGGCGGACGCGGCCATCGCCGCGCAGATCGAGCACTTCACCTCGCTGCGGCGGGAGTTCGAGTGGAAGCTGTACGCGCACGACCGCCCGTTCGACCTCGCGGACCGGCTCCGTACCGCCGGTTTCACGCCGGAGCCGGACGAGACGCTCATGGTCGCCCCGGTCGCGGAGCTGCCCACCGCGGTCGAACTGCCCGAGGGCGTCCGCCTGCACCACGTGACCGACCCGGCGGACGTCGACCTCATGGTCACGGTGCACGACCAGGCGTTCGGGCCGGACCGCTCCCCGCTCAAGGAGCAGCTGCTCCACCAGCTCACCGAGGCACCGGACACGCTGACCGCCATCGTCGCCATGGCCGGTGAGGTCCCGGTCTGCGCGGCGCGGATGGAGACCTACCCGGGTACGGACTTCGCGGGCCTGTGGGGCGGCGGCACCCTGGCCGAGTGGCGTGGCCGGGGCATCTACCGTGCCCTGGTCGCCGTCCGGGCCCGGATCGCGGCCGAGCGCGGCTTCCGCTATCTCCAGGTCGACGCGTCGGACCAGAGCCGCCCGATCCTGCACCGCCTCGGCTTCACCGCCCTGACCACCACCACGCCGTGGGTGTACGCGGGCTGAGCCCGGCGGTCCGAGGCAGGGCTGCCTGACCTCCGGGCTGCCTGAAGGCTGGGGCGGTCGGCCTGCCCGGCGCACGCCGCAGGCCCACCGCCCCCTCGCGTGAAGGGTCCTACGGCCCCCGCGTCAGGCCCGGCGCCCCGAGGCGGGGGTATCCCGGGTCGGGGTGTCCAGATCCGGGGTGTCCAGATCCGGGGTGTCCAGATCCGGCAGGTCCAGCCGCTGGAGGCGGGCAACGTCGGCCAGGAGGTTGATCTCAGCGATCCGCCCGTCCCGGACGGTGAGTGCCATGACCGCGAACGCCGTGCCCCCGTGCACGGTGAGGACGCCCACTGCCCCGTTGACCAGCACCGGCCGCCCGTGGCGCGCGGCCTGCCGGCCGAACGTGACGTTCTGCCGGGCTACTTCCGCCGCGCCCCGGATGAGCTGGGAGACCCCGCCCGGCACACCGCCCGCGCCGATGTCGACCCGCAGCACGATGTCCGGGTCGAGCAGTTCGACCAGACCGTCGAAGTCCCCGCCCCGCGCGGCGGCGAGGAACGCCTCCACCACCTGGCGCTGACGGCCCAGGTCGGCGTCGGGCGTCGCCGCACGCTGCACCCGCCGACGCGCACGGCTCGCGAGCTGCCGCGCCGCCGAGGGGTTGCGGTCCACGAGGGGGGCGATGTCGTCGAACGGCACGGCGAACATGTCGTGCAGGACGAACGCGAGGCGCTCGGCGGGCGGCAGCGTGTCCAGTACGACGAGCAGCGCGAGGCCGACCGAGTCCGTCAGCAGCGCCGCCTGCTCGGGGTCGGCCTCCTCCAGCCGCCGGACCAGCGGGTCCGGCAGGTGCACTTCCAGCGGCTCCTCGCGCCGGGAGGTGCGCAGCCGCAGCATGTCCAGGCAGATCCGGCCGACCACCGTCGTCAGCCAGGCGCCCAGGTTCTCCACGCCGCCGGTGTCGGCACGCTGGAGCCTGATCCAGGCCTCCTGGACGGCGTCCTCCGCCTCGCTGAGCGAGCCGAGCATGCGGTAGGCCACCGCCCGCAGTCCGCCGCGCTCGGCCTCGAAGCGCTCCGCCAAAAACTCGTCCCGGTCCATCCGTCACAAACCTCCGTCGAATTCCGTCGGTGCTGTGAAGGACGGACGCCCTGAACGCTCGACGACTCCCGAGATCCCCTGTGACTGCCCGGCTGACCGGCCCGCTGGCAGCTCACTCGAACGGTAAAGGCTCACCCCACCCGAAGGCTACCGAAGGAGACCGATCATGCAGGCACGCATGACCAATCCCGCCGTGCTCGTTCCCGGCGCCATGGAAGCCCTTCGCGCGTTAGGGACGTCCGCCCAGCGCACCGGCGTACCCGCCACCACGCACTACCTCGCCCACCTGCGCACCAGCCAGATCAACAACTGCAGCGTGTGCGTCCACATGCACGCGACCGAGCTGAAGGGGGCGGGCGAGAGCGACGAGCGCATCTTCGCCGTCTCCACCTGGCGGGAGCGGCCCTTCTTCAGCGGGTCCGAACGCGCCGCGCTCGCACTCGCCGAGGCCGTCACCCGGATCACCGACCAGCCGGACGCGGTGCCGGACGCGACGTGGAACGAGGCCGAGCGCCACTTCAACACGATGCAGCTGGGCGGTCTTCTCCTCTCGATCGCGACGGTCAACATGTGGAACCGGGTCAACCTCGCCACCCGGCAGGTGGCGGACGTCAACTGGGGATAGCCGCCTTCCGGGGGACGCAGCCGGGGGACGGCAGCCGCTTCCCCACAGGGGTTGTCAGAGATTACGTACCTACGTAACATCCGAGTCATGGAACTGGAGAAGCGCCTCACCGCGCTCGAAAAGCGGCTGGCCGCACTGGAGTTGGCAGAGCAGCCGGAGAAGACCGCGCGCAGCCGCGCGGCGGCGCCGGGCGCCGTCTCCGACTTCTGGGCGCTGGAGGGCCTGCGGGCCGAGCTGGCCGGGAGCGGGCCGTCAGCGGGCGGCGTGCTGTTCACAGGCTCGGTCCGGCTGCCCGTGCACGGAGCGGACGCTCCGTCCGAGGGGGACGACGCGCGCCAGACCTACGAATGGCAGTACGGCATGCCCGCGGACGCCCTGCTGGAGGCGGACTGGACGGAGGCCGCCGAGTCGTTCGCGGCGCTCGGGCACGCCGTGCGGATGCGGCTGCTGCGGGAGGTCCTGGGCGGGCGGCAGACCGTCGCGGAGCTGGCGGCCCTGGAGGATCTCGGCACGACGGGCCAGATCTACCACCATGTGCGGCAGTTGACGTCCGTCGGCTGGCTGCACACGGCGGGCCGCGGCCGGTACGAGGTGCCGCCCGGCCGGGTCATACCGCTCCTGGTGGCCCTGGTCGCCTCCCGGCCGCACCCTCCGGGCACCTGACCTCCTCCGGCCGCACCGCATCGCCCGCGCGGCCCCGCGTCGACGCGTGGCAACGCGCATCGACTCGCCACGTCCCGCGACGTGCGCGACGTCCAGGGGTCCAGGGGTCCAGCTGATGGGCGGCCCAGGCATGGCCACCGCGCGCGGCGTCCCGTTCGCGTGGTCCGCAGTCGGCGTACCGCCCGGGCGGCGAGTACCTCTCGGTCCGCGAGCCGCCCCCGTGATCGCCTCCCGCCATAGCCGCAAGCTATCGGGTCCGGCGCGAAGCACCGGCCCCGCAGGCCACAGGCCCCGCCGCCCCGGCTCCGGCGCGCCACGCGCCCCGTCGGCTCCAGGCACCCTTGCGCCGAACACCCGTCGCATAGTCCGCTGACCCCCATGAGGAAGAGAAGTGCTGCCATGCTGATCGCCGCCCTCGTCGCGGGGTCCCTTCTGTCCGGCGCACCGAGTTCGGGCGCGGAGTCCGCCGAGTCCGGCGCCGACGGCTCCTCGCCGCCGACGGGCCCGCCGCCGAAACTGGGCGTCGACCTCGACACGGTGACGATCCCCGAGCTTCAGTCCCGCATGGAGGACGGCTCGCTGACCTCGCAGGCGCTGACCCGTGCCTACCTGTGGCGGATCAAAGCCGTCGACCCCAAGATCAATGCCGTGCTGCGCACCGACCCGACAGCCCTGCGGCAGGCCGCGGCCAGCGACGCCCGGCACCGGCGTGGCACCACCCGTGGCCCGCTCGACGGCATCCCCGTCCTGCTCAAGGACAACGTGGACACCCGGGACATGCCGACGACGGCCGGGTCCCAGGCGCTGGCCGGAAAGCCCCCGGCCGACGATGCCGCCCTGGTGACCAGGCTGCGGGACGCGGGGGCGGTGATCCTCGGCAAGACCAACCTGTCCGAGTGGGCGAACTTCCGTGCCGCGAAGCCCACCTCGGGGTGGTCGGCGGTAGGCGGCCAGACTCGCAACCCGTACGTGCTGGACCGGAATCCGTGCGGTTCCTCCTCCGGTTCGGGCGCCGCGCTGGCCGCGTCGCTGTCGCAGGTGGCGATCGGCACCGAGACGGACGGCTCGATCGTGTGCCCGGCCGGGATGAACGGCGTGGTGGGCCACAAGCCCAGCCTCGGGCTGGTCAGCCAGGACGGCGTGGTGCCCATCTCCGCCGAGCAGGACACCGCCGGCCCCATGGCGCGCAACGTGACGGACACCGCGCTCACCCTCTCGGTGCTCAGCGGCGGTGACACCGCCGACCCCACCAGTCTGCGCGGCAAGCGGATCGGCCTGTGGCGGCTGCCCTCGCTCGGCCCGGAGGTGGACGCCGTGATGATGCGTACGGCGGCACAGCTGCGGCAGGCGGGGGCCAAGGTCGTCGAGGTCACTCCCCCGCACCAGGACCGGCTCGCCGAGCTGGAGTTCCCGGCGCTGCTGAGCGAGTTCCACCGGGACATCGACGCCTACCTCGCCACCCGGGACGGGCCCCGGGACCTCGCCGAGCTGATCGAGTTCAACCGCACCCACCCGGAGGAGCAGACCTGCTTCGCCGGCCAGGAGCTGTTCGAGCAGGCCCTCGCGGCTCCCCCCACCACCGACCCGGAATACCGCGCCATGCGCGCCGAGCTGACGAAGCTCTCCCGGCTCTCCATCGACGAGACCATGGCCACCCACCGGCTGGACGCCATCGCCGCCCCGACCAACCCGCCCGCCTGGACCACCGACTGCGCCCGCGGCGACAACGACGTGATCCCCTCCTCCACCCCCGCGGCCGTCGCCGGATACCCGTCGCTGTCGGTGCCCGCCGGGTCCGTGGAGGAACTGCCCGTCGGCCTGCTCCTGATGGCCGGTGACCAGCAGGACGCCCGGCTCCTCTCCCTGGGCGCGGCGGTGGAACGCCGTCTCGACGCCTGGCGAGCCCCCCGCTACCTGCCCTCGACCGGCCCCGACCCCACCCCCTGACCCACGGAGCCGGGCCGGGCCGACCTCACGCGGTTCGGCCCGGCTCCGCGACACCGCCTCAGACGTCGGCCCCGTACGTCCCGTACTCGGGGAGTCCCGCCGCCGTGAAGATGTGCACCGAGAGCCCGCCCAGGGTCGTCTGCTGGCTGGCGAGCCGCAGGCCCACCGGCGCGCCCCCGTCCGGGAACAGGCGTCGGCCCTGGCCCACCACGACCGGTGCGATGGCCAGGCGCAGTTCGTCGACCAGGCCCGCGGCCAGCAGGGACTGGGCCAGCTGGGAGCTGCCGTGGACCTGAAGGTCCCGGCCCGGCTGCCGCTTCACTTCGGCGACCTGGGCGGGGACGTCGCCGTTCAGGATCGTCGTCGGGTTCCACTCGGCCTTGGTGAGGCTGTGGGAGGCCACGTACTTCGGGAGGCCGTTCAGGATGTGGGCCGAGGGGTGGTCGGTCATGCCCGGCCAGTCGCGCGCGAAGTTCTCGTAGGTACGCCGGCCGAACAGGAACGCGTCCGCCTCGCCGAGCCAGGCGGTGGCCAGCCGTTCGAACTCCTCGTCCAGGTGCGGCACGAACCAGCCGCCCCGGGTGAACCCCCCGCTGGTGTCCTCGTCCGGGGCCCCAGGCCCCTGGGACACTCCGTCAAGTGTCAGGAACTCCTGCACAACCAGCTTCATCAAGCACCACGCTTCCCTCGGCCGCCATGACCGATTCCGCCGCACGGACACGGGGGACGCGAACGTCCCCAGTCTTGGACACCGTGGCACGGAAAAACTCATCGGTCCGGGAGCCCCGAACGTCACGCTGCCTCGGCGGCGTATCCGCGTATCCGCGTACCGCGCCCGAGAACGGCAGCGGGCGGTGGGTCACGCTCCCGCTCAGGGCCTGAGCAGGCCGCCCACCCACCAGTCGTGCGGCTTGCCGTCCTTGGCGATCCCGCGGTTGCGCAGAGTCCCCTCGAGCGTGAAGCCGAGCTTCTCGGCAACGGCGAGCGAGCCCGTGTTCCCGGCCATGGCCCACCACTCGATGCGGTGCACCTCGAGAGTGGCCCAGCCCCACTCGCACAGCGCGCGAGCGGCCTCCACCGAGTAGCCCCGGCCGCGCTGCTCCTTGACCGCCCAGTAGCCGAGTTCGTACACGCCCGGCATGATCACGAACAGGGAGTACGACCCGACCAGCGCGCCGCTGTCCTTGCGGAAGGCGCCCAGACTGTAGTTCTTGTCCGTGGCCCAGCCCGTCGGCGCGCTCTCGCCGACGTACTTCTCCGCGTCCCCGCGCTCGTACGGCACCGGCACCGGCGTGTAGAACTGGATGCCTTCGTCCTGGCATGCGTCGTACACCGCGTCCACGTCCGCGGACGTGAAGGCTCGAAGCACGAGACGGTCGGTCTCGAGAGTCACCGGTTCCATCCTCGCAGTATGTACCTCCACCGGTGGCGGTGACCAGCTAATATTCCGGGCTCGGTAAGGTCGGCCGCCGCCCCGCACCAACCGATCCACGTACCAGGAGCGTCAGCATGAGCTGGGAAGACCACCGCGTCGTCATCTCGGCCGCGGGCCGCGACTTCGGACGGACCCTGGCCCTCCGCCTCGCGGACCTCGGCGCCGAGGTCTTCCTCTCGGCACGCGAACTCGCCGCCGCCCAACGCGTCCGCGACGAGATCACCGACCGCGGCAATCCGCGGGCGCACGCCTTCGCCTGCGACCTGACGGACCCGGCCGCGATCCGCGACTTCGCCGCCGGCGTCGCGGAACGCACGGACCGGGTCGACGTGCTCATCAACAACGGTTCTCGCTACCTTCACGGCCCCGACCTGCTGTCCGCGACCGACGCCGACGTCGCGGACACCCTCGCCTCCGGCGCCACCGGCACGGTCCTGACCACGAAGAGCTTCCTCCCCCTCCTGCTCAACTCGGAGAGGCCCGACGTCGTGACGATGGTCTCGGCGTGCGGCACACCGGGCCACCACAGGTCGGACGCGCACGACGCCTTCTACGCGGCCAAGAGCGCCCAGGCGGGGTTCACCGAGATCCTCTCCAAGCGCCTGCGCCCTCAGGGGGTCCGGGTGATCTCGCTCTACCCGCCCGACTTCGACAACGCCGACCCACTCTCCGAGGAGTGGGACACGACCCCCCGCGAGGCCGCGGACGCCCTCACCGCGCACTCACTCGTGGAGTGCGTCCTCTTCGCCGTCGCCCAGCCGCGCGACTGCTTCATCAAAGCGTTCCACTTCGAACAGGTCTGAGCCGTGCCCGCGCACGGGGCGGGTCAGCGCCCGGTCGCGCCGTCGATCAGCTCGCGGAGGATGTCGGCGTGGCCCGCGTGGCGGCCGGTCTCCTCGATCAGGTGGGTGAGCGCCCAGCGGACGCTGGGGGCCGCGCGTCCCGGCCGTGGCCGGGGGACGGGCTCGCCGAGGTCGGCAGGACCGCCGCGGTCGCCGGAGTCTCCGGGGGCCGCGCAGCCGTCGAGCACCTCGTTCGCGCGCTCGACCGTGCTGCGGTACCGGGCGACGACCTCGGCCACGCTCTCCTCGGGTACGGCCCGGAACGTCGCCTGCCAGTCGCTGACTTCGTCCCCGAGGAACGTCGCGCGCTCCACGCAGGTGAGGTGGTGCAGCAGCCCGAGCAGGTTCGTGCCCGAGGGCACCGCGGCGGTGCGGACCTGCGGTTCGGGGGCGCCCTCGACCTTCGCGGCGACGGAGGCCCGCAGGTAGTCGAGGAAGCCGCGCAGGACCTCGGTCTCGCTGCCGCCAGTGCGGGGCGGCGGGGTGTCACCGCGGCTGCGCCGCCGTGAAGCGGCGGGCTTGGAGATGGCGGGAGTGGTGGAGGTGGCGGGAGTGGCGGGGGTGGCGGGAGTGGCGGGGGTGGACAAGGGGGCCTCCTTCGCGGCAGCGCTGCTCGATCCTCGCCGGGTCAGGCGGTGCGGCGGATGAGCAGGACGTGGTCGGTGACCTCGGCGGTACGCCCGTCCGGCCCGGTCGCGACCCGGCGGGGCGCGTCCGTCCGCTCGACCCGCCATGTCTCCGGGTCCAGCGCGAGGCCGTCGGCAACCTCCCGCGGCGTCGGGTACCGGACGCCGGAACCCTGGTTCCACGACCACGGCGCGGTCGAACCGTGGTCGACGACGAGGAGCCGCCCGCCCGGACGCAGCGCGTGCGCGGCCCGGCGCAGGGCGGCGGCCCTGTCCCACTCGGCGGGGGTGTGCAGGTAGTGGGCGCAGACCAGGTCGAAGGCGCCCTGTGGGAAGGACTCGTGCAGGTCGTGCCGCTCGGTGTCGACCCGGCCGTCCAGTCCGTGCGCACGGGCGAGTCCGGCGAGCCGCTCGACCGCCACGGCCGAGAGGTCGACGGCGGTGACGCGCCAGCCCTGGCGGGCGAGCCACAGCGCGTCGCCGCCCTCGCCGCAGCCGAGGTCCAGCGCGTCGCCGGGCGGCAGCCCCGCGACCGTCTCGGCCAGGCGGACGTTCGGCCGCGGATCGGTGGCGGCCGAGCGGGCCGCGTAGACGCCGTCCCAGAACGCGAGCGCATCGGGTGTACTCATCGGAGCTCCTTCTGTCGGGGGACCCCAGTCTTGCCAGTCGCGCCGCCATCCGGCACGAAATCTTGCCGTTCTGGCAAGGTGGGCGCATGGACCGCGGAACGGAAGACGTACTCGGCACGGTGGGACCGCGCCTGCGCGCGCTGCGACGCGCCGGCGGCGCCACCCTCGCCGACATCGCGGCGGCGACCGGGATCTCGGAGAGCACCCTGTCCCGCCTGGAGAGCGGGCGGCGCCGGGCGACCCTGGAGTTGCTGCTGCCGCTGGCCCGTACGTACGACGTCCCGCTGGACGACCTCGTCGGCGCCCCGCCCACCGGCGACCCGCGCATCCACCTGAAGCCGGTCCGGCGGTTCGGGATGGTCTTCGTGCCGCTGTTCCGGCGGGCGGGCGGCGTGCAGGCGTTCAAGATGATCATCCCGGCCCCGCAGGCACCACCGGCACCGACCCCGCAGACCCACGAGGGCTCGGAGTGGCTGTACGTGCTCAGCGGACGCCTGCGGCTGGTGCTCGGCGAGCGCGACCTGACGCTGCCGCCCGGCGAGGCCGCCGAGTTCGACACGGCGCTGCCGCACTGGCTGGGCAGCGCCGACGGCGCGGCGGTCGAACTGCTCATCCTGTTCGACGCACAGGGCATGCGCGCGCACGTACGCACCGAAGCCCGGCGCTGAGGTCCGTGACCCGGCGGGTGCGCGGCCGAGCCGCCCGGGCGAGGCGGCGAAGAGAACGCCGCAGCAATCCGCGCACGGAGGCACCAAAAATCCCGCCCGATCAACCTGATCGAACGGGATCTTGTGCACCACTCTTCCTGAGCGAACTCAAGAACAGTCATGGGGTGGACCTGAGGGGATTCGAACCCCTGACCCCCTCGTTGCGAACGAGGTGCGCTACCAGCTGCGCCACAGGCCCCTGCGACGGACGAAACTTTAGCATCCCGGTCGGGTGCGGTGGAAATCCGTTCCGGCGCTGGTCACGGCGTCCGTCGCGGCGGCCCTGACAGGGGGCGTCATTCGTTGGCGGCGCGGGGGCGGTCCTCGTCGGCGTACTGATCGAAGAGCGGGGTGCGGGAGCGCTCGCGGGCCGGGGTCGGCGTCGAGGCGTCCGCGGTGGTCTGGGCGTCCGTCGCCGCACCCGCCGTGCTGGAGCGGGCGGAACTCCAGGTGTCCGGGGCGTCCAGGTCCACGCCGCGCGCGGTGCGCGGGGCGACGGGGGCGCTGACGTACGTCGGCAGCGGCACCGGCACCGGGTCCCAGCCCTCGCCCTCCGCCTGCTCGTGGACCCGGCCGCGCTCCTGGTCGACCCACTCGGCGTGGTCGGTCTGCTCGACGAGCGCGCGGCGGTCCGCCGACGGCACCGCCACCGGGCCCGGCGAGGGCGCGGACGGCGCGACGGCGGCCGTCGTGGGCACGGCGGACACGGCGGCGACCGTCCGCGCCGCGGGTTCCGGCTCGGGGGCGGGCTCCGGGACGGCCTCCCGTACGGCGGGGGCCGCGCGGGGGCCGCGCTCGCGCAGCCGCTGCGCCGCCTCCTCCGCACGGCGCCGGTCCATCGTGAACGCGAAGCGGCGGCGCTCCTGGGTACGCAGATGCACGATGTACGCGCTGAGCAGGGCGGCCGGTGCGGCCGGCGCCCACAGGAAGGCGAGCCCGCCGACGGCGGCGACGATCGCGCCGCAGGTGAAGGCGAGGAAGAGGAGCATCGTGGTGCGGCGGCGGCGGGCCAGCACGCGGGCACGCTTGTTGCGCTCCGCGTCGGCCCGCTCGGCTTCCGCGCGCTCCGCGTCGGCCCGCTCGGCACTCGCGCGGTCCGGGGCGGCGGGGCGGCCGTGCGGCTCGGTGTACGCCTCGGAGGGCTGCCGGATCATGGTCCGGGGCTCGGCGAAGGCCCGGACGTCGACCGCGTCGTCGGCCGCTGCGCCCGGGTCACTCGTGTCCGCGTCGTCATCGCCAGGGCCCGCGGCCTCTTCGCCGGTGCCCGCCCCCGGGAAGTCCGGGTCCTGCGCGTCGCGCCGCTCGGCGTCCCTCGCGTACCGGCGCTCCATCGCCGCCTTGCCGGAGAGAAGCCGGATGGCGGTGCTGAAGCGCTCCGTCGGACGGGCTTCGTTCAGTTCGTCCTGCCTGCGGAGCCACATCGGCACCAAGTAGGCGGCCCAGGCCCCGACGATGACTGCGTAGATGAGGCCACTGCTGCTCACCCTCACACGGTAGAGGGGATTTCGGCGGAGCACCGACGGAATAGCGCGGCGTGTCGCACGATCTTGCTGATAGCTCGAGCTTTTTTTGTGATTACGGCGCCCCCGTGGCGCCTTTTGTGCCCAATTGATGCGTGGATGGCGGCAGTTCAATGCCTCATATCGAACACCTATTTCATTTCTGCTGGGCGGGCGGGCTCGCCCGGTGCCAGCGGGCCAGCAGCCCCTCCCGCACCTCGTCCGCGGTCAGCGCGTAGACCAGATGGTCCCGCCAGCCGCCGTCGATGTGCAGATAGCTCGGCCGGACGCCCTCCTCGCGGAATCCGAGTTTCTCCACCACCCGCCGGCTGGGCGCGTTCTCCGGGCGGATGCAGACCTCGAGACGGTGCAGCCCGACCGCACGGAAGCAGTGGTCCGAGGCGAGCGCGACGGCGGTCGGCATCACCCCGCGCCCGGCAACCGCCTGGTCGATCCAGTAGCCGACATGGCCCGAGCACATCGAGCCCCAGGTGATCCCCGCGACCGTCAGCTGCCCGACGAGCCGCCCCTCGTACTCGACCACGAACGGCAGCATCCGCCCCGCCTGCGCCTCGGCGCGCAGATGCCGCACCATCTGCCGGTACGTCGGTCGCCGCGGCGGGTACTGGCCGGGGAGCGCGGGCGGGATCGTCGCCTCCCAGGGGCGCAGCCACTCCCGGTTGCGCTGGTTGACCTCGCGCCAGGCACGCTGGTCGCGCAGCCTTATGGGGCGGAGGGCGGTGGCGCCGTCCGCCAGCTCGACCGGCCAGGGCGCGTTCAGTGGGTGTCGTCCCCTCTTCGGTGGTCCCCGCCCCGGATCTGGTCGACGGCGTGCACGAGCAGCCGCTCCAGTACGGCGAGCCCGTCGCGCACCCCGCCGGACGAACCGGGCAGGTTCACCACCAGTGTGCGTCCGGCGACCCCGGCCGTGCCACGGGACAGCGCGGCGGTGGGCACTTTGGCCAGCCCCTCGGCCCGGATCGCCTCGGGGATGCCGGGGATCTCGTAGTCGAGGACGCGCCGGGTCATCTCGGGCGTACGGTCCGTGGGCGAGATGCCGGTGCCGCCGGTGGTGAGGACCACGTCGTAGCCCTCGGCGACGGCTGACCGCAGCGCCTCGGCGACCGGCTCGCCGTCCGGCACGACCCGGGGGCCGTCGGCGGCGAAGCCCAGCCGGGCGAGGCCCGCGACGAGCAGCGGCCCGCCCGCGTCCGCGTACACGCCCGCGGCGGCGCGGTTGGAGGCGGTGACGGCGAGCGCGCGGTACGCGGACGCGGGCGGGCCGGGGGCACCTTCGGTGCCGTGGGCGCCCTGGGTGCCTTCGGTGTCCGGCCGGGCGTTCACCGGGTGCCGCCCGCGGCCCCGCGCGCCCAGTCGCCCGACCTGCCGCCGGTCTTCTCCTCGACGCGCACGTCCGTGATCACCGCCGCCTTGTCGACCGCCTTGACCATGTCGATCATGGTGAGCGCGGCCACCGTGACGGCGGTGAGGGCCTCCATCTCCACCCCCGTGCGGTCCGCCGTGCGCACCGTCGCGGTGATCTCCACCGCGTCGTCCGCCACGGCGAGGTCCAGCGTCACCCCGGAGAGCGCGAGCGGGTGGCAGAGCGGGATGAGGTCCGGCGTCCGCTTGGCGCCCATGATCCCCGCGATACGGGCGGTGGCCAGCGCGTCCCCCTTGGGCACGCCCCCGCCCCGCAGCAGTTCGACGACGCGGGGCGCCACGAGCACCCGGCCGCTCGCGCGCGCGGTGCGCGCCGTGACGGGCTTGGCCGCCACGTCGACCATGCGGGCGGCGCCCTCCTCGTCGAGGTGGGTGAGGTGGTGCTGCTCCGCGCTGCTCATCGCTCTCCCGGTCCGGTCGCCGTGCGGAGATACGGTACCGGTCCGCCGCGGCGGGCGGGAGCGCGCCCACTGCCGGCCTGGTGCACGAGAGGCCGCCGGAGCGGCCGCCAGCCGAGCAGGCGTCAGTCGAGCAGGAGTACCTCGACCTCGTCCCCCGGGGTCAGCTCCTCGGTCTCCTCCGGCACCACGATCAGCGCGTCCGCCTGCGCCAGCGCGGCCACCAGGTGGGAACCCGCCCCGCCGACCGCGCGCACCGCGCCGCGCTTCTCCCCCGGCCCCGGCGCCTCGTACGCGCCGCGCAGGAACTGCCGCTTCCCGGCGGGCGAACTGCGCACGCCCTCCCCCGCGAGCACGGCGGGCAGCGCTGGACGCCGTACCGGGTCGCGCCCCATCAGGGCCCGGATGGCGGGGCGGACGAACAGCTCGAACGAGACGTAGCTGCTGACCGGGTTGCCCGGCAGGGCGAGCAGCGGGGTGCGCTCGGAGCCGATCAGCCCGAAGCCCTGCGGCTTGCCCGGCTGCATCGCCAGACGGCGGAAGTCGACGCTGCCGTCCGCGCCGTCGATGCTGCTGAGCGCCTCCTTCACCACGTCGTACGCCCCCACGCTCACGCCGCCGCTGGTGACGATGATGTCGGCGCGGATGAGCTGGTCCTCGACCGCCGCGCGCAGGGTGTCCGGGTCGTCGGAGACCGCGCCGACTCGGTAGGCGAGGGCTCCGGCGGCGCGCGCGGCGGCGGTCAGCACGAAGCTGTTGGAGTCGTGGATCTGGCCGTGAGCCAACGGCGCGCCGGGCTGGACGAGTTCGCTGCCGGTGGAGATGACGACGACGCGCGGGTGGGGCCGCACCCGCACCGACGCGTACCCCAGGGCGGCCAGCAGGCCGATCTGCGGCGGCCCCAGCACCGTGCCCGCGGTGAGGGCGACCGACCCGGACCGTACGTCGCTGCCGCGCTCGCGCACGTACTGGCCGGCCGCGACCGGGCGGTGGACCCGGACCTCGCCGGAGGCGCCGCCGGGGTCGGCGGCGCGCGGCGCCATCGCCTGGGCCGGGCCGCCGCCCGCGCCGCCGTCCGTCCACTCGACCGGGACGACCGCCTCGGCTCCGGGCGGCAGCGGGGCGCCGGTCATGATGCGGGCGGCCTGGCCGGGGCCGACCGCGGGCGCGGCGGTGCTCCCCGCCGCGACGTCGCCCAGGACGGTGAGCACGGCGGGGAACTCCTCGGTGGAGCCCTCGACATCGGCGATCCGCACCGCGTAGCCGTCCATCGAGCTGTTGTCGAAGGGCGGCAGCGAGGCGGGCACCGTGACCTCGTCCACAAGCACGCACCCCTGCGCGTCCAGCAGTTGCAGCTCGATGGGCTCCAGCGGGCGGACACTGCGGAGGATGTCCTCCAGGTGCTCCTCGACGGACCAGGTCTCGCTCAATGCCCTACATCTCCTTGCTCACATATCCGCGCAGCCACTCCCGGAAGTCCGGGCCCAGGTCCTCACGTTCGCATGCCAGTCTGACAATGGCGCGCAGGTAGTCGCCACGGTCTCCGGTGTCGTAGCGCCGCCCGCGGAAGACGACGCCGTGCACCGGGCCGCCGAGGGAGGGGTCGGACGCCAGGGCCTGGAGGGCGTCGGTGAGCTGGATCTCGCCGCCCCGGTCGGGTTGGGTCTTGCGCAGCACCTCGAAGACGGCGGGGTCCAGGACGTAGCGGCCGATGATGGCGAGGTTGCTGGGCGCCTCCGCCGCGGTGGGCTTCTCCACCAGGCCGTCGATCTTGACGACGTCCTCCTGGCCGGTCGGCGTGGCGGCGGCGCAGCCGTAGAGGTGGATGCTCTCCGGCTCGACCTCCAGCAGCGCGACCACGCTGCCGCCGTGCTCCTGCTGCACGGCGGTCATCTTGGACAGCAGCGGGTCGCGCGGGTCGATGAGGTCGTCGCCCAGCAGGACGGCGAAGGGCTGGTCGCCGACGTGCGGCGCGGCGCACAGGACGGCGTGCCCCAGGCCGCGCGGGTCGCCCTGCCGTACGTAGTGCATGGTGGCCAGGTCGCTGGACTCCTGGACGCGGGTCAGCTTGGCGGCGTCGCCCTTGGTGCGGAGCACCTCTTCCAGCTCGTAGTTGCGGTCGAAATGGTCCTCGAGGGGGCGCTTGTTGCGGCCGGTGACCATGAGCACGTCGGAGAGGCCCGCGGTGACGGCCTCCTCGACCACGTACTGGATCGCGGGCTTGTCGACGACGGGAAGCATTTCCTTGGGCGTCGCCTTGGTGGCGGGAAGAAAGCGGGTGCCCAGGCCCGCGGCTGGGATGACAGCCTTGGTGATCCTGTTACGTGAAGTAGTCATGCTCAGCACCATAACGGGTGTGTATGCGAGGAAGATGAGGTTCTGCGACGGTGAGTGATGTTCACGCTAGGAAACGAGAGTTGCGCCGGGGCATCCTCCTGGCCAGGTCCCGGTTGACGGAGGATGACCTGCGGGCGACATCCGGCGCCCTGGCCCGGCACGCCCTCGAACTGCCCGAGCTGGCGCGGGCCCGGACGGTCGCGGCGTACGTCTCGATCGGCCGCGAACCGGGGACGGGTCCCCTGCTGGACGCGCTGCGGGCGGCGGGCGTACGGGTGCTGCTGCCGGTGCTGCTGCCGGACAACGACCTCGACTGGGGCGCGTACGAGGGCGCGCACACCCTGCGGAGCGCGGGGCGGGGACTGCGCGAGCCGGCGGGCCCGCCGCTCGGCCCGGACGCGGTGGCCGGCGCGGACGCGGTGCTGCTGCCCGGCCTGGCCGTGGACGGCCACGGCACGAGGCTGGGGCGCGGCGGCGGCTCGTACGACCGGGCGCTGGCGCGGCTGGCGGCGGCAGGGGCGCGGCCCGCGCGGGTCGTACTGCTGCACGAGGGCGAGCTGCTCCCCGAGGTGCCCGCGGAGCCGCACGACCTGCCGGTCACGGCGGCGATCACGCCGACGGGCGTGCACCGCTTCCCGGCGGTGGGAGGGCGGCGGCGGCCCGGGGCGCCCTGACGGCCGGGGCGGCCCCTGCCGCCGCCCCTGCCTCGAACCCGGCTGTCAGGGCGTCAGGGCCATCTTGTCGTCCGTCGCCTTCTCCACGGCCTTCTCGCTGAACGCCCAGTCGTACTGCTCGCCCGCCGCCCACTTGTCCGTCTGGTCGACGTAGTTCGGGTGGTACGCGTGCCCGGACGCCCCCGTGAGGTTGATCCACGTCGACTTGTCGAGATCATCCAGGTTGACCACCATCCGCATCGACGGCACCCAGGTGACCCCGTAGCCGCCCGCCGCGTTCCAGCCGCTCGCGTTGACCGCGGCCTCGCCGCCGCCCAGGTCCCAGGGCCCGCGGTTGAGGAGCCACTGCACGAAGCCGGGGCCCTCCTTGCCGAGCGTCTGGTTCTTGAGCATCATCCGGTGCAGGCGGCCCCAGCTCCAGGTGTCGATGTCCTTGCCCAGCTTGGCGGTCAGCTCCCAGCGGGCGTCCTTCATCGCTTCCTTGAGCAGTTCGTCGCGGTTTCCGGCGCCGGGGTTACGCTTGGTCCCGGAGGTCTTCCACCACTCGTTCTCGGGCTCGTCCACGAGGTTCCGTACGACCTCGGACCAGCGGTCGCCGCCGTCCGGCTGTGCGGAGTCCGCGTCGCGCTTGCCGCACTCGCGTACCCGCTTGGTGTTGCCGTCCAGGTCCTCCACGGGCGCCGACTTGTCGGCGGGGCGCACCCACAGGCACTCGCCCTCGACCCGCAGCTCCTTCGGAAGCTTGTCACCGAAGGCGAGTTGCAGCATGTTGCGCCAGACGGCGTTGAAGTAGGCGGCGGCGGCCGAGTCGGAGTCCTGGGTGTAGTCCCAGCCGCGCAGCAGCTCCTGCGCCTCGCGCACGTAGTCGTCGCCGATCTCGATCTCCAGCAGCAGCGGCACCAGCAGCTTGGCGATCTCACTGCTGTTGTCCATCTGCATGTCCCGCATGTCCTGCATGGAGATCTTGCCGCCGTCCTCCGTCTTCTTCTTGATGAGGTCGTTGATGCGCTGGCTGCGCGCGCCGTAGCCCCAGTCCTCGGTCAGCAGGTAGGGGTACTTCTCCTGGTCCACGACGGCCTGGTTGGCGGTGACGATGTAGCCCCGCTCCGGGTTGTAGTCCCAGGGCAGCGAGGCCTGCGGGATGTAGCTCTTCCAGCGGTAGTCCGGGTCCCAGCCGGGCGCGGGGTAGCGGCCGTCGCCCTTGCCGCGTACGGGGATGCGGCCCGGTGCCTGGTAGCCGATGTTGCCGGCGGTGTCGGCGTAGATGAGGTTCTGCGAGGGGACGGCGAAGTCGGCCGCGGCGGCCCGGAACTGCTCGAAGTCGGTCGCCTTGTTGAGGTTGAAGACGGCGTCCATGGTCTTGGAGGGGGTCAGCGCCGTCCAGCGCAGCGAGACGGCGTATCTGTCGCCTCTGTCGGGCGCCGAGGCGTCGACGGGGGCCTCCTCCCCGACGTCGGCGAACTCGTCCCTGCGGTCGGAGATGATCGGGCCGCTGTTGGTGCCGCGCACCGTGATCTGGCGGTTCTCGCCGCCGGCGACCTTGATGATCTCCTTGCGGGTGGTGAACGGGCGCCGCTTGCCGTCGTAGAGGTAGCCCTCGTCGTCGATCTCGTGCAGGTAGAGGTCGGTGACGTCGGCGCCGAGGTTGGTCATGCCCCAGGAGATGTCCTGGTTGTGGCCGATGACGACGCCGGGCATGCCCGCGAAGGTGAAGCCGGAGACGTCGAACGGACACGCCTGGCTGACGGAGCGGCAGTGCAGGCCCATCTGGTACCAGACGGAGGGCAGCTGCGGCGCGAGGTGCGGGTCGTTGGCGAGCAGCGGTTTGCCGGTGGTGGTGTAGTCGCCGGAGACGACCCACGAGTTGGAGCCGATGCCGCTGCCGTTGGGGCCGAGCAGGTCGGGCAGGTCGTCCAGCGCCTGGGCGACGCCGCCCAGCTGGGTCTGGGCGCCCTGGACGGCGTCCTCCATGCCGGGGACCTCGCCGGGGCTCGTACCGGGCGTGGGGCCGGAACCCTCGGGCTCGTAGTCCTTGGTGATCCGGTTGACCGAACCGCCCTCGACGATCGGCTTGTTCCGCTTGACCGGGTACGCGGGGTAGAGGTCCTCGATCTTCGACTCGTCGAGGCGCGTGCCCATCAGGGCGCGGTCGGTCTCGTCCTGCATGTTGCCGCGCAGGTCCCAGGCCATCGCCTTGAGCCAGGCGACGGAGTCGACCGGGTCCCACTTCTCGGGGCTGTAGTCGTTCTCGAAGTCGAGGGCGGCGTACTCGACGGAGGCGGCGGCGCCCTTGTGGTCCTTCAGGTAGGCGTTCACGCCGTCCGCGTACGCCTGGAGGTACTTCTTCGTCTTCGGCGCGAGCCGCTCGTACTCCTTCTCCGCGACCTCGCGCCAGCCCAGCGTGCGCAGGAAGGCGTCGGTCTTGACCTGGCTCTCGCCGAACATCTCCGAGAGCCGTCCGGACGTCGTGTGGCGGCGTACGTCCATCTCCCAGAAGCGGTCCTGCGCCTGCACGAACCCCTGGGCCAGGAACAGGTCGTGCGGGTTGTCCGCGTAGATCTGCGGGACGCCCTGGCCGTCGCGTTTGACGGTGACCGGACTGTCGAGGGCCTTGATCTTCAGAGATCCGGTCGTCTGCGGAAAGGACTCGCGGACGGTGCTGACACTCCAGAACGTGCCGTAGCCGAGACCCGCCACGAGCAGCAACACGACTGCGATCACGATCAGGCGGGCGCGTCGCGAGGTCTTCTTGGCGGGCATCGCTGTCCTTCGAGGGGCACGGTGGTCCTGGGCAGTGCTGGAGCAACCATAGGCCGAACCGGTGAGTCGCCCGACAGGGAGTCAGCACAGCGGCCGAGTCCGTAGTCGGCGGCGGCGGGCGCCGGTGGGATATTCAAGCGATGGTAAATTGTTAGCCATGCGAACGACTAGCGGGAGGAACGGCCGCTGACTATCGAACATCTCAACCAGCTCATGCTGATCGGCGCGGTGGTCCTGCTCGTCGCGATGGTGGCCGTCCGGCTGTCGTCCCGTACGGGTCTGCCCAGCCTGCTCATCTACCTCGGCATCGGCGTCGTCATAGGGCAGGACGGCTTCGGCCTCCGCTTCGAGGACGCGGAGCTGACCCGGGCCGTCGGCTACGCCGCGCTGGTCGTGATCCTCGCCGAGGGCGGCCTGGGCACCAAGTGGCGGGACATCCGCCCGGCCGTGCTGCCGGCCGCCGCGCTGGCGACGGTCGGCGTCGGGGTGAGCGTGGGCGTCGTCGCGTGCGCCGCCCACTACCTGATCGGCCTGGAATGGCTGACCGCGCTCATCGTCGGCGCCGTGGTGTCCTCCACCGACGCGGCGGCGGTCTTCTCCGTACTGCGCAGAGTGCCGCTCCCGCAGCGCCTCACGGGCACCCTGGAGGCCGAGTCCGGCTTCAACGACGCCCCGGTGGTCATCCTGGTCGTCGCCTTCTCCGCCTTCGAGAAGGAGCCGCACAGCTGGTACGTACTGCTCGGCACGATCGTGCTGGAACTGGCGATCGGGCTGGCGGCCGGCCTGCTGGTCGGGCGGCTTGGGGCGTACGGCCTGCGCCGGGTGGCACTGCCCGCCTCCGGCCTCTACCCGATCGCGGTGATGGCGCTGTGCGTCCTGGCGTACGCCGGCGGCGCGACCGCGCACGGCAGCGGTTTCCTCGCGGTCTACGTCTGCGCCCTGATCCTGGGCAACGCCAAACTCCCGCACCGCCCCGCCGTACGCGGCTTCGCCGACGGCCTGGCCTGGCTCGCGCAGATAGGGCTCTTCGTGCTGCTCGGGCTGCTGGTCACCCCGCACGACCTGGTGGACGACATCTGGCCCGCACTGGTGATCGGACTCGCGCTGACCCTGGTGGCCCGCCCGCTGTCGGTGGTGCTCAGCCTGCTGCCCTTCCGGTCCCCCTGGCAGGACCAGGTGCTGCTTTCCTGGGCGGGGCTGCGCGGCGCGGTGCCGATCGTGCTCGCGACCATTCCGATGGTGGCCCAGGTCGAGGACAGCGAGCGGATCTTCAACATCGTCTTCGTGCTGGTCGTGGTCTTCACGCTGCTCCAGGGCCCCACGCTGCCCTGGCTCGCCCGGCGGCTGCGGCTCTCCGACACCTCGGGGCCGCAGGACGTGGACATCGAGTCGGCACCGCTGGAGCGGCTGCGCGGGCACCTGATGTCGGTGGCGATCCCGGAGCGGTCGCGGATGCACGGTGTGGAGGTCGGCGAGCTGCGGCTGCCGCCCGGCGCCGCGGTGACGCTGGTCGTACGGGGCGGCGACAGCTTCGTACCGCAGCCGACGACCATGCTGCGGAAGGGCGACGAACTGCTGGTCGTGGCGACGGATGCGGTCCAGGAGAGCACGGAGCGGCGGCTGCTTGCGGTCGGTCGCGGCGGCAAGCTGGCGGGCTGGCTGGGCGGTACCGGGAGCACCTCGTCGCGCTCCTGACCGGACTGTGATCCGCGTCCGGTGGACTATGCAGCGGAAATACTGCACGATGGAGCGTCGTTAGCACTCCACAGGTAAGAGTGCCAGGAGGAAGAAGTGCCGACCTACCAGTACCAGTGCACCCAGTGCGGCGATGGCCTTGAGGTGGTGCAGAAGTTCACCGATGACTCGCTCACCGTGTGCCCGAACTGCGAGGGGCGCCTGAAGAAGGTCTTCTCGGCGGTCGGCATCGTGTTCAAGGGCTCCGGGTTCTACCGGAACGACAGCCGGGGCACGTCGACGAGCAGCACGGGCGCCTCGACGGCGACTTCGTCGTCCTCGTCCTCGTCGGACTCCTCGGGGGGCTCGGGCTCCTCCGGGTCGGGCTCGTCGTCCGACTCGTCGTCGTCCTCCTCGTCGTCGGGTTCCTCGGGGTCGGGCTCGTCCGCGGGCTCCTCCAGTTCCTCCGGGGCGTCGGACAAGGGCAGCGCCAGCAAGAAGAGCGCCTCCGCCGCCTGACAGCGCGCGTTCGAACGCTGCCCGTAGGGTGAGCACATGAGCGAACAAGCAGAGATCGGCGTCATCGGCGGCTCCGGCTTCTACTCATTTCTCGACGACGTGACGGAGATCACTGTCGAGACTCCCTACGGTCAGCCGAGCGACTCGCTCTTCGTCGGCGAGCTGGCCGGGCGCCGGGTCGCCTTCCTGCCCCGGCACGGCCGCAAGCACCACCTGCCGCCACACCGGATCAACTACCGCGCCAACCTGTGGGCACTGCGCGCCACCGGCGTACGCCAGGTGCTCGCGCCCTGCGCCGTGGGCGGCCTGCGGCCGGAGTACGGCCCCGGCACGCTGCTCGTCCCCGACCAGCTGGTGGACCGCACCAAATCACGCACGCAGACCTACTTCGACGGCGAACCGCTGCCGGACGGCTCGCAGCCCCTGGTGGTGCACCTCACCTTCGCCGACCCGTACTGCGGGCCGGGGCGGGAGGCGGCGCTCGCGGCGGCGCGCGGGCGGGACTGGGCAGCCGTGGACGGCGGCACGCTGTGCGTGGTCGAGGGGCCCCGCTTCTCGACCCGCGCCGAATCGCGGTGGCACGCGGACCAGGGCTGGTCGGTGGTCGGCATGACCGGGCACCCGGAAGCGGTCCTCGCCCGGGAGCTGGCGCTCTGCTACACGACCATGGCGCTCGTCACGGACCTGGACGCCGGGGCCGAGACGGGCGAAGGGGTCTCGCACGAGGAAGTGCTGAAGGTCTTCGGAGAGAACGTGGGGCGGCTGCGCGAGGTGCTCTTCGACACGGTGGCGCGGCTGCCCGAGGAGCGGACCTGCGGATGCGCGAAGGCGCTGGACGGGATGGACCTGGGCATCGAGCTGCCCTGAGCCGCTGCCCCGGACCGCTGCCCTGAACGGGGGCGGGCGGGGTGCGGTGCGGCTGGTGCGTCCGGTGAGGCGACCGTGCGTCACCCCGGGGAGTGCCGGAGTTGTCCACAACCACCGGGTCATCCACAGGCGCGAGCGGGCTTCGCCGAATCCGTGCACCGTGGGGGTCGGCAGGCTGACTCTCACGGCAGGCGGTGGCCTTCATGTCGCACCATTCCGGCGGTTCCCCCTCCCCCGGCTCCCTCTCCCCTCACACCCTCTCCCCTGACACCCCCTCCTCCCGCCCGCGCCCCGGCTTCGCGGCGGGCTCCGCCCCGCCCCGCTGCGGTGTGCCGGAGTTCCGCCCCATCCGGGCCGGGAGCGCGGCGGGGCGGCACCGGCTGCGCCGTGCGGTGCGCGGCCGGCGCCGTACGGCCGCCGTCGGGCTCGCCGTGGCGGCGGCGGCGATGGCCGCGGCTCCGTACGGGCGCGACGCTCCGTCCCGGGCCGCGGCGGACGCGGCGGCGCCGGACTCCCCGGCGGCGCAGCCGGGCAGGGGCGGGGGGCCGGAGCCGGCCCCGGCACCAGCCACCGTGGCCGCGCCCGTCCGCATCGCCGACGCGGCGACGGTCAAGCTGCTGCGCCCCGGCGATCGCATCGACGTCATCGCGACGGCGGCGGAGCCCGGGGCTGCCCGTGTGCTGGCCCGCCGGGCCCGCGTCGCGGAGATCCCCGGTGCGGGGGCTGACGAGGCGCCGGGCGCGGTCTCCCGCGCCGACGCGCCCCTGCCCGGCGCCTGGGCGGAGGACGGCGGCGCCCTCGTCGTCCTGACCGTGCCGCGTGGCACGGCCACCCGGCTCGCGGGCGCCTCGGCGGACTCCCGGCTGGCGGTGACGCTGTGCTGAGGGCGGCCGTGCGCGCGCTGCTCGCGCTGCTGCGCCTCCTCGGCGGTCCCGCGCCCCAACCTCCTTGCGCCGCAGGGCGGTTCGCCGCGGCACCGAAGCGTACGGGCGTCCGTACGGCCATGCGTACGGGTCGGCCCGACTGGACAGCCCCGGGGCGGCTCAGGCACGGTATGCGACGTTCCGCATCCTGCGGAATCAGATCATCCGAGGAAAGGCAGCCCCTTGAGCGGCGAGAACAGCGGCAGCACCGGCGTCCTGGGGGGCTTCAAGGACTTCCTGCTGCGCGGCAACGTGGTCGAGCTGGCCGTCGCCGTCGTGGTCGGCACGGCGTTCAGCAAGATCGTGGACGCGGTTGTCAAGGGCTTCGTCAACCCCCTCGTGGGCGCGATCGGCACCAAGAACCTCGACGAGTACCGCTCGTGTCTGCGCGGCCCGTGCAAGACGGACCCGGCGACGGGCGAGGTGCTCAGCGGCGTCCCGATCAGCTGGGGCACGGTCCTGAGCGCCTCGCTGACCTTCCTGATCACCGCTGCGGTCGTCTACTTCCTGATGATCCTGCCGATGAACCAGTACAAGCGGCGGCAGGCCGACCGGCACCCGGTGGTCGAGACGGAGACCGGCCTCACGGAGGTGGAACTGCTCACCGAGATCCGGGACGCGCTGGTCGCCCAGCGCACCGGCTCGGCCGAGGACACCGGAGCCGGCCCCTCGGGCGCCGCGCTGCTGGCCGCACCGCGCAGCGCCGGTGCGGACGCGGAGGCGGGCGCGGAGAAGAGCGGGGGCCGCCCGGACGGCAGCAGCGGGGGCGCGTCCTCCCGGGCGTAGCGCGCGGGCTCGCCCGCGCCCGGGCCGAGTCAGAGGTGGTGCGGGGGCTTCTCGTCCAGGAAGCGGGCCAGGTCGGCCGCCGAGCCGTCACCGCTCTCGGCCGGCCGCTCGCCCCAGCCGCCGTCGCCGGACTGCCCCCACAGCTGCGCGCTCTGGGCGGACTGCTGGCTCAGCGGGTCGTCGAAGATCAGCTGTTCGGACGGCTCCGGGCTGGTGCTCATGCCTCCAGGGTACGGGCACCATGGCCGTCATGGACTCCCTCACGGATGTAGCGGGCCTGCTGGTGGGCCACGCCCAGCGGACCGAGGACGGCTGGCTGACCGGTACGACGGTGGTGCTCGCGCCCGAGGGCGGCGCGGTGACGGCGGTCGACGTACGCGGCGGCGGGCCCGGCACCCGCGAGACCGACGCGCTCGACCCGCGCAACCTGGTGCAGCGCGTCGAGGCGGTGGTGCTCACCGGCGGCAGCGCGTTCGGACTGGACGCGGCCTCCGGGGTGATGGAGTGGCTGGAGGAGCGCGGCCGTGGCTTCGCGGTCGGTCCCGACCCGGCGCAGGTGGTGCCGGTGGTCCCGGCGGCCGGGCTCTTCGACCTCGGCCGCGGCGGCGACTGGCGCGCCCGCCCCGGCCCCGCGCTGGGCCGGGAGGCCGCCGAGCGGGCCGCCGATGGCGCGGTGGCCGCCGTGCCACAGGGCAACGTCGGCGCCGGTACGGGCGCGGTGACCGACGGGCTCAAGGGGGGTGTGGGCTCCGCCGCCACCACCCTCCCCTCGGGTGTGACGGTGGGCGCGCTGGCCGTGGTGAACGCGACGGGGTCCGTGCTGGACCCGGAAACGGGGGTGCTCTACGGCGAGTTGTGGGAGTCCGGCGGCACCTACACGCCCTCCGCCGCCCGCCACACCGAGGCCCGGCGGCGCCTGGCGGCGGCCCGCGAGGAGTCCGCGCGACGGTCGGCGGGCTCCGTCCTGCCGCCGCTGAACACCACACTGGCGGTTGTGGGGACGGACGCCGTGCTGAGCCGGGCGCAGGCGCAGAAGCTCGCGGGCACCGCGCATGACGGGCTGGCGCGCGCCGTGCGCCCTGTGCACCTGCTGAACGACGGGGACACCGTCTTCACCCTGGCCACGGGCGAGCAGCCGGTGGACGGCCCGGCGTTCAACGAACTGCTGGCCGCGGGCGCGGACCTGCTCACCCGCGCCGTGGTGCGCGGCGTGCTGACGGCGGAGGGGGTGGACGGCCCGGGCGGGGTCTTCCCCGCCTACCGCGACCTCTACGGCTGGCGCTGAACGGCCGCGGCCGGCAGGGGCGACCGGGCTGGCTCACGCCCACTGAGCCGACTGGGCCGACTCGACCGGCTGGGCGGCCGGGGCGCCCGGGCCGTCAGGCCGCCGCGTCGAACCCGGTGTCGCGGGCGAGCTTCTTCAGCTCCAGCAGCGCGTGCTTCTCGATCTGCCGGATGCGCTCCCGCGTCAGCCCGTGCTGCTTGCCGACCTCGGTGAGCGTGCGCTCCCGGCCGTCCTCCATGCCGTAGCGCGCCTTGATGATCGAGGCCGTACGCGGGTCGAGCCGCCCGATCATGCCGTCCAGCTCCTCGCGGCGCAGCAGCGTCATCACCGACTGCTCCGGCGAGGCGGCCGAGGTGTCCTCCAGCAAGTCGCCGAACTGGGTCTCCCCCTCGTCGTCCACCGACATGTTGAGGCTGACCGGGTCGCGGGCCCAGTCCAGGACGTCGCCCACGCGCTCCGGGGTGGAGCCCAGCTCCGCGGCGATCTCCGTGTGCTCCGGGTCCCGCCCGTGCTCGCGGTTGAACTCCCGCTGCACGCGCCGGATACGGCCCAGCTCCTCCACCAGGTGGACGGGCAGCCGGATCGTACGGGACTGGTCGGCGATGGAGCGGGTGATGGCCTGCCGAATCCACCACGTCGCGTACGTGGAGAACTTGAAGCCCTTCTGGTAGTCGAACTTCTCGACCGCGCGGACGAGGCCGGCGTTCCCCTCCTGGATCAAGTCCAGCAGCGGGAGGCCGCTGCGCGGATACCGGCGGGCCACGGCGACGACCAGCCGCAGGTTCGACCGGATGAAGACGTCCTTCGCCTGCTCGCCGCGGGCGACGACCGCCTCCAACTCGGCGCGGTCGGCGGAAGCGCTCGGCGAGTCGGCGGCCGGGCTCTCCTCCGCTCCGTCGAGTATCCGGCGGGCGTAGACGCCCGCCTCGATGTCGAGCGACAGCTCGACCTCCTTCGCCGCGTCGAGCAGCGGTGTGCGGGCGATCTCGTCGAGGTACATGCCGACCAGATCGCGGTCCGCTACTTCTCCGCCGCTCGTGGGGCGAGCGCTCCTGGCCGAGTCAGCGGCACCGGTAGTGGCAGCCTGACGACGGGCGACGGCACGGGTTGCCATGCGTGCTCCCTTGCGTGGTCTACGAACTGGTCGGTGGCTGGAGCGGACTCTCAGTCCTCTGGTCGAGTGCCCGCATCCGATGGAAACAACGAGGGGAAACCGGACAGAATTCCCACAAGGCGCATCATTTTTGAGATCATGCAGTATCCTGCGCCGCCACCCACCGGGGGAGATCAATGACAGACAGTGCGGAGATACAGGTCAGAGCGGCCGACGAGAGCGACCTCAAGGCACTGACCAGCATCTACAACCACTACGTACGCGAGTCACCGGTCACCTTCGACCTCGAACCCTTCACCCCCGAAGAGCGCCGCCCATGGCTGCTCTCCTACCGTGAAGACGGACCGCACCGCCTCATGGTTGCCTCGGCGGCCCCGCCGGACGGCTCGGCCGACGGCCGCCGCCGCGTCGTCGGCTACGCGCACAGCGGGCGCTTCCGGCCGAAGGCCGCGTACGACACCTCCGTGGAATGCACGGTCTACGTCGCCCCGCACGAGGGCGGCCGCGGCATCGGCACGCTCCTCTACGAGCGCCTTTTCGAGGCCCTGGAGGGCGAGGACCTGCATCGCGCCTACGCCGGCATCACCGTCCCCAACGAGGCGTCCGTCCGCCTCCACCGCCGCTTCGGCTTCGAGCTGTGCGGCACGTACGGGCAGGCGGGCCGCAAGTTCGGGCGCTACCACGACGTGCAGCGGTTCGAGAAGGTGCTGTAGAGCTGCCCACGATGCTGTGGCACGCCTCACAGGGCCGGCCGCCCGCACCCGGGCAGCGCCGCCCCTCCCGCCCGCGGGCGATGCAATCGTGACGTGAGTCACAGGTATCAACGAAATATCCGGGGACTGCGTCCTCGTTTACACAGGCGTTCGACAGAAACGGGGAGCCATTCCCCGGAACGCACGCCGCAGGAAACGAGTCTTCGGAGAGGAGCGTGGCAGCCCATGACCGCACCGGCCGGCCCCCGTACCGCAGGGCAGCCGCGGCTGCGCGCGGACGCCGTGCGCAACCGCGAGCGGATCATGGAAGCCGCGCGCGAGGCGTTCGTGCAGTTCGGCCCCGACGTCCCGCTCGACGAGATCGCGCGGGACGCGGGGGTCGGAAACGCCACGCTCTACCGGCACTTCCCGGACCGCGACTCACTCATCCAGCAGGTCGTCCTGGCCCTGATGGACCAGATCTCGGGGCGGGCCGAGGCCGCGTACGCGGAGGTGCCGGACGCGTTCGAGGCGCTGTCCCGTTTCGTCTTCGAGGCGGCGGACCAGCGGGTCGGCGCGCTCTGCCCCGTCCTGACCCACCACATGGACCGGAACGATCCACAGATCCTCGCAGCACGAAATCGACTGGAAGACGCCGCCACCCGTCTGATGGAGTGTGCACAGCGGGCCGGTCAGCTGCGAGCAGACGTCGGTTTCGGTGATCTCATCGTCGCGATCACCCAGCTGGCACGCCCCCTGCCGGGCACCGGCTGCACCGAGATTCAGCGCTTCGTGCACCGTCACCTCAAGATCTTCCTCGACGGGCTGCGCGCGCCGGGCAGATCGAGTCTCACCGGGAGCGCGGCCACCTTCGACGACCTGAGGAGCACCGTGCCCGCCCACCGCGCGTGACGCCCGGCTCACCCCTGGGCAAGCGGCCCCGGCCGCCCGAGGCGTCCCGCCTTCCCGCCCGGAACAGCCCGTTCGTGACCACCAGCCTGAACCAGCCTGAACCGACCCGAGTCAACCAGCCTGAGACAGCCAGCCTGATGAGACAGCCGGCCTGAAGCGCTCGCAGACAGTCCGACCGATGAGTTCCACCGGTGCGGCCGGTCAGTGGTGCCGGGAAGCCGGTCAGGCCCCAGTCACCCCCCGTCCTTTTCTCCGTTATTTCGACATTCGCACCGTGAGGTAGCTACACCCATGTCCGAATCTGCCGGCTCGCTCGACCCGAGGCGCTGGAAAGCGCTCACCTTCATCGCGATAGCCCAGCTGATGGTCGTCCTCGACGCGACCATCGTGAACATCGCCCTCCCCTCCGCCCAGACGGACCTCGGCATCTCCGACGGCAACCGCCAGTGGGTCATCACGGCGTACGCCCTCGCCTTCGGCGGGCTGCTCCTCTTCGGCGGCCGTATCGCCGACCTGTGGGGCCGTAAGAAGACCTTCGTCACCGGCCTCATCGGCTTCGCCGCCGCCTCCGCGCTCGGCGGCGCGGCCGTCGAGCCGTGGATGATGTTCGGCTCGCGCGCCCTCCAGGGCGTCTTCGGCGCCCTGCTCGCCCCGGCCGCGCTCTCGCTGCTCGCCGTGATGTTCACCGAGCCCAAGGAGCGGGCCAAGGCGTTCGGCATCTACGGCGCCATCGCCGGTGGTGGCGGTGCCGTGGGCCTGATCCTGGGCGGCGTGCTCACCGAGTACCTGAACTGGCGCTGGACCTTCTTCGTCAACATCCCGTTCGCCGTCGTCGCCGCGCTCGGCGCGCTGGCGGTCATCCACGAGCCCTCCTCGGCCCGCAACCGCTCCTCGCTCGACATCCCCGGTGTGATCCTCTCCACCCTCGGACTGGTCTCGCTGGTCTACGGCTTCACCCGCGCCGAGTCCGAGGGCTGGTCCGACGGCGGCACCATCGGCATGTTCATCACCTCCGTCGTGCTGCTGGCCGCCTTCGCGTACGTCGAGTCCCGGGTGAAGGCGCCGCTGCTGCCGCTGCGCGTGATCACCGACCGCAACCGCGGCGGCATCTACCTCTCGCTCGGCCTGGCGATCATCGCGATGTTCGGGCTGTTCCTGTTCCTGACGTACTACCTCCAGATCGTCCAGGGGTACTCGCCGGTGAAGACCGGCTTCGCCTTCCTGCCGATGATCACCGGCATGATCGTGGGCTCGACCCAGATCGGCGCCCGCCTCATGACCCGCGTCCCGGCGCGGCTGCTGATGGGCCCCGGCTTCCTGGTCGGCGCGCTCGGCATGCTGATGCTGACCCAGCTGGAGATGGACAGCTCCTTCACCACGCTGATCCTGCCCGCCCAGCTGCTGCTCGGGCTCGGCATGGGCACGGCCTTCATGCCCGCCATGTCGCTCGCGACGCTGGGCGTCAAGCCGCAGGACTCGGGTGTCGCCTCCGCCATGGTCAACACCTCGCAGCAGGTCGGCGGCGCCATCGGCACCGCGCTGCTGAACACCATCGCCGCCAGCGCCACCACGGCGTACGTCGCCGACCACGCCGCCGGCGCCCGCTCGGAGGGCGCCCGGCACCTGGTCGAGCTCCAGGGCATGGTCGAGGGCTACACCACGGCCATCTGGTGGGCCGTGGGCATCCTGGTGGTCTCCTCGCTGATCGCGGGCTTCCTGATCAACGGGGACGGCCGGACGGGCAGCACAGACGCCGCCGAGGGTCCCGAGGGCCAGGCCAAGCAGGACGAGCCGGTCCTGGTGGCCATGCACTGACGCGCTGATGCACTGTTGCACTGACGTGCTGATCGTGCGCTGATCACCGACCCGGAGCCGTACGCGCGGGGGGCCTGTCGCCCCTCGCCGGCAGGCCCGAGGCGCGAGCCCGTCACTTCACGGGGAGTGACGGGCTCGCGCGTGTCCGGACCCGGTTTCCGTCCGCCCCTCCCAAGGCTGTCCCGTAACTCCCGGCGGGCGCCACCAGCCCACCAGGCCGGCTCCCTCCTCCGCCGGGGACACGAGGCCGCCTGCCGCCGCTCCCTCATCCACCAGGAACTACGGCACAGCCCTTAGCCTCGATTCGTCCGGCCGACGCCGAAGGGAACGAGGAGCCACCCCCCATGAGCACCGCCACCCCCACCACCCCCGTCCGCCTCGCGGTCATCTACTACTCCGCGACCGGCACCAACGCCGCCGTCGCCCGCGAGATCGCCGAAACCGCCGAACGCGCCGGGGCCGAGGTCCGGCTGCGCCGGGTCACCGAACTGGCGCCGCAGGCGGCCATCGACTCCAACCCGGCCTGGGCCGAGAACGCCCGCGCGACCGCGGGCATCCCCGAGGCCGTCCCGGAGGACATGGAGTGGGCCGAAGCAGTGGTCTTCGGCACCCCGACCCGCTTCGGGAACGTGACCTCGCAGCTCAAGCAGTTCCTCGATCAGCTCGGCGGGCTGTGGCAGCAGGGCCGGCTCGCCGACAAGGTCTACAGCGGCTTCACCTCCTCGGCCACCCTGCACGGCGGCCAGGAGTCGACCCTCCTCGCGCTCTACCACACCGTCCACCACTTCGGCGGCATCCTCGTCGCTCCCGGCTACACGGACGCCTCGAAGTTCACGGACGGGAACCCGTACGGCACCTCGCATGTCGACGCCCAGGGCGAGAACCCGGTCAACGACACGACGCTCAAGGCCGCGCGCGTACAGGCGGAGCGCGTCGTACGGGTCGCCGCCGCGCTCAAGGCGGGTGGCGTCGCGTAGCCACCGGGCGGGGCGGGTGCACCGCCGAAGCCGCGCCGTGCCAGCCTGTGGCGGAGCGAAGGGAGCACAAGGATGGCGGCAGCGCGGCGCATGGTGGTCATCGGGGGCGACGCGGCAGGCATGTCGGCCGCCTCACAGGCCCGCAGGCTCAGCACACCCGGGGAGCGCGAGATCATCGCCTTCGAGCGGGGCGGCTTCACCTCGTACTCGGCGTGCGGGATTCCGTACTGGATCGGCGGCGAGGTGGCCGGGCGGGACGAGCTGATCGCCCGTACGCCCGAGGAGCACCGGCGGCGCGGCATCGACCTGCGCCTGCACACCGAGGTGACCGAGATCGACCTGGCCGGCCAGCGCGTCCGCACGGCAGGGGCCGGGAGCGGGGCCGGGGACGGAAGCTGGACCGGCTTCGACGAGCTGGTCATCGCGACCGGCGCCCGCCCCGTACACCCGCCGCTGCCCGGCATGGACGCCCCCGGCGTGCACGGCGTGCAGACGCTCGACGACGGCCAGGCGCTGCTGGAGACCCTGGAGCGCGGCGAACCCGGCTCCGCGCGCGAGGCGGTGGTGGTCGGCGCGGGCTACATCGGCGTCGAGATGTCCGAGGCACTGGCCCGGCGCGGCTACACCGTCACCGTGCTGACCCGCGGCGCCCAGCCGATGGCGACGCTCGACCCCGACATGGGGGCGCTCGTACGCGAGGCGATGCGGGGCCTCGGCATCCGGGTCGAGACCGGCACGGAGGTGACCGGCGTGCTTACCGACCCCGCAGGGCGGGCCCGCGCGGTGGTCACCGCGGACGGTGGCACCTACCCTGCCGACGTGGTGGTGCTCGGCATGGGCGTACGCCCGCAGACCGCGCTCGCCGAGGCGGCGGGGCTGCCGCTGGGCCCGCACGGCGGCCTGCTGACGGACATCTCCCTGCGGGTGCGCGGGCAGCACAACGTCTGGGCGGGCGGCGACTGCGTCGAGGTGCTCGACCTCGTCGCGGGCGGCACCCGGCACATGCCGCTCGGCACCCACGCCAACAAGCACGGCCAGATCATCGGCACCAACGTGGGCGGCGGTTACGCCACCTTCCCCGGCGTCGTCGGCACGGCGGTCAGCAAGGTCTGCGACCTGGAGATCGCCCGTACGGGGCTGCTGGAGCGCCAGGCCACCGCCGCCGGGCTGCGCTTCGTGACGGCCACCATCGAGTCGACGAGCCGCGCGGGCTACTACCCCGGGGCCGCGCCCATGCACGTGAAGATGCTCGCCGAGCTGCGTACGGGGCGGCTGCTGGGCGTGCAGATCGTCGGCCGGGAGGGGGCGGCGAAACGGGTGGACGTCGCGGCGGTGGCCCTGACGGCGGGGATGACGGCCGAGCAGCTGACCGCGCTGGACCTGGGCTACGCACCGCCGTTCTCACCGGTGTGGGACCCGGTCCTGATCGCCGCCCGGAAGACGGTGGCGGCCCTGCGCGCGCAGCCGGCGTAGGGGACGGCCGCGATGCGCCACGGCTTCGCGCCCCGGGCCGAAAACCGCGAGCCAGGCCGACCGGCCGCCTCCTAGAATCGGCGTATGGCTTCCCACGAGGCACCGACGAGCGTCCGGGTCGACAGCTGGATCTGGTCCGTGCGGCTGACCAAGACCCGGTCGATGGCCGCCGCCGCCTGCCGGGCGGGGCACGTACGGGTCAACGGCGAGCGCGTCAAGCCCGCCCAGGCGGTGCGCGAGGGTGACGAGATCCGGCTGCGGCACGCGGGGCGCGAGCGGATCGTGGTCGTCTCGCGGCTCGTACGGAAGCGGGTCGGGGCCCCCGTCGCCGCCGAGTGCCTGATCGACAAGAGCCCGCCGCCGCCCCCGCCCGAGACCGCTGCGGTGGTCCCGGTCCGGGACCGCGGCGCGGGGCGGCCGACGAAGCGGGACCGCCGCGAGCTGGACCGCCTGCGCGAGCTGTGACGCCCGGGGCGGGTCGGACGACGAGGCGGTTCGGCCGGGCGGACGGACCGGCAGGTTGGCGGGTTGACGAGCTGGCGGGTTGACGCGGGCGGGCGGCTCAGGCGGCGTGTCCCACCAGGGTCGCGACCCGCAGGTGCTCCGTGAAGCTGTCGCCCGGCGGCAGCGCGCGCCGCACCCGGGCGGCGAACTCCGGTCGCTCCCGCGGCCCCGGCAGGTCGGCGGCCGACATCGCGGAGTAGACCCCGCCGATGAGCGCCTCGAAGTCCAGCTCCTCGCGGTACTCCACGACCGTCTCCCGCACCTGGGTGAACCCGGCGGCCCGCAGCGCGTCCGCGTACACCGCCCGCTCCTGTGCGCCGGTGCCGCAGGACGCCTTCAGTTCGGTGCCGAAGTGCTCCTCCAGGCAGCCGCGCAGCGCGGCCGACCAGTCGCTGTCCTGCTGCCACAGCGGTGCGCCGTTGGCGATGACCGCGACGCCCCCGCCCGTCCGGCACAGCGGGCGGAGCCGGGCGAAGAGCGACTCGTGCCGCATCCAGTGGAGCGCCTGCCCGATCACCGTCAGCGCCAGGGACCGCGGCCCCAACAGCCCGCCGAGGGCGGGCAGATCGCCGTCGCCGCCCAGTACCCAGGTGGCGTTCCGTACGTCCTGGGTGGCGGCGGCGCGGGCGGCCAGGGCGAGCATGTCCGGTTCCGGGTCCATGCCGATGACGGAACCGGCCCGGGCGGCCAGCGGCACGGCGAGCTGGCCCGTGCCGCAGCCGAGGTCGAGCACCGTGTCCTGCGGACCGAGGGCGAACTCGGCCTGGAGCGCGTCGAGTACCGAGGGCGGGTAGCCGCGCCGGAACGCGGCGTAGTAGGCCGCGACCTCGCCGCTGAAACCCAGCCCGCCACTGCCGCTGCCCTCGCCCGTGCCACTGCCGCCGTCACTGCCCTTGCCACCGTCACTGCCCATGGCGGCCACGATGGCCGTCCGGGGCGGCCGGGGGAAGGTCCCCGTACGGCTGATCGCTCAGGGCGGAAGGCCCGGCGGGCGCGGCCCGCCTGCGGTGCCACCAGTGGCGGCGGCGCGGATGCACAGCACGGCCCAGCCTGCGGCCGAGCAGCAGGTAGCCGAGGGCGGCGCCGGCGGTGTTGAGGAGGATGTCGTCGATGTCGAAGGCCCGCCCGGTCACCAGGGTGCCCTGCACCAGCTCGACCAGCAGCATGACGAGCGCGGTCGCGCCCGCCGACCGCAGCAGCCCGCGGGTCTGCGGGGCCATGACCGGCAGCAGTATCCCGAACGGCACGCCCAGCAAGACGTTCCCGCCCAGCTGCCGCAGGCTGTCGGCCGGGGAGTCCAGAGCGAGGTACTCGCGGAGGGAGTCGCCCGGGCGCAGGTTGGTGTGCGTCAGCGACTCGGACGCGGACGAGGGTTGCAGGGTCGCCTGGGCCAGATAGTCGGCGAAGACGATCATGGCGGCGAAGGCCAGCAGCATCACCAGCGCCCGTACGAGCGGGGACGCCGGGGCGCGGGGCGGCGCCTGTCTGCGGGAGGGGTTCGATCGCACGCGCAGTCACCCCCGGGGGTGTCGTGGGCCGGTGGGCCGTGAGTCGGGTGAGCTTGCGCACGTGTACCCGCGCGCGGCGGCCTCACGCTCCGGTCGCAGTCGCGAAGTACCGTTCCTCCACCACTGGACTGGACCACTAAAGTCCCGCGCGGCATCTGGCTCATCACGCGTCACGCTGCGACGATGTGGCCTTCCCCGCGTGCGAACGGTCTCCCTGAACCCCCCACAGGTTCCGCCCATCCGGCCGTTGCGGCCATCCCCTTGTGACATGTGAGGTGCGTTCCGATGCAGCAGCCCACTCGCAGACAGGCCCTGACCGGCGCGGCCGGCGCCGCGGCAGGTCTCGGGATCGCCGGGGCCGGCGGCGCCGCCGCGAGCGGCACCGGCGCCGACGGCCCGTTCGGCAGCGCGGCGGCCGAGCGGCGGAGGGTGCACGGCCTCCTGCGCCGGATGTCGCTGGAGGAGAAGGTCGGCCAGCTGTTCGTGGTCGAGGTGTACGGCCAGGGCGTGCACACCGCGCACGCCAGGAACCGCACGCTGTACGGCGTGGACACGCCCGCCGAGATACTGGCCAAGTACCGTCCGGGCGGCGTGATCTACTTCGACGCCCGCCGCGGCCCGGACAACGTGCGAGACCCCCGGCAGACCGCCCGGCTCTCCAACGGCCTCCAGCGCGAGAGCCGCGTCCCGCTGATCATCTCCACCGATCAGGAGGGCGGCAGCGTCGTCTACCGCCTCACCGAGCCCGCCACCATGCTGCCCGGCAACATGGCGCTGGCGGCCACCCGTTCGACCCGGGACACCTACGACGCGGCCCGCGTCCTCGGCACCGAACTGGCCGCCGTCGGCATCAACCAGAACTACGCGCCGGTCGCGGACGTCAACATCAACCCGGCCAACCCGGTCATCGGCGTCCGCTCCTTCGGCTCCGACCCGGACCTGTGCTCCGCCCTGGTCACCGCCGCCGTACGGGGCTACCACCGCGGCGGGGTGGCCAGCGCCGCCAAGCACTTCCCCGGCCACGGCGACACGGACACCGACTCGCACTACGGCCTGCCCGTGATCAAGCACACGCGGACGGAGCTGGAGCGGATCGACCTGCCGCCGTTCCGCGCCGCGATCGAGCGCGGCGTGGACACGATCATGACGGCCCACATCGTGGTGCCCGCCCTGGACCCGACCGAGGTCCCGGCCACCATGTCGCACCCCATCGTCACCGGCGTGCTCCGCGACGAACTGGGCTTCGACGGCCTCATCGTCACCGACGCGCTGGACATGCAGGGCGCCTCGGGCGAGTTCCCGCCCGACGTCGCCCCGGTCCGCGCGCTGGAGGCGGGCTGCGACCAGCTGGTGCTGGCGCCCGAGACGGACGTCGCCATGGCGGCCGTACTGGCGGCCGTACGGTCGGGGCGGCTCACCGAGGAGCGCATCGACGAGTCGGTGGTGCGGGTGCTGACGCACAAGCTGCGCCGCGGCCTGTTCCCCTTCCCGTACGTCAGCGAGTCGCGGGCCGCGCGGACGGTGGGCAAGCGCGCGCACCGGTCCGACGCCCGCCGGATCACCGAGCGCACGCTGACCCTGGTGCGGAACGAGGGCTTGCTGCCGCTGGCCCCGTCCACCGCCCGCTCCGTGCTGGTCACCGGCTGGGACGCGAAGGTGACCGGCGCCCTGGCCGAGGCGATCGGCACCCGCGGCGGCCAGACCGCCCAGGCCCTGGAGTCCGGCGCCGTGCCGACCGCCGCCCGGATCGACGCGGCGGTGGCGGCGGCCGGCGGGAAGGACCTGGTCGTGGTCTCGGCGAACGCCGCCGCAGCGGGCAAGGAGGGCGGCGCCGCGCAGGCCGCGCTCGTCCGGGCGCTGCTGGCGACGGGCACGCCGGTGGTGGTCGCGGCGGTGCGGAACCCGTACGACATCCGGCGCTTCCCCGAGGTGACCGCCTACCTGGCGAGCTACTCGTACGGGCGGCCCTCGCTGGACGCGCTCGTCGGCGCGCTCTACGGGGAGGTGACGCCCGGCGGCAAGCTGCCGGTCGCCGTCCCCGCGCTGGACGACCCGGCACAGATCCTCTACCCCTTCGGGCACGGGCTCGGCTACTGACGCCGACCCCGACACCGACACCGACGACAGCGCCGACGCCAGCGCCGGGGCCGCGCGGGCGGATACTCGTAGGCATGGCGGAACGAGAGGCTGAGGAGCGGGCGGGCGAGAAGGCCGCGGGCGGTGGGGACGCGCCCGCGGCCCCGCCCCCCGCGGCGGCGGGCGGCGGCGACCCGGCCTGCTGGCTGGACCGGGTGTGCCCGGAGTGCGGCGGGCTGACGGACGACGTCCCGCCGCCCGTACGCTGCCCGCGCTGCGGCTCGCCGCTCACCGAGGGCTGACACCCGCCGACCGGTCCCCTGGCGTCCCGCCACGGCGGGTAGCATCACGCTGCGCCGCGGCGCGTACGGGAGCTGCCGCCGGAGCGTCAGGGGTCGGGGCCGGAGTGTCGAGGGGGAGCCGGGCCAGGTGGCGGACCAGGTGACGGGCGCGGTACGGCTGAGGGTGCCCGTCGGACGGGACGCGGCCCGCTGGGTGACCCGGAGCGGCTGCCGCCGCGTGCTCCTCGTCGTGCACAACGTGACCTCCGCGACCCGGCTGCTGGACGTCCTGCCGCTGCTCCGCGACGACCTGCGGCTCCAGCTGCTGGCCACCTGCACCGGGTCCTCCCCCTTCCTGGCCGGAGTGCCGGAGCTGCTCACGGCGGCGGGACTCCCCGTACTTCCCTGGGAACAGGCGACGGCCATCGAGGTCGACCTCGCGATATCCGCCAGTTACGGGGGCGAACTCGACCGGATACAGGGTGACTTGGCCGTGCTGTCGCACGGGGTTGGCTACAATAAGAGGCTGGCGACACCGGACACCGGACACCGGACACCGGACACCGGACGTCCGGCGGCGCCCGCTCCCGTCTTCGGCCTGGCCCCCGACTGGCTGCTGCACGAAGGACGCCCCCTCGCCGCCGCCACCGTCCTCTCCCACCCCGAGCAGCTCGTACGGCTGCGCGCCGCCTGCCCCGAGGCCGCGCCGAGCGCCGTACTCGCCGGGGACCCGTGCTACGACCGCATACTGGCAGCCCGTTCCCGGCGTGACCGCTTCCGGCGGGCGCTCGGGGTGGCCGACGGGCAGCGGCTGATCGTCGTCAACTCGACCTGGTCCACCCGCTCCCTCTTCGGCAACGCACCCGTCGAGGACCCTGGCGAGGACCTCGAAGACGGCCCCTACGGCGCCGACCCGCTCCCCGCGCTGCTCCCCCGGCTGACGGCCGAACTGCCCGCCGACGAGTACCGGACGGCCGCCGTCCTGCACCCCAACATCTGGTACGGGCACGGCCACGGCCAGGTCCGTGCCTGGCTGGACCGGGCCCGCCGGGCGGGTCTGACCCTCATCGACCCGCTCGAAGGCTGGCGGCAGGCCCTGATCGCGGCGGACTGCGTCCTGGGCGACCACAGCAGCGTCACCTTCTACGCGGCGGCCCTGGGCACGCCCGTCCTGCTCGGCGCCTTCCCGGACGCCGACCTCGACCCCGCCTCCCCGGTCGCCGCCCTGGGCCGCACCGCGCCCAGGCTGCGCGGCGGCCGGCCGCTGCGCGTCCAGCTCGACCGCGCCATGGCCGAGCACACCCCCGGCCGGTACGCGGCGCTCACCGCGCAGACCACCTCCGCCCCCGGCCGCTCCGCCCCGCTCCTGCGCCGCGCCTTCTACGACCTGATCGGCATCCCGGAACCCGCCGACTCCCCGGCGCTCCTGGACCGGCTGCCGCTCCCGCCCTACGAACCGGCCGCGCGCACCGCGCCCGTACGGGTCCTCACCCGCCTACTGGGCACCGCGCCGCCGGAGGTCGCCGTCACCCGGTACGCGGACGCGGCGTACGAGCCGGAGGACGCCCGCCCCGACGGCGGCGGAGCCGACGAGGCCGCCGACGGCGCGCACACGGTGGTGCACGAGGACACCCTCGACCCGGCCCTGCTCGAACTCGCCGACGTCATCACGCAGTACGCGGCGCCCGACGACCCGCGCCTCGGGCCGCCCGCCGCCTGGACTGCCGAGACGCTCGCCCGGCATCCGCACTGCGGGCTCGCGGTGTACGTGACCGCGCCGGACCGGTGCACCGTACGCACCCGCGACGGCGCCCTGCTGCGGCTCACGGCCGCGCCGTACGGGGCGGATGCGCGGTACGGCCGGGCGGACCTGTGCGACCCGGCCGCGTACGCCTCCGCGCTGCACGCCTGGACCGGCGGCGGCGGTACACCGGACGGCGCGGCGCCGGGCCTGGTCGTACGGACGGGCGCCGCGCTGCACCGGGTCACCGTCGAGCGGCTGGAGCCGCGGGGGGCACCCGGGGCGTGACGCGCGGGCCGGACAGGCGCGGCGACGCGGCCTGTCCGGCCCGCAGTTGACGCTGCCTCAAGCAGCTCCGCCCGCCTCGCCCTGTACGACGCCCAGTTCGCCCAGCCGGGCCTCGATCCGGGCGACCGCCCGCCCCGCACCCGCGTCCGCGTACAGGCGCAGGGCGCGGCGCAACCGCCGTACCTCGTCGGCCGGTTCGCCCAGTGCGCGGGCGCAGCGCGCGGACAGCTCGGCCGCGTCCGCCTGCTGGAGTGCGGCGCCTTCGCGGTCCATGGTGGCGAGGGCCTCGTCGAGGAAGTCCCGTGCGGCGGCCGGGTCACCGGCGCTCAGCCGGGTCTCGCCCATGCTCATCCGCACCCGTCCTTCGTTGTACGCGTCGGGCTCGGCGAGTTCGCGGAAGAGCGCGAGGGCGGTGTGCAGTTGCCCGAGCGCGTCCGCGTACCGCCCCTGGCCGCGCAGCGCCCGGCCGAGATGGTGGGCGAGGAGGGCGAGCCCGCGCGGCACGTCGCGGGCGCCGTCCTCGCCGGGGGCGATCTCCAGCAGCGTCCGCCGGGCCTCCCGGAAGCACTCCGCCGCCTCCTCGTACCGCCACTGGGCGAGGCGCAGCAGGCCCAGCGACTCCACGGCGGTGGCCCGGCCACGGCGGTGCCCGGCGGCCTCGTCCGCCGCCGCGGCCTCGGTCAGCGCGGCCTCGGCTTCGGCCTTGCGGTCCGATCCCAGGTAGGCAAAGGCGAGTTGGGCCAGCATGCGACCCTCCGCCCGCCGGTCCCCGAACTCCTGCGCGCAGCGGCGGGCCGCCGCCACGCCGCGCAGGTGCGTGGCCACCCACTGCTCGTGGAAGCCGAGCCGCAGGTGCAGCCCCCACGACGCCTCGCACAGTTGCCACAGGGCCTCGTCGAACCCGTACGCCTCCGCCGCCCGCACCGCCGAGGCGAGGTTCTCCCGCTCGCGGCGCAGTTCCTCCAGCGCGGCGCGGCCCTCCCCCGCCACCGGCCGCCGGTCGGCGGAGAGTTGGGCGAAGGCCGGGCCGAGGCGCCAGCGGCCGGGGATGACCCGCAGGTCGGCGGCGGCGGCGAAGCGCAGGTACCAGGTGACGGTGCGGCGCACGGCAGCCGCGATGCCCGCCTGCCCGTCCTCGGCCCGGGCGCGCTCCTCCGCGTGCCGCCGTACGACGTCGTGGAAGCGGTAGCGCTCCTCGGCCACCTCCTCCAACAGGTGTACCCCGGCCAGCTCTTCGAGGAGCGGACGGACCTCCCCCTCGGCCAGGTCGGCGGTGCGGGCCGCCGCGCCGACGCCCGTCTCGGGCCAGGGCCAGGCGCCCAGCAGACGGTAGAGGCGGGCGGCGGGGGCGCTCAGCTCGCGGTAGGACAGGTCGGTGCTCAGACTCGCCGCGTCCGCGCTCCCGGCGTCCGCCACCCCGGCCCCCTCCGCCCCGTCCGGCCCGGCCCGCTGCGCCTGCTCGGCCCGTTCGGCCCGTTCGGCGAACTGCCGCTCCAGCGTCTCCCAGCTGAGGTGTTCCCGTACGGCGACGCGGGAACCCGTCTCGCACAGGGCGAGCGGGACCCCGCCGCACCGGGCCGCGACCGCGCTCGCGCGGGCCTGCTGGCCGGCCACCCGCCCCGCACCCGCGACGCGGGTGAGCAGGCGCAGGGAATCGGCCCGGGAGAGCGGGCCGAGGACGAGGGGGTGGGCGCCGTAGTCGCGGACCAGCTCCGGCAGCCGGTAGCGGCTGGTGACCAGCGTGAGCGAGCCGGGACCGGCGGGCAGCAGCGGGCGCACCTGGGCGGCCGAATGGGCGTTGTCCAGGACGACCACGAGGCGGCGGCGGGCCGTCAGTTCGCGGTAGAGGTCCGCCTGCGCCTCGGCGCCGGGAGGGACCCGGTCGGCCGGGACGCCGAGGCGGTGCAGGAAGCGGACGAGGACCTCGGACGGGGACAGGGCGGTGGCGGCGGAGGTACCGCGCAGGTCCGTGTGCAGGTCGCCGTCGGGGAAGCGGGCCGCGAGGGAGCGGGCGCAGTGGACGGCGAACGCGGTCTTGCCGATGCCGCCGGGGCCGACCAGCGTGACGACCGTCGGGGGCGGGCCGCCGGGTGCCGTGCCAGGGGAGCCGGGGTAGTCGTCCGGCGGGGCGTCGCCTTGGAGGCTGTCGTCCGGCGGGCCGTCGAGGAGCGCGGTGATCTCGTCCCGCGCCGCGTCGCGGTCGGTGAACGCCGCCGTGCCGGGCGGCAGCATCTGCGGACGGGAGGCTCCGGGCGCCACCGCGAGGCGGTCGTCCGGCTGCGCCAGCTGCGCCGTCTCCTGGAGCCAGCGGAGCAGTTCGCGGGCGAAGCCGGGCTCGTGGCGGGCGTGGGCGACGAGCCGTGCGGCCAGCTCCCGGCGCTCGCCGACGGTGCCCGGGGCGCCCACAGCCCCCTCGTCGCCCGGCTCCGTGCCGGCTGGTGCACCGGGGTCGTCGCCGTGCCGCATCCGCCGTGCCAGCCCGGCCAGCGCCTCCGAGCTGCGCCGCCCCATCTCCCCGGCGGCGCCCGTGAGGACACCGTTCGTGGCGGTGTCCACCGCGCCGAGCACGGACGCCATCGTCAACGCATCCACCGGCCTGGCCCCTCGTCAACTGCTCCAACTCGCCTACGTGGTCACGCTATCGGCCCGCCCGTACGAGCGCCGCCCCTTCCGGCCACCCGCCACCCGCCCGCCGCACCGTGCCGCGCGGGGAACCGGCGCCGGGCTCGACTACGCGTGCACTCGGCCTCTTCCTCCCTGCGCGTCCTGCGTGTTCTGTGCGCTCTGTCACTAAGCCGTTCGATTCCGTCACGAAGTGGGCAGGGTCGGTCCGCCGGGTACGTCCGCCGGCGCACCGGTACCCGGAAGGACAAGCCATGAGCGAGCCCGAAAGACACCGCGACGCCGCACCAGGACTGCTCAACTGGGCAGGGAACGTCACCTTCTCCACCAGCGCGCCCCAGCGGCCCGGCTCACTTGACGCGCTACGCGCGTTGATCGCGGACAGCCGCCACGTACGGGTGCTGGGCACCGGCCACTCCTTCAACACCCTCGCCGACGCCGACGGCCCGGACGGCACCCTCGTCTCGCTCGCCGCCCTGCCCACCGCCCTCGACGTCGACACGACGGCACGCACCGTACGGGTCGCGGGCGAGGTCCGTTACACGGAGCTGGCGGACCACCTCCACCGGCGCGGCCTCGCCCTGGCCAACCTGGCCTCGCTCGCGCACATCTCCGTCGCGGGCTCGGTCGCCACCGGCACCCACGGCTCGGGGAACACCCTCCCGCCCCTGCACGCCGCCGTACGCACCCTGGAACTGATCACCGCCGACGGCTCCCCGCTCACCCTCCACCGGGGCGACGAGGGCTTCGACGGCGCCGTGGTCTCGCTGGGCGCGCTCGGCGTCGTCACCGCGCTGACCCTCGACGTGGAACCCGCCTACCAGGTCAGCCAGCACGTCTTCACCGGCCTGCCGCTGGCCGCCCTCGACTTCGAGGCGGTCAGCGCGGCGGCGTACAGCGTGAGCCTCTTCACCGACTGGCGCGGCCCGCACCTCACCCAGGTCTGGTTCAAGCAGCGCGGCGACGGCCCGCCGCCCGACCTCCCGTACGCCACCCCCGCCACCACCCACCTGCACCCCCTGCCCGGCCTCCCCGCACGCGACTGCACCCCGCAGCGGGGCGAGCCGGGCCCCTGGCACGAACGGCTGCCGCACTTCCGCGCGGGCCTCACCCCCAGCAGCGGCGACGGACTGCACTCCGAGTACCTGCTCCCGCGCGCCGACGCCACAGCTGCCCTGCACCTCCTGCACTCCCTGCGGGAGGTGCTCGCGCCCGCCGTCCTGCTCTCGGAGATCCGCACGGTCGCCGCCGACACCCAGTGGCTGAGCCCCGCGTACGGGCGCGACACCGTGGCCTTCCACTTCACCTGGGTGCCGGACACGGCGGCGGTCCTCCCGGTGGTCGCCCTCGTCGAGGAGCACCTCGCGCCGTTCGGGCCCCGACCCCACTGGGCGAAGATCTCCGCCGTCCCCTCCGCCACCCTGCACGCCCGCTACCCCCGCCTCCCCGACTTCACCGACCTCGCCAACCGGCTCGACCCGGCGTCCAAGTTCCGCAACGCCTTCCTGCACCGCCTCCTCACCCCCTGACCACCGCCTCCCCTTGCCCCCACCACCGCCCGGGTCCCCTAAAGTTGGCGGATGCCGGAGCAGACATCACCCCCGCCGCGGATCGGGTCGCCCGCGTGGGCCCGGGAACTCACGGACCTCGGACTGGACCGGCAGGAGGCCGACCTCGACGCGGATGCGGTGCTGGCGAAGGCGCACGCCCACGGCGAGTTCAACCCGCACCAAGTGCACCTCTTCGGGACCGACGCCGAGATCGCCGTCGACTGGGTTCTGCTGCATCAGAAGTTCCCGTCCTACGGGGTCCTGATGTACCTGCGCATGTACTGGTCGTCCGGTGACCACACGCTACGGGCCTGGATCGTGCGCCAGTTCGCCGCGATGCTGCTGCACGGCCCGGCCCCGGTGACCGACTCGGCCGCGTACGGACTGTGGACCGACTACTTCCCCTCACCGGAAGCACCGCAGGTCTTCACGGCTCTGACCCGCCAGCTGCCGCAGTCCCACTGGGACCGCCTGATCAGCGGCGCCGGTCCGGTGCCCTGGGACGCCAAGCACCAGGCGTTCCAGCAGGCGGCCGAGATCCCGGCACTGCATCCCGCGCTCGCGAGGGGCATCGCGGGATCGTTCTACGACGTGTACGGCGACGTCGACGCCGTGGACGCGGCCGAGCTCCTCGACCGGCTCACGCTCGCGGACGAAAGCCTGACGGCGGCCCTGGCCGAGGCCACCACGCAGCCGCTGCGGCTGCGGTCCGGATCAGCGGTGATCGTCGACGAGTCCGCGCCGGGGTGGCAGCACCCGGGGAGCTTCCTGCTGCGCGCGGCGGTGCTCAGCCCGCGAAGCCGGTGGGTACGTCAGTCCGAGCTGGTGTCCGACGGCCGGGTCTACGGCCGCCTGGCGCACTGGGACTTCCCCTTCGACCCGGCGAAGACCGCGCACCGCGTCGCGCCCGCACCCGAACCGGAGGGGCGGGTCGTCCTCTTCCGGGTCGAGGGCCCACCCGAACACGCTGACCTGCTGACGGGCCGCGACCTCGAAGCCTGGCCCCCGGGCCTGCGCGAACACCTCACCCCCTGAGAGCCGGACCCCCACGTTCCCCCACCGCCTGCACACCCGTACGCCCAGCACCCCACCCGCTACACTGGCGGCGGCGAGCAGACCCTCACGGGTCGACCGCCACAGCCTGCCCAAAACACGCCAAACCCGACTCTTTCCACACTGCCGGTTTTGACACTTTGGACAGCTCCCCGCCTCCGTAGCTCAGGGGATAGAGCACCGCTCTCCTAAAGCGGGTGTCGCAGGTTCGAATCCTGCCGGGGGCACAGCACGTAAGCACAGGTGAGACACCCAATGCGGCCCCTCCCGAGGAAGGGGCCGCATTGGGCGGCTGACGCCACATAGACGCCACATGGCCCTGGTAACCCGTTCGGACGCCCCTTGAAATGATCACCACCTGGGCCGAGATGCGTGCGTAGAGTGGCAGGCAAGAGAGGCTAGGGACTCTCGTGCGCGAAGCAATAGAGGAAGGCCGCCTCCCTCTATTGCACCGACGCCGACCGCGAGGGTGCAGTGAGGCCGGAACCAATGGTGATCGCTCGTCTCGCGCTCACCGCTTGGCCTGCGGGGCGATCTCGGCGATGAGGCCCTCCACCCTCGTCCTGATCTCGTCCCGGATGGGTCGTACGGCTGCGACGCCCTGTCCGGCCGGGTCTTCGAGCTTCCAGTCGAGGTAGCGCTTGCCGGGGAAGACAGGGCAGGTGTCGCCGCAGCCCATCGTGACGCAGACGTCCGACTCGCGGACCGCATCGGCGGTGAGTATTTTCGGGATCTCGGCGGAGATGTCGATGCCGACCTCTGCCATCGCCTCCACGGCCGCCGGGTTGATCGCGTCGCCGGGGTGGGAGCCTGCGGAGCGGACCTCGACGCGGTCGCCGGCCAGATGGGTCAGCCACGCTGCGGCCATCTGGGAGCGGCCGGCGTTGTGGACACAGACGAACAGCACAGAGGGCTTCTCGGACATCAGGAGGTCTCTCTTGTCTCACGACGGAGTCAGGCACCCATGACATCAGCACCCGATGGCGTCAGCTGCCACTGATGTGAGAATATCAGTCCATGATGACGTCAGTCGACACTGAACTGATCCGGGTGCTGGCAGATCCGCTCCGCCTCCGGATCGTGATTCTGCTCGCCCGCGAGACTCTGTGCACCACGCACCTGGTGGAGGAGACCGGCGCCCGGCAGACCAATCTCTCCAACCATCTGCGGGTCCTACGGGAAGCCGGGGTCGTGGAGACCGAGCCCTGTGGCCGCTTCACGTACTACAAGCTGCGGCCGGACGTCATCGCTCAGCTCGCGGGTCAGTTCGCCGGCCTGGCCGAGTCCGCCCGTACCGCCGCCGAGAACAAGAGGGCCTGTCCGTGACCCCCGCTGAACCGGCCGCGACTGCATCGCCGCAGGTAGGCGAGGACGCCTCGGTCGTAGCCAAGCTGTCCACCCTCAACCGGTTCCTCGCCGTGTGGATTCTGCTCGCCATGGCGCTGGGCCTGGGGCTCGGCCGGCTGATTCCCGGCCTGAACGACTCCCTGGCGAAGGTGGAGATCGGCGGTATCTCGCTGCCGATCGCGGTCGGCCTGCTGATCATGATGTATCCGGTGCTGGCGAAGGTGCGCTACGACAGGCTGGACGCCGTCACCGGCGACAGGAAGCTCATGGCCTCGTCCCTGGTCGTCAACTGGATCGTCGGCCCCGCGGTGATGTTCGCGCTCGCCTGGATCTTCCTGCCCGATCTGCCCGAGTACCGGACCGGCCTGATCATCGTCGGCCTCGCCCGCTGCATCGCCATGGTCATCATCTGGAACGACCTCGCGTGCGGCGACCGCGAGGCAGCCGCCGTGCTGGTCGCGCTCAATTCGGTCTTCCAGGTCATCGCGTTCGGCCTGCTGGGCTGGCTCTACCTCGACCTGCTGCCCGGCTGGCTCGGCCTCGGAGAGGGCGAGAGGCTCGACATCTCCATGTGGGAGATCACCCTGAACGTCGTCATCTTCCTCGGCGTCCCGCTGCTGGCGGGCTTCCTCACCCGCCGCCTGGGCGAAAAGAAGCTGGGCCGGGAGTCCTACGAGGCGAAGTTCCTGCCGAAGATCGGCCCCTGGGCGCTCTACGGGCTGCTGTTCACGATCGTCATCCTGTTCGCCCTCCAGGGGAAGACCATCACCTCGCAGCCGCTCGACGTCGTACGGATCGCGCTGCCGCTGCTGGTGTATTTCGCGATCATGTTCTTCGGCACCTTCCTCCTCGGCCGGGGCCTCGGACTCGCCTACGACCGCACCGCGACCCTGGCATTCACGGCGGCGGGCAACAACTTCGAGCTGGCCATCGCGGTCGCCATCGCCACCTTCGGCGTCACTTCCGGTCAGGCCCTCTCCGGCGTGGTCGGCCCGCTCATCGAGGTCCCGGTCCTCATCGCTCTGGTGTACGTCTCTCTCGCCTGGCGCAAGAAGTTCGACGCCGACGCAGTGACCACGACCAGCACGGGGCGGTGACCGGCAGCCAACGACGGGCCCGCCGGGGGTGTCAGGCGGCAGCAGAGAGCAGTTGTCCCATGGCCGCGAGGACGGAGGGCTCCACGCGGTAGTAGACCCAGGTCCCGCGCCGCTCGGAGGTGAGCAGGCCGGCCTCGCGGAGCTTCTTCAGGTGGTGGGAGACCGTGGGCTGGGACACGCCGACATCGGAGATGTCGCAGACGCACGCCTCTCCGCCCTCGTGGGAGGCGACGGCGGAGAACAGGCGAAGGCGCACAGGGTCGCCGAGTGCTTTGAACATCTTCGCCGTGCGCTCGGCCTCCTCCGCGCTGAACGGCCGTTCGGTCAGCGGCGGGCAGCACGGTACGGCAGCCTGCTCCAGCACGGCCGGCGGCCTGGTAAGCGACATGCACCTATGTTGACATACATCGAATCAGTGAGGGAGGGGCGCAGCCTGCGGCCCGAGCGGGCCCGCCGGGCCGCGTCGCGGCTCGACGGGGTCACAGACCGGCGGTGGCCGGTGCCTTGCGGACGTGTGCCGCCAGTGGCGGAATGACGTAGGCGGCGTCCCGGCCCACGCCGCGCAGGGTGTTGGAGGCAAAGGACCGCTGGAATTCCAGGCCCAGGTAGACCAGGCCGGGGTGGGTCAGGGAGAGCCCACCGCTGTGCAGGGGCATGCCGTCGGCGTCCAGTGCGCCGAGCGGCTGGAGGTAGTCCAGGCTGGGGCGGTATCCGGTGGCGAGCAGCACGGTGTCGGTCTTCTCGCGGGAGCCGTCGGACCACACGACAGCGTCGCCTTCGAGCGCGGTGAACATCGGCCGCCTGGCCAGCTTCCCGGCTTCCAGGGCCTTCTGGTAATGACCGCCGTCCAGGACGAGGGTCCCGCCGACGTAATGGATCAGCCACGCGGGCGGCAACTGGTCGAAGCCGGTGGACGTCAGCCAGTGGTGCACATCCCGGCCCTCGCGGATCTGCGGGAGGAACCGCACGGGGTTGCGGCTGGCGAGCGTCACTTCCGCCACCTCGGCGAGTTCGTCACCGATCTGGACGGCGGTGTTGCCGCCGCCCACGATGACGATCCGCTGACCCGCGTACGACTCGGGGCTGCGGTAGTCCGCGGCGTGCAGCACCCTGCCGGTGAAGTCTTCCTGGCCCGGCAGGCCGGGCAGCAGCGGGTTGCCGAAGGCTCCGGTGGCCGCGACGATCCCGGCCGCCCCGATGCTGCGGCCGTCGGCGGTCCTCAGGGCGAAGCCGCCGCCCTCGCTCCGCACACCCTCGACGCGGGTGCGCGTACGGATCTCCACATCCAGCCGGTCCGCGTAGCGGGTCAGGTAGTCGACGACCTCGTCCCGCCGCGGGTAGCGGTCACCGTCCCCGCCGAAGGCCAGACCCGGCAGGGCGCTGAACCGCGCGGGAGAGAACAGCGTGAGGCTGTCGTAGTAGCACGGCCACGAGCCGACCGGGCGCCCGGAGGCTTCCAGGACCACCGGCCGCAGCCCCTCCCGGATCAGGGCGCTGGCCGCAGCCAGGCCGGACTGCCCCGCACCGATGACCGCGACATCGAACTGCTCCATCACTCTCAACCCATCACTTCGATGTATGTCTATGTTGACGCACATCAATACAGGTGTCATCCTGGAAACGCAAGCCATCGATGAACGTCGAAACAACCTGGGAGTCACCGTGAACGCGCCCACCACCGCCCTGCCCACCGTGGTGATCGGAGCCGGCCCCACCGGCCTTGCCGCCGCCGCGCACCTCACCGAGCGGGGTATCGAGGCCCTGGTCCTGGAGACCGGCTCCGCAGCGGGCAGCGCGGTGCGCCAGTGGGGGCACGTTCGGCTGTTCTCGCCGTGGTCCGAGGTCGTGGATCCGGCAGCCGAGAAGCTCCTGGCGCCCACCGGCTGGACCGCACCTGACGGCGCCAGCTACCCCTCCGGAGCGGACTGGGCGGAGAAATACCTTCAGCCCCTCGCCGACCTCCTCGGCGACAAGATCCGCTACGACGCCACCGTCACCGGCGTCTCCCGGCTCGGCCGCGACCGGATCGTCGACGCCGACCGCGAGCAGCAGCCCTTCACCGTCCGCGTCTCGCTCGCCGACGGCACCGAGGAGCGGATTCTCGCCCGCGCTGTGATCGACGCCTCCGGCACCTGGTCCGCCCCCAGCCCCATGGGCGCCGACGGACTGCCCGCCCTCGGCGAGCGCGCCGCCTCCGCGCGCATCTCCTACCGCATCCCCGACCTCAAGGACCCGGCCGTCCGCGCCCGGTACGCCGGGAAGCGCACCGCCGTCATCGGCTCCGGCGCCTCCGCCTTCACCGCCCTCGCCGTACTCGCCGACCTCGCCCGGCAGGCCCCCGGCACCCACTCGGTATGGCTCCTGCGACGCGGCATCAGCGGCTCCACCTTCGGCGGCGGCACCGCCGACCAGCTCCCCGCCCGCGGCGCCCTCGGCCTCGCCGCCAAAGCCGCCGTCGACAACGGATACGCCGACGCGGTCACAGGCTTCCGCACCGACGCCGTCGAGCCCGCCGAGCAGGAGGGCCTGATCCTCGTCGGCGAGGACGGGCGACGCCTCAACCCGGTCGACGAGGTCATCGTCCTGACCGGTCTGCGCCCCGACCTCTCCTTCCTGTCCGAGCTGCGCCTCGGCCTGGACGACCGCCTCCAGGCGCCGACAGCGCTGGCACCCTTGATCGACCCCAACCAGCACTCCTGCGGCAGCGTCTACCCGCACGGCCACCGCGAACTGTCCCACCCCGAATCCGGCGTCTACCTCGCCGGCATGAAGTCCTACGGCCGCGCACCCACGTTCCTGGCCATGACCGGCTACGAGCAGGTCCGCTCCATCACCGCCGCCCTCGCCGGCGACCTCGAATCCGCCGACCGCGTCGAACTCACCCTCCCCGAGACCGGAGTCTGCGGCGGCGCCGGCCTCTTCGACGACCCCGCCGACCAGGCGGACGCCGGAGGAGGCTGCTGCGCCCCGGCTCCCGCGCTGGTGCAGATCGGCGTCGCCGCGTCTGACTCCGCTGCGGCTGCCGGGGAGCCGAAGCCGTCGGGTGGCTGCTGCGCGTGACCGAGGGGGAGCGGTCGCGGCCCCGCGGCGTACTCCCAGCCCTGTGCGCCACACAGATCACCCAGCTGGGGCATCGTCTTCTACGCCTTCCTCGTCCTGAACCCGCTGATCACCCAGGAGTCCGGCTGGTCAGCCGGACTCGCCCTGCTGGTCTGCGCATGCGCGGGAACGCAGGTCGTCGGGCCGTTCCTGGTGCACCGCCGGCCGGGGCCGTCAGGCGTACGGGGCGCACGGCCCGGACGTGGGCGCGGGTGTGGGGGCTCGCCGCCGGGGCGGATCGCGCCGCTGGGCGTCGTGGTCGGGATGCCGGGCGGTGTGGAGCGTGGGACGGTGGAAGTGGTCGGGCAGCTGGCCTGTAGCCGGGGCAAGTGCTCCGCAGGGCCGCTCCGCCCAGGAGGTGGTCATGGCTGGCCAGGTCGGCGGGAGGCTGCCGGAGGAGCGGGCAGCGCGGGGGCGGGCAGCGCGGGCGGATGCGCCGCGTTCCGCCCACGCGGAGTACCAGCCCTCGGCGGAGCGGCCCGACCCGGTGGCCACCCTCGAGGCGCAGTCGGCCGCCCGGCTGCCGGAACTCGTGCCGATCCGCTACGGCCGGATGCTGGAGTCCCCCTTCCGCTTCTACCGGGGTGCCGCCGCCCTGATGGCCGCTGACCTGGCCGCCACGCCCCGTTCGGGAATCACCGCGCAGCTGTGCGGGGACGCGCATCTGCTGAACTTCCGGCTGCTCGCCTCGCCCGAGCGGCACCTGGTGTTCGACATCAACGACTTCGACGAGACCCTGCCCGGCCCCTGGGAGTGGGACATCAAGAGGCTGGCCGCCAGCCTGGCCATCGCCGGACGCGAGAACGGCTACGGGGATGCCGAACGGGCCGCTGTCGTACGGACCGCCGTGCGGTCCTACCGCGAGCGGATGCGCGGTTTCGCGGGCCTGGGCAACCTCGCCGTCTGGTACGCCCAGGCCGACATGAACGTCCTGCGGGCGCTGGCGGACCGGAAGCTGGGAGCGCGGGGCCGCGAGCGTACCCGGCGGGCCATGGCCAAGGCACGTGGCCGCGGCAGCCTCCAGGCGTTCGAAAAGCTCACGCACGTGGCCGACGGGCAGCGCCGGATCGCCCCCGACCCGCCCCTGATCGTGCCCCTGCGGGACTTGCTCCCGGACGTCGAGAGCGAGGCGCTGGAGGAGCAGTTGCGCGAGCTGATCGAACGGTACGGCCGCAGCCTGCAGTCGGACCGGCGCCATCTGCTGCGGCAGTACCGGCTCGTCGACATGGCGCGCAAGACCGTCGGTGTCGGCAGCGTCGGCACCCGCTGCTGGCTGCTCCTGCTGCTCGGCAGGGACGACGAGGACCCGCTGCTGCTTCAGGCCAAGGAGGCCGACCGGTCCGTGCTGGCCCCGTACGCCGGGCGAAGCGTCTACGGCAACCAGGGACGGCGGGTCGTTGCCGGGCAGCGCCTCATGCAGGCCGCCAGCGACATCTTCCTGGGCTGGGAGCGCGTCACCGGCATCGACGGACGCCGGCGCGACTTCTACATCCGCCAGTTGCGGGACTGGAAGGGCATCGCCGAGCCCCGGCGCATGTCCCCCAAGGACATGCGCGCCTTCGGCGAACTGTGCGGCGGCACCCTCGCCCGCGCCCACGCCCGCTCCGGGGATCGCGTCGCCATCGCCGCCTACCTCGGCGCCGGTGAGGGTTTCGACCGCGCGCTCACCGTCTTCGCCGAGCGCTACGCCGACCAGAACGAAAGCGACCACCAGGCACTCACCGACGCCGTGCGTTCCGGCCGGGTCTCCGCCCGGAACGCATAGCACCCGACGGCTGCCGTGCCGCAGGGCACGCAAACGACAGGAGGACGGCAATGAGCAACCACGTGGAGCTGGCGTACGACTATCCGCTCCTGGGGGCGTTCTGGACGATGATGTGGATCTTCCTGTGGGTCCTGTGGATCATCCTGCTGTTCCGCGTCGTCGCCGATGTCTTCCGCGACGACACGCTGAGCGGGTGGGGGAAGACGGGCTGGACCCTCTTCGTGATCGTCCTGCCGTTCCTCGGGATCTTCGTGTACCTGATCGCCCGGGGGCGCGACATGGGCAAGCGCGAGCAGCAGCACGCCCGAGCACAGCGGGAGTCGCTCGACGCGTACATCCGGCGAACCGCCGGAGACTCGGGTGCGGGCGGCCACGCGGACGAGCTGGCGAAGCTCTCCGACCTCAGGAGCAGGGGTGAACTCACCGACGCGGAGTTCCAGCGCGCCAAGGAGAAGGTCCTGGCTTCCTGACGCCCCTGACGCCCCTGACGCCGCGAGGCCACGCTGTCCGGAGCCGCCCCGGTGTCATACGTCGTGCGGGGCCGCCAGTGGCTCCTCCAGCTCGGACTGCATGCTGCCGAGCACCCGCTTCGCCGTCCGGGCGAACGGCGTGCCGCCGATCCCCAGTTCGGCCTGCTTCGGTCCGCGTGGCAGGGCGGGGCCGGGGCCGGGCTCGGTGCGGACGTGCTGCCAGTACGGTGCGAAGTACCGTCGGGAGCGTTCCTCCGCTGTCCTGACCACCTCGTCCAGGCCCAGTGCGGCGGCCAGCGCGTACTTCTTCCGCACCTGTCCGCAGACGTGCTGGTAGAGCGATTGCGTGTACTCGTTGGGCTGCTGGGTGCCGACCTCCTCCTGGCGTATGTGGTAGACGAACGCGTGCAGCACCGCCCTTGCGTAGACGTCGAACGCCAGGCCGTGATCGCCCTCGTGCCAGGCGAGGTCTCCGTAGGTGAGGGTGACCAGGGCGCGCAGTTCGTTGTCGTCGGCGAGTTGCTCGCCGATGCCGTCGAGCATCCGGCGGGCGCGGGCGGGGTCGGAGGCGGCGTGCAGTTTCGCCTCCATCCAGGTGGCCCAGGCGCCGATCCATTCCTCGTCGGGTTCGGTGGCCTCCGTGGCGGCCGTCCGGTACCACTCGGCGGCCTCCCTGGCGTCCCGCTCGGTGCCCTGGCTGCCGTACCAGACCACATCGCCCTGGAGGCAGCAGAAGATGATGTGTATCCGGCGCAGATCGGGTGGCGACGGCACGCGCGACCGGGACAGGCCCAGGTCGAGCCAGATGTCCATCAGTGCCTCGCCTGCCCGCGCCCACCGGTCGCCCTGCTCGCCGGGCGACTGGTTCTGCTGCCCGGTGACGTAGTGGACGCGGAGCGCGTCGAGCCAGTCGATCCACTCCAGCGGGAAGGACGCGGGCAGCGCGGCCCGGTAGCCCATGACCAGCTGCGCGCAGTAGCCGGAGTCCACCTCCATGTCCCACCACCAGAAGGCTTCGAAGAACAGCCGGATCATGGCGCGCTTGGTGTCGGGGAACTGGCCTGGGCTCAGGTGCGCCGCGTGGTGGAGCCACTCCTTCGAGTCCCGCTGCCAGTCCGGGTTCTCGTACCGTGCGCAGGCGGAGTGCGGGGAGTCCGCGTCCAGGGTCTCGTCGAAGGTGAGGCCCTTGCGGTAGTGGCGCTCGACGACGGCGTGCAGCGCGGCGAACCGGGTGGGTTCGCGCTCGGCCAGCTCCCGGCCGACGTTGGCACGCAGGTAGTCGTGCAACCGCCAGCCCTGGTCGGCGTCGTCGTCGAAGGGTGTGGTGAACGCGCTGCGCGCCAGCCATTCGTGGATCTTGGCGGCCTCCGGGCCGTCGACGCCCTGCTCCGCCAGGACCCCGGCGAGCACCTTCCCGGTGCAGCGCCGGATCACCACGAGGTGGTCGAAGAGCTGGACGGGCCGGCCGACCAGTTGCGCCGCCGCCTCGTCCACGAAGCGGCGCATCGCGTCGATCGAGCCCCGGCGCAGCTCCCACGCCCGGTCACCGCCCAGGATGCGTTCGCTGATCTCCTCCTGGGGCGCGTCCGGCGCGAGCGCGCCGACGATGATCTCGGTGCAGGTGGCGACGCCGAGCGGGTGGCCGCGGGTGGCCCGGTAGACGGTCTCCGCGCAGGCTTCGGCCGCGGGGTGCTGCCATCCGGCGGCGGTCAGGCACTCGCTGACGTAGGCGTGGGTCTCCGTGCTGTCCATCGGGCCGAGCCGTACGGTCGTCATCCCCGGAGCCGTGATCCGCACGCCCTCCAGCGGCCACCGGGCGTGGATCACCGTGGCGGTGCCGAGCCCGTCCAGCAGGGTGAGCAGCCAGGTGCCCACCGAGGTCTGGAGCACCGCCTGCAGATCGTCGACCAGGACCGCGAGCGGGCGCTCCCGGGCCACGCTCCCCAGCACGGCGAGCACCTGCTCCTGCATGAGCTGCGCACGGTCCCAGGTGGTGGGCGGCGTCACCTGTACGTTGACGCTCCCCACGTTGTCCAGGCGCATCCGGCTCGAGTCGGAGATGCGGACCTGGTTGAGGGTGTTGATCATGACCGGGCTCAGCCGGGTGTCCCGTGCGGCGAGCACGGTGCGCTCCAGTTCGCGGCCGTAGGACTCGATCAGCAGCGGCGGCCGGGTGCCGTCGGGGCGCCGCGCGTCGCCGATGTCGGCGGCCAGTCCGTCCACGAGCGCCCGGCAGGCGCCGTACTCGGCCATCTCCCGCGCGGCCGGGTCGCACGCGCCCGCGCCGCTGCCGTACGCCGGCGCCTGGGCGGAGACGAACAGGGTGAGGCAGCCGTCCTGCTTGAGCTGTTCGGCGAGTTCGTTGAGCAGCCGGGTCTTGCCGCAGCCGCTGTCCGCGACGATGTCCACGCGCGCGCCGGGACGGGCGGCCACGGCGTCGAGCACGGTGCCGCGGGCGGCGCGCAGGCTGCCGGACATCGGCGGAGCGGCGGACCTCGCCGAGGCGGGGGTCAGAGCGGGGGCGGGGGCCGGGGCCGGGGCTGCGGGGTCCCCCGTCGGCACGGGCGCAGGCGCGGCCGGGGAGCCGGCCGTACGGCGCGCTCCGCCGACCAGAGCCGCGCCCCTCAGCGTGCCCCTGCCCAGCCGGCTGAGCCGGACCCTCGCCTTCCCGCCTGCCGGACCCACCCGTCCCACGTCGTGCAGGCGGGTGCCCGAGGCCCGCTCGATGCGGACGTCGGCCCGGCCGGAGTCCCCCTCCGCGGTACCGACGTTCTCCAACTCCACGTCGTCCAGGCGCCGGAGCCTGACGTCGACCTCGGCCCCCGGGGTGGCGCGCGGTCTGCGGGCGATGAACCACACGACGAGCGCCACCAGGAGGACCGCCACGATCGCACCGGCCACCGGCAGGAAGGGGCCGCCCAGCACGGCCCCGGCCCCGCCCACGACGATCATCGCCCCCAGGCCGATGAGCAGCGGCGGTTCGCCCCTCAGGGCCTGGGCCACCTCGGGCAGGCCCTCCGTACCCGCGGGTGGTTCGAGGAAGGGGAGCAGCGAGGCGGCCGGCGGTGTGGTGACCTGCGGGTCGGGTAAGGCGTCCGCGCCCTCTTGGGTGGGGTCCGGTGTCGGCATGAGAAGCCTCCAGAGTGGCTGCGGGGCATCGGCACCTCGACGCGGCATGAACCGTGTGTCACTCTCTGCGTCTGAACTGGCCGAAAGCGTTACTCCTCAGCGGGCCGGTTTATAGGTTCATCGCACACTCATAGGTGATATGCAGGACGCCGGTCGTCTGCGATTATCAGCCGACGGCACCCGCACGGCATACGCACGGCACGCACTGCACAACACACCGCAGGGAAGGCGAGGGCAGCGTGAGCGCGAGAGGGACGAGTGGCGGCGCACCGGCGAGGCCTGCACAGATCCGGCAGATCACCGCACCGGGACCGGAACTGGACACGGTCTACGAGGAGATCCTGCTGCCCTCCTTCGTCCGCGACGAATTGTCCTCCCTCGAAGAACTCGGGGAGGAGCTGAGCAGCGGCCGTACGAGCGTGTGGGTCAGCCTCGACGCGAGCGGACGCCCGTCCGGCACCGTCATCGGCGAGTGGGACCAGGAGCAGCGGATCGTCCTGCTGGCCTGGGCGGCTGTCCGGCCCGGCCTGCGCGGGACGGGCATCGGCGGGCCGCTGCTGCGGACCGTGCTGGAGCGCTGGCGGCAGGAGCGGGACCCCTGCCTGGTCCTCACCGAGGTCAACGACCCGGCCGTGCACCCCGCGGCCGACGAGGCGCACGGGGACCCCGTCGCCCGGCTGCGGTTCTACCGGCGGCTGGGCGCCCGGACGCTGGAGTTGCCGTACTTCCAGGCCGCGTTGGGCCGGGGCCGCGAGCGGGTGGACGGGATGCTGCTCCTGGTGCTGCACGGCCACCCGGACTTCGCCGGCCGGGAGCCGGACACGGTGGACGGCGCCGTGCTGCGCTCCTACCTGGAGGGCTACCAGCTGAACTGCGAGGGCGCGATCGCCACCGACGAACGAGCCATGCGGCTGTGGCGAGCCGTCGACCGGCCCGGCGGCGTACCGCTGCTGCGCGGGGCGGGTGCGGCGGAGGAAGTGGCGGCGATCTCCTAGGGTCTGTCGCGGCGAGGGTGCGCGGGTGTCCGGCGAACGGGCGGCCAGCCGTGCGTGAGGTGCCCCTGGCAGGAGCCGCCACGCACGGCTGGTCGTCGCTACAGCGCGGAGGAGCGTCTCGGCGCCGCCGTCGGGTCCGGCCGGATTTCCCGGGTGGAGGTCAGGCGTCGGCCCGCGACCGCCGCCGGAACAGCAGCGGCTTCAGCAGGGGCCAGGCCAGCAGCAGTGCGATCACCGCGTACACCGTCACCGCGAACGGGGTGTTGACCAGGCCGGTCACGCTGCCGTCGCTGATCTGCAGGGCGCGGCGCAGCTGCTGTTCGGCGTTCGGGCCGAGGATGACGCCGATCACGGCGGGCAGGACGGGCAGGCCGTAGCGGCGCATGCCGAAGCCGATGAGGCCGATGATCAGCAGGATGACCAGGTCGATGGACTCGCCGCCGACCGCGTACGCGCCGACCGCCGCGAAGAAGAGAATCCCCGCGTAGAGGTACGGCCGCGGGATGCGCAGCAGTTTGGCCCACACCGGCGCCAGCGGCAGGTTGAGCGCGAGCAGCAGCACCATGCCGACGAAGAGCGAGGCGATCAGGCCCCAGACCAGCTCGGGTTCGCGTTCGAAGAGCAGCGGGCCGGGCTGGATGCCGTACTGCTGGAAGGCGGCGAGCATGACCGCCGCGACCGCGGTCGTGGGCAGCCCGAGCGTCAGCATGGACACCAGCGTGCCCGCCGCCGAGGCCGACGCCGCCGACTCGGGGCCTGCCACGCCCTCGATGGCGCCCTTGCCCCACTCGTCCTTGTTCTTGGACAGGCGCTTCTCGGTGACGTACGAGAGGAAGGTGGGAATCTCCGCGCCGCCCGCCGGGATCGCGCCGAAGGGGAAGCCGATGAACGGGCCGCGCAGCCAGGGCTTCCAGGTCCGCTTGACGTCCCCGCGGCCGAGCCAGGGGCGGCCGACCGGGATCGGCTTGGCTCCCCCGTGCCGCAGGTGCGCCGCCACCCAGAGCACTTCGCCGATCGCGAAGAGTCCGACCGCGACGATCACCACGTCGATGCCGTCGGCGAGTTGCAGCGAACCGAAGGTCAGCCGCTGCTGGCCGGTCATCTGGTCCAGGCCCACCAGGCCGATCGTCAGGCCGATCAGGAGGGAGGCCATGCCCCTGATCCGGGACGAGCCCAGGACGGAGGTGACGGCGATGAAGGCCAGCACCATGATGGCGAAGTAGTCCGGCGCGCCGATGTCCACCGCCAGTTCGGCGACGGTCGGCGCGAGCACCACCAGCAGGATCGTGCCGATCATGCCGCCCGCGAAGTGGCCGATGGCGGCGGCGGCCAGCGCCTGGGCGCCGCGCCCCGACTTTGCCATGGGGTTGCCCTCCATGGCGGCGACCACGGCGGCGCTCTCGCCGGGGGTGTTGAGCAGGATGGAGGTGGTCGAACCACCGAACATCGCGCCGTAGTAGATGCCGGCGAACATGATGAACGCGGCGACGGGGTCCAGCCCGTACGTCACCGGCAGCAGCAGCGCGACCGCCATCGCCGGGCCGATGCCGGGCAGCACGCCGATGGCCGTGCCGAGCAGCACGCCGAGGGCGGCCCACAGGAGGTTGCCGGGGGTCAGGGCCGTACCGAACCCGTCCATGAGGGAGTTGAAGGTGTTCAAGTCAGAGCACTCCCATCAGCGGGCCGCCGGGCAGCGGAACGCCGAGCAGTACGTCGAAGACGACGTAGGCGACCAGGGACAGCACCGCGGCGATCAGCGGGTCGCGGTCCACACGGCGGCTGCCGAGCGCGAAGGCAGCGCCCCAGAACAGCAGCGCGCCCGCGATGGGGAAACCGGCCGGCTCGATCAGCACGGCGGCGCCCAGGAAGACCCCGACGAGCAGCAGCACCGTGCGCCAGTCGGCCGGTTCGGACAGGTCGACGTCCTCGCCGCTCTCGGCCTCGCCCCGGCCGCCGCGCAGCACGTCGGCGGCGAGCAGCACGGCGACCACCAGCAGCCCGATCCCGACGATGATCGGAACCGTCGTCGGGCCGACCGGCCCGCGCTGGGTGAGGTCGACGTCCATGGTGAGCGCGTCGGTCAGGACGAGCGCGCCGAGCGCGACCAGCAGCACGCACACGCCCAGCTCGGCGTGCTCGCGCAGCCACACGCGCTCCTCCCTCGCCGGGGTCAGGCCCGGGGGAGATCCGTTCGGTGTCGTCACAGTCCCAGCTCCTTCAGTACCGACACCACACGCTTGTCCTGGGCATCCAGGAACGTGCCGAACTTCTCGCCGGTCAGGAAGGCGTCTTCCCAGCCGTTCTTGTCCATCGATTCCTTCCACTCGGGCGAGTCGTGCAGCCTCTCGGCCAGCCGGATCAGCTTGTTGCGCTCCGCCTCCGAGAGCCCGGGCGGCGCGACGATGCCGCGCCAGTTGGTGAAGTTCACGTCGTAGCCGGACTCCTTGAGCGTCGGCGCGTCCTTCAGGTCGTCGACCCGCTTCGGTCCGGTCACCGCGAGCACCCTCAGCTCGCCCGCCTTGATCTGGTCCAGGTACTCGCCGACGCCGGAGACCCCGAAGGCGACCTTGTTGCCGAGGATGGAGGCGAGCAGTTCGCCGCCCCCGTCGAAGGGGATGTAGTTGACCGACTTGGGTGCGATCCCGGCGGCCCGCGCCATCAGCATCGGCGCGAGGTGGTCGGGTCCGCCCGGCGACGAGCCGCCCCCGACGGGGAGCTTGCCGGGGGCCTTCTTCCAGGCGGCGATCAGCTGGCCGATCGTCTTGTACGGCGAGTCCTTGCCGACCACGACGACGTTCTGCTCCTCGGTGAGCCGCGCGATCGGCGTGGTGTCGGCGAGGGTCCGGGGCGCGTCGTTGGAGCGGACGGCGCCCACGACACCGAGGCCCATGGACATGGCGAGCTTGCCGTTGCCGTGCTCGCTCACCAGGCGGCTCAGGCCCACGGTGCCGCCCGCGCCCGGCAGGTTGAACACCTCGATGTTGTGCGTGAGCCCGATGTCCTCGGCGTTCTTGGCGGCGGTACGAGCGGTGATGTCGTAGCCGCCGCCAGGCGTGTTGGGGACCATGAAGCGCAGGCCGGGGATCTGCGTGCCGGTCTCGGAGTCGCTGCCCGTGGAGAGCAGCGGGGGACCCGCGAGCACGAGCACGGCAGCCCCCAGCATGGCGAGCGGGGTGCGCAGGCGCACGAATGACACCACCTGTCGGTCGGGTAGAGCGGTACGGGGGAACCCTGGGGGGCAGGGTGACGTGGGCCACATCGTGCCCAGGGCACCGGCGGCCTGTCTTCCTTGCGGAACCAAGGGAGGTTGTGGTCTTTGCGGTCGCCGGGGGATCGCTGATTCGTTGCGAACGCGGCACATCCCTGTTCCTCCGCCGTGGACGGGCAGCATGATGGCGACCCGGCACACCCTCCCGCCCTGTCCCCGCCTCCCAGCCGAGATCGAGTCCGCCGTGGCACCCACCTTCCGCCGTCAGACCCTCGCGGGCGAGATGCTGGTCCTCCAGCTCGCCATCGTCGTGCTGGTCCTGCTCGCGGTCGCCGCCTTCTCGCTCGCCCAGTCCAAGGCCACCTTCAACCGCGTCGAGGGCCGCCGGGTCACCGCCCTGGCCGAACAGCTGGCCGCCACGCCACTGGTACGCGGCCAGCTGCTGAGCCCCCTGCCGCAGGAGGCCCTCGCCCCGCTGGTGAACTCCACGCAGGCCCAGTCCGGGGTCACCTCGGTCACCGTGGCCGACGCCGACGGCCGCGTCGTCAGCTCCACCGACCCCACGATGATCGGCACCCCGCTGCCGCGCGGCGACAGCGGCGCCGTGGGGCGCAGCTGGTCGGGAGCGCTGACGCTGAACGGCAGCCGCGAACTGGTCGCGCAGGTCCCGGTTTTCGGCGCCGCCCCGGAGAGCCTCGGCCGGTACCTCGGCACCGTGATGATCGGCGAGGCCGACCCGACGGTGTGGCAGCGCCTCGGCGGCGCCTCCTCGTACCTCCTCGCCTACCTCGGCATCGCCAGCGGCCTCGGCGTGGCGGGCTCCTGGCTGCTCGCGCGGCGCGTCAAGCGGCAGACCCTCGGGCTGGAGCCGCGCGAGATCGCCGGGCTCGCCGAGCACCGGGAGGCGATGCTGTACGGCATCGCCGAGGGCGTGGTCGCCCTCGATCCGCAGCACCGGCTCACGCTGGTCAACGAGGTGGGCCGGCGGCTGCTCGACCTGCCCGAGGACTGCGTGGGCCAGAGCCTGGACGGCCTCGGCGTCGACGGGCGGCTGCGCGACGTCCTGATCGGTGCGGGAGCGGGGGCGGACGCGGGAGCCGGAGCGGACGCCGAGGCGGAGGGCGCCGAGGCGGGCGCGGGCCGGGCCGTCCGGCGGGACGAGGTCGTCGTCCGCCACGGGCGGGTCCTGGTCATGAACCGCATGACCGTCACCAAGGACGGGCGCCTCCTCGGCTCGGTCACCACCTTGCGCGACCGCACCGAGCTGGCCCGTCTCGAACGGGAGCTGGTCTCCTTCCGCAGCACCTCCGAGCTGCTGCGTGCCCAGGCCCACGAGTTCGCCAACCAGCTGCACACCATCTCCGGGCTCATCCAGATCGGCGAGCAGGACGAGGTGGTGCCCTACATCCGCGCGCTCAACAAGCGGCGCCAGTGCCTGGACGTCGTCCTCAGCCGCCGGGTCCGCGACACCGCCGTCGCCGCGCTGCTGACGGCGAAGTCCTCCCTCGCGGCCGAACGCAGGGTCGACCTGCGCGTCTCGGACCGTACGGCGCTCGACCGGCTGGCCCCCGAGGACGCCGCCGACGTGGCGACCGTGGTCGGCAACCTCGTCGACAACGCCGTGGACGCCGCCGCGGCGCCCAGCGGCGCTCACGAGGCGTGGGTGGAGGTCGAGCTGCGGCAGGACGCCTCCAGCGTCGAGATCGTCGTCCGCGACTCCGGGCCCGGGGTGGCGCCCGAACTGGCCCGCGAGGTCTTCTCCCACGGCTTCACCACCAAGGCCGCCCGGCAGGGCGAGCGCGGCATCGGCCTGGCACTGACCCGGCTGGTCTGCGAACGCCACGGCGGCGAGATCTCGGTGGCCAACACCCCGGAGGGGGCCATGTTCACCGCACGCATGACCGTCAGCCATCTCACCGACGCAGTGGCGGAAGGAGCAGCACCATGACGGGTACGAGCGGCACGTCCGGAGCGAAAGGTACGGCGCACCCCCTCGGCGTGCTCGTGGTCGACGACGACTTCATGGTGGCCCGGGTACACCGCGCCTTCGTCGAACGCGTCGAGCCCTTCGGGGTCGTCGGGGTCGCCGGGACCGGGGAGCAGGCGCTCGCCGCTGTCGGGGAACTGCGCCCCCACCTCGTCCTCCTCGACCTGTACCTGCCGGACGTCTTCGGCCTCGACGTCATCCCCCGGCTGCGCGCCGCAGGCCACGACTGCGACGTCATGGTCATCAGCGCGGCCCGTGAGGCGGACGCGGTGCGGCACGCGGTGCGGCACGGCGTGGTCGACTACCTGCTCAAGCCGTTCGAGTTCGAGGACCTGCGGGTGAGGCTGGAGCGCTATGCCGTCCAGCGGGGACGGCTGCTCGGCACGGTGGTGCGAAGCCAGGCCGACGTGGACCGCGTACTGGCCGGAGCGGCCACGCCGGCCGCCGCCGTCCCTGCGCTGCCCAAGGGCATGAGCGTGGAGACCGCCGAACTGGTCGAGCGCGCCCTGCGGGAGGCCGACGGCACCCTGTCCGCCAGCGAGTGCGCGCGGCTGACGGGCATCTCCCGGGTCAGCGCCCGCCGCTACCTGGAGTACTTCCACACCGTCGGCAGCGCGGACGTCTCCCTGCGCTACGGCGTCGCGGGCCGGCCCGAGCGCCGCTACCGCTTCCTCGGCGCGGTCGCCGGACTGGCGCTCCCGCCTGCGGCCCGCCCGTGACGCGGCCCGTGACGCGGCCCTGGAGCCGGGCGAGGTGACGGGCGGCGCGGCCGGGCGCGCGGCGGGCGGCGGCGCCGGTGACGTCACCGACGTCCCGGACACCACCGCCCCGCCGCCTCCGCCGCCTACGACCCGCCGTGGGCCGGGCGGTCCGGCCTCACCTCAGGTGCCGGTCGTAGAACCGGAGCCCGTACTCCGCCTCGAACCACGGGGTGCCGAGATGCCCGCCCAGGTTGGCGTGCAGCGTCTTCTGCCTGCTGCCGAAGGCGTCGAACAGGTCCAGGGCGCGCTGCCGCGGGTTCCCCTCGTCGTCCCACTGGAGCAGGAACAGCAGCGGAACGGTGACCCGCCGGGCCTCCTCACGCTGGGCACGGGGCACGAATCCCCCGGCGAAGAGACCGGCCGCGGCGATGCGCGGCTCGGCCACCGCGAGGCGGATGCCGAGCGCGGCCCACCCCGAGTACCCGACCCCGCCGCCGATGTCGGGCAGCGCGAGGAGGGCGTCCAGCGCGGTCCGCCAGTCCGGGGCCGCCTTCTCGACCAGCGGGCCGACGAAGGACTCGAAGATCTCGTCGACGGGCCCGCCGTCCCGTAGTGCCCGGCGGATGTCGGCGCGGGCCTGCTCGTCGGCGGCGGAACGGGGCCGGTCACCGCACCCGGGGGCGTCGATGGAGGCCACCGCGTAGCCGTACGCCACGGTGTGCCGGGCACGGGCCGCCAGCCGTGCGTCGCTCCTGGGCAGGCCGTTGTTGTGAGCCATGAGGATCAGCGGCACCGGTGCGGCGCAGGCGGGTGTCCACAGGGTGCCGGGGATCTCGCCGAGGGTGAACTCGCGCTCGAGGCTGCCGTCCTCGAGGCGCTGTGCGGAAGTGAACTGCATGGTCGTGCCTTCCGGGAGTGCGCTGCAACGGCGCTCCCGGACGACCTACCGCCCGACCGTGACCCCGGAGGGGAGCACCCATGTCGATACTGCGTTCACGGGTACCACCTCCTCGTTCTCTCGCACGGCCTCCGGGACCGTAGCAGTGGCCGCAGCGGTCCGCCAGCGGGTTTCCGCGGCGGCACCGCCGGTCGGTGGCCGCCCCGGCACGGAGCCGGGGCAGCCGGCGTCGAAGAGGGCCGGTCAGGGGCGGACCGCGAGCGCCTCCACCTCGAACAGCACGTCCGGCGCGGCCAGGCTCGCGACGCCGATGAGAGTCTGCGTGGGCGGCTTCGCGCCCCAGCCCTCCTGCACGGCCCCGGCGATGGGCCCGAGCTTGCTGACGTCGTGGTCGACCACGTACGTCCTGAGCTGGACGACGTGGCTGAGGTCGAGCCCGTGGGCGGCGAGGGCGACGCCGATATTGTGGAACGTACGCTGCACCTGTGCGGTGAAGTCGTCCGAGACGACCGCGCCGTCCGGGCCCGATCCGTACTGGCCGGAGACCAGCACCAGTTCCGCCCCCGCAGGGACGGCGGCGGTGTGGCTGTAGCCGAACGGGACCGGGTCGTGCAGGCCGTCCGGGTTGACGATGGCGTGCGCCATGGGAAGCACCTCTCTTTGAGCGGGCGGGGTGTTTGTGCTGGTCAGCCTCTCAATGAATGACGACACGGACTGTCGTGTATTCGGCTAGGGTTTTCGTATGCGCGCCGACCGCCTGGTTTCGCTGGTGCTGCTGCTGCGGCAGCACGGCCGGCTGTCCGCGGCCACGCTGGCACGTAAGCTGGAGGTGTCCACCCGCACGGTGCTGCGGGACATCGAGGCGCTGTCCGCCGCGGGCGTCCCGGTCTACGCGGAGCGCGGCCGGCACGGCGGCTTCGCGCTGTTGCCCGGATTCCAGACCGAGCTGACCGGGCTGAACCACGACGAGGCGCTCGCCCTGCTGATCGTCGGATCTCGGCGCGGTGCGCAGGCGTTCGGCCTGGGTTCCGCGCTGGCCTCGGCCATGCGCAAGGTGGTCGACGCGCTGCCGGAGAGCTACCGGGTCATCGCCGCGGGGGCGGCGCAGCGGCTGCTCATCGACCCGGACACCGACCTCCTCTCGCGCCGCCTGGCCGCCGAGGAGCTGCCCGACGCCCTGCTGTCCGAGATCCGGGGGGCGGTGCTCGCCGGACACCGGCTGCGCATCCGCTACGAGGCGGTGGACCAGGCCCCGAAGTGGCGCACGGTGGACCCGGTCGGCCTGGTGACCGTCCGCGAGCAGGGCTATCTGCTGGCGACGAGGTCCGGCGAGGACCGCACCTACCGGCTGTCCCGGGTCCTGGCCGCCGAGGAACTGGCCGAGCCCGCGCAGCGACCGGAACGGGTCGACCTGGACCGGGCCTGGCGGGAGCGCAGCACCCGGTTCCGGGCCGGCGGGGAACAGGTCGCTGTGTTGGTACGGGTGGACCCGGCGCGGCGGGCGCAGCTGGTGGGCACCGCGCTGGCCGTCCGCAGCGAGGAGGCCGACGCGGACGGCTGGCCGCGGCTGGAGGTGACCTTCCAGGACGCGCGGCACGCCGAGTGGGCCCTGTGGCAGCTCGCCACGCATGCCGAAGCCCTGGCCCCGCAGTGGCTGCGTACCTCCCTGCGCGACCGCGCCGCCGCGCTCGCCGCCCGCTACGCCGGGTCGCCCTGACCCCGCGACGCCCGCCGCCGGGCCCGCGGCGACGCGGTGCCCGGCGGCGGAACGGAACGGCGGAACGCAACGGGGGTAACGGGGTTGCGGATCGGCGCCGCTCAGTGCCGGTGCTGCTGGGTCCCCCCTTCCTTGCTCGCGCCCGGCGTCCACTTCTGCGCCGCCCTGCCGTTGAGGTCCCAGACCACCTTGCCCGCGCGTACGGTCAGTTCGGTGGTCAGCTTCCGGGAGCCGTCCAGGCGGAAGCCGAAGCTGTCCACGTACCCGAACCGGCCCTTGTCGAGGGAGAACACCGCGAGGTCGGCGGGTGAGCCCACCGAGAGGTTCCCCAGGTCGGGCCGCTGGATGGCCTGCGCGGGCTTCCAGGTCGAGGCGGCGACGACGTCCTTGAGCGGCATGTCCAGCGCGAGGAACTTCGACATCAGGTTGGACATGTCCTTCATGCCCGAGTTCATGCTGGAGATGTGCAGGTCGGTGGAGATGGCGTCGGGGGTGAAGCCCTCCTCCATGGCCGGGACCGCGACGTTCCAGTCGAAGCTGCCGCCGCCGTGGCCGACGTCGAAGAGTATTCCGCGGTCGCGTCCCTGCTGGAGCGCCGGGTTGATCTTTCCGTCCTCGCCCAGTTCGCCGCGCAGCCCGGAGTAGGCGTGCGAGTAGATGTCGCCGGGGCGCAGTTTCTCGTTGAGCAGGGTCTTCAGGGGGCGTTCGGGGTGGTTGGCGCCGAAGTCGACCATCGCCGGGACGCCCGCGTCCTCGCCCGCCCGCACGGTGTTCTCGACGGGTACCCAGTCCTTCCCCTCGTAGTGCGCCGTCTTGATGCCGACGATCGTCTCCGGGTGCTTCCGGGCCATCTCGGCGGCCGCGCCCGGGTTCATGTCGCTGACGTCCTGCTCCGCCTCGTGGCCCGCCATGCCCTTGCGGACGATGTTGAGGAAGGCGAGCACGCGGGTCTCGGAGCGGTCGATGATCTTCTTCTTGAACAGTTCGAAGTTGGCCGCCCCGGAGGAGCCGGTGTCCACCGCGGTGGTGACGCCGGAGCGGAAGGTGAAGCCGTCGGGCGCCACGCCGTTCTTGCCGTTGGCGTAGTCGTCCTCCGGCCCCGGGAAGAGGTGGGCGTGCAGGTCGATCAGGCCCGGGGTGACGTACTCGCCGGCCGCGTTGACGGTCTTCTTCGCCGCCGAGGCGTCGATGCGCTTCGCCACCTTGGCGATCTTCCCGTCCTTGACGGCGACGTCACGCACGCCGTCGAGGCCGTTCTTCGGGTCGATGACGTGGCCGCGCCGGATGACGAGGTCGTACGCCTCGGCGGGGCCCGCGTCCGCCGCGGCCGTGGCCGTCGCGTTCACGTTCGCGTTCGCGTTCGCGTTCGCGGAGCCCGGTGCGCCGGCGGGGAGGGCGGCGCCGGTGGCGGCGCCGAGTACCAGGGTGAGCGCGGCCGGCAGGATGAACCGGCGGGCTCTGTCTCTCGGGGGCATGCGGGACTCCAATCTCAGATGACGGCGATGCAGTCGATCTCGACCAGTGAGTCGCCGGGGATGCCCGCGGCGGCGGCGATGGTGGTGCGTACGCCGGGCTCGCGGCCCCAGCGGCCGAGGAAGACCTCGTTCATGCCGTCGTAGTCGTCCAGCGTGTCGAGGTAGACGTTGACCTTGAGGACCTTCGCCATGGAGGAGCCCACGGATTCGAGGTAGCGCTCGACCTCGTTCAGGACGTGGTCGGTGTGCTCGCGGATGCCGCCCTCGAAGTGGGCGCCGATCCCGGAGATGAAGACCATGTTCCCGTAGGTCACGATCGGGCTGAACAGCGGGTTCTCCGGCGGCTGCGAGCCGTCGGGGTAGTGGACCTCCTTCTTCGGCCGGTGCGGGCGGCCGTGCCCGGCCTCGGCGGCGTTGGCGCTCCCGGCGCCTGCCACCACCGGTACGGCGGCGACGGCCGCCACGGCGGGGGCCTTGCGGATGAAGTCCCGTCGGTTCGAGGACACGCTTCCTCCAGTGCTGGGTTCACGTACAGGGGTTTGGGCGGTTTGGTCGGTGCATGACATGCACGGCCCGTGCATGACGGGGGTGACGCGCGCCGCCGGTCAGGACTTCCGGGTGGCGGACCAGGTCGCCTTGAGGTACTCGCCCATGTCGAGACGGCCGCTGATCCGGTCGCCGTCGACCGTGCCGGTGAAGGTGTAGTTGAGGGAGTCCCCGTGCTCCTCGCCGTAGACGGTCCGCACCGTCACCTCGGTGCCGCTGACGCTGCCGCGCGCGATGCGGGTGACGTACTCGCCGGTGTGGCTGCCGGTGACGGCGCCGTCGGCGTCCTGGCTCAGCTCCAGCTCGTGCGCGGTCGAGGTGCTCGCGGCGAACTTGATCGTGACCGCCCAGGTGCCGCCGACCTCCACGGCGGGCGGCTTGGGCTTCGGCGGCGGCGGGGGCGGGTCCTTCAGGAGCCGTACGACCGCGTCGCCGATGGTCTTCTCGTCGCCCCGCTCCAGCATGTAGGGGGTGACGGACAGGCCGGTCTGCCCGGGGGCGCCGCCGCCCGCGGCGTTGATGGCGATGCGCGGCTCGCCCTCGTAGAGCGTGTCCACGAGGGTCTGCCCCGTGACGCCGAGCTTCTCGGCGTCCCAGCGGACGGTCAGCGTCGGCGTCCGGTTGGACAGCCCCTCGGGCTGCGTGATCTCGGTGCTGACGCCCTTGACGGAGGAGACGCGGCGGGCGATGGACTTCAGCCACGAGGTCCATCTCGCGTACTCGGCCTTGTGGTCGCGCCGCGTCCACATCTCCACGGCCGCGAGCATCCCCATCGCGTCCTCCTTGCCGACCTTGAACCCGCGGGCGAACCCGTGGTGCGGCGCGCTGTGCACCCAGGCGGCCCGCACGAGGTCCTCGCGGCCCAGGAGTATCCCGGCCGACTGCGGGCCGCGCATCGCCTTGCCGCCGCTGTACGCCACCAGGTCGGCGCCGCGCCGGAGGTGCACGTTCGGGATGGTGAGGATCTCCGCGGCGGCGTCGACGAGCACGGGTACGCCCGCGGCGTGGGCGAGTTCGGCGATCGTCCGGGTGTCCAGCTCGCTCTTGTCCACCCGGGGCATGGCGAAGATGTAGACGAGCGCCGTCTGCGGCCCGAGCGCCGCCTTCAGCTCCTCGCGCGTCTCCACCTCGACCACCTTGAGGCCGACCATGCTGATGGCCGCCTCGTACACGTTGCGCGAGTGCTTCGGGATGATCGCCTCGGTCTTGCCGAAGCCGGTGAGGTCCGGGACCTGGATGTGCAGATCGGGGTTCCCGCCCATCGCGCACGCCGCGGCGGCGTGGCCCAGCGCGGCCGAGCACCCCGAACTGACCATCCCGAACTCGGACTTGGTCAGCTCGCCGAGCCGCCGTCCGACGCCGTCGGCCAGCTCGTCCATCTGCACGTACGAGCGGGCGGCCTCGTCTATGGCGTCCCGTACCTGGGGCAGCATCAGGGAACCGCTGAGGACGGTGTAGGTGCCGCGCCCGTTGATCAGCGGGCGGACGCCGATCTCCTTGTAGCCGCTGGTCCTCCCGCCCTTGCCGCTGCCGGGGCCGTTGGTTCTGCCCGCCGCCATGGCCTCGCCCGCCAGCAGCGGCCCCAGGGCGAAGGCCCCGCCCGCGGCTGCGCCCCGACCGAGCATCGCGCGGCGAGAAACTGCGTTCGTCGCCATACCTGCTCCTCATCACCTCGTGGGTTTGTTGTGCGGATCACGCTAGGGAGGGCGGGGCCGGGCGTTAAGCGCGTCGTTCTTATGCGGCTATTCGCAACTCGGATGCCGCTCGGCAGGGCTCGGCCCCGTCCCTCCGCCCGTCATTTCTGACGGATCGTCATCACATAGGCTGGCGCTGCGCGTTCGAATCCGGCACCACGGCCAGAGGGTCCGGGGCCGCGTCCGGGGCCGCCGGTTCCAGGGACAGGCGGCGGGTCCCCTCCGGCACGTCGGACGCCTCGATCTCCCGCAGCAGCGTGCGCGCGGCCGGTGACAGCGGGCTGGTCGTGCTCCAGTGCACGGCGACCCGACGGCCGCAGGGGACGTCGAGCTTGCGGGCCACCACCCCGGCCGTGTCGGCGGTGGCGACCGCCAGGAGGTTGGTGACCCCGACGCCGAGCCCGCTGCGTACCAGCGAGATGAGGGTCTGCGGCTGGTTCGTCGCCTGCACCGCGTTCGGTTCCAGGCCGCGCTCGCGGAAGGCGCGGTAGGTCTCGAAGCCCATCGCCTCCGGCGAGCCGAGCCGCCCGATGGTGATGATCGGGTGCTCGGCCACCGCCGCGACCGGCAGCGGCTCAGGCAGCGAGGCCAGCGGGTGGTCGGGGCGGTGCACGACGATCAGCCCCTCCCACCACAGCGGGCGGTACTCGACCGAGGGGCCGGTCGGCGGCGACATGGGGCGCAGGCAGATGTCCACCTCCCCCGCGGCCAGCGCCCGGTCCAGCTCCAGAGTGGAGCGCTCCACCAGAACCACCTTCATGGCGGGGCGGGTTCGCGCCATCCGCTCCAGCAGCTGCGGCACGAACGCCACGCTGGCGCTCGGATAACTGCCCAGGGCCACCATCCCCAGGGCAGCTCCGCGGTAGCCGGCCATGGCCGCCTCCGCGCCGGAGAGCTGCCGCAGGATGGTGCGGGCGTGGTCGGCGAGCACCGCACCCGCGTCGGTGAGCGACACGGGGCGGTGGTCGCGGTCGAAGAGCAGTACGCCTGCCTCCCTCTCCAGGGCGGCCACGTGCATGCTCACCCTCGGCTGGGAGCGATGGATGACCTCGGCCGCGGCACTGAAGCTTCCTGTGTCCACGACGCTGAGGAACGATACGAGCCACTCGAGACGCAGATCGGTACGGAGCATGCGTCCCGTCTACCGGGGGCCCGAGCGGCGGACAATCCCGGCTCGCGATTCGGAGGGGGGCCGATCCGCATTCCGAATACCCGCATCCCGGCGGGCCGCGCCCACGGCCCGTACGCCGCACGCCGGTTGCTCACCCCGGGGAGCCGCCTCCCTTCGGTGCCTCGATGCTCTCGACCCAGTACCAGCGGGCGAGCGCGTCGACTCCGGCGGGCGCCACGCTGCGCAGATGCACCACGTGCCCGTCGGTGCCCGCGATGCGGCCGTGCTTCTGGAGTTGCAGGATGTGGTACCGCTCCGGTGCGAAGCCCAGCTCGACCTCGACGGAGAACCGGCCGCGCTGGTCCCGCTCGGCCCCGACGCCGGGGCCCGCCTTCCCGTCGGCCTGCACGGTCAGCCAGATCTGGTACGCGGCCACGAGCAGGATCACCACCGCGATCTTGCGGAGCGTGGGGCTCTTCGCGGCCCTACGCGGAAGCGACAACTGGGTCGGCATCGTCCCCATCTCCCGCCAGCAGCTCGTTGACCCGGTTCGCGGTACGGCGGAAGTCCGCCAGCTCGCCCGTCTCCTGCCAGGTACGCGGCCGTGGCAGCCGTACGTCGACGATCTCCCGCACCCGACTGGGCCGGTTGGAGAGGACCACGATCCGGTCGGAGAGGAACACCGCCTCGTCCACGTCGTGGGTGACGAAGAAGACCGTCGGCCGCCGTTTCTCGAAGATCTCCATCAGGTTCTCCTGGAGCTTGCGGCGCGTCTGCGCGTCGATGCTGGCGAACGGCTCGTCCATGAGCATCACGGCGGGCTCGTTGGCCAGCACCCGGGCCACGCCGAGGCGCTGCTGCATGCCGCCGGACAGCTCGTGCGGATACCGGTGGCCGAAGCCGTCGAGCCCGACCAGGTCCAGGAACTCCTTTCCCCTGGCGGTGCGTTCGGCGCGCGGCACGCCGCGCATGCGCAGCCCGAAGACCACGTTGCCCAGCACCGTCTTCCACGGGAAGAGCGCGTGGCTCTGGAAGACGACGCCCCGGTCCGGGCCCGGCCCGTCGACCGGGCGGCCGTCCACGACGACCGTGCCGCCGCTCTTGCGTACGAAGCCGGCCACGATGTTGAGGACGGTGGTCTTGCCGCAGCCGCTGGGCCCCAGCACGGAGACGAACTCCCCCTGCTCCACCGCGAAGGAGACCTCGTCGATGGCCGTGACCTCCTCACCGCTGTAGGAGTCGGTATAGGCCTTGTGCAGTCGGTCGATCTCGAGCGCGGTCATCCGTCGTCCTCCATCGTGCGTACCATCCCCCAGCGTTCGACGGTCGCCCGCTCGAACGGGGCCAGAATCAGGGCGTCGAGCGCGTACCAGAGCACGCCGAGCACCGCCATGCCCAGGAACACCTGGCTGATGTCGCCCGACCGGCGGGCGTCGAACATCATGAAGCCGACGCCGCTGGTGCCGACGATGATCTCGGCGGCCACCAGGGCCCGCCAGCCGTAGCCGAGCCCGGTGCGGATGCCGCCGGCCACCGAGGGCAGCGCCCCGGGCACGATCACCTCCAGGAACACCCGCCACCGCCCGGCGCCCATGCTGCGCGCCGCCCGGATCAGTTCGCGCGGCACCTGCTCGACACCGGCGACGACGCTGAGCATCAGCGGGAAGACGATCGTGTAGGCAAGGACGAAGGTCACCGAGGTCAGGCTGAAGCCGAACCACACGATGACGATCGGCAGCCACGCGATGTCCGCGATGGCCTGGAAGAACAGCAGGATCGGCCAGCAGAAGCGGCGCAGCCAGCCGATCATCGCCACGGCGAAGCCCAGCGGCAGCCCGATGAGCAGGCCGAAGCCGACGCCGTAGGACAGCCGCGTGAGCGAGTCGGAGAGATAGCCGGGCAGGATGCCCTTCTCCACCATCTCGCCGAGCTTGTCGACCACGGCGGGCGGGCCGACGAAGAAGGACTCCGGGAACACCTCGAGCGCGGCGAGCAGCCACCACAGGGCGATCACCGGCACGAAGGGGCCGAGCGTACGGAAGGTGCCGCTGCGGGTGCACCGCAGCCACAGGCGCCGGGCCGCTCCCGGGCCGGAGCCGGTGCCCCGGCCCCTGCCCCCGTACTTGCCGGCGCCCTTCCCGGCGCCCTTGCGCGTGCCGCGCCGCGCGTCCTTCGGGGTGGTCACCGACGTCATGAGTCCCGCCCTCCCGTCATGCCCCAGCGTTCGACGGTGCGGCGCTCCAGCGGGGCCAGCATGAGCCGGTCCATCAGCAGCCACAGCACGCCGATGATCACCATGGAGGCGATGATCACGTCTGTCTGGAAGTACTTCTGCGCCTGGAAGAGGGAGTAGCCCAGGCCCGCGCTGCCCGCGATGATCTCGGCGGCGACCAGGCCGCGCCAGCCGTAGCCCAGGCCGACCCGCAGGCCGGTGACAATGCTGGGCAGGGCGCCCGGCAGCAGGATCTCCCAGAACATCCGGAGCCTGCCGGTGCCCATGCTGCGCGCGGCGCGCAGCAGCGGGGTGGGGATCTGCCGGACGCCGAGCATCGCGTTGTAGGTCAGCGCGAAGAACATCGCGTTCCACACGATGAAGATCACCGCGCGGTCGCCGTACCCGAACCACAGGGTGGCGACCGGAATCCAGGCGATCCCCGCGAGCGCCACCGAGAAGCGCAGCAGCGGGGTGAAGAACGCGGAGAGGGCGGAGCTGGCGCCCAGTGCGATGCCGAACGGCAGCGCCGTGACCAGCGCGAGCACCATCCCGATGCCCATCCGCCGCAGGCTGGCGCCCAGATGGCGGACGAGGTCCCCGTCGGCCCACATCTCGCCCAGCGCCCCGGCCACGTCGGTGACCTGCGGGAAGGTCCGCATGGGCACACCGGAGACGGCGACCACGGCGGCCCAGGCCGCCACCAGCGCCAGCAGCGGCCCGCCGAACCACAGGGCGGAGGAGAGCCGTCCGGCGGCACGGGAGCGGGGGCCGCGCCGGGGCGGTCGGCGCGGGATCGCCTTGAGGGGCGGCGCCGTCACGAGGGGCACGCCTTCGTGGCGCTCTTGCGGTCGAAGGTGTAGCCGTCGTCGATCACGGCGGAGCCCGGTACGGGGGGCAGGTCGGTGAAGAGCTTGGTGTGCTTGTCCATCACCTTGAGGAGGGGAGCGGGCTGGAAGTACTTGTTCACGTCGAAGCCGGGCTTGGTGTTGCCCTGTTCGGCCAGCAGCCGGGCGAGGGTGTCCAGCGCGAGGTAGTTGCAGGTGGAGAAGCGCGGGTCGAGCTGCTTGACGTTGTGCTTCATCGACTCCTGGGCGACCGACTCCTTGGTGCCGGGCAGCCAGCGGGTCGCCGAGTTGGCGGCGCGCTCAGGGTTCTCGCGCATCCACTGGTCCGTCGTGGCCCGCGCGGTCAGGAAGCGTTCGACGATGTCGGGGTGTTCGGCGGCGTACTTGCGGGTGGTCACGATGTAGCCCACGAAGGGGATGTGGCCGCCGCCGCGCAGCACCTCCTCGGCGCCGTCGACCTGCTGGGTGATCTGGATGGGGAAGGGGTCCCAGACGATGGCGACGTCGATGCCGCCGGTCTTCAGGGCCACCGCCATGTCCGGGGGTTCGGTGTTGACGACCTTGACGTCGCCCGCCTTGAGCCCGGCCTTCTGCAACAGGCCCAGCAGGTAGAGGTGGTTGATGGACCCCTCGGAGACGCCGACGCGCTTGCCGCGCAGGGTCTTGAGGTCGTCACCGTCCACCCCGGAGTCGGCTCCCGCCACCACGGCCATCGTCTCGTCGATGCTCTGCTTGCTGGCGGAGCCGGTGTAGTTGCCCACCAGGGCGAGGTCGATGCCCTTCTGCGCGGCGGCGATGGCGGGCGTGCCGACCTGTACGAAGTCGACCTCGCCGGCCTGGAGCGCGTTGAGCGCGTCGACGCCGGTGGGGAAGGGGTCGCTGAGCTTCACGTTCAGGTTCTGCTCGTCGAAGTGGCCCGCCTCCAGCCCGGCCGGCAGGCCGGTCTGGTCGATCGCGGACACGTATCCGGCCTTGACCTTGGTGAAGGCGGGGGCGTCGCCGCCGGACACGTCGTCGTCGACGGTGGTCCCGCCGGAACACCCGGCGAGCAGCAGGATGCCCGAACAGGCCGCCACCACGATGTGGCGTTTCGCGCGCAACATGACTCAACTCCTGATCGGTGTGGACTGTCTGACGGTGCGTCGGCCGCCTGCGAGCGCCGCGTCCACGGCGTCGCGGCCGGGGATCGGGGTGACCGCGCCGGGCCCGGTGGTGGTCAGCGCCGCCGCGACCGCCGCGTGGCGGGCGGCGTCCGGCGCGGGCATGCCCTCCAGCAGCCGGGCCGCGAAGGCACCGTCGAAGGTGTCGCCCGCCCCGGTGGCGTCCACCGCCTCCACGGGGTACGGCGCGATGTGTGTGACCGTGCCCTCGTGGGCCAGCAGCGCCCCCTGGGCGCCCATCTTCAGCACCACGGTCGAGGGGCCGCGCCGTACGAAGGCGGCGAGCACGTCCTCGGCGTCGTACTCGCCGGTGAGCAGCCGGCCCTCCCCCAGGTTGGGCAGGGCCAGGTCGCACAGCTCGACGCTGCGCATGACCACGGCGCGGGCGCGCTCGGCGGGCCACAGGGCGGGCCGGAGGTTGGGGTCGTAGCTGATCAGCGTCCCGGCGGCGCGGGCCAGTTCCATGGCGTGGAAGGTGGCGTCGCAGGCGCTGGTGCTGATGGCCTGGGTGATGCCGCTGAGGTGGATCAGGCGGGCCTGCCGTACGGCGTCGGCCGGGATGTCGGCGGGGGCCAGCCTGCTGGCGGCGGAGTGGGCGCGGTAGTAGGTGAACCTGCTCTCGGTGGGTGAGCGGGAGATGAAGTAGATGCCGGTGCGCCCGCCGGGCTCGCGGACCACGTGCGTGGTGCCGACCCCCTCCCGCTCCCACAGGCTGAGCAGCGCCGCGCCGAAGTCGTCGTCCCCGACCCGGGTGACGTAGCCGGTGCGGGCGCCGGAGCGGCGGGCGGCTATCGCGAAGTTGGAGGTGTCGCCGCCGTATCCGACGGCGAAGGCGTCCGCCTCCCGGACCGGCTGCGGCCCGCCGGTGCCCTCGGTGCCGGGGGTGCCGGGGGTGCCGGCGTTGAACTCGAGGAGCGGTTCTCCGACCGCGAGGATGTCCGCCACGGCTAGGTCCTCTCGTTGGGATCTTGTCGGGTAAGGGAGCGGGGTCTGGTGGTGTGGCTCGCAAGGCGGAGGAGGGAGTCGACGCGGAGCGTCGGCGACTGACGACAACGCAGCGAGGTGCGCCGCCAGGGCACGCGAGCCCGGCAAGATCCCAACGAGAGGACCTAGATCCGGTGGTACTTCTCGAGGCCGCTGGCGAGCGAACCCGATTCGAGTATCAGCGCGGTCTGCTGCCGCTCCCGCTCCTCGATCTGCTGCGCCATCTCCAGCACGGTGCCGACGTCTTCCGCCGGTACGCACACCACCCCGTCCGTGTCGGCCACGATGAGGTCGCCGGGGCGGATGGTCACGCCGCCCAGCTCCACCGCCTCGTTGAGGGACACCGTGCGATAGCGGCCCACGGTCGTGGCGGGCACGCGCCCCCGGGCGTACACGGGGAGTCCGGGGTAGTCGCGGCGGATCTCCTCGACGTCGCGCACGCCCCCGTCCAGGACCGCGCCGGCGATCCCGTTGGCCACGGCACCCGCCGACATCAGGCCACCCCAGACGGCGACGTCCGCGCCCCCGGCGGCGATGCAGATGACGCTGCCGGGCTCCGACTCGTCGATGGCGCGCAGCGCGTGGGCGGGCGGAACCGGGTCCGGGGAGGGCACCTCGAGGACCGTGACCGCGGGGCCGACGAGCTTGCCGGGGAGCATCTGCCGGATGCTGCCGGACAGGTAGCCGCGGCGGCCCGTCTGCTCCACCGCGTCGGCCACCGAGGCGGTGGTGACGGCACGGAATGCCCGGATGGTCTCGCCGGGAATTATCGTGGTCATTTCGTGTGGGCTCCGTTCTATGCTGGCAGCACATGCCAGAACGCGTTTCTGGAACTACTCGGTCGACCCCGTTCTTTCGGTCAGGAAAACCGTAGGGGTGGAATGGAGGAGCGGTTAAGTACCGGGCTCGAATGCGGGTATTCCAGAAGCGGATGGGGCCGGGTGCGGCGGGGCGGGCGCCCTAACCGGAGGAGGGCAGCGGCTCCGCGGCGGTGCCGCGCGGCTGGGGCTGCGACACCGGCTGCGACGTCGGCTGCGGCTCCGGCTGCGGCCATGGCCAGGTGGGCGGTTCGAGCTTGCTCAGGCAGTCCCGTACGGCCTCGACCGCCGGCGAGGGGCCCTCGTTCATCCGCCACCAGGCGGCGACGACGCGCTGGCAGCCCGCGTCCACGAGCGGGACGAGCGAGACACCGTCGGTGTTGGCGGTGGTCATGGCGAGGGCGTTGGTGACGCCGACGCCCAGCCCGTGGCGGACGAGGCAGATCAGCGTCTGCGGCTGGTTGGTGCGTTCGCTGATGACCGGGTGCAGGCCCAGGTTGGCGAAGGCGAGGTTGGTCTCGTACTGGCGGCTGTGCCCGTCGTCGCTCTCGCCGATGCTGATCACCGGCAGCCGGGCGGCCTCCGCCAGCGTCACCCCCTCCGCCCCGGCGAGCGGATGGTCGGTGCGGACCACGGCGACCAGCGGCTCACGCCACAGCACCTGGCTGGTCACCCGGTGTGAGTTGACCAGCGGGTGCAGCGGGCGCACGGCCAGGTCGACGCCCCCGTCCACCAACTGCTCGCCCAACTCCAGGCTGGGGCCCTCGTGCAGGACGAGGCGCACCTGCGGATGGGCCGAGCGCAGCGCCCGGACCATCCGCGGGTAGAGGTACGCGGCGGCGCTCGGGTAGCAGCCGAGCCGTACCGTGCCGCGCACGGTGCCGTCGGCGGTCTCGGCCAGCAGGTCCAGGCGCCGGATGATCTCCTCGGCGTGGGGCAGGAGTCCGCGGCCCTCGGGGGTGAGGATCGAGGGCTGCACCGAGCGGTCCACCAGCCGCCAGCCCACGAGCCGCTCCAGGGCGGCGACGTGGCTGCTGACCCGCGGCTGGGAGCGGTAGAGGGACTTGGCGGCGGCGGAGAAGCTGCCGTGGCGGGCCACGGCGACGAAGCTGGTGATCCAGTCGATGCGGTAGTGATGCACGCTGCTGAGGTCCATGCCGTCCTCCGATCATCGAGATCGACTAGGACGATACCTGCGGCGAACCGGAAGGAATACCCTTTGGCATCCGCCTCCCTGAGCCGCTGCCTCGCATTACCGGATGAACTGGTCTGTGTAGTCGGCACCGAGCCCGTTCTTCGCGTAATGGGACCGGCACATACCGATCTTCGTAAAGGTGTCTTCGTAGCCGGTCTGCACGCCGTTCTCGTCCACGTACGCCATGGCGCCGGTGATGTTGAAGAATGTGATCATCTCGGAGCAGTCGGGCGGCACCTCCAGCGTGTGGATCTCCCCGGGCGGCTCGTACACGAAGTGCCCGGCCTCGGCGACCCAGTCGTGCTCGTGGTACTGCCACCGGCCCTTGATCACGTAGCCGAAGACGACTCCCGGGTGCCGGTGCCGGGAGACGACACCGGCGGCGGTCACCTTCAGCAGGTTGCACCACTGGCCGGTCACGGTGTTGAACATCAGCGGCCGGAACCAGACGTTCGGCGCCTGCGGCACCCAGACCCGGTCGTCCTCGGGCAGCGCGGCTACGGCGATCTCCGGCGGCACGGCGGAGGAGGTGGGGATGACGGCCATGGGCGGGGTCCTTTCCTGCGGTTCGCGGTTCGCGGTTCGCTGGGTGGCGAGGGCGGTGGCAGGGGCGGTGCGGTTCACGCGGCCAGATAGCCGCCGTCGACGGCCAGCACGGCCCCGGTGATGAAGGCCGCGTCGGGACCCGCCAGGAAGGACACGGCCCCGGCGATGTCCGCGGGCGTGCCCCAGCGGCCCATCGGTGTGCGGTCGACGATGCGCTTGCTGCTCTCGGCGCTCTCGTGCAGTTCGCTGGTCAGTCCGGTGCGAATCCAGCCGGGCGCGACGGCGTTCACCCGGATTCCCTGATCCGCCCAGGCGACCGCGAGGGACTTGGTGAGCTGCATGACCCCGCCCTTGCTGGCGCTGTACGCGGGCACCCGCCCGCCGCCGAAGAAGCTCAGCATGGAGGCGATGTTGACGATGCAGCCGCCGGAGCCGGCCAACGCCTCGCGGGCGGCGACGCAGGAGCGCATCGTGCCGTTCAGGTTGACCCCGACGACGTCGGCGAAGACCTCGGGTTCGAACTCCCTCCCGCGGGCGATGACGCCGGCTGCGTTGATCAGGACGTGCAGCTGATCGAACTCGGCGAGGAAGGCGTGGAGTTCGCCGTTCCGCCGGATGTCGAGCGGTACGGCGCGCACCTGGGCGGGCAGGTCGTCCGCGGCGCGTTCCGCGTCCAGCCCCGCGACGACGACGTCGTCCCCGTCCGCGGCGAACCGCCCCGCGATCGCGGCGCCGATCCCGCCGGTTCCGCCGGTCACCACCACGGTTCGTCCGCCGGGCCCCGCCACGCGGTCATCCTGCACAGCCGTCTCCTCCGGTTTCGACGCGGATGCGATGCACCTGATTGAACACAGGGGCGGAACGGACGTCAGCTCTCATCCGGGAGGGGAATGAGGGCCATTCGGATAGCCCCGCCCGTGACCTCAGTCCGCGTCCGGCAGGCGTACGGACTGGGCGTGGCGGAAGACGTCGCCCGGGTCGTAGCGCGCCTTCGCCCGCTGCAACCGGGCGTAGCCGCCCTTGTAGTAGAGGTCGTGCCAGGGGACGCCGGAGCTGTTCCACTCGGGGTCCCCGAGGTCGATGTCCGGGTAGTTGATGTAGCAGCCGTCGGTGATCTCGCCGGGGACGGGGACGCCGCCCGTCTCGGCGTAGACGTCGCGGTAGATGCCGCGTATCCAGGCGAGTTTCGCGGCCTCCTCGGCCCCTTCCCGCCAGTACGCCTGGTACTGGAGCTTGAGCACCGAGTCGCGCTGCGGTACGGCGGTCGCGTCCGGCGCCACCGCGTTGACCTGGCCGCCGTACGAGTCGACCTGGAGCAGCGCGCCGGTCAGCTTCGTCTCGGTGAGGTTCCGGTAGACGGCCGCGATCTGCCCGTCGGGGAAGCCCTTGCGCAGGTACGCCGACTTGTAGTCGCCGCGCCCGCCCCAGCCGCTGCCGGAGTGCGCACGGGTCGCGGCGAGCCACGACTGCTTCTGCGCGGCGAAGAGTTCCGGTCTCGCCCGCAGCTCGCCCGCGCGCCGCGCCATCGGCCGCGGCTGCCCCAGCCCGGCGCCGATCGCGGCGAGGTACTCCTCCAGCAGCCGCGCCGCGTCGGGCCGGGTGGCGTCCAGCTGCGTCGACAGGGAGATCTCCCCGCTCGCCGCCGTACTGAGCACCAGCATGCTGAACAGGCCCGCGTACGGCGAGCCGGGGGCGCTGTGCTCCTCGTGGAAGGCGCCGTAGTTCCGCAGGAGCATGCGGAAGCGGGCCTCGGTGAGGTCGCTCCAGGGCCAGGACTGGGAGTGGACGTAGACCTGGCCGGGCGGCCTGGGCAGCTGCTCCTCGGGCGCGAGGTCCCCGGTGCCCGGGGTGCGCAGGAAGTACCGGGTGACGACGCCGAAGCTGCCGCCGCCGCCACCGGTGTGCGCCCACCACAGCTCGCGGTGCGGGTCGTTCTCCTCACGGGTGGCGAGCACGGCGCGGGCCCGGCCGTCGCCGTCCACCACGACGACCTCGACGGCGTAGAGGTGGTCGACGGTCAGCCCGGCCTGGCGGCACAGCATCCCGTAGCCGCCGCCGCAGATGTGCCCGCCCGCGCCGACGGAACCGCAGGTGCCGCCGGGGACGGTCACGCCCCACACGCGGTACAGCTCCTGGTAGACCTCCCAGAGCGTGCAGCCCGCGTCGACGGCGAAGGCGCGGAGCTTCGCGTCGTACGAGACGGAGTTCATGGCCGACATGTCGATGACGACCTCGGCCTTCGGGTGGAAGACGAAGGCCTCGTAGCAGTGGCCGCCGCTGCGCACCGCGACGCGCTTCTTGGCCCGTACGGCGTCCTGGACCGCGCCGACGGCCTGCTCGGTGTCCAGCACCATGCGGACGGCCCCGGGGCTGCCGCGCCAGCGGCCGTTGCTGCCGGAGACCAGGTCGGGGTAGCGGGCGTCGCCGGGGGTCACCGTCACGGCCGGGCCGGCGGGGCTGGAGGGACCGAAGCGGCCGGACGCGGGTCCGCCGGCGGTCGCGGGGGCGGCGAGCGGGCCGAGGCCGGCCGCCGCCGCGCCGCCGAGCGCCGCGCTGCCCAGCAGGACTTTTCGGCGTGAGACGTGGTCCATGCGAGGTACTCCCGTCAGAGCATGAGGGGGCAGGGCATGGACTGATGCTGTTCCCGCGATTACGGCGTGTACATGCCGGGATGCCGATGCGGGTATCCGGTTCCCGAATAGTCGGCGGCACGGCCTTCCGTCCCGGCAGCCGCGCGCGCAGTTCCTACTATGGGTGCGGAGTCGACAGAAGGGACCTCGCCCATGAGCACGCGGGACACCGGAGCAGGCACCAAGGGCTCACGTCCGCGCCGCATGGGCCGACCACCCATGGCCGACCGGGAGACGATCATCGCCGCGGCGCTCGGCATCGGGTTCGCCCGGCTGACGATGCCGGCCGTCGCCGAGCGCCTCGGCATCTCCCACTCGACGCTCTACCGGTACTTCCCCAGCCGCGACGCCCTCGCCGCGGCCGCCGCCGACCACGCCGTCGACGCGATCGAGTGGCCGGAGCCGGGCGAGGACTGGCGGGCCTTCCTCACCGCGACGGCGTGGGCGCACTGGCAGCTGTTCGCCACCCGCCCCGGGCTGGCGCAGGAGATCACCGCGCTGCGGCTCACCGGCCCCGGGCTGGTGGGGCGCGAGAACCGGACGGGGGTCGCGCTGCTGGGCTACGGGTTCTCGGCCGAGGACTCCGTCCTGATCATGGACATGCTCGCAGAGCTGGTCACGCAGGCGTTCCTCGCCGTCCTTCCGCAGGGGAGCGGCGACGCCGGGCCCGGTGACGGGGCCGGGTCCGATGCCGCCGACGAGGCCGCCGGCGCCATCGCGGCGGTCCACCGGCGCCGCCGCGAACTGATCGGCCCGTGGATGCACACCTTCGACCCGCGGCTGCGCGATGTCCTGGCCGACGCCGTCGCGGGCCCGCCCGCGGACTGGTTCGAGCGCAAGCTCGGCCTCTTCCTGGACGGGGTCGCCGGCCGCCGCTGAGCTGGTTCCGCTCACCCTCGAGTCCCTCCGGGATCAGGGCTCGGCAACTTTCCGACAGCGTGTTATAAAGTAAGAGCAATACGGTGGCCGACCCGTACTCCCCCGGTGCGGGCGGCCACCGGCCACCTGCCTGCACAGGGCCCGGCGCGGGCCGCTGACGACCTTGACCGTCGCAGCGGACCGGAGGGGATCGACCGGGAGCGCCGCCTGCCCACCGCCGTCCGGCGGGCTCCGCGGTGACCTCCCTCGATCCGACGCGCCTCCCGGCCCTCTGCCGGGAGCCCCCCTTCGGCGCGCCCGTACCAGCCGATCAGGCACGCCGCCCAACCTGAGCGAGGACCGATGTCACACTCCGATGTCCGCAAATCCGGAGCAGAGCAGCCGTTGCCCGACGAGGGCGATCCCCGGCGCTGGCGGGCGCTGTGGATCATCGTCGCGGCCCAACTGCTGGTCGTGCTCGACGCCTCGGTGGTCAACATCGCCCTGCCGTCGGCGCAGTCGGCGCTGGAGATGTCGGACTCCAGCCGCCAATGGGTGGTCACCGCCTACTCGTTGACCTTCGGCGGGTTCCTCCTGCTCGGCGGGCGGGTGGGCGACCTCCAGGGGCGCAAGAAGCTCTTCATCGCCGGACTGGTCGGCTTCGCCGTGGCGTCCGCGGTCGGCGGCTTCGCCGTGAACGAGGCCATGCTGCTGCTCGCCCGCGCCGCCCAGGGCGTGGCCGCCGCCTTCCTGGCACCGGCCGCGCTGGCCCTGCTGACCACCCTCTTCACCTCGGACGCCGAACGCGCCAAGGCCTTCGGCATCTTCGGCGCCGCGGTCGGCACCGGCGGCGTGGTGGGCATGATCCTCGGCGGGGTGCTCACCGAGTACCTCTCGTGGCGCTGGTGCCTCTGGTTCAACGTTCCGGTGGTGCTGCTGCTCATCGGCCCGGCGCTGCGCGGGCTCACCGAGAGCAAGGGCGCCGCGTCCTCCCGGCTCGACCTGCCCGGGACGCTGACCGCGACGCTCGGCGTCGGATCGCTGATCTACGGCATCTCGGAGGCCGTGGAGGACGGCTGGCTGGGCACGAGCACTCTGGTGTTCGGCGGCGCCGGACTGCTCGTCCTCGCCCTCTTCGTCTGGATCGAGCACCGGTCGGCGGAGCCGATGATGCCGCTGCGCATCGTGCTGCACCGGGTGCGCGGCGGCGGCTACCTCGTCGTGGTCCTCATCGCGAGCGGGCTCTACGCGTACTACCTCTTCCTCACCTACTTCCTCCAACTCGTCAAGGGATACTCGGCGTTGATGACCGGCCTGGCCTTCGTGCCCATCGGCGCCGGCATCCTCTTCGGCTCCATCGCGACGGGCAAGGCGCTCGCCGGGCTGAGCGCGCGCACCGTGATGACCGGCGGCCTCCTGCTCAGCGCCGCCGGATGCGCCCTGACCGGCACCATCGAGCCGGACACCGGCTTCTGGACCGTCCTGTTCCCCTCGCAGCTCCTGATCGGCCTCGGCATCGGCGCGGCGCTGACGACGGTCATGCGGCTCACGCTGGACGGCGTGGCGCCGGAGGAGAGCGGAGTGGCCAGCGCCCTGACCAACGCGACCCGGGAGATCGGCGGCGCGATCGGCATCTCGGTGCTCAACGTGGTCGCGATCTTCGTCACCGACGGAGGCAGCGGCAAGGGAGCCGTCACGGACGGCTACGCGGCGGCGTTCCTGGGCGGTGCCGGGCTGCTGCTGCTGGCGACCCTGATCGTCCTCGTCATGGGCCGTACGCGGCCCGCCACCGCCGCGTAACGGCGGCACCCGGCGCCGGGCCGGGCCGGGGCGCCCGAAGCGGGGCGCCCCGGTCAGCCCGCGGCGCGCAGGGCGTCGACGATGCCGCGCGGGCGGGCGTCCTGCGCGGCGGCGTCCTGCGCGGCCGAGTCCAGCGCGGCGGAGAGCGCCTCGGCGTAGGTGGCGCGGGCGTCCTCGTACCGCTTGCGCCCCGCCTCGGTGACGACGGCGTAGACGCCGCGCCGGTCGTCCGGGCACAGGTCCTTGTACGCGAACCCGGCCGTCTCCAGCCGCCCGACCAGCCTGGTCACCGAACTCTGCCCGAGCCCGATGCCGTCGGCCAGCTCCTGCATGCGCCGCTCGCTGTCGGGGGCCTGGTACAGCTTCTCCAGGGCGAGGTACTCCGACAGGCCGATCCCGTGCCGCCGCTGCATCACGTGCGCCAGCTCCCGTTCGACGCGCGCGTAGAGGCTCTGGACGCGGTCCCACATCGCGACGTCGGCGGAGAGGGACGGGGTGCGGGGGGCGGTGGTGGGCGGCATGGGAGTTCCTCCTCCGGTGGATGCTGCATGGTAAAGATACATGCTCATGCAACCATTACGCCCTCGCCGGTCTTCCCCCCGCCCCCGCCGCCTCGGCATCCGCCGTCTCAGCATCCGTCGATTCCGCAGACCGCGCCGTACACCGGCACCTGCTCGGCCCCCGCGGCCTGGACCTCCAGCACCGCGCGCCGCAGCTCGGCCGGCTGCGGGGCGCCGACGAGCCGGTGGGTGCCGCCGACCAGGATCGTCGGCGCGGCGGAGACCCCGTGCGCGGCGGCCTCCAGCAGCGCCCTGCGGTGCGCCTCGGTGTACGCGCCGGAGGTCAGCGCTTCGGTGAACTCCCCCGCGTCCAGGCCGAGTTCACCGGCAAGCTCGGCCAGCACCGACACCTGGCCGATGTCCCGGTCCTCCTGGAAGAAGGCGCGGAAGACGCGGCTGTTGTACCGCTCGGCCAGGCCGCGTTCGGCGGCGAAGCGGTACCCCTCGAAGGCGAGCCGGGTGTACGGCTGCGGCGAGACGGTCGGCAGGGTGAGTTCGACGCCCAGCCTGCGGGCCATCGGGTAGACCGCGCGCTGCCAGATCGCCGGCAGGTAGTCGTCCTCCGGGCGGAGCGTGGCCTGCGGGTAGGGGCGCAGCTCGAAAGGCATCCACTCGATCTCCACGTCGAGCCCCGCGGTGCCCTCGCGCAGCGGCTCCTCGGCCAGCATGCAGAACGGGCAGACGTAGTCGGACCACACCTGAATCCTTACGGGGGCGGCTTGCTGAGGGGTCATCAGATCTGTCCGTTCTGCTCGAGGTGGTCGATGAAGGGCTGCTCGGCGCCGGGCACGGGCAGGGCGGTGACGGTGAGCGGCCAGGAGGCCGGGTCCTGGGCGAAGGCGGCGTACGTGCCCCGGTAGTCGAAGCCGTAGCGGGCGGCGGTGTGCCGGTCGGCGGCATGGACGATGTGGGCGATGCCGAAGTGCCGTGCGGCCAGGTAGCACAGGCCGCAGGGCTCTCCGGAGGCGATCAGCACCGCCCCGGCGGTGGCGTACAGGCCGTGCCGCGCGGCGGCCTGCCGCAGGGCGACGACCTCCGCGTGGGCGGTGGCGTCCCGCTCCTCGCGGACCCGGTTGACGCCCTCGCCCAGGACCCGTCCCTCGCGGAGCACCAGCCCGGCGAAGGGGATGCCGCCTTCGGCGACCCGCGCCCGGCTCAGCTCCACGGACTGCTGGACGAACGGGGCCAGGGCTGCCCGCTCCTCCTCCGAGACGGTGCGCTGCGCTGTGGCGCGGCTCATGCGGCGGCGGGGGTGGTGGTCGTGGTCATGGGGGCTCCCGGAGTTCGAATAAGTTGCATGTACGTGCACTCTCTTGCTGGAAAGCATGCACGTACATACATCTAAACGTCAAGCACCTCCGCCTTCCCGGACGGCCCCTTCCGGGGGCGGTGCCCACCGGCGGCGAGTTCGGCGTTCGCCCGGGCGGTGACATGGACCAGCGCACGGGCGGCGATCTCGCGCTCGGCCGCCGGGAGATCGCCGTACAGCCGCACGGCCGTCTCGGCCACGGCGTCCGCGAACCCCTGCTGGACGCTGCCGCCCCGGTCGGTCAGGGACGTGCGGGCGTCGTCGATCAGGCCCGCCTCGGCGAGTTCGCCCAGCCGGGCGTCCGCCTCCGCCTCACTGATCTTGAGCGTCGCCGTCATGCGGCCCACCGCACCGGCGCGGCCGGCGCCGTCGGCGAGGGCATTGAGCGCCGCGGCCTGGTGGAAGGTCAGGCCCGAGGCGGCGAGGAGGCGGTCCCGTACGGCGGCGATCGCGTGGTAGGCGATGCCGATCCGCTGACCGTCGAGAGTGAGTGCGCGGTCGGTGCTCGGGGCGGTGGTGGCGGTCATGGCGTGATTCCCCTTACGGACGGGGCGGGCAGGAGCCCGCGACAACAAACGGAGAACCCTCCGATTGACGTGCCGCCAGCCTAACCGGAGAATCCTCCGATTCCCAGAGGACAACCGGAGAACTCTCCGCCGCTCCGCTACGCTGCCCCGCATGACCGCCCCCACCGAGCGCGCCGAGCGCGCCGACGCCGCCCGCAACCGCCTCCGCATCCTCGACGCCACCCGGCGCCTGCTCGCGGCGAACGGCTCCGCCGGACTCTCCCTGGACGCGGTGGCCAAGGAGGCGGGCGTCGGGGTCGGCACGGTCTACCGGCGCTTCCACGACCGGGCGGGCCTCGTCTACGCGCTCATCGAGGACAACGAGACCCGCTTCCAGGAAGCGTTCACGCGCACGTGCGAGGACGGCGCCCGGCCGGCCCCCGAGCGGCTGCGCGCCTTCCTGCACGGCATGGCCGAACTCGTGGACGACAACCGCGAGTTGCTGCTCCTGGCCGAGGCGGGTGTGCCGACCGGGCGCTACCGCAGCGCGCCGTTCCGCCGGCACCACCGGCAGGTCGCCGGGATGGTCGCGGAACTCGCCCCCGGCGCGGACGCCGCGTACCTGGCCGATCTGCTCCTCATGGCGTACACGCCCGGCCTGTTCCACTTCCAGCGCACCGAGCGCGGCTGGGACGTGGAACGCATCAAGCGCGGGCTCGACGCGCTGGTCGCCGGCCTCGGGGCCGCGGAGGCCGTATAGGTCGCCGGGGGCCTCACTCCCCGGAGACGATCCCTGCCAGGTGGTGCAGCGAGTTGCTGAGGTGATCCGGGCCGAACATCGGGAACCGGAGGTACTCCCGGACGTACGCGGGCACCGCCGACCAGTCGTAGCTGAGCGTGACCTCCGTCTCGGCCGGGCCGAGCGGCACCAGGTCGTAGCGCCAGATCCAGCCGCCCAGTTCCAGCCGGCCGTCGTCCTTCTCGTCCCCCGTCATCCAGCCGATGACGTGCGGCGGGTCGATCATCGCGACCTCGTTCGCCACCTGGTAGTCACCCTGGGGATGGTCGGGGTGGTACATGGCCATCCGGAAGATCTGCCCCGCCTCGGTCAGCGGCGCCGGATCGACGACCTTCTGGACCCAGCCGGTGCCGTCGATCGCCGCATGCGTCGTCGGGTCCGCCAGCACCTCGAACACCCGCGTGACGGGCACGCCGATGGTCAGGGTGGCGCTCACTCGCTCCTGGTCCACGATGCCTGCGCTCCTCATCGGTTCCACTCGACCCTCCCGCGGGTGCGGAAGGGGTGTTCCTGCAGTCGCCCGCCGCACCCCCCGCCGGAGCGGCCGGCGCCCTACGCGCCGCTCGCGCGGGTATGGGCGACGAGGGCGTTGGCATGGCCGTGCCCGAGGCCGTGGTCGGCCTTGAGCCAGGCGACCAGCTCCATGTGCCTGGTCAGGGGCGAGGAGCGGATGAGGCCGATCCATTCCTCGACGGGGCGGCCGTACTTCTCCTCGATGGCGGGAAAGTAGCTGGCCGGGTTGCCCTTCGGCGCGGCAGTCACGGTGGCGGTCTCCTTCGTCCGGTGGCGCCGGGGCAGCGTCCCGCCCCCGGCAAGGGTCAACCTAGAGATAACACTTTCAAAAAGCAAGTATTAGGTTTCACAACAGAAGCAGACCGCTAGACTGCCGGCCATGGCAACGAAACGGACCTACCACGACGCCTGCGGGGTCGCCCACGGGCTCGATCTGGTCGGCGAGCGCTGGGCCCTGCTGGTCGTCCGCGAACTGGTCCTGGGCCCCAAGAGGTACGGGCGCCTCCGCGCGGACCTGCCAGGCATCGGGACCAACGTGCTGGCCCAGCGCCTGAGCGAACTGGAGGCTTCCGGCCTCCTGCACAAGCACCGCCTCCCCCCGCCCGCCGGCGCGACGGTCTACGAACTCACCGACTGGGGGCGCGAACTGGAGTCGGTGCTCCAGACGTTGGGCCGCTGGGCCATCCGCTCCCCCGACCACGACGGCACCGCACACCTCAGCGCCACCTCCTTCCTGCTGTCCTTGCGCACGAACTTCGACCGGCACCTCGCCGAGGGCGTACGCGGGAGGTACGAACTGCGCGTGGGCGAGGAGGTCGCCCGCGCGGTGCTGGAGGACGGGGCGCTGACCGTGGAGCGGGGCTCGGCGGAGCGGCCGGACGCCGTGGTCACCGGCCCACCCGCCGCCCTCGCCCGTGTGGTGTACCGGGGCGGCGGCCTCGAGGCGGCGATCACGGCGGGAGACGTCCGGGTCGAGGGGGACGTGCGGTCGGTCGAACGCTTCCTGGGCGTCTTCAGCCTTCCCGCACCGGTAGGCGGGGCCTCAACCGTGCAACCTTCCGTGTAGCAACCGTCACTCTCCGGGGCTTCCTCTTGCTTGAGCAAGCAGATAGCGTGCCCGCATGGGTAGTCAGCACACGACAGGCAGGGCAGACACGGCAGGCACGGCAGGCGAGGACCCCCTCCGTCCCGTGAGCGACGCGGAGGACGACCGCTGGTGCATGGCCGTACGCCTCCTGGGCCGGGTGGAGCAGCGGCTGGACGAGACGCTGCGGCGGCGGCACGGCCTGCCCCTCTCGGAGTACCGGGCCCTGTGCGCCCTGGGCCGGCACGACAGCGGTCCGTCCCTGCGGATGGGCGAGCTGGCCGACCGTATCGGCCTCAAGGACAGCACGGTCACCCGCCTCGTCGCCCGCCTGGAGTCCCACGGGCTGGCCGAGCGTACGACGCCCTCGGGCGACGGGCGGGCCGTGTCCGCGAGCATCACGCCGGACGGACGGCAGCGGTACGCGGACGCGACGCCCACCTACCGGGCGGCGCTCGGCGACTCGCTGGAAGCGGCCCTGACCAACGTCTACCTCGCCGACCTCGCCGCCTGGGTGCGCACCGGGGAGTCGGCGGTCGGCCCCGGCGCCGCCGCGCCGGACCGTCCCTGACGGCCGCGCCGACGGCCCGCCCGCGCACCGCCCCGACCGAACACGCCGCGAAGGAGCGCCTCATGACCACCGCCGCAGAGCACTACGACCAGCTGCTCGCCGAGCACTACACCTGGATGCTGGGCGGAGACGTACGCACCGCCGCGACGGGACAGGCCGAGCTGCTGCGCACCCTGGGCGTGCGCCCGTCCGGCACCTCCGCCGCCGGCAGCCTGGCGATCGACCTGGGGTGCGGCTCCGGCGCCCAGACCCTGGCGCTGTCCGAGCTGGGCTACGCCCAGGTGATCGCGGTCGACTCCAGCCCCCGGCTCCTCGAAGAGGTACGGGAGTACGCGCGGGGCGACGCGGCGGTGCGCACCGTGCTCGGCGACCTCCGCGAGGCGCTGCCCGAGGTGGCCGGGCCGGGCACGGCCGAGGCCGTCGTGTGCATGGGCGACACCCTGCCCCACCTGCCGCGCAGGAGCGACGTCCCGGCCCTCCTGCGGGACATCGTCCAGGCGCTGCGGCCCGGCGGGCACCTGGTCGTCACCTACCGTGACCTGACGGCGGAGCTGCGCGGGACCGGCCGCTTCCTCCCCGTGCGCAGCACCGACGACCAGCTGCTCACCTGCTTCCTGGAGTACCGCGACGAGGACACCGTGACGGTGCACGACCTCGTCCACACCCGGACGGGGGACGCGTGGGAGCTGCGTGTCGGCAGCTACCCCAAACTGCGGCTGGCCGCCGCCTGGTTCGCCGGTGAGTGCCGTGCCGCGGGGCTGGAGGTGCGGCACGACGAGGTGGGGCCGCGCGGCATGCGGGTGGTGCACGCCGTGAAGCCCTGACCCGCCGCAGCCACCGTACGGGGGCCGCCGTCCTGGACGGCGGCCCCCGTACGTCCCGCGCGGGACCCGTTCAGTCCGGGCGGCCCACGCGGCGCAGGGCCGTGGCCGCGAGGAGCGCCGTGCCCGCCGCGAGCGCCGCGCACACGACGGCGATCGTGCCCAGCCCGCTGGTGTACGCCTCCCGCGCGGCGGCCAGCGTCTCGCGCGCGACGCCTGCCGGCAGGTCCGGCGCCGCCGCCAGCGCGCCTTCGAGGCTGCCCCGGCTCTCCTGGGCCGCCTCCGCGGGGACGCCTGCGGGCAGCGTGATCCCGTGCCGGTAGACGGCGGAACCCAGACTGCCCAGCGCGGCGATGCCCAGGGCCACGCCCAGGTGGCTGCTGGTCTCCTGGAGCGAGGCGGCCGAACCGCCCTTCTCCGGCGGGGCGGAGCTGACCACCAGGTTGGTGCCCAGTGCCCCGACCGGCCCCGTGCCGAAGAAGCAGACCACGAAGCCGGTGACCAGGAGCGGCAGGCCGCCGACCGGGTCGACGAAGGCGATCAGCGCGTAGCCGACCGCCGCCACGGCGAGGCCCGCCGCGATGACGGAGGCCATGGAGAAGCGCTTGGCCAGCGAGGGCGCCAGCATCGCGGAGACGATCGAGGCGACCGCCGAGGGCACCATCCACAGCCCGGCCTTCACCGGGGACAGGCCCTCGACCATCTGGAGGAAGCCGGTGATGAAGAGGTAGCTTCCGGCCACCCCGACCATCAGGAGGGTGGTGATCAGGAGCGACGAGGTGAAGGCGAGGTTGCGGAAGAGGCTCACGTCCAGCACCGGATGGGCCAGCGTCCGCTGCCGCAGTACGAACACCGCGCCGAGCGCCACGCCCGCCAGCGCCGTCAGCACCGGCACGGGGCCCCAGCCGTGCTTGGTGATCTCCTTGAGGCCGTAGATGACCGGCAGGATGGCCGCCAGGGAGAGCGCCACACTGGCCAGGTCGAGCCTGCCGGCCTCGGGGTCGCGGTACTCCGGCAGCAGCGCGGGTCCCGCGATCAGCAGGACGAGCATGACGGGCACGCCCAGCAGGAAGACCGAACCCCACCAGAAGTACTCCAGCAGCACCCCGCCGATCACCGGGCCGAGCGCGGTGCCCGCCATGAAGCAGCTGGCCCACAGGGCGAAGGCCCGGCCGCGCTCCTGCGGGTCCTGGAACATGTTGCCGATCAGGGCGAGGGTCGACGGCATGAGCGTCGCCGCCGCGATCCCGAGCAGGGCCCGGCTCACGATCAGCATCTCGGCGCTGGTGGAGTAGGCGGTGAGCACCGAGGTCGCGCCGACGACGACCGCGCCCGTCATCAGCAGCCTGCGGCGGCCGATCCGGTCGCCGAGAGTGCCCATGGTGACCAGGAATCCGGCCATCATGAAGCCGTAGATGTCCATGATCCACAGTGTCTGGTTGCCGCTCGGCCGCAGGTCGTCGGCGAGGGGTGGCAGCGCCAGGAACAGCACGCTCTGGTCGAGCGAGAGCAGCAGGGTGGGCAGGGCCAGCACGGCGAGCCCCGCCCATTCCCTGGGACCGGCCTTCTTCGGCGCGGGGGGCGCGGCGGTCCCAGCGGACGCGGTGTTCCCGTCGGGCGCGGTGTTCCCGTCGGGCGCGGTGTTCCCGTCGGGCGCGGTGTTCCCGTCGGGCGCGGTGTTCCCGTCGGGCGCGGCGGTCGTGGCGCGTTTCGGCATGGGGAGTGCTCCTTGCGGTGGCGGCTCGGACGGGCAGCGTGCACGGAGGGACTCCCGGTTCCCTCTCGGCCCGCTCTCGGTCCGCTCCCCGCCCCGAGAGGCGGACCTCCGGTGCCGCATCAGACAGGCCCTCGGGCGGCTCGCGGGGTGAACCCTGCCCGGCGCGGCATTAACGTGATCACATGCGTTTCGGGGTGCTGGGCCCGGTGGGGGTGTGGACGGCGGACGGGCGACCGGTGAAGGTCCCCGAGGCCAAGGTCCGCGCCCTGCTCGCGGCGCTCCTGGTGCACCGCGGGCGGCCGGTGTCCGCGGACCGGCTCATCGACGACCTGTGGGGCGACTCGCCGCCGGGCAATCCCGCGGGCGCCCTCCAGAACAAGGTCTGGCAGCTGCGCCGGGCGCTGGAGGCCGCCGAGCCGGGCGGCCGTGCCCTCGTCGCGTCCCGCCCGCCCGGCTACCAGCTCCTGCCGGACGGCGCCGCCAACGCCGACGCGGCGCACGCCGACGCCGTGGATGCCGACCGCTTCGCCGGGCTGACGGCCCGCGCCCGCGCGGCGGACGCACCCCGGGAGCGCGCCGCCCTGCTGACCGAGGCGCTGGCGCTGTGGCGCGGTCCCGCGTACGCGGACTTCGCGGACGAGGAGTTCACCCGTGCCGCCGTGGCCGGGCTGGAGGAGCGGCGGCTCACCGCCTTCGAGGAACGGGCCGAGGCCCGGCTCCTGCTCGGCGAACCCGCCCTGGCGGCAGAGGAGTTGGCGGCCCCGGCCGCCGAGAATCCGCTACGGGAGCGGCTGCACACCGCGTACATCCGCGCCCTGGGCCTGGCGGGCCGCCCCAGTGCCGCCCTCGGCGCCTACGCCGCGCTGCGCGCACGCCTCGCCGACGAACTCGGCCTGGAGCCGGGCCCCGAGCTGGCCGCCCTGCACGAGGCGATCCTCACCCACGACCCAGCGCTCGCCCCTGCCCCGGCCCCTGCTCCTGCTCCTGCCGCGGCTCCCGTCCCGGCGGCGCCCGTGCCCACCGGCCTCACCGGCCTGACCGCCCTCGTCGGCCGCACCGAGGCCGTCCGCACGCTCCGCGCCCAGCTGGCCGCGCACCGCCTGGTCACCCTCACCGGCGCGGGCGGCGTCGGCAAGACGCGGCTCGCGCACACGGCGGCGGGCCAGGCGGCGGAGGAGTTCCCCGGCGGGGTGCCGCTGGCCGAACTCGCCGCGCTCGACGCCTCCGCGACGAGCGCGGCGGTGTACGAGGCGATCGGCGCCGTCCTGGGTGTCCGCGAGGACACCGGGGGCCGGCCCGTCCCGCTGGCCGACCGCGTCGTACGCGCCCTGGGTGCCCGGCGCACCCTGCTCGTCCTCGACAACTGCGAGCACGTCGCGGGACCGGCCGCCGAGGCGGCCGAGCACCTCCTCGGAGCGGCGCCCGCGCTCACCGTCCTCGCCACCAGCCAGCTGCCGCTGGGCATCCCGGGCGAGCAGCTCCACGAGGTGCCGCCGCTGGCGCAGCCGGACGCGGTGGAGCTGTTCGTCTCCCGCGCGACCGCCGCCGCCCCCCGCTTCGTACTCGACGAGGACTCCGCCGCCGCGGTCGAGGCCGTCTGCCGCCGCCTGGACGGCATCCCGCTGGCCCTGGAGATGGCCGCGACCCGTGTCCGCGCCCTGGGCGTACGGGAGTTGGCGGCCCGCCTGGACGACAGGCTCCACCTGCTGGAGACGAATCGGCGTACCGCACCGGCCCGGCACCGCACCCTGCGGGCGGTGATCGACTGGAGCTGGGGCCTCCTCGGCGAGTCGGAACGTACGGTGCTGCGGCGCCTCGCCGTGCACGCGGACGGCTGCGCGCTGGAGGCGGCGGAGGCCGTCTGCGCCACCGGGGACGTACGCCCCCGGGACGTACCGGGCCTGCTGTCGCGGCTGGTGGACGCCTCGCTGGTGGTCGTGGCGGACACGCCGGACGGGCCCCGGTACCGGCTGCTGGAGTCGGTCACCGCGTACTGCCACGAGCGCCTGCGGGAGGCGGGCGAGTGGGACGCGCTCCGGCAGCGGCACCTGCTCCACTACACCGCGCTGGCCGAACATGCCGAGTCGCGGCTGCGCGGCCACGACCAGCGCACCTGGCTGCGCCGCCTGGACGCCGAGGCGGCCAACCTGCGCGCGGCCCTCGACACGGCCGCCCATACGCACGATCCGGACCAGCCGCACCCACCGGACCACACAGACGCGCCGCACGCGCCGCACCAAGCAGACCTCGCGCTCCGCCTGGTGAACGCGCTTGCCTGGTACTGGCGGCTGCGCGGCCGGACCGGCGAGGCCGAACGCTCCCTCGCGCTGGCCCTCTCGCTCACCTCACCGGCCGCTCCGCGCGATCCCGTGCTGGTCGCGCGGGCCACCGGCTGGCTCGGGGGCATCCGCCTGCTGATCGGCGGCAGTACGGACCCGGTCGCGGAGTACCGCACCGCGCTGGAGCCCTTCGCGCGGGTGGACGACCCTGCCGGGCGGGCGCGGGCGGAGTGGTTCCTCGGCTCGCACCTGTACGGCCTCAGCGACCTGTCGGCCGGAATCGGCCTGGTGGAGGGGGCGTTGGAGACCTTCCGCGCCCTCGGGGACACCTGGGGCACGGCCGCCGCGCTCGGCAGCCGTACGTTCCTGGCCAACCGGCGCGGGGACTTCGGCGCGCTGCGCGAGGGCGGCGAGCAGAGCCTGTCCCTCTTCCGCGAGTTGGGCGACCGGTGGGGCCAACTCCAGGCCATGGTCCCGCTCCAGACCCACGCGGAGGTCGTCGGCGACTACGCGCGCGCCGAGCAGCTCTACCACGACGGCCTGCGGATGGCCGAGGACATGGGGCTGTGGCCCGAGGTCTCCTTCCAACTTTCCGGGCTCGGCCGGATCGCCCTGCTGACCAAGGACTTCCCGGCGGCCCGGGAGTTCCACGAGCGGGCGCGGCGGCTCGCGGTGGAGCAGTCGGACAAGTTCGGGGAGCAGTTCGCCGAGATCGGGCTCGGGCTCGGTGCCCGCAGGGAGGGGCGACTCGACGCCGCCGAGGCGCACCTGCGCCGCGTACTCGCACTGCACCGGCAGATGGGGTACGAGCTGGGCCTGCCGACGCTGATCCTGGTCGAACTCGGCTTCGTCGCGGAGCTGCGGGGCGACGCGCCGGCCGCCGTCGGCCTCCAGGAGCAGGCACTGGCGAGCGCGCGGGAGACCGGCGACCCCCGTGCGCTCGCCCTGGCGCTGGAGGGCATGGCCGGGGCGCGGCTGGCGGCGGGCGACGCCCGGCTCGCGGCCCGGCTGCTGGGCGGCGCCGCCGCCGTCCGGGAGTCGGTCGGCACGCCGCTGGCCGCCGGTGAGCGGGACGACGTCGACCGCGTCTCCGCCGGAGCGGCCGAGGTCCTGGGAGAGGCGGCCTACGCCGGGGAGTTCACCCGCGGCGAGTCCCTCGGCCCCACCGCACACCCGCCGGACCCTTGGTCCGCACGTGCAAGCCCGCGGAGGCGGGGCGGGAGGGCACCGCGCTGAGAGCGGCCCGGCGCGGCCTCACGCGGGGTGTTCGGAGCAGAGGCAGCCGACGCCCTTCTCGATCCATTCCCGGCCCGCCCACTCCGGGTGGCGCGCGGTCATGAGTGCCGTCAGTTCCTCGGCGATCGTCTGCTCGCTCATCGCGGAGTCGCGGCGCACCCAGGTCTCGTCGCGCAGGAGGCGCAGGTAGTCGCGGACGTCGGTCAGCAGCCGCTGGTCACCTGCCTCGCCGTGGCCGGGGACCACGATCCCGTCGCCCCGCTGCGCCAGGCGCTCCATGACGCCGAGCCAGCGGACGCCCGAGACGTCGGTGTCGTGCGGCGGGAACCACGGGAAGATGGCGAAGTGGGCGGCCTCCACGAGGTCCCCGGCGAACAGGACGTCCGCGTCCGGCACCCGGATCACCTGGTCGCCCCTGGTGTGCGCCCGGCCGCTCGCCCGCAGTTGCACCACCCGGCCGCCCAGGTCCAGGTCGTAGGCGTTCTCGTAGACGACGTCCGGCGCTGCCGGTGTGACTCCCGCCAGCCGGCGCGCGACCGGTTCGCCGAGCCCCCGGAACATCTCCAGGTAGCCGGGGCCCCGCTCCTTGAGGTCCTCGGCCTGTGCCCGGTTGCACAGGTACGTCGCCTCGCCCGCGAACACCTGGGCGCCGAAGGCGTGTTCGGGGTGGAAGTGGGTCGTGGTCAGGTAGAGCCGCCGCCCCTTGGCGTGCTCGGCCGCGAACTCCAGCACCTTCGCGGCGTTGTCGGTGCCCATGCCCGTCTCGACGACCAGTACGGCGTCCCGGCCGCCGATGACGCCGATGTTCGGCACCAGCGGGACCCGCGGGTCGGGGATGACGACCAGGTCGCGGGCCAGCTCCTGGGCACCCGCGACGCGTACGGCGGGGTCCTGCGTGATCTGCGGCTCAGCCATCGTGACTCCTTCGGTCCTTTCGGTCGGCTCCGGTCGAGCGTGCCCAGTCCATCCCGGGCCGCTCGCCGCGTCCAACACCCCTTCCGGCTCCCCGATACCGCCCCGGTATCGTCTCCGCTGATGGACCTACGCACGCTGCGCTACTTCGTGGCGGTCGCCGAGGAACTCCACTTCGGCCGGGCCGCCGCCCGACTCCACATGACCCAGCCACCGCTGAGCCGGGCCGTCCAGCAACTGGAGGCCGACCTCGGCTCCCGCCTCCTGCACCGCTCCCCCGCCGGGGTCGCGCTCACCCCCGCCGGGGCCGCGCTGCACGAGGAGGCGCGCGCGCTGCTGGCCCGCGCCGAGCAGGTCCGTGCCCGGGTGGCGGCCGTCGCCGGTCCCGCCGTGCTCACCGTCGGCACCCTCGCCGACAGCGCCGAGCAGACGGGCACCCGGCTGGCTGACGCGTACCGGCAGCGCCATCCCCGTACGCGCATCCGCATCCGCGAGGCCGACCTGACCGACCCGACCGCCGGGCTGCGGGCCGGGCTCGTCGATGTGGCCCTGACCCGGGCGCCGTTCGAGACCGCCGGACTCACCGTGCGGGTGCTGCGCTCCGACCCGGTCGGCGCCGTGCTGCGCGCCGACGACCCGCTCGCGGGCCGGACGGACCTGCGGCAGGCCGACCTCGCCGACCGGCGCTGGTTCCGGCTGCCGGAGGAGACCGACCCCCTCTGGCGGGCCGCCTGGAACGGGCCTGCGGCCACCCGCGGGCGTGAGGGGCCCGTCGTGCGCACCGCGCACGAGTGCCTGCAAAGCGTCCTGTGGGACGGCTCGGTGGGCCTGGCGCCGCTCACCCACACACTGCCCGAGGGCCTCGCGGCGGTGCCGCTGGCCGATCTGCCCGCCAGCGATCTGGTGCTGGCCTGGAAGACGGGCGACGCGGGGCCGCTCGTCCGCTCCTTCGTCCACCTGGCCGCCGCGCTGCACCGGCGCCCGGGCAGCGGCAACGGGCGCAGCGGCGACAGCGGGACGGTCGCGGTGAACGGGTCCGGCGCGACGGTCCCGCAGCCGACGTAGGGCGGCGGCCCCGGGCGGCCTCGGGAAGCGCGGGGCCGTTCAGCGCGCGGTGGCGGCCGGTTCGGGGGCGCCCGTGGTGTGCGCGGGGGCGGGCGGCGGGCCTGCCGGGGCCTGGGTGTTCTGCGGCGACCGGAGCGCCTCGAAGACGGGCGGCAGCGCCGCGACGAGTGCGGTGAAGGCCGTGATCACCACGGCGATCCGTACGGGGGTGGACGCGAGCGACACGACGACCACGATCACCACGGCCCCCACGATCGCGGCGAAGAGGAGGGCGGCTATCAGGAATCCGGACATGCTGGGCTCTTCCCTGTCGAGGGTGGGGCGGAAAGCGGCGCGCGGCTGCGGCGGGTCGGCCGGAGGTCGCGGCGTGGCGCCGGGGCGCGACCGGTCAGCGGGTCAGGGGGTCAGCGATCAGCAGGCAGGCGGGCGGGCAGGCAGGCACGTGCGCGGCGCGTCAGCCGGTCATGCCCTCGACCTGCCGCGCGAGGGTGTGGTCCGGCCAGGACAGCAGGCCGAACTGGCTGCTGGGCGCGGCCTCGAGGCGCTGGACGGCGGCGGTCACGCCGAGGGACAGCGTGCCCGCGCGGGTGTGGAAGGCGCTCACGGTGAGGCCGGAGCCAGACCCGGAACCCGAGCCGGACCCGTGACCGGCGCACGTGCCCGGCCCTCCACCGGTGGCCGCGCCCTCCATGCCGCGCAGCGCCTGCCACACCCGCAGGAGCATCAGCGAGGTGAGCGGCCCCATCTCGCGCCGGTCCCCTTCCCGCTCCCGCCCCCCTCCCCGCACGGTCACGCGTGCGGAGGCCCGGGGGCGGGCGGCGGCGCCGTCCACCCCCTCCGCTTCGTCGGAGGCACCCGAGGCACCCGAGGCGTCCTCGGAGTCCAGGACGACCGCCTGACGTGCCCAGTGCCGGGCCTGGCGGAGGTCGCCGCGGGTGGTGTGCAGGAGGGAGAGGCATTCGGCGGAGGCGGGTTTGTCGGCACCGGCGGCGAACTGCCAGAGCGTCTCGGCGTGGTCGTCGCGGTCGGCCAGGTAGAGGAGGCAGGCGAAGACGAGCGCGCTGTCGGGGTCGATCTGGTGGCTGTGCGCGAGGTCGGCGATGCGTTCGGCGGCGCCGGGGCTGCGGATCGTCCAGGCGGAGAGGGCCCGCAGTTCGCGGGTGGCCGACTCGTGCCGGGAGACCGCTCCCCCGCGGCCCGGCCCCGCGGCGGTGAACGAGGCCGGGCCGAGCGCGGGGTGGGGGTAGCCGCCTCCCCTGGTCCTGCCGTGCCGCACCGCTTCGGCGTAGTCGAGTGCGAGGAAGCGGCGGGAGAGCCATTCCTCCCGCTCCTCGTCGACCTCGTCGTGCTGAGCGGTGCGGGCATCGTTCAGGAGATCATCCAGGGTTCGCGGCGGCTGCATCGGGTGGTACTCCTCATTCCTCGGTGTGGTCGGGTTCCGTCCGGAAGCCCAGGTCCCGGGCGAGCCGCTGGCGGGCGCTGAGACGGTGGGAGCGGACGGTCGCTTCGGTGACGCCCATGATGCGGGCGGTGTCGGCGGTGCTGTACCCCAGGACGTAGTGGAGGACCACCACGTCCAGCTGACGCCCGGGCAGCCGGGCTATCGCGGGGAAGAGCCCGACGCTGGACTCCATGGCCGCGAACTCGTCGCGGGTGTCCTCCAGCACGGCACGTCGTACGCGGGCGAACGCCGCGGTCTCCGGGAGCGCCGAGTCGCGGCCGGCGGCGAGCAGGGCGTCGTCGACGGCCTCCTTCAGGTGCGCCCAGGCGCCCTCGGCGGGGCTGGCCTCCTCCATGAGCCGCGGCCAGCCCAGCAGCAGGCTCTGGAAGACGGCGTGCACCACCCGTCCCGCCAACCGGGGGTCGCCCAGCTGGAGTTCGGCGTAGTGCCGGTACGCGCGGTGGAACTGGCGGTGGAAGGCCCAGAAGGCCACGGGAATCTGCTGGCGCTCCCGCACCATGGGCCTGGTGCTCCTGCCCTTGTCGTCCTCGTCCTCGTTCACGCCCGCTCCTTCGCACCGGTACGGGCGCGGAGCCGGGCGTCCGGGTGGTGGGCAACGCCGGGGCGGGGCGGGTGGACGGCGCCGCCTCGCTCGCCCGAGGACGCGACCCCCGACGGGACGCCTGCCGTGCGGCCGTGCTCCACCGGACGCGGCACGCCCGTTACGGCACGGCCGCGCGCGGCGGTGGTCGCAGCCGGCGTTCCGCTGAGCAGCTCAGACAAGTGCCTCTTCCTCTCTTCCGTTTGAGCGCCGGACGATCACGCCCCGTCCCAACGTCGCCCTGCGCCCGAGGACTTCGGTGCCCTCTGTGACCCAGCTAATCGGTCGGGGGTGGGCAAACGTGGAAGCGGTCTCCGAGCAATTTCGTCCGGAAGGCGACGGCAACTGCCCACGGCACGCCCACTACCGGGCAGTAGCGCACAAGCCCGGCGCGCGAGGACAGCAGGTGACCAGGGAGTCTGCGGCACCCCGCCACAGCACGCGCCGACGGCACCCGCCCCGGCCCCGCCCGGGCCGCGTGACGCACGTCACTCCTCCAGCAGCGCGCTACCGCACGCGCAGGATCTGGTCGGGGTGGATGAGGTCCGGGTCGGGGATCTTGTTCGCCTCGGCGAGTGCCTTCCAGCTGACACCGAAGCGGCCGCCGATCTTGCTGAGCGTGTCCCCCGGCTGGACCGTGTACGAGTGCAGCGCGGCAGCGGTGACGAGCCGGTCACCGGAGCCGTAGCGCAGTGCGCGGTACGGAACCAGCGACTCGTCCAGGGCCGCCGCGGCGGGGCTGCCGTGCCCCACCGACCGGGAGACGGCCGCGAGGTCGGTGTCCTCGCCGTCGAGCCAGGCCAGCGCCGCCCTGTGCTGGTGGGAGCGGTGGGAGGCCGCGTCGGAGCGCAGCAGCTCGAAGTCGAGGCGGCGCAGGGCGTCGCGGGTGGCCCGAAGGCAGTGGTCGAGCAGACGGGTGAGCGCCTCGGCGCGGGCGGCGGGGCTCTCGTCCCGCCGGACCCGCACGGTGGCGTGGGCGCGTGCCGAGCCGTGCAGTCGGTAGCAGCCCGGAACCGGCCGGACACCTTCGGTGTGGTACTGGACCAACTGCCCCCGGCGCAGCTCGCGGAGCGCGCCCCTGGCCTCCTCCAGGGGCAGCCCCGCCAGGGCGGCGGTCGCCTCGGTGCTGACGCGGCGGCCGGGGTGCAGCGCGAGCAGCCGGTACACGCGGGCCTGTTCGGGCGGCAGCAGGCGGTGGGCGAGTTCGAGCGCGGCCCCGGCCGGGGAGTCGTACGCGGGCAGCCGGGCGGCCACCTCCGACGGGGAGAGCGCGGGATGCGTGCTCAGTGTTCCCGCGAGCACGCGCAGGACCGACGGCAGGTATCCGGACCGCCCGATCAGGGCGTCCACGCCCGCCGGGTCTGCGGAGAGCCGCTGGGCGCCGGAGCGGTTCGCCCGGATCAGGAGTTCCTCCAGCAACTCCCGGCATTTCTCCGGGGAAAGCACCGGAACTTCCACGTGCCGGGCCCGTGCGCGCGACAGCGGCAGCGACAGCGAGGAGGGAGGAGGTGAGGCCGAGACGAGAATGCGGTGTTCGCCCTCGCCAGGCCGGAGTTGATCGAGAAGTGCGGCGTCGTCGACTTCACCGAAGTCGAAGAGAAGCAGCGTGGCCGGGCGCTCCGCGAGAATCGAACGGTACGTCTCGGTCTGCTCCGCCACCGTCGACGGCATCTCCTCGCCCGGCACGCCCAGCGCGCGGAGCAGCGCGAGCAGTGCCGTCCCGGCCGTCAGGGGCCGCGCCGGGCCGTGGCCGTGCGGGCTCAGCATGAGCAGGCCGCCCGGGAAGCGGCCCTCCCGGGCGAGATCGTGAGCGCACTCCAGGGCGAGGGTGTGCGCTCCCGCGCCCGGCGGACCGGCCACCACCACCGCGTCCGCCTCGGGAGCCTCCAGCGCGGCGGTCGCACGGCGTACATCCCCGGCCCGGCCGACGAACGGCCCGGTGCGTGTGCGCTCGGCGGGAATCGCGTGGTGGAGATGCAGTTCGTGAATGTCCCTGGCCTGAACGGAGTGGCCCCGCACCACCCCGTGGAGTTCGTTGTGCGCGCCACCCATCTGCCCGACGCTAGCAGCGAATTGAACACTGCGGATATCTGCCGACAAGACCGATTCCCGGGCTGTGCCGGGGCTGTCGGAGAAACGCACGCCAGCGGTCCGCGCCACCGCCCGGCCTCCCCTGCGGTCTCGGCGCCCCCGTCAGGGCACCGGGTCGTACCCCGCCTCCGTGATGGCCTGGTGCACCTCGGCGGCCGACAGTTCGCGCTCGCTGGTGACCGTCACCGATCCGGCGTCGAGATCCACCCGCACCCCGGTCACCCCCGGGATCAGCGCTACCTCCTCGGTGACCGACTCGACGCAGTGGCCGCAGGCCATCCCCGCGACGAGGTACGCGGACTCGGCCATCACTCCGCCTCGGGGACCGTGCGGCTGAGCCCGTGCGCGCGGCGCATCCGGCCGTCCGGGGTGAACTCGGCGAACATCTGCGCCTCCGTCGTGACGGCACGGCCCTGGCGCGAGACCGCGTGGAAGGTCATCCACGCCGCGATGCGGTCGCCGTCCGCCACGGCCTGGTGGACCTCGATCCGGCCCTCGGGGAAGTTGCGGCGCACGGGGCGGGTGTGGGCCAGGAGCTTGTCCCAGTCCATCCGGATGCCGTTGGAGTACTGCACGACGTCCGGGGTGTAGAAGCGGTGCATCGCGGCGCCGGGGTCGTCGGAGTGGACGACCTCCTCGGTGAAGCGGGTGTAGAAGTCGGCGATGAACTGGGCGGGGCTGGTGGCATCGAGTGCGCTCATGACGCTCCGGGGTCCGGACCACCGGCAGGGGCCGGCGGCCTCCGCTACGATCTCTTACAGACTGTAAGATATACAGGACTCCCTAACTTTTACAAGGTGTACGAGTTGACCTCTCCCGCAGCCCCCCGACGCCGCCGCTCCGATGCCCTACGCAGCCGGACCGCCCTGCTGGACGCGGCGGTCCAGCTCCTCAATGCGCCCGGCGACGCCAGCGTCGAGGCGATCGCCGCGCAGGCGGGGGTGAGCCGCCAGACCGTCTACGCCCACTTCCCCTCCCGGGAAGCGCTGCTCGGCGCGGCCGTCGAACGGGTCACCGAGGAGGCCGTGGCCGCGATGGACGCGGAGCGCCTGGACGAAGGCCCGGCCCCGCAGGCGCTGTTGCGGCTGCTCGACGCCAGCGAGCGTACGGCCGGGCGCTATTCGACGCTGCTCCAGAAGTTCGCCGCGCTGCCCACGGACACGCAGGCCGAGCACACCCGCCACGCCCCCGTCGCCGACCGGCTCCGCCAGCTGCTCCAACGCGGTCAGCGTGAGGGCGAGTTCGACCGCGAGCTGCCGACCGGCTGGATGGTCACGGTCACCGTACGGCTCGGCCACGCCGCCGCCGACGAGGTGGAGGCGGGACGGCTGGACCGCGCCGAGGCGTCGGCGGCGCTCCGTACGAGCCTGCTGCGCGCCTTCGGCGCGTAGGCCGCACCCGGCGGGCCGTCCGTCTCCCCAGACGCCGGAAATTCGGTGTCTGCCCGCCTCGCGAGCACGCAAGATGGGGCACATGACGCTGACCACCCCCACCCTGCACACCGCCCGCCTCCGGCTGCGCCCCTTCACCGCCGCCGACGCGGACCACCTCTTCGCGCTGCACAGCAACACCCACGTGATGCGCTACTGGGACTCCCCGCCGTGGACCGAACGTGCCCGCGCCGACCGCTTCCTCGCGACGTGCCGGAAGATGGCGGAGGCGGGCACCGGAGCACGGGTGGCCATCGACCGTGCTTCCGACGGAGCCTTCGTCGGCTGGTGCGCTCTGATGGAGTGGAACCCGGACTTCCGCAGCGCGTCGCTGGGCTACTGCCTCGACGAGCCGATGTGGGGCCACGGGTACGCGACGGAGGCCGCGCACGCCGTGTTGCAGTGGGCGTTCGACACACTGGACCTGAACCGGGTCCAGAGCGAGGCCGATACGCGCAACCTGCCATCCGGCCGGATTCTGGAGAAGCTCGGTTTCGTGCGGGAGGGAACCTTGCGCGAGGACTGCGTCGTGAACGGGGACGTGTCCGACTCGTGGGTGTACGGGCTGCTCCGGCGGGAGTGGCAGCCCTCGGCCGCGCCGACTCCCGCCCGCTGACAGCCGCGCCGGGTCAGGAGAAGCGGGTGACGAAGCGGCGCTGCCAAGGGGTCTCCACGGCACGGGAGTTGTAGTGCTCACGGACGTAGGCGACCGCCTCGCCGCCGGGCACGCCGTCCAGTACGGCGAGGCAGGCCAGCGCCGTACCCGTCCGCCCGTAGCCGCCGCCGCACGCGATCTCCACGCGCTCCGCCTCGGCCCGCGCCCACGCCTCGCGCAGCGCCTCCCCGGCGGCGGCGCGGTCGGCGGGGAGCCGGAAGTCCGGCCAGCGCACCCAGCGCGACTCCCAGCGCACGGCGGGCGGCGGCTTGCCCTGGAGGTACAGGGCGAACTCCGGCTCCGGCCCGTCGGGCAGCGGATTGCGCAGGCCGCGCCCCCGCACGAGCCGCCCGGAGGGCAGCCGCAGCACGCCTGCGGTCGTGGACTCCCAGGTAGTGATCACGAGGCGAGCCTACGGCCTGTCCGTTGCGGGCCGGGCGGCCACGGCTACGTTGTCCCGGACACGTGCACCCAGTCCCCGTCGACCACGGCACGGGCATAGCCGATCTTTTCCTCGAACGCCGAGCCGCTGAGAAGGGAACGTCGCACCCTCCGAGGCGGCGCCCACGTCGATCGGCCCGAGGGTGAAGTCCACGGCTTCTCCGACCTCCGCCCAAGGAAGCAGCAGCGGTGCGCCGAGGGGAGCCGGGCGGCAGCTGCACCATCGGGAGGATGCCGACAGGTGGTTCAGGGTTCGTGGGTGGCGTGTTGGCGGAGGGCGTCGTGGGTGGGGTCGGTGATGTGCCAGGTGTGGCCGGTGGGGTGGTTGCGGAAGAGGGCGCAGGCGTCGCCGTGGGTGTCTTCGGTGGTGGTGTGGGTGCACCAGGGGAGGAGGACGAAGCGGGCGTCCTCGTCGTTCCATTGGCGCCAGACGGCCCAGTTGCGGTCGAAGTCCCACAGGTGTGCGGCGTGGGGTCCTTGATGGTCCTGGGCGAGCGCGCACAGCGCGTAGCCGGTTTCGGCTTCGGGGAGGAGGTGGGGTGGGGGTGGGATGTGGCCGGTGGCGGTGCACTGGAGCATCATTGGTTCTCCAAGGGCTGCTGTCAGGGGTCCAGGAAGCTGTAGCGCGGACCGCTGGTCACTGGGTCTCTCCTGCGGACGTGGTGGGGGTGGCGTGCCAGGGCTGGACGGTCAGGTGGCGGTAGCTGCGGTGCGACGGGTGTGCCTGGGCATGGGAGGTCACCCACTCCCGCAGCGTGTCCAGAGCGTTGGCCGGTTGGGACTGCTGGTTGCAGGCCAGGCACTGCATCACCTGCCGGGCCACCGCGTCCCGGCGCGGGTCGGGAGCCGCACGCCAGATCACCGGCGACGGCGCCGGAGCGGCATGGACGCGCACCCGCAACGAGGCGTCCTTGAGCAGCCGGTAGGTGATGCCGCCCTCGAACATCAAAAGGCGGTCCCCGCCCGAGCAGGCACGCATCTCCCGCACCATGCGCCAGCCACCCCGCACATGCACCACATCGCCGACCCGCACCGACCACACGGTCACATGAGGACCGCCCTGGAAACTCTCCACAGGCATCAACAGCCCTCCTTGTGCAGGGCTGGACGGGCGACCTGAACAGGCTGTCGGCAATCCGGCGCCTCCGGCGGCAGCGGCGCATCCCGCAGCGCCCGGCACAACTGCGCATGCACCAACTCCGCCTCAGCGGGCGAGAGGTGGAGGTTGACGTCCGCCTCTCGCCGCCCGTTGTGCACCAGCCACAACGGCAGCACACACCTCCCCTCCTCCGCCCGCAACGGAAACCCAGGCACCCGCTCCACCGACCACCCACGCACACAACGCACACCCGACCCCGCACAGCCCTGGGACGGGTCAGACACCGGGCGGCCCTCAAGAACCGAACAGAACTGGCCGTGCAACTCCACAGCCTGCACAAGGCTCAACACCAGATCCAGATCACTGTGATGCTCACCGTCACGCACCAGCCACAACGGCAGCAGACACCTCCCGAACTCCACCTGCCGCAACACCGGCCTGCCCGGAATCCGGTCAATACGCCAACCCACAGGACGACACACCATCGCCGCATCGGACACCGACCACTCCTCTCTGTAGTCGCTCCACTACCAAGGCGGCCCAGCGTGAACTACGATTCAAGACATATTCAACGTTTCACGGCAGGACGGAAGGTCGGTGTCGGCCACTTGAACGTCAAGGAGTTGGACCCGGAAGGCTCACCGCAGGCTGCGTACGGGGCGCGTTTACGCAGGTTGCGGACACAGCGTGGCTGGACACAGGATGACCTGGCGGAGCGTATGGGATATTCCAGTACGCATATGTCGTCCGTAGAAACTGGTCGGAAGGTTTCTACTTTGCGCTTCGCGCGTAGTGCGGATCGTGCCTTTGGCCTCGGGGAGGGCGCAGACACGTTCGAGCGCGAGTGGCGCGAACTACACCACGGTGGCCTGCTGGAAGGCTTTCCGCAGTTCATCGACTACGAAGGGCGCGCGACGGAGATCCGCCTCTACGAAGTGGGAGTGATGCCTGGTCTCCTCCAGACTCCGGAGTACGCGTCGGTACTCGCTGAGCACGACGTCAAACGCGGCGCGATCTCGGACGAACACGCCACCGAAAGAGTCGCGCTGGTCTCCGAACGGCAGGCCACGCTCGTCCGCACGCCTCCACCGCTCGTGATCGTGGTGCTGGACGAGAGCTGCATCCGTCGGCCCATCGGTGATGCCGCCGTCATGGACGCCCAGTTGGCCCGCCTCCTCGATTTCGCCGACCTGCCGAACACCGTGTTCCACATTGCCCCGTTCGACATGGGCGCCCGCCGCCCGTTCAGCCTGCCGGTTTCCATCCTGACGATGTCGGATCGGTCCCTCATGTCCTACGCCGAGTCCGCACAGCGGGGCCATCTCGAACGGGAAAGTACGTTCGTACTGCCTGTGCTGACGGCCTACCATCAGTTGCAGGCCGAAGCGTTCTCCCAAGCGGCGTCGGTGGCCGTGATCGAACAGCTACGAAAGGGCATCCCGTGACGACCGAGTCCCCTCACTGGTTCAAGTCCTCCTACAGCGAGCACGGCGGCCAATGCGTGGAGGTCGCCGCGAACCTCTCCGCTGCGCGCGGCGTGGTCCCTGTCCGCGACTCCAAGAACCCCACCGGCCCGGCACTGACCTTCGCCACCGGCACGTTCACCACCTTCGTGGCGGGCATCAAGGCAGGCGACCTCGACTTCGGCTCCTCCGACAGCTGACCAACAGGAACGAGCGGTGGGGTCCCCCGCAGGAGCGTTGCGGGGGACCACCGCTCTCGTTTCTGCTCTGGCGTACGCGTCCGACAGTCCTCACGTTGCCGACGGTCACTCGCCCAGCCGGGGCTTGCGGTGCCGCCCACGCCCGGCCTGGAGTGACTGCGACTGGGGCACCGGCGCCGCCGACGGTTCCTCGTCGGGCGGGTGCAGGAGGCGCTGAGCCTCAGCGAGGTTCGCCGCGCACCCATGCGGCTCCCAGGCACACCCGTTCCACCGCTGAATGACGCGGGGCGCATCAGGGTTGAGGTGTGAGCCCTGCGGACCGTCGCCGGAGACCAGCGGTACGGCCCGGAGACGCCCGATCTTCGCGTCCCGGCGCTCCGCCCAGTCCGACAGCGGCTCGTCGTCCATCGTGGTTCCCTACGCTCCGGAAGCTCCTGCTCCAGCACAGTAGTGCGCTGTCCTGGTGTCGCATTCCCTCAGTCAGGCGAGGTGGTGCTCCCAGTGAAGCGCAGGGTGGCCGTCTATCCAGTAGGCGTGGGCCTCCTGCGTGACGCGGAGCCGCACCGTGGTGATGTCGGGGCGATCCGCGTCTTGCCAGGCAGTGAGAGCCTGCTCGATCGCGTCCCACAGTGCTACCGGGCCGCCCTGCCGGACCGTCCAGTTGCCGTCGTTTTCCGTGAACGAGGCGAAGGACTCTCGGTCCGGGTCGAAGAGGTGAAGCAGCCGGTTGCCGTCCAGCGACGTGGCGCGCGCGAAGCGCGCGCCCGGGGCGGCGAGCTGTCCGAGGAAGGCCGGCATCCAATCTTCCAGCAGCAGCGGGGACACCTTGGCCTCACGCTCACTGTCGGCGTAGGCGGTACGGGCGGACAGGTCTCCGCCGATGGGCACCTCTGCCTGAGACCGGGCCTGCATGAACGAGCTGCGACCGATGATCCTCCCCTTGGCGGTGCCGTCTTCGCCGACGGTGACCTTCGCCAGGCCGGTGCCGTAGTGCCAGGACCCGCCGACCGTGGCGAGGACAATGCCGCCCGGCTTGGTCTGCCTGATCCACGCGTACGGGACACGGCGAACCGCACAGGTGGCGATGACGCGGTCGTACGGGGCGCGGCGGGGGTGGCCGAGGAGCCCGTCTCCGGTAACGGTCCAGGTCGAGTACCCGGCGGTCTCCAGGGCTGCGTCGGCTCGGGCCGAGACCTCCGGGTCCACCTCGATCGTGGTGACGTTGTCCTCTCCGAGGCCGAAGCACATCAGTGCGGAGGAGTAGCCAGTCCCCGTGCCGATCTCCAGAATCTGGTGGCCGTCCTCCACCTCCAGCTTCTCCAGCATGTCCACGACGGTGACCGGAGTGGTGGACGAAGAGGTTGGGGACCCGGTCACGGGGCCGCTGGCCTGGTCGGCGGTGAGGTGCCCGTCGAGCTGGGTGGTCAGGGACTCGTGGCGGTAGGCGGTCTGAACCCACTCGGCCTGATCCGTGCCGACCGCGGTGACCGGCCGCCACCGGCCGCCGTCCTCGGGCAGGAACACGCCGGGGTTCAGGAACAGCTCGCGCGGTACGGCCTCTACCGCCGCCCGCCAGCGGGGGCTGGAGAGGACGCCTGCCGCCGTCAGACGGCCGGCAAGCTCGCGCCGCTCATGGGCGGTGTCGGTCATGAGGCAACTCCTTGCGTCGGCAGATCAGCAAAAGCGGCGGACATCGGAAGGCCGGTGGATTCCTCCAGCCACCCCCACTGTCCGTTCGGATTCAGCTCCAGCCACCAGAGGCCACCTGCCTCGTCGACGGCGAAGTCGAAACTCCCCGAGACCAGCCCGAAGTGCGCCAGGTAGGCAAGGAGCGCCTTCTCTGCGCGGCCGGGCAGGTCCACCACGCGGTAGGACAAGGCCGAGTAGTCCTTGCGCCAGTCCAGCATTCCGGACTCGATCCGTACGGCGAACACCTCGCGGCCGACGACGAGCACGCGCAGGTCGGCCGTCTTGTCCACCACGGCCTGGAACAGGTGCGGCACCACCGCCACGCTCTCGTCGATCTCAGGTGCGGTGACCAGGTCGGCCCACCCGGTAACGGGAACCCCTTCACGCTGGTACGGCGTCCACCGGAGCGTCTTGAAGATCACCTGTTCGTGGCTGCCGACGAAGGACTTGGCCTCGGCCGGGTCGTTCGTGACGAGCGTCGGCGGCACGGTCAGGCCGAGGCGCTGGGCGAGGGCGAGTTGGGCGGGCTTGTAGTCGGCGGCGGCATTGCGCAACGGGTGGTTGACCCACAGCGGCCCGTCAAGGGCGTACAGGGTTCCGCCGAGCCCGTAGCGGGTCTGGGCTGCCGCGAACCGCGCGTCGTCCGCGCCGAGGTGGTCGAAGGCGGGCCACACCGGGCGACGCCAGTACACCGACCGGATCTGGGCAAGGTCCACGGTCCGCGACGGGGTACGGAGCTGCCCGGCCACGGGGGCCGGGCGACTCCCGAACCGAGCGGAGACCGTCAGGGCCGCCCCGATGTCGGCGGGGTTGAACCTGGTGACCGGCACGTTGCGCCGGTTCAGCTCGGTGATCACCATGTCGACGGTGACGTCGTCCGCCTCGGTGGCCACCAGGACCGGCCTCTCGTCGGTCACTGGTCAGTCCTGCTCGGAGTCCTGATCGTGCCCCTGGTCGGGCGCGGAGTCACTGTTCGTGTTCGTGCTCGTCTCGGTTCCCGAGCTGGTGCCGTGCTTGCCCATCTCGATCACCGTGCCGGCGTGGTCGGTGAAGACGCCGAGCTGGGTGTCGGGGTCGAGCGTGACTGAGGTGTGGGGGCGGTGGGTGACGGTCGGGTACGGGGAAAGCCGATCGGCCCCCAGGGACGGACGCGGGGCTCAACTGCTGTAGCCATCCTGGCCTCCTTGACGGCAGTGGCTGTTGTCGAACCAGAAGCTACGGCCACCGTCAGTGGAGTAGGACTGACTGTGGGTACGGGTTGGACAACCGACGGCAAAGGGGGCGGGATGGCCGCGAAGGGAGTTCCTCGCGGACGCGCAACCGCGGGCACGATCGCCGGGTTCGTCCTGCGCGTCGCCCGCGAGAGTACGAGCATCCGCACGCAGGCCGGCATGGCCGAGGCGATGGGAGTCGACCTCGCCACCTGGCAGGGCTGGGAGACCGGACGACGGCCGCTCGCCAACGTGAAGGCCGGTGTTCTTCTCGACATCCGACGTCGGTTACTCGCGCTGGGCGCGCCCCCCGATGTTCTTCACCTTCTCGACCCGGCGATGGACGCGGACCGTGTCATCACCTCCACGATCCACCCGGAGATCAACGCCCACCATCCCCTCGCGAGCTGGGTGCACACCCGCGAGACGGCCCACATGATCGCCTGGGCGCTGAACGGGACCGTTCCGCCCGCTCTGTCCCGCAGCGCGGTGACAGGGCGACGTGGCCCCGTCGCCAAGGCCCCGCTGCTGGCCGCGACCGACCGCGGCATGTTCTTCACCCACCTCCGGGAGACCGCCGAAACCGCGTCACGCGCGGGCGACGACGGACTACTGCTTCACCGCCAGGCCCTCTACCTCTGCTCCTACGACCGAGGACCCGAGGCGACCTCGTGGATGGTGCACGCTCTGCACAGCCGCCGCGACCTGGCCTCCGCCCGCGGCTGGACCCCGCACTGGGCAACCGCACGGTCAACGGCCGCCGCCCTGGTGCGCCTTGGCGATCGACAGCCGCTACTCGACTTCATCGACAGAGGCTTGGCGGGCGACGACTCCGCCGAGAACGCCAACCTGAACTACTGGGCCTACTGGCTCGGTTCAATCCGGGAGCCGCAGCCGGACGACAGCTTCATGCGGCACAGGCCCCCCGAGTGGGAGCCCGTACGGCTCCTTCGCAGCCTCGCCACCGGCCTCCAGGAAGCCCCGGCGTACACGGACCTCTACGTCCACTCGCTGTGGGCCCTGCTGACCACCAACCGGTGGCTGCCCCTGGCAGACGCTGTCCTCGCGGACAGGCTGGCCGCATATGCCGCCCGCCTCCTCGATCACGACGGGATCTCCCTGCGAGCGAGGCGGGAACTCAGTGCGGTGCATTACGTTCTACGCGAGAACCGCGCATGACACATCGGAGGGCACCCGCATGGCGGACACAGAGCAGGAGCAGGCAAAGGGCACCGCGGGCTTCCTGCTGGAGATGGGGATGCTCAAGCGCGCCAAGCGATCCGGCTGGTGGATCGCGGGGGTCAAGGACCCGGAGACCATCGCCGAGCACAGTTTCAGGGTCGCGCTCATCGGCTCCGTCCTCGCCATGATGGAGGGCGCCGACCCGGCCAGGACCGCGCTCCTCGGTCTGTGGCACGACACCCAGGAGACCCGCGTCAGCGACATCCCGCACATCGGCCGCCGCTACCTCGAAGCCGCCAGCAACGAGGAGGTCACCGCCGACCAGGTGTCCGCCGCTCACCCGGCGGTGAAGGCCGGTGCCCAGCGGATCGTGGAGGAGTACGAGAACGGCGACTCCCTCGAAGTCAGCTGCGCGCACGACGCCGACAAGCTCGAATGCCTCCTCCAAGCCGTCGAGTACCGCGAACAGGGCTGCTCGAACGTCCAGCCCTGGATCGACAGCAGCGTCGCCAAACTCAAGACTGCCTCCGCCCAGTCCCTCGCGGACGCCGCGCTCACCATGAACTCGATCGAGTGGCAGCAGACTTACCTCCGGTGACCACGGCCGTCAGCAGGCCTACGGGAAGCTTCCCCCGATGCCGGACGGCTTCGCCTACGTCCCCGCCGGGACCGCCGAGAACCTTCTCGCCGCGCAGCGTGGGCGCACGGGGCCGGCCCCGGTGCTCCCGCTGGTGAGCAGTAGGTGAGACCGGACCCACCACAGCTCGCGGGCGTCCGGCGGGCTCGGCGGGTGGCCGATGCTTCCGGGGCGGCAGTCGGCGTCACTCCGGGGTCGCGCTCTCCAGTACGGCCTTGATCTGCTCCCGCTCGTCCGGCAGGTCCTTCGGGGCCACGCCGAGCAGGAAGGCCGAGCGGCTCTTCTCCACGGCGATCACGGTCATCCGCAGGTGCCCGTGGCCGCCCTCGCCGTCGCGTACGCGCAGCACCACCGTGTGTGCCGGACGGTCGCCGACCGTCGTCGCCTGCGAGTCCTGGAGTTCCGAGCCGCCGTGCGGGAAGAAGAACTCCGCGTTGGAGCTGGCCGCCCGCTCCGTCTCCTGCTTCAGGGCGGACTCCTTCAGCGCACCCGCCTGGCCCGCCATGACGATGCCGCCGTCCTCGTCCTGCCCGGAAGCCGCGCTCTCCTGGGACCGGCCACCCTCGTCGGCGGGGCTCGTGGAGATCGCGGAGGAGAAGGCCCCGATCAGGTGGTCCCTTGGCTGCTCGGTCCAGCCCTCCGGTATCGCGTACGAGATCCCCGCCTTGTCGTCGGTCACCCGGGGGCGGTCCGCGAGGTCGGAGCCGTCGTCGCGCGTCAGCCACCAGGCCGTACCGGCGCCGCCGGCGAGCAGGAGCGCCACCACCGCGACGGCGCCGACCACCCGTCCCCGCCGCCGCGCGGGCTGCGGCGGGGACGGCGGAGGCGGGGGCGCCGGGGGGCCGCCGTAGGGGGCGGGGCCGGGCTCGGGAGGCGGGGACGAGTGCGTGTGCATGCCCCCAGCCTGCGGCATCGCTCCGCAGCCGCCCTGAGCACCCCTACTCAGCCCGCTACTCAGATCACCGCCCCCACGGGAGAGCCCCTCGGGCCTCTCGTGGGGATCACGCTGGGCTCGCGGGGTCCGGCGCGGGGGTCGAGGTGACCCGGATCACGCCCTGCTCGGACCGGGCGCGCAGGTGCAGCGGTTCGCGCCCGGTGGGGCGCAGGCGCAGCACGGTCTCGGCGACGGGGTCCGCCAGGACCGTGCGGACCGAGCGCCGCAGGCCGCGCGCGCCGTAGACCGGGTCGAAGCCGACCTCGGCGAGCAGCCGCGCCACGGACGCGTCCGTGTCCAGGTGTACGGAACGGCGGCCCAGCCGCTGCCGCAGCAGGTCGACCTCCAGCGCGGCGATCCGCTCGGCGGTGACCGGGTCGAACTCGGTGAACTCGGCGGTCTCGTCGATGCGGTTGAGGAACTCCGTGTCGAAGAAGTCACGGAGCGCGGTGCTCAGCACCGTCTGGTTGCCGCGGGCGGCGAGGCGGGCGGTGAGCGAGCCGGTGCCCGTGCCGAGGCGGTCCGCCAGGCGGCGCCACTTCGCGCCGCGCCGCCGTGCCAGTTCGGCGCTGCCGAGGTTGGAGGTCATGAAGACGAAGCTGTTGCGGAAGGAGATGGTCTGCTGGCCGCTGGCGAGGGTGAGCATGCCGTTGTCCAGGACCTGGAGCAGCGCGCGCAGGACGGTGGGGTGCGCCTTCTCCACCTCGTCGAAGAGCACCACCCCGGGCCGGTACGCGTCGCCCTCCACCTTCGTGCGGTCGAAGACGGTGAACGCCTCCTTGCTGCCCGCGTATCCGGGTGGTGCGCCGGTGAAGGAGGCCGCGTAGTGCTCCTGGGCCAGGGAGTTCATGTCCACGCGGCACAAGTCGTCGGGCCCGGAGCGCAGTTGGGCGGCGACCTGACGCACCAGCTCGGTCTTGCCGGTGCCGGTCGGGCCGACCAGCAGCAGGTTGGCCAGGGGCCGCTGCGGGTCGGTGGCGCCGGCGGTGGCCAGCACGACGGCCCGTACGACGGCTGAGATCGCGGGCTCCTGCCCGAGGACCCGCGCGCGCAGCTGCTTCGCGAACGCGGCCGGGTCGAGACCGCCGGAGGACCGCTGCTCCGGGTCCTGCGGACTGTCGTCCGGAGCAGCGGCCTCCTCGCCGTTCCTGCGCCGGTTCTGCTCGTGGTACATGTCGGTCAGGTACGGCACGGCGGTCCTCCCTCTCAGGCCTGCTTCGTCTTGTCTGCGGGCAGGTTGCCCACCTGGCAGTCGGCGACGCCCACGGTGTCGCGGGTGATCGCCTCGACGTTCTCCCGCGCCTTCTCGGCGTCGTTGACCCACAGCTTGTAGAAGTCGAACGGGCAGTCCGCGACGCCCTTGTCGCCGTCGCCGGCCGCGTGCACCCCGGAGTAGCCGCGGTGCAGCAGCTTGAAGAGATGGTTCTGAGACTGGTCGTACTCGCGGGCGTCACGGATGGCGGACAGGGACAGCTGCGCGTACTGGATGCCGTACTCCTCCTCCCCGGTCTCCCCCAGCGTGCGGCCGTCGAAGCCGATGAGCGCGGAGTGGCCGAAGTAGGAGTAGACGCCGTCGAACCCGGCGGCGTTGGCGACGGCCACGTAGGTGTTGTTGGCCCAGGCCATCGCCTTGGCCATCAGGACCTGCTGGTCCTTGGCCGGGTACATGTAGCCCTGGCAGCGGACGATCAGCTCGGCGCCCTTCATCGCGCAGTCCCGCCAGATCTCCGGGTAGTTGCCGTCGTCGCAGATGATGAGCGAGATCTTCATGCCCTTGGGGCCGTCGGAGACGTAGGTGGTGTCGCCCGGGTACCAGTTCTCGATCGGGCACCAGGGCAGGATCTTGCGGTACTTCTGGACGATCTCGCCCTGGTCGTTGATCAGCACGAGCGTGTTGTAGGGCGGCTTGTTGGGGTGGTCCTCGTGCTGCTCGCCGGTGAGCGAGAAGACGCCCCAGGTGCGGGCCTCGCGGCAGGCGGCGGAGAAGATCTGGGTCTCGTCACCGGGGATGACGGCCGCGGTCGCGTACATCTCGTCGGGGTCGTACATGATCCCCTGCGTCGAGTACTCGGGGAAGACGACCAGGTCCATGCCGGGGAGGCCGGACTTCATGCCGACGACCATGTCGGCGATCTTGCGGGCGTTCTCCAGCACCTCGGCCTTGGTGTGCAGCCGGGGCATCTTGTAGTTGACGACCGCGACACCGACGGTGTCGGGGCTGGCGGAGATGTCACCGTGTCGCATTGCGTGCTCCTCTGGATCTCGGGAACGGGAACGGGACGTGCGGTAAGGCGGTAAGGCAGTAGGGCGGTCTGGACGCTCGGGCGGTGAGCCGCCGGGGCGGGCAGGGGTCAGGCCGTCGCGGGACGGGACGGCGGCGGCGCGGGCTCGGCGGACCGGCGCTGCCGGGCGTCGCGGGTGGCGAGTACCCAGGCCAGCGCGACCAGGGCGATCCCGGCCGCGGCGGCCAGCACGGCCCATCCGGCGCCGGTGCGGTAGCCGCCGGTCATGGCCAGGAAGGCGGGCAGGGCGCAGGTGGGCAGGCTCAGCAGGGTCGTGGTCCAGCCGGTGAACCTGGTCAGGTCCGTACGGCCCAGACCGAGCACGAGGAAGAAGAGCGACCACAGCAGGGCCCAGTGGAGCCAGATGACGCCGAACACCGCGTCGCTGTCGCGCCAGAAGGCGATTCCGGCGTAGACGAGCGCGGCTCCGGCGACGAAGAAGGAGAACCAGCCGACCCCTTCGGGCTCCAGCCCGGCGAGGTTGGTGATCCCGACATAGAGGTAGGTGAAGCCGAACAGGTAGAGCCCGGACGCGGCGAGGATCGCGTCCCCGTCGCTGCCTGCCTGGATGATCAGCACGGTGGGGGTGACGCACTGGAGCGCGCCGACGAACAGGTTGAGCGGGGCCGCCGCGCGGGGCGGCACTCGGCCCAGCAGCATCAGGCCGTTGACCAGCAGTACCGCACCGACGTAAAGCAGGCCGACGTTGGCCATGAGTGCCTCCGATTCCCCCGTTGCCTCCTGGGTGAAATAATTTCAGGTGAAACTAAGAGCTTGAATCAAGCCCCGTCAAGAGATGTTTCGGAAGATGACGGATCAGAGTCGGGTGATCACATCGAAGTCGTAGCCGTCGGCGACGGCCAGGTGCACCCGCTGTGTCGCCTGCTGGCCCTGGAACTCCACGGTCCCGCGCGGGCCGTGGTACGCGACCCCGTCGATCGCGGCGTTCAGCTGCGGCAGTTCCGCGCTGCCCGCCCGGCGTACGAGTCTGGCCAGCGTGTGCATGCCCTCGTAGCAGGACTCCGCCGCGTTGTTCAGAGTCGGCGCGCCGACCCCGTGCAGACCGACGTAGCGGCCCAGCAGATCCATCGCGTCGGCGTTGACCAGGGAACGGAAGTAGGCGGCCGAGACGAAGAGGTTCCGGGTGCCCGCGGCGCCGCTCGCCAGCAGCATGTTCTCCTCCATCAGGGGGCTGAAGCGCAGCAGCCGCTCATGCAGCCCGGCCGCCCCGAAACGCCGGTTGAACTCCACCGCGTCCTGCCCGACCAGCAGCATCAGCACGCCGTCGCAGTCGGACGCCGCCACCTGGTCGATCAGCTGGGGCATGTCGCCCCGGCCCAGGCCGACGAACGCCTCGCCCTCGATCCGCAGGTCCAGCTCGCGCGCGAACTGCCGGACGGCGGCCGTCGAGGCGCGCGGCCACACGTAGTCGTCACCCACCACGAACCAGCGCCGCAGCCCCAGGTTGTCGCGCAGCCAGCGCAGCGCGGGCTCGATCTGGAGCCGGGGCGTCTCCCCCGTGCAGAAGATGCCCGGCCGCCGCTCCCCACCCTCGTACAGCGAGGTGTACGCGTACGGAATCCGGCCCGCCACCACGGGGGCCAGCGCGTTGCGCACCGAGGAGATGTGCCAGCCGCTGACGGCGTCCACCCGCCCGGCGTCGATCAGCCGGGACAGCTCGGCGGCGATCATGCCCGGGTGCGCGCCGCCGTCGAGGACCTCGAAGGCGACCTCGCGGCCGAGCACGCCGCCTTCCTGGTTCAGCTCGTACGCGGCCAGCTCGGCGATGGCCTCACAGGACGGGCCGAACAGGCCCGCCGGGCCCTGTAGCGGAAGTACCATCGCGACGCGCCAGGGAGACTGGCGGCCGGATGCGACGCCGATGTTCATAGCGACTCCGCGAGGTCGGCGAGCTTCTCCGCGTAGTGGGCGCAGCTTGACTTAGTTTCAAGTGGAAGTCTTACAATCGGTGGAGCTTTTCCGCAAGAGGTCCGCGAGAGTGAGGACGGAACCCCATGCCCGACGGCGCCGCGAGCGAGCCGCTGACCCGCGCACTCACCCGGGCGGTCCGCGCCGTGACCGGCCGGGTGGAGCGGGAGCTGAAGGCCGAGGGCCTTTCGTTGGACCAGTGGCTGGTGGTCGAGGCGCTCGCCGGACAGCACGGGCTCGCCATGATCGACCTGGCGGCCCGGACGATGACCACCGGCCCCACGCTGACCCGCGTCGTCGACCGGCTGGTCTCCAACGCCACCGTCTACCGCGAGGTGGACCAGCACGACCGGCGCAAGATCCGCGTCTATCTCAGCCCGCGCGGCACCGCCACCTACCGGCGGACGGCGGCGCGGATCGACGAGGTGGAGAGCGAGCTGCTGGCGCACACGGGAGACGGCGCGGCGACCCTGGCGCTGCTCGCGGCCCTCACGCGCGGCGCGGGCGCGGGCGCCGGCGGCGCGGCGGGCACCGGCGGGGGCGGGACAGGCAGCGTCAACGGGACGGGCGGCATGCACGGGACGGGCGGCGCGGGCGGCCGGGACGGCGCGCGCGAAGCGGGACGGGTGCGGGACGGCGACCCGGTGTAGAGCGTGCAGGTGCGGGCTGTGACGGTACGGCCCGTACCGGTACGGCCCGTGACGGCAGAGGCCGACGCGGCCCGGATTCGCCGCCGTTACGGCGGTGGCCCGCCTGCTGCACCCGTCGCCCAGCTGCACCGAGGTCTCCCCTCACGCACGGCCGCCGCCTCGGCTGCCGAGTTGGTGTGGACCACGAACCTACTGGGTGATCGGGTGGCTACGGAACGCTTTCGGGTGACAGAGATGGCGGAGAGGCGGTGCGCGGCACCGCAGGGGAGGATTGCGGCGCTTCGTGCCGGAGCCGGACCGACGGCGCGCGGAAGCACCGCACGGAGCGCGCGGGGAATCGCGCACGCCCCGCACACCTCACACGCCGCAGGCCCCGTACGCCCCGCAGGTCAGCCCGCGTCCTGCCGGATGGCCCAGCGCCCGTCCACCACCTTCGGGGCATCGGCGCCGCCCCGGTCCGGACCGGGGATCGGCTTCACCGCGACGTAGACGTGCTGGCCCTTCTTCAGCCCCTTGGAGAACGGCACGGACACGAACTGGTCGCCCGGCGTGGCCTGGTGGTCCGCGATGATCTCCGTCCAGGACCCGGCCGACTTGCCGTCCTTCCAGTCGTGCACCTCGTAGCGCACCTGCACCTGGTCCCCCGCGCGCAGGCCGGTGATCCGCAGCCGCCCGTTGAAGTCCGCCCAGGAGGTGACCCCGGGCACATACCCCGGATACGCGCCGTCGGCGTGCTGCTTGCCCGGGTCCGAGTGCTCCTCGTCCCAGCGCACCACGGTCCAGTCGCCCCAACCGGCGGTCTGCGACTGGCCCTTGCCCAGGCTCGTACGGATAGGCATGTCGTCGTCCTTCTCCAATCCGCCCGTGCCGGGCGCGTGCTTGAGGCGTGCCGCGACGTCGCGGCGGAAGGTGGCCATACTGAAGGTGGGGTCGATCTTGCGGCGGGTGCCTTCCTTGTGGCCGATCACGCTGTCCGCCGTCCACTTGTGCGCCCGGCAGATCGCCGCGGCCCAGCGCACCGCCTGGTCGTACTGCTCCTTGGGGTACGGGTCCTTCCCGTCGCCCTTGTTCTCGATCTCGATGCCGTAGTAGTGCCGGTTGCCGTCGATCGGCTCGCTCGCGTCGGGACGCGGGTGGGTGGACGACTCGGCGACCACGGCGTCGTGCGCGTTCCGCGCGAACGTGCCCGCGTGGTTCGCCCGGCCGTGGCCGATCAGGTAGAGGGTGGCCTTCTTCGAGACGAACGCGTGGCACAGCGGGCCCGGCAGCGCGGACGTACCGTCGTAGCAGAAGTCGGCCATCCCCGCGCCGACACCCGCCGTGTGGTGGATGACCAGGCCGTTCACCCCGCCCCACGAGCCCTTGTGATTCCGGTTGTGCGAACGCCACGACCGGTGCTCCTTGACCTCCACTCCCTCGGCACGCAACGCCTTGACCAAGCGGTCGGCTGACAGGGGTTTAGCCATACGCTGACAATCCTCCTCACACGTCGCAGATGTTCACGTAGAGGTGATACCCGTCACTTAAACGTAACTGAGCTTCACGCGGTGTCACTTGAGGGCGCGGGGCCACGGCCGCCCGCCAGGCCCGGGCCTGGCGGGGGGTCGTGGGTCGGAAAGTGGGCACGGTCCGGTGCGTGTGGTTCCAAGGCGGAGGAGGGAGTCGACGCGGAGCGTCGGCGACCGACGACAACGCGGGAAACGCGCGTGCCGGGGCGTCACCGCCCGGGCCACGACTCCTCGCCAGGCCCCTACGCGTCACGCGCGCGCAGCGCTGTCGTCGCGGCCAGCAGCAGCACGGCCGTATACGTGGCGACCAGCAGCAGGGACGGCCAGGCGGTGAGGCTGCCGACCGCCTCGGCGGTCGCGTCCGAGGTCTGCGTCAGCTTCTCCAGCGCGGCGGTCGGGGAGACCCCGGCGACCCAGCGTTCGGCGCCGCCGAGCAGCGGCCCGAGCATCGAGGGCAGGATCATCAGGCCGACGACGGCGGTCACCGCCCCGGCCGAGTGCCGTACGAGCGTGCCGATCGCGAGGCCCAGCAGACCTGCGACGGCGAAGGCCGCAGCCACGCCGAAGAGCGCGGGCAGCGGGTCGCCCTGCGCGTAGTCCCCGGAGAGCAGCGCGCTGCCCAGCAGGTAGCCGCCCGTGCAGGTCAGCAGGCCCAGCACGAAGAGCAGGGCGGCGAGCAGCGCGCCCTTGGCCGCCAGTACGGTGCCGCGGCGCGGGCAGGCGGCGAAGGTCGTACGGATCGTGCCGCTGCCGTACTCGCCGGTGACCGTCAGCGCGCCGACGACCCCGGCCAGCATCTGGGCGATCACGGCGAGGGTGAGGCTGCCGCCCAGCACCGTGTCGTCGTCCTGGAGGCTGCCGGAGCCCGCGACGAACACTGCGCCCAGCAGCGGCAGCAGGGCCGTCGCGACGGTGGTCCAGACGGTCGAGCGCACGCTGCGGAACTTGATCCACTCGTACGCGAGCGCCTGCCGGAAGCCCGCCTTCGCGGCTGCGGTGGAAGGGGTGGCGGGGGTGTGCCTGGTGTGCGTGGTCATCAGGATGTCTCCTCGTGTTCCGGCCCGCCCGCCGCCGACCGGTACTCGACCGAGGCGCGGGACAGGTCCGTGTAGACCTCCTCCAAGGAGGCGAAGGCGGGGGTGAGTTCGTGCACGGCGATGCCGTGGTCGCGGGCGAGATCGCCGATGGCCGCCGCGCCTGGGCCGTGCACCTGCCAGCCGCCCTTCGCGTCCAGGCGTACCCGGGCGCCGCCGGACTCCAGCAGCGCCCGCAGCCGTTCGGGCTCGGGGGTGCGTACGCGGGTGTGCGCCTGGGAGTTGGTCTCGATGAAGTCGCGCATGCTGGTGTCGGCCAGCAGCCTGCCGCGCCCGATGACGATGAGGTGGTCGGCGGTCAGCTCCATCTCGCTCATCAGGTGGCTGGAGAGGAAGACCGTCCGGCCCTCCGCCGCGAGCGACCTCATCAGGTCGCGAATCCAGCGGATGCCCTCGGTGTCCAGGCCGTTGACCGGCTCGTCCAGGAGGAGCACCTCCGGGTCGCCGATCAGCGCGGCGGCGATGCCTAGCCGCTGGCCCATGCCCAGCGAGAAGCCCTTGGCGCGCTTGCGGGCCGTCTCGGGCGGCAGGCCGACGAGGTCGAGCACCTCGTCCACCCGGCGGGCCGGGATGCCGTTGCTGGCGGCGAGCCCGGCGAGGTGCTGGTGGGCGGAGCGCCCGCCGTGCACGCCTTTGGCGTCCAGCAGCGAGCCGACGGTGCGCAGCGGCGCCGCCAGGGTGCCGTAGGACTTGCCGCCCACGGTCACGGAGCCCGAAGTCGCGGCGTCCAGGCCGACGATCAGGCGCATGGTGGTGGATTTGCCCGCCCCGTTGGGGCCCAGGAAGCCGGTCACCCGGCCGGGTTCGATCTGGAAGGACAGCCGGTCGACGGCGGTACGGTCGCCGTACCGCTTGGTGAGTTCTGTTGCCTCGATCATGCGGCCGACGCTACGGAGGACGGCCCGGTACGGAATCCGCCCGCGGGAGTCGGCGACTACTCCCGCGGGCGCAGCGGGGCGGGCGCGGCGGGCTCGGCGTCCGCAGCGTCCGGGGCTTCCGGGGCGTCCGGGGCGTGGCCCGCGATCGCCCGTGTGAGAAGGCCGCGCGGGCTGACGCCGCCCGCCGCGGCGCCGCTCAGTTCGGCGTATTCGAGGGGCGTGGCACCGCGCGGGTAGACCACGCCGCCCGCTGTGCCCTTGCGCCGGGTCGGCAGCAGCGGATCGGCTCCCGCCGCCAGCAGCCTTCGCACCATGTCCGCGTTGCCTTCCCTGGCCGCTGCGTGCAGCGGTGCGATGCCGGTCTTCGGGCTGAAGGCGTTCGGGTCCGCTCCGTGCCGCAGCACGAGGTCCATCGCCATGGCGTTGTATCCGCGGGCGACGACGACGACCGTATGGGGGTTGATCCGCGCTCCGGCGGCCGTCAGCAGCTCCGCCGGTGCCATGGTGAGGTGGGGGCTCCGGCGGAGGGCCAGGTCGAGCGGGGTCGTCCCGTGCGCGTCGAGGCGTTCGAGGTCGATCCCGGGCTGCGCGAGCAGAGCGGCCACGGTGTCCGGGTGGTTCATGTCCACCGCCCAGTGGAGCGCGGTGTGCTGGTGCGGGCAGGCGTGGGGGACGGCGTTGACGTCGACCCCCTGCCCTCCGAGATACCGGATGACAGAAGCCGAACCCATCAGCGCCGCCTCCTTGAAGAAGAACTCCAGCTTGCTCCGCTCGCCGACGCCCTCGATCCGCAACCGGAACAGCGGCACACAGTCCGTGGTGGCGGCGTAGAGCATCACGAAGTGATCGCGGCACATCGCCTCACGATGGGTGTAGACGGCGCGCGGGTCCGGGCTCGCGACGAGCTGGGCCACCGGGCTCCGCAGCTCGTCCAGGCGCCCCTGCCTGGTGTACACGCGGCGCATCTCGTCAAGCGCGCGGACGACGGACTCCTCTGCCGCCAGGTCCGGCAGGAACGCGGTCAAAGAGAGCATCGGCGCTCCAGGGTGAGGCGGTGGGGCGATCATGGTATCCAGGCGGCACCGCGGCAACGGCGGCAGGCCGCAACGGTGTTGGACCGACAAGGCCCCGCGGTGCGCACGGCGCTCGTCGTGGGCTCCCGGGCGGCCCGGGCGGGTCACGGGGACGGAGCGCGCCTGCGGGCGCGGTCAGCTGCCGCGGGTGCCGTCGCCCGGACGGATCAGGCCCGTCTCGTAGGCGAGGATGACCAGTTGGGCGCGGTCGCGCGCGGAGAGCTTGATCATGGCCCGGCTGACATGGGTTTTCGCCGTCAGCGGGCTCATGATCAGCTCCCGGCCGATCTCCTCGTTGCTGAGGCCGGCCGCGACCAGCGCCATCACCTCCCGCTCCCGGCCGGTCAGCACCGCCAGCCGTTCGGCCCCCGCCACCTCCGGCGCCCGCAGCCGGGCGAACTCCTCGATGACCCCGCGGGTGACGGCGGGCGCCAGCAGGCTCTGCCCGGCCGCGACCGTGCGGACGGCGGCCCGCAGGTCGTCCGGCTCGATGTCCTTGAGCAGGAAGCCCGCCGCACCGTGGCGCAGCGCCTCGAAGACGTACGCGTCGATCTCGTAGGTGGTCAGCATCACCACGCGCACCCGGTCCAGGGCGGGATCGGCAGCGATCCGGCGGGTGGCCTCGATGCCGTCGACACCGGGCATCCGGACGTCCATCAGCACCACGTCCGGGCGGGTGGTGCGGACGGCCTCGACCGCCTGCCGCCCGTCGGCCGCCTCCGCGACGACCACCAGGTCCTCGGTGAGGTCGAACAGGGCGCGGAACCCGGCCCGTACGACGGTCTGGTCGTCGGCGAGCACCATGCGTACGGTCATCCGGTCCCTCCCTCGGCGGGCAGCGCGGCGCGGACCCGGAAGCCGCCACCGGGCACGGGCCCGTACTCGATACTGCCGCCGATGGCCGCCGCGCGCTCGCGCATGCCGATCAGGCCGAAACCGGCGGGGGGCGGGGACGGGGGCGGGTGCGCGCTCGCGTCGCGCGGGTGCGCGGGGGGCGGCCTGCCGTCGTCCACGACCTCGACCACCAGCAGGCCTCCGTCCCGTATGACCGAGACCGCGGCGTGCCGGGCGCCCGCGTGCCGGACCACGTTCGTCAGGGCCTCCTGCACGATGCGGTACGCGGCCAGCCCGGCGACCGCCGAGCACCGCACCGGCTCCTGCCGCAGCACCATCTCCACCCCGCCGCCCGCGAGGTGCCCGACCAGTTCGGCCAGCCCGTCCAGCCCCGGCACCGGGGCGGTCGGCTCGCCGCCGCTGCCGCCACCGCCGTCGCTTCCGTCGCCGCGCAGCACCGTCACCGTGGTGCGCAGCTCCCGTACGGCGTCCTTGCCCGACGCGCGCACCTGCCGCATCGCCTTGCGCGCCAGGTCCGGCCGGGTCTCCAGCGCGTCGAGGGCGACGCCGGTCTGCACGGTCATCGCGGTCACCGTGTGCGCCACGATGTCGTGCAGCTCACGCGCGATCCGCGCCCGCTCCTCCTGCACCCGCCGCACCGCCTCGCGCTCCCGCTCCGCCTCCGCGCGGGCGGCGCGGGCGGCGTACTCGTGCAGCAGCTGCCGCCGGGTGCGCACCACCTCGCCCAGCAGCAGCGGCACCAGCGGCCAGAGCATCTCCAGTACGGGCAGCCCCTGCGGGTTGACCACGTCCCGGCCCACCTCCAGGGCGACGGCGCCCGAGGCGGCCGAGGCGAGCAGCGCCGTCCACAGGGTGCGGCGGCGGTCGCCCTGCACGGCGACCGTGTACAGCGCCACGATCACCGACAGGTTCAGCAGCTCGCCGATGTGCCCGTAGAGCGCCCAGCCCGCGCACGCGGCCCCGGTCACCACCGCCACCGCCACCGGACGGCGGCGGCGCCACAGCAGGGCGAGGAGGGAGACGGCGAGGAGCAGCCAGGTGAACCAGTCGGCCTGCCGGTAGCCGGGCTCGTTCACGGCCGCGTCCGCGGCGGTGAGGGCGCCGACCACGGCCACCACCAGCAGGTCCAGCACGTACGGCGGCAGCGCGCGGAGGCGCCGTACCAGGCCGTCGGGGGTCAACATGTGTCTCACCGTAGGAGGCGCGGGCGGGGCGCGCATACGACTCCGGGAGTAGCGGGCGCGGCTGGCCGAGCGGATCGCCAACCGCTTCGGCGAGGTCTTCGAGGCCGCACCGGTGCCCGACGCCGCACCCGAGGCCGCACCTGCGGCGTCGGGCGGTGGCGGCCCGGTCAGCCCGTGACCGCCAGCACCGCGACGGCCGGGCCGAAGGCGCCGCCGAGCTGGTAGCAGAGCGAGAACAGGCCGATCGCCGTGGGCCGTTGGGCCGGGGCCGCCGCACCGGCGGCGTACGAGGCGAGCACCGCGTTGCCCGCGACCGCGGCGGCCCCCGCCAGCGCGGCCACCCCCAGCAGCAGCGGTGCCCACGGGGTGAGCAGCGCGGCCAGCGGCGCCAGCGCGCCGAGCGCGATCAGCACGGCCAGCACGGTCGGCCGCCCCAGGCGGGCGGAGGCGGCCGGCAGCAGCCAGCCGAGCACGGAGCCGGCCAGCAGGGCGGCCAGCTGGCCGGTGCCGACGGTGGCGGTGGACCAGCCCGTACGGTCCGCGAGCAGTTCGGGCACGGCGAAGAGCAGCACGAAGTACGAGGTGGACAGGGCGCAGGCGAGCAGCGCCGAGGTGGCGAAGGCGGGCGTACGCACCACGGCGCGGGGGACGAAGCCGTCGAGCCGTGAGCGCGTGTGTGCCAGGAGCAGCAGGCCGAGTACGAGCGCGACGAGCACGGCCGGCACCGGACAGCGCGGGATCAGCACCAGCGCCGAGGCCAGCACGGTCAGCAGCGCGGCACCCCGGGCGTCGAAGCGGCCCCCGGCGGACGGGACTTCGGCGGACGGGGCCCCGGGTGACGGCGCCTGGGCCGGTGCCGCCTCGGGCCGTACGGCGCGCGCGACGGCCGGGACGGCCAGCAGGACGACGGCCGGGACCGCGAGCGCGAGCCGCCACGACGCCGTTTCGCTCAGCCAGGAGCCGAGCAGCGGCCCGGTCGCGCCCAGCACCCCGAAGCCGGAGGTGATCACGCCCATCCGGCGGGCCGTGCCGGCCAGGGTGAGGGCGAGGGTGATCAGCCCCGCACCGCCTGCGGCCTGCGCGGCCCGTCCGGCCAGCGCCAGCGGCAGCCAGGGCGAGACGGCCACCAGCGCCGTGCCCGCCGCCACCAGGGCGGCGCCGAGCCGGAGCGCGGCGGCCGTACCGTGCCGGCGCAGGCGGCCGGCCAGCAGCGGGGTGCTCACCGCCATCGCCCAGGCGAACACGGTGACGAACCAGGTCGCGGTGGCCTTGCCGGTGCCGAGCGAGTGGGCCATGTCGGGAAGGATCAGCACGGGGCTGTTGGCCCCGGCGGCGATCGGCGCCGTCAGCAGCGCCAGCCAGGCGGCGTGGACGCGCCGGGGCGGCGGGGCGGCCCGCGCCGGTCGTGCGGCCGCTGCGGCGGGCGGGGTGGGCAGGGTGGCGGTCGCTCGGGTCTCGCGCACGGCTGGCGGTCCCTTCCTCCAGGGCAGTAATCTCAACGTTGAGATAAAAACAGCTCAGTCTTCTCAACGTCAAGTGTATGAACGTTGAGAGAATGAACTTTGAGAGGAGCCCCGATGGGTGATGCGGTGGACGTGATCGTCGGCCAGTGGACCAAGGAGCGGCCGGAGCTGGCCGACGACCTGTGGCCGGTCCAGGTGATCGGCAGACTCCAGCGGCTCGGGCGCTACCTGGACCGGGAGATGAAGAGCTTCGCCGCCGCACGCGGGCTGGAACTGGGCGAGTTCGACGTCCTCACCACCCTCCAGCGGTCCGGCCCGCCGTACGAGCTGACGGCCGGTGCGCTGCTGAAGGCGTCCATGGTGACCTCCGGGGCGATCACCAACCGCATCGACCGGATGGAGACCAAAGGGCTGGTCGAGCGGGTACGCGACGAAGGCGACCGCCGCACCGTCAAGATCCGCCTCACCGAGCGGGGCAGCGAGTTGATCCTCGCCGTCATGTCCGAGCACCTGGCCAACGAGGCCCGGACGCTGGCGGGGCTGGAGCGGGCGGAGTGCGACCAACTGGCCGACGCCCTCCGCACGTTGCTGGAGTCCCTCGGCGACACCTCGCTCAGCTGATGGCCTCACCCCCGCACCCGCCGCTGGACCGGTGGGACCCCGCGTCCCCGGCCGAGGCCGCCCGCCTCTTCGCCGGGCTGGGCGTCCCCTGGTGGGTGGCGGGCGGCTGGGCCATCGCGCTCGCGGCGGGCCGCCCCGTACGCGAGCACGCCGACCTGGACGTACTGCTGCTGCGGCGCGACCAGCTCGCCGTGCAGCGGGCCCTGCCCGACTGGCGCTGGTGGGCCGCCGACCCGCCCGGCACGCTGCGCCCGTGGGCGCCCGGCGAGACGCTGCCGCACGGGGTGCAGGACATCTGGTGCCAGCCCGGCCCCCGCGCCCCCTGGCGCCTCCAGGTCATGCTGGACGAGGCGGACGGCGGCGCGTGGGTCTCGCACCGCGACCCGCGCGTCCGGCTGCCGCTCGCGGCCGTCGGCCGCACCTCCGGGGAGGGCATCCCCTACCTCGCGCCGGAGGTGCAGCTCTTCTACAAGGCCGGATCGCCCCGGCCCAAGGACGAGCAGGACCTGGCCGCCGCCCTGCCCCTGCTCGACCCGGGCCGGCGGCAGTGGCTCACCGGCACGATCACCCGCACGTACGGCCCGCAGCACCCCTGGCTGGCACGCCTGCGCCCCTGACCGGGCGGGTCCCTGACCGGGCGGGTCCCTGGCCGGACGGGTCCCTGGCCGGGCACTCGTCAGCCCAGGGTGTCCCGGACCTCCCGTGCCGCCGCCACCAGGTTCTCCAGCGAGGCGCGCACCTCCGGCCAGGCACGGGTCTTCAGCCCGCAGTCGGGGTTGGCCCACAGCCGCTCCGCCGGGATCGCGCGCAGCCCCTCGCGCAGCAGCGCGGCCAGTTCGGCCGCCTCGGGCACCCGGGGCGCGTGGATGTCGTACACCCCCGGGCCGACCTCGCGCGGGTAGCCCGCCCTGGCGAGTTCACCGGCGACCTCCATGCGCGAGCGGGCCGCCTCCAGGCTGATGACGTCGGCGTCCAGCGCCTCGATGGCGGCGAGGATCTCACCGAACTCGGCGTAGCACATGTGGGTGTGGATCTGGGTCTCCGCACGGACGCCGCCGGTGGTCAGGCGGAAGGCCTCGGTGGCCCATTCCAGGTAGGCGGGGCGGTCGGCGGCGCGCAGCGGCAGGGTCTCCCGCAGGGCGGGCTCGTCGACCTGGATGACCGAAGTACCCGCCGCCTCCAAGTCGTCGACCTCGTCGCGCAGGGCGAGCGCGACTTGGCGCGCGGTGTCGCCGAGCGGCTGGTCGTCGCGGACGAAGGACCAGGCGAGCATGGTGACGGGCCCGGTGAGCATGCCCTTGACCGGCTTGCCGGTGCGGCTCTGCGCGTAGCGCGTCCAGCGCAGCGTCATGGGCGCGGTGCGGGAGACGTCCCCGGCCAGCACGGGCGGGCGCACGTAGCGGGTGCCGTACGACTGGACCCAGCCGTGCTGGGTGGCCACGTAGCCGGTCAGCCGCTCGGCGAAGTACTGCACCATGTCGTTGCGTTCGGGCTCGCCGTGCACCAGGACGTCCAGCCCGGCCTTCTCCTGGAAGTCCAGCACCTCCTGGATCTCGGCGGCGATCCGCCCGTCGTACGCCGCCTGCCCGATGCGGCCCGCGCGCAGGTCGGCGCGGGCCCGGCGCAGTTCGGCGGTCTGCGGGAAGGAGCCGACGGTGGTGGTCGGTACGCGCGGCAGGCCCAGGCGCGCGCGCTGGGCGACGGCCCGCTCCTCGTAAGGCTCTGCCCGCTTGGCGTCCGAGGGGCGCACGGCCGCACAGCGGGCCCGTACGGCGGGGTCGCGGGTGAGCACGGAGACCGAACGGGCGCTGCGGGCCGCCCGGTTGGCGGCCAGCTGCGGGCCGATGGCCTCGGTGCCCTCGGCCAGCCCGCGTGCCAGCGTGACCACTTCGTCCGTCTTCTGGCGGGCGAAGGCGAGCCAGCGGGCGACCTCCGGGTCCACGCCGTCCTCGAGCGAGGCGTCCAGCGGCACGTGCAGGAGGGAGCAGGAAGGGGCGACGTCCACCCGGGCGGCCAGGCCCAGCAGCGTGGCCAGGGTGGCCAGCGAGCGCTCCAGGTCGTTGATCCAGACGTTGCGGCCGTCGACGACGCCCGCGACCAGCCGCTTGCCCGGCAGGCCGCCGACGGCCGCGAGGTCGTCCAGGTTGGCGGCGGCGGGCCCGGTGAAGTCGAGGGCGAGGCCCTCGACCGGCGCCTGCGCGAGGACGGGCAGCGCCTCGCCGAGCCGGTCGAAGTAGGCGGCGACCAGCAGCCGGGGCCGGTCGGTGAGGCCGCCCAGCTCGCGCAGGACGCGGGCGGCGGCGCCGAGCACGGCGGGCGACTGGTCCTGCACGAGGACCGGCTCGTCCAGCTGCACCCAGGCGGCGCCGGCGGCGCGCAGGTCGGCGAGGACCTCGGCGTAGACGGGGAGCAGCCGGTCCAGCAGGGTCAGCGGCTCGAACCCCGGGTCGACGCCGGGGGCGGGCTTGGCCAGCAGCAGGAAGGTGAGCGGGCCCACCAGCACCGGGCGCGCGGTGTGGCCCTCGGCGCGGGCCTCGGTGAACTCGGCGACGGGCTTGGCGGAGTCGGCCGTGAAGACGGTGCCGGGGCCCAGTTCGGGCACCAGGTAGTGGTAGTTGGTGTCGAACCACTTGGTCATCTCCAGCGGCGGGGTGCGCTGGTCGCCGCGCGCCATCGCGAAGTACCCGCCCAGGGCGTCCGCTTCGACGGCGGCCCGGTGCCGCTCGGGGACGGCGCCCGTCATCACCAGGGTGTCCAGCATGTGGTCGTAGAGCGAGAAGTCGCCGGTGGGGACCTCTTGGATGCCTGCCTCCGCGAGCCGGCGCCGGGTGTCGCGGCGCAGCCGGGCGGCCGTGCCGAGCAGCTCGTCGGCACTGCGCCGCCCCGCCCAGTAGCCCTCGACGGCCTTCTTCAGCTCGCGTCCCGGGCCCTGCCGGGGGTGGCCGTGCAGGGTGGGCAGCGGGCGGTCGTGCGCGGCGGCGGGGTCGGCGTAGGCAGGATCGGCAGGGGCGGAGCCGGTGGTGGCGCCGACGGGGGTGGCGGAACTGTCAGCCACGGAACTCTCCTTCGCGAGTCGCGGTGCGACCCCGGTGCCGCCCGGGAGGCGCGAAGGCAGGACCGGCGGGCGGCACACGAGACCGTGTGCGGCTGCCCGCGCTCCGCCGACCCGCCCTCGAGGTCACCGAGATCACCGCGTACGGGATCGCACGCGGGCAGTGGCAGGTCTTCGGACTCGCGGGCACACCCTGCCGGTCCAGGCCCGGCCGGGCACCTACTGGCCGTCGCTTCCCAGGCCCAGTTCTGCGGCCCAGTGCGCGTGACGCCGTTCGTTCCCACTCACCGCTGCGGGGCAGTCCCGGACTCGCACCGGGTTCCCTCTTGTCGTCGCCACCGCCTGGCGGGCGGGGCGAACCAGCTGCACACCCCACACAATCACAGCGGCGGAGCGGGGTGAAGACGGCATCGGACCGCATCGCGCCCGTACGCGTCCGGACGGTGACGGGGGCGGTACGGAACGGGTGTGCGCGTGTCCGCCAGGGACGCGGAAGCGGACGCTTTCCGGCCCGATTCCGTGACGTTCCCCACGGTCGGCCGCCCCAAGTGCCCCGGCTGTCGCGGCGTCCGCGCAGGCTCTGCCCGGGGCAGTTGCCCCGCGCAAGGGGCGGGCGTGCATGCGTCCACACTTCACTCGTACGGGTGTCATCGCAGCTCGGGGGCGTACGGCTACCCACGGGTATGCGCCGGGTACGCACCGCCTGTGCGCCCGCAGGGGAAAGCGGGCAGGCCGGACGGGAGGCGCAGGGGGCGTATCCGAGGAGTCTTGTCCTGAACGCGGTGGGTGAGATTGCCGCGCTCCTGGCCTAACCTTGACGGTATGTCCCCTACTCCTTCACCCGCGTCGAGGTCGTCGCGGTTACCCGTCGAAGAAGCCAACGCAGCGATCCGCGCGTTCGTGGCAGGCCGCAAGGTATGGACGCCTGCCGACCTCGCGGAGCTGGCGCGGCTGCGGCAGGACTGGATGGACGCGGCCAGCGGCCGGACCGGGGGCCGGCAGCGAAACGCGGACGAGGGTGAGGAGGCGGCGTAGGCCGCCCCTCACCCCCATCCACCGACCCTCATCACCCGCGCCTTTCACCCTCCTCCCTCTCCTTCACAGTTCGTCCCAGGCCGCGCCCAGCCTGCGCACCAGTTCGGTCAGAGTCGGCGGCGGCATCGTGTACGGCACCCGGATGTGGCTCTCGTACGCCCCCTCCGCGTCCATCGTCGCCCCCGGTACGACCTCGACCCCGTGCCGGAGGGCCACCTGCGCGTACACCGCGGCGTCGACGCGGCCCGGCAGCCGTACCCACAGCGCCGAGCCGCCGTCCGGCGTGCGCCACCTCCAGTCCGGCAGGCGTTCGGCGAACAGCCGCTCCAACAGCCCCAGGCGCGCCCGCAGTTCGCCCGCCCGCTCCGCGCGGATCGCGGCGAGCCCCGGCAACAGCCGTGCGGCCAGCGCCTGTTCGAGCACGGGCCCGCCGAGGTCGGCGAGCGTCTTGAGGCGGGCCAGGCGCTCCACCACCTGCTCGGGGCCGCGCACCCAGCCGATACGCAGCCCGCTCCACACGGACTTCGCCAGTGAGCCGACGGTGAGGACCTGCGCGTCCCGCCCGGCGAAGGCGCCGATGGGCGGCGGCTCGGCGACGGTGCCCAGACACGCGTTGTAGGCCAGGTCCTCCACCACCGGGACGCGGTAGCGGGCGGCCAGTTCGGCGACCCGGCGGCGGCGCCCGGCGGACATCAGGGTGCCCGTCGGGTTGTGGTACGTCGGCATGACGAACAGCAGCGCGGGGGCGTGCGCGCGCAGCGCCCGCTCCAGCGCGTCCGGCCGTACGCCGTCCTCGTCCATCGGCACGCCCCGCAGGTGCACGCCCAGCGCCCGGAAGGTGTCCAGGCAGCCCGGCCAGCTGGGCTGCTCCACCACGACCGTGTCCCGCCTGCGCAGGTAGAGCCGGGCGGCCAGCGCCAGCGCCTGGGTGGCGCCCGTGGTCACCAGCACCTGCGCGGGCGTGGTGGGCGTGCCCTCCTCGGTGCAGTGCGCCGCGACGGCCGCGCGCAGGGCGGGCAGGCCGCGCGGGTGGTAGCCGATGTCGCTCAGCAGCGGCTCCAGGTCCGGCCCGTCCGGTGCGGCCAGCTCCAGCAGCGCCGCGCGCACCTGCGGTACGGCCCTTTCGGCGGCGGAGGCCAGCGAGAGGGTGCCGCCGGGGCCGTCCACCAGCCGCTGGACCAGCGAGGTGGCCCGGCCCCCGGGCACCCGGCCGTCGGCGCCGCCCGCGACGGGAGCGCCGCCCGTAGCGTCTCCCGCAGCCGCGTGCGGGCGGGTGGGGGCGACCCGGGTGCCGCTGCCGCGCAGGCTGTCCAGCACGCCGGGACCGCGCAGCTCCTCGTACGCGGTGGCCACGGTGGCCCGGCTCAGCGACAGCGCGGCGGCCAACGCGCGCTCCGACGGCAGCCGTTCGCCCTGCTGGAGATCGCCGCGCCGGACGGCTCGGGCGAGCGCGGCGGCGAGCTTGCGGTAGAGCGGCCCGGGGCCGTGCATCCAGTCGCCGAGGATCGCGGCCAGCACGGCGGGGTCGCCGGGCCCCTCCCGCCCTGGGCGGTCCGCGCGTACCGGCCCGGCGGGTACCGGCCCGGCGGGTTTCGGTCCGGCGCGTTCCGGTCCGGCGCGTTCCGGTCCACTTCGGCCTCCTTTGGCACGGGTGCGCCGCCACCGCCGCGACCAGGCTTGCGCGTGCGGCGCCCGGCACCGCCCGGACCCGCCCCAGCCCACCCCGCCCACCGTGAACGGAGCCACCCATGGACCGTAGACCACCGCCCCCGGAGCGTGGCTGATGCCGGACCCCGCCCGCCTGCTGGCGTTCTGCGCGGCCTCGCTCGCCCTCATTCTGGTGCCCGGACCGAACCTGATCTACATCGTGACGCGCAGCGTCGCCCACGGCCGCCGGGCGGGCATCGTCTCGGCGCTGGGCGTGGAGTCGGCCACGGTGGTGCACCTGGCCGCGACCGTCTTCGGCGTCTCGGCCGTCATCGCCCGCTCCGAGACGGCCTTCGCCACCGTCAAGTACGCCGGCGCCGCCTACCTGCTGGCGCTGGGCGTACGGGCGCTGCGCCAGGGCGGCGGCGCGGCGCTAGCGCAGAGCGCCGGATCAGCGCCGCTGTGGCGGGTCTTCCGCGAGGCGTTCTGGGTGAACCTGCTCAACCCGAAGGTCGCGCTCTTCTTCCTGGCGTTCTTCCCGCAGTTCGTGGACCAGGGCGCGGGCAGCGGCACGGCCCGTACGGAGATGCTGGCGCTCGGCGTCCTCTTCTTCGCCTTGGCCCTCGCCCTGGATCTGGCCTACGCGCTGGCGGGCGGCGCGCTGAGCGGCTGGCTGCACCGCCGCCCGGGGATGCTGGGGCGGCAGCACCTCGCCGTGGGCGGCGTGTACCTGGCGCTGGGCACCCTGGCCGCCCTGGCCTGAACCGGTGCGCCGGGCGGCCGGCGTACCGGCCGCCCGGCGCCGCTCTACTGACAGGGCGTCAGTTCACGGCGTCCTCGGCGGCGTTGGCCCGGCGCTGCATGGAGCCGAGCACCGTCTCCGGGTTGCCGCCCTTGACCACGGCCCGGCCGATGTTGCTCTTCACGCTGCGTACGGTCGCGCCCCAGGACGCCATGCCGACCGGGTAGAACCGGGCTTCCGGCAGCCGGTCGAGGAAGGCCCAGAGCGCCCGGTGCTCCCGGTCCTCGCGCATGATCTCGGAGGCCCCGGCGGTGACCGGTAGCAGCCCGTACCGCTCGGAGTAGTCGACGACGTTCTGCTCGCGGTAGACGTAGTCCAGGAAGGTGCGGATCTCCTCCCGGTTGCCGTTCCGCTTGAACGCCATCATCCAGTCGGCCACGCCCGCCGATCCCTTGGCCGGTCCCGTGCGGCCGGGCAGCGGCGCCGTACCGTAGTCCACGCCGCTCTCCAGCGCGATCCGCATCAGCGAGGAGTTGCCGTTGAGCATGCCGACGTCACCGTCCGCGAAGGCGCTGTACGCGTCCTGGCGGTCGGTCTTGGCCGGGTCCTCACCGGTCAGCCCGGGGGAGACCAGTTCGTCCCGCAGCCAGTTGAAGGTGCGGACGTTCTGCGGGGAGTCGATGTCGTAGGAGCCGCCGTCGGCCGCGTAGCTGCCGCCGTTGCCGACCATCCAGTTGAGCGTCTCTATCTGGGCCTCCTGCGCGCCCAGCGGCAGGCTGTACGGCTTCTTGACGCCCGCCGACTCGAGCGCCTGCGCGGCCTTCCTCAACTCCTTCCAGGTACGCGGCGGTTCCTCCACGCCCGCGGCCTCGAAGAGTTTCTTGTTGTAGAAGAGCGCCTCGGTACTGGCGACGAACGGCAGTCCGTACTGGACGCGCCGCACCGTGCCCGCCTCCGCGAGGGGGCCGACGAAATCACCCTGCGTGGGGGTGGAGAGGACCTCTCCGGCGTTGTAGAGCTTGCCGGTCCGCACGTACTGCGCGAAGGACCCGACGGTCTGGGCGAGATCGGGCTCCTTGCCCTCCTTGACCAGCTCGGCCACGCGGGCGTCGATCTTGGCCCGGCTGTAGACGTCCACCTTCACGTTGATGTCCGGGTTCGCGAACCGGAAGTCCTCGACCAATTTGCTCCAGTAACGCTTGGAGCTGTTCGCCGCGCGGTCGCCGTGCTCGACCGCCACCAGGTGCAGCGTCACGTCACTGCCTCCGGCTTCGCCGTTGCCACAGGCCGTAAGTGAGGAGAGGAGGGCGATCGCCAACCCCGCCGCGACTATCCCCGTTTTCCGTCGCCGCACTGCGCGTACCGCCTCTAAATCGGTGATCCGTTTACGTACCGGAACGGTCACCTCCCGGCACGGGGCGAGTGTGCCGCGACCCGTGCTGTGAGGTCCAGATTACCGGATGTGAGATAGCCCGCTCTCACACCGGACGGGGCGTCATACCCGCCCATAGGCCGTACAACTACCGGCGGTTCACACGGTCTTCACAACGACGAGTGCCCCGGCGCGCATCGCGCCGGGGCACCGGAAGGGCTCAACTGTCAGCCTGGGGAGTTCAGTTCTCCTGCGCTGCCGCAGAGGACTCCGCCAGTTCGCGCAGCCAGGCAGGCTCGCTGGCTATCTCCAGCAGCAGCAGGAGACGGGTGAGCGGGTCTTCCCATTCGGACGGCTGCTCGTCCACCTCCGCCAACGAGCGTGGGGGTGTCGTCATCACGAACTCCGCAACGGGGTCTCGGGGCTGGGCACATACCGTGACTGATCCCCTCCATCATCCTCGGGTGAGCACACGTCTGCAAGTACATCTGCAAGAACAGGTGCAAGCACACTCGACTGTGGGAAGGTGCTCCCCATGCATATCGACCATGGCATGGAAGACCCGCGGCTCGACGGCGTCGTATGGCGTAAGAGCGCGCGGAGCAACCCGAGTGGCAACTGCGTCGAGCTGGCCGAACTGGCCGGTGGTGGGGTGGCCGTGCGCAACTCACGGCACCCTTCGGGCCCGGCGCTCATCTACACACCGGCTGAGATCACCGCCTTCATCCAAGGGGCGAAGGACGGCGACTTCGACGACTTCCTGGACGCCTGAGCGCGTTCGGTCGTACGTTCTCCGTCCACCTCGCACACCATCACACCGATCGCGTCCGCGCCATGTGCCCGCACCCGGCACGTGGCGCGGCCGCGCGTACGCGGCGATCCACGGGCGGGCGTGCGCGCGCCCCGGCGCGCGAGCGAGCCCCTCACGTGCGCTGCTGTACGCCCGCTCGGCCGGGTGCGAGACTGGCGGCCGTACAACGCTGTACAAATTATGGAGACAACTGCGCATTCGGACAGAGGAGATGGGCCATGCCAGCACGACCGGCGCGGACGGAGCAGTCGTCGGTCCGGCGCATTCTCGACCACCCCCGAGGCGGCCCGACCATCCTCCGCATCGTGCTGGGCACCCAGCTGCGGCGCCTGCGCGAGGCCGCGGGCATAACCCGGGAGGCGGCGGGGGAGGCCATCCGCGGCTCGCACGCCAAGATCAGCCGCCTGGAGCTGGGCCGCACCGGCTACAAGGACCGGGACGTCTCCGACCTGCTGATGCTCTACGGCGTCACCGACCCGCGCGAGTGCGCGGAGTTCCTCGCCCTCGCCCAGCAGGCCAGCATCCCCGGCTGGTGGCACCGGTACAACGACGTCCTGCCGCCGTGGTTCGAGCAGCTGCTCGGGCTGGAGGAGGCCGCGTCCGTCATCCGCACCTACGAGGTGCAGTTCGTGCCCGGCCTGCTCCAGACCGAGGCGTACGCCCGCGCCTGCACGCGGCTCGGGCACCCGCGCGCACCCGAGAAGGAGATCGAGCAGCGCGTCCGGCTGCGCATGGCCCGGCAGGAGGTACTGAGCCGTCCGCGCTCGCCGAAGCTGTGGGCCATCGTGGACGAGGCCGCGCTGCGCCGCCCGCTGGGCGCCCCGGAGCTGATGCGGGAGCAGCTGGACCACCTCCTGTGGGCAGCGGCCCAGCCCCATATCACCCTCCAGGTCGCGCCGTTCGCCATCGGCGGGCTCGCGGCGGCGGGCGGGCCGGTGACGATACTGCGCTTCCTCGAACCGGACCTGCCGGACATCGTCTACCTCGAACAGCTCACCACCGCGCTCTACCTCGACAAGCAGGACGAGGTGGAGAACTACATGGTGGTGATGGACCGGCTCTCGGCGACCGCCGAACCCCCGGCCAAGACCATGGAGTTCCTCAAGGACATGCGCGACCAGCTCTGAACCGGCCCGCCGCGCCCCAGCCGCAGGCGGGGCGCCGGCCTAGGGCCTGTCTGGCAATTCGTGTCGGATCAGGCCGGGTCGTCCGGTGCGTGCGATCGGCGTGTGGCAGGAGCGCCCTCGTAGCGGAGCTACTCGGGCGTTTCTGCCGTGCGCCGAGCGTGCGTGCCGGGCGGGCCGGACCCGGCGGGAATTGCCAGACAGACCCTAGGGCTTGCGGGCGACGCCGCCGAACTCGTACCACTCGTCGGTCTGCTGGCGGGGGAAGACCTCGGTGTCCGGCCGCCAGTCGTCGATACGGCCCAGGCCCGGCTCCAGCACCTCGAGCCCCTCGAAGTACCGCTCGACCTCGTGCGCCTCGCGGACACGGCCCCAACGGCCCTGCGTGCTGCGGTCCATGAACTCCGTGACGAAGTCACGCGTGGCGCGGTCCTCGCTGACCAGCTGGTTGACGACGACGAAGCTGCCCGAGGGCAGGCGGCCGACGACCTCGCGCAGCAGCTCCTGCGGACCCGGGTCCGGGATGCAGTGCATGACGGACACGAACAGCGCGGCCACCGGCTGGTCGAGGTCTATCAGCCGCTGCACGTCCTCGTTCGCGAAGATGGCCCCGGTGTCCCGCATGTCGGCCTGGATGACCGTCGTCCGCTCGTCCTCCTGGAGCAGCGCCCGGCCGTGCGCGAGCACGATCGGATCGTTGTCCACGTACACCACGTGCGTGCGCGGGTCGACGTGCTGGGCGACCTGGTGCACGTTGTCCTGCGTCGGCAGACCTGAGCCGTGGTCCAGGAACTGGCGTATACCGAAGTCCTCCGCCAGCCTGCGCACCACGCGGCGCAGGAACCGCCGGTTGTTGAGCGCCAGCGCCCGCGTGCTCGGCACCACCTCGTCCAACTCGGCCACCGCTTCGCGGTCCACCGCGTAGTTGTCCTTGCCCCCGAGATAGAAGTCGTACATACGGGCCACGCTCGGCGTGGTCACATCGACTTCCGGCCGCTCCGCCTCGTTCTTCTGCGGCATGATGACCCCACTCTTCCGCGCACCCGGCGCTTCGACACGCGCCCTGCCACGGAATCGGGCACGCCGTTGTCCCCGCGCGCTGTCCGTAGTCGCGCCGTCGCGGAGAATCATTCCACGCCAGGTCGCCGTGACGCCACGTCAGAGCGAAATCCGCCGGAGATCACCGCGGCCTCCTCCGGCCGCTCCGTCCGACCCGCCGCGCCCCCACGCGCCCCGCCCCGACGCGCGCCCGTGCACGCACTGCGCCACGATGGAGCCATGCTGCTGGCCACCGTCGCCCAGACCTCGCTCGAGGTCGCGGCTGCCTCCGCGCGCCGGGAGAAGGTCGCCCTTCTCGCCCGCCTCTTCCGCGCCGCCGCCCCCGAGGAGGCCCCGCTCGCCATCACCTACCTCGCCGGACGGCTCCCGCAGCGCCGCGTCGGCGTCGGCTGGCGTGCCCTGGTGGAGCGCCCCGCCCCCGCCGCCACCGCACGGCTCACCCTCGCCGAGGTCGACGCCGCCCTCACCGCCCTGGGCGCGGTCTCCGGCAAGGGCGCCCAGACCGAGCGCGCCCGGCTGCTGCGCGAGCTGCTGGGCGCGGCCACCGGGACGGAGCAGGACTTCCTGGTCCGGCTGCTCGGCGGCGAGCTGCGCCAGGGCGCGCTGGACGCGGTGGCCGTCGAGGGCCTCGCCGCGGCCTCCGGTGCCCCGGCGGACGACGTACGGCACGCCGTCATGCTCAGCGGCTCGCTCGGCACCGTCGCCCGCACCCTGCTCGCCGAGGGCCCCGCCGCGCTCGGCGCCTTCCAGCTGGAGGTAGGCACCCCCGTACTGCCCATGCTGGCCCGCAGCGCGAAGGACGTGGACGAGGCGCTGGACCGGCTCGGGCCGTGCTCCGTCGACGAGAAGCTGGACGGCATCCGCGTCCAGGTGCACCTGGACGGCGACGGCGTACGGATCTACACCCGCACCCTGGAGGAGATCACCGACCGCCTCCCCGAGGTCGCCGAGGCCGCCGCACGGGTCGCCGCCGTCGGCGCCGTGCTGGACGGCGAGGTGATCGCCCTGGGCCCGGACGGCCGCGCGCGCCCGTTCCAGGAGACCTCCTCGCGGGTGGGCTCGCGGCTCGACGTCGCCGGGGCCCAGGCGACGCTGCCCCTCTCCCCCGCCTTCTTCGACCTGCTCGCCGTGGACGGCCGCGACCTGCTCGCCCTGCCCGCCGCCGAGCGGCACGCGGAGCTGGTACGGGTGACGCCCCAGGAGCTGCGGGTGCGCCGTATCGAGGCCGCGCACCCGGAGCAGCCCGCCGTACGGCGCGCGGTCCGCGCGTTCGCCGAGGAGGCGGTGGCGCGCGGGCAGGAGGGCGTCGTGCTCAAGGCGCTCGACTCGCCGTACAGCGCGGGCCGGCGCGGCGCGTCCTGGATCAAGGTCAAGCCCGTGCACACCCTCGACCTCGTCGTCCTGGCTGCCGAGTGGGGCCACGGGCGGCGCACCGGCAAGCTGTCGAACCTGCACCTCGGCGCCCGCCGGGCGGACGGCTCGTACGCCATGCTGGGCAAGACCTTCAAGGGCCTGACGGACGCGCTGCTGGCCTGGCAGACCGAGCGCCTCCAGCGGCTCGCGGTGCGTACCGAGCCGTGGGGGGTGGTCGTACGGCCGGAGCTGGTCGTGGAGGTGGCGTTCGACGGAGTCCAGCGCTCCACGCGCTACCCGGCGGGGGTGACGCTGCGGTTCGCGCGCGTCGTCCGCTTCCGTGAGGACAAGGCGGCGGCGGCGGCGGACACCGTGGAGGCGGTGGCCGCCGCGCTCCCGTCCTGACGCCGGGGCGGCGGCCACGGGCCACCGGCCCGCCACCGCCCCGCGCGGGCGGCCTCAGTCGTCCGTCTGCTCCGGGCACGGCGTCCCGCGCGGCAGCCGGTACGGCGCCGCCAGCCGGTAGGTGCCCGCGCGCGGCGCGTCCAGGACCGTCCACTCGTCGGTCAGCGGCTCCTGCTCGTCGCCCTCGCCGTCCCCCGACCCGCCGCCGTCGTCGGGCACCCGGGTGGGCTCGCTCAGCATCGGTTCGGCCGGGCGCAGGCAGCCGTTGCGGTTGTCCTCCATGCGCTCCGGTGGCCGGAGCCGCTCGCCGTCCTCGTTGACCAGGCCCAGCCAGGGCGACCAGGGGACGCGTACGAGCACCTCGCCCGCGCGCTGCACCTCGACGGTCACCCCGCCCGCCTCGGCCCGCGCGTCGTGCGCGGGCGGCGAGGCCAGGGGCGTCGGGTCCATGACGCGGTACAGCTCCCAGTTCGCGTCGGACCAGATCTTGCGCAGGAAGGGCTGGCCGGAACGTACTATCCGCGCCTCGTCCCGCGCCGCGATGTCCGGTTCGTCCGAGGAGAGCACGACGAACCGCACCGCCCAGCGCCGCAGCCACTCGTGGTAGCGCTCCGGGGTCAGCTTGCCCTCCTCGTAGAAGAGGGGGTTGCGCCCGGTGTCGGCCTGGCGGCTCCAGCCGCGCGCCAGGTTCACGTACGGGGCGATGGCCGACGCCTCGCGGTGGCTCTCCACCGGGACCACCTCCACCCGGCCCCGGTCCGCGTCCTGCTTCTTCAGCTGGTGCACCAGCGGCGCCAGGTCGTGGGCCCAGGCGGCTTCCGGGGTCGTGTGGACGACGTCCCAGGCGGGCTTGCCGAGCTGGAAGCCCAGCGCCAGCACCAGCGCGGTGACCAGCATGGCCTGCCGCCGCCGCGACTCCCTGCGCACCGTGGGGATCAGGGCGACCAGCACCACGCTGGCGAACATCAGCCCCAGCCGCTCGACGTTCAGGCCGACCTGCGAGGGGATCGCCCACGTCAGCACCACGCCCAGGATGTAGATCTCGGCACAGCGCCGGACCATCCACCAGTCCGCCGGTGCCAGCAGCCGCACCGCGATCGAGGTGACCAGCGGGAAGAACACCGACACCCAGGGCATCGGCATCTCGCCCGAGAACGGGAAGAGCAGCGAACTGAGGCCCACCATTATCGGCGGCGGCAGGCCGATCGCCCCGGCCACCCACCACCGCTTGCGCAGCAGCAGCGCGGCGGCCACCACGACCAGGAACAGCCCCGAGACCGGGCTGCCCGCCGTCGCGAGCGCCGACATCAGCCCGACCAGCACCCCGCGCAGCAGCGGCCGACGCCCCCAGCTGCGGCGGGGCCAGGCCCACACCAGCGCGAGGGCGGCCAGCGCGAAGAGCGTGCCCAGGGCGTAGGTGACCCGGCCGGAGGCGGCGTTGCAGGCGAAGGTCAGCGCGCCGCACAGCGCGGGCACCAGCGGGCGCCGCAGCACGCCCGAGCGGACGAGGATCAGTGCCAGCACCCCTGCCGAGAGCACCCCGGAGAGGATCAGCACCGGACGCACGCCCAGCACCGCCATCAGGTACGGCGAGATCACGCTGTACGAGACCGGGTGCATGCCGCCGTACCAGGCCAGGTTGTAGGCGGAGTCCGGGTGGCGCCCGACGAACTCCGCCCAGGCGTCCTGGGCCGCGAGGTCGCCGCCGCCGCTCGCGATCAGCCACAGCCACAGCAGGTGCAGGACCGAGCCGAGCAGCATGGCGGCGAGGACCGGGAACCACCAGGCGTCCCGGTAGGGGCGTCTGGGTGAGGGCGCGGCGGCGCCGGCGGCGGCGCCGCCTATGTCGCCGTCGCCGTCGGCATCCGCCTCCCGCGCGCGCACCCGCGGCGGTCGCATGGTCGTCACTGCGCCCTCTTCTCCCCCCGGGGCCCCGTTGCCTCGAGCCAGGCTATCGACAACGGGGACCAGGCACGATTCACGTAATCCGGGTCACCTTGTTCCCGAAGCCCGGCTCCACGAGGTCATCCTGGAGCGCCACCGGGACCTTCACCTGACCGGGTCCGTCGCCGACGGTCAGAGTGCCCACCTTCTCACCAGCCTCCCCCGTTCGGGGAACGCCTTTCTTTCCCTCCTCCAGCGCGAGCTTCACGCGCAGCCCCGTCCAGCCGACCGCGGTGACGTCCTTGGTGGCGATCACCGGCGTCTTGCCGCCGAACCCGTCGTCCACCTGACCGACGACATCGCCCTTCTTGACGACCTTCCGCGCGGAGAGCGTCTTGCCCGCCGCGATCAGCAGTTCCTGGCTGGCCGCGTTGACCGTGTCGATGATCGGCGGCGCGTGCTGGCCGAGGACCGCGCCGACGATCAGCTGCGTGGTGCCGCCGATCTCCTTGCGGCCCGCGAAGAGCAGGTTGCCGCCGGCCTTGGTCGTGCTGCCCGGCTTGACGCCGATCGCCCCGTTGTAGGGGACCAGGGTGTTGTAGTTGCGCCACTGCTTGCCGGACGGGTCGGTCCAGGAGGGCAGCTTGGTGATCTCCACCAGGGACTCCATCTCCATCGCCTTCTTGCCCAGCTTCACCTGGTCCACGGCGGTGCTGACGGTGGTGTCCTCCAGGCCGCTGGGGTCGGTGTAGGTGGTGTCCTCCATCCCCAGCTCCTCGGCCGTCGCGTTCATCTCCTCAACGAACTTCTCCTGCGAGCCGTCGCTGTGCCAGCGGGCCAGCAGGCGGGCGATGTTGTTCGCAGAAGGGATCATCACGGCGGAGACGGCGTCCCGGAGCGACAGCTCGTCGCCCTCCTTGACGGTGTCCAGCACGGACTCGTTGCCGTTGCCCTCACCGAGGCGGCCGTCCTCCTCCGCCTTCTTGTCGACCGGGACGGGCGGCCCCGGCTCGTTCGCCGCCAGCTTGTGCTTCTTGAGGATGACGTAGACCGTCATGGTCTTGGCCACACTGCCGATCGGCACGGGCTGCTGCTTGCCGTGCGTACCGAGCGAGCCCAGCCCCGAGACCTCGACGTGCGCCTGCCCCTCACCCGGCCACGGCAGCGACGGCTTCGCGCCGTCGAAGGTGTACGAGGCGGACGCGGTCATCGCCAGCGACGTGTCCGGCAGCGGACGCACCATCTGGGCGATCACGAACGCAACCGCGAGCAACAGGACCAGCGGGGTCCAGATCTTGACCCGGCGGACGACCGTGCGCAGCGGCGTCTCGCGCGGCGCGGGCTTGTTCGTGAGCTGCGCCAGCAGGTCCAGCGGGGGCGGGTCGGGGGCGGGCTGCGAAAGGGTGGGCGGCAGCACCTGGGGCGGCGCGTCCGGGGCGCCAGGGGCTTCCGGGGCGGCGGCTGCGGCGGCGCCGTCCGTACGGGCCGCCTCACCGGCGGGCGCGGGGGCACGCGGGGGCGCGGTGGGGCGGGGCGGGCCGTCGGCGGACTTGAGCGGTATGAACTGGCTGGTGCGCTCCGCCTCGCCCTCCGGGGCCGGGAGCGGCGTGGCCGGAGGGGTCGCGGGGGCGGCCGGGGCCGACGCGTCGCGGACCTTCTTCGGTACGCGGATGGCCGTCGTCGGGTGATCCACGGCTTTCGCGTCGGCGGCGCCCGCACCGGCCGCGCCGGTGTCGGCGGCGTCGGGCTGCGCGCTCTCCGGCGTCGCCGGTACGTCCGCGCCGTCGGTACCAGCGCCCGCGGGCTGCGCGCTCTCCGGTGCGTCCGGTGTGCCCGTGCCGCCGGTGCCGGTCGCGGACGGCGGTGTCGCGGGCTTCCTGCCGCCCCGGGACGCCTGCGTGCCGGACGCCCCGGCCTTCTTCGCGACGGGACGGGCGGTCTTCTTGGCCGCCCCTTCGGCGGTCTTGCTCTTCGGCTGCGCCCGCTTGCGCCCACTCGCCGCAGGCGCCTCGGCCGGGCCGTCCGGCGTCCCCGCGTCAACGTCCGCGGCTCCGTCCGCGGCTCCGTCCGCCGCGCCGCCCGCTGCCGGCCCGGAAGCCGCCGCCTTGGGGCCCGGCTTCCGGGCCGCCTTCTTGGCGGCCTTGCGCGCCGGTTCGCCGGAGCCGCCGCGCGTGCCCGTCTTCCCGGCCGGTGCGGACGCCTCCGGTCCGGTCTCTCGCCCGGCCGCCGCGTCAGCGTCCGGCTCCGTCGCATCCGGCTCCGTCGCATCCGGCTCCGTCGCGCCCGGCTCCGCGGCGCCCTTCGCGCCCCGCTTCCGCGCGGCGGCGCCCGTACCCGAGGAGCCGGGACCGGAACCGGTGTCCTTCGCCAGTGCGGGCCCGGCGTCCGGGCCGTCCGCGGCAGAGCCGTCCGGGTCCGGGCCGTCCGGGCTTCGCGGGCTGCCGAAGTACGCGTTGGTCAGCAGTTCGGCGCGCTGCTGGGCCGCGGCCTCGGGGTCGTCCTCCTCGGCCGCCTCGTCCGGGCGCAGCACCCCGAACATGGCGGTGGGGTTGTCCACCTTCGGTGCGGTGGGGCGCGCGGCGGGCTCGGCGGGCGGCTGCTCCGCGTCGTCCCCGTCCGTGGAGACCCAGGCGGCGATCGCGGCGCGCAGCCGCGCGTCACCGCCCTCCGCAGCGCCCCCCGCACCGGCTTCCGGCTCCTGCCCCGGCTCCCCTTCCGGTGCCGGGCCGGACGACGGGTCCGCCCCGTCCGCCGGGAGGTCCTGCCCGTCCGCCGCGCCGGACTCGCCACCCGCCGCGACCCGTGGGTCCACCCGTGCCGCCGGACCGGCCGCCGCGCCGTCCCGCTCCTCCTCGGGGGGAACCACCGGGGTGTCCTCCGTCGTCTTCCCCGACGACCTCTCCTGTTTCGACCCGTCGGGGGACTCGCCCGCCACCGATGCCTCCTGTGCTCGCCGCTCGCCGTATCAGTTAACAGTCTCCCGGGACCGCTTCCGTTCCGCCGCGATCCCGCTCCCCGAGGCCCGTCCGCGGACCGTCTGGTGCCCTCCCACCCGCCAGACGACGACGACATACCTACTGGTTCCCGCACATTCCGACCAGGCGCTCTCGACAGACCATTGTGAGAGGGGTCACCCTGTCATTCATCCACGCGGGGAGGCATGGATGGGCAGGAGCCGCAGAACAATCCCGGAGGAGCTGCTGCTGCTGGCACTGGACCCGGCCACGGGTACCACTGCACAGCCGCAGTCGCTCGACCTCGGCCTGGCCGGGGCACAGCTAGTAGAGCTGGCTCTGGCAGGACGGATAGCCCCAGACGGGGATCGTATCGCCGTGGTGATGCCACGGCCGACAGGAGATCCAACCCTGGACTCCGCACTGGAGCTGTTGCGCAGGCGCGGCAGCCCGGTGCGAGCGGTCCACTGGATAGGCGGGCCCCGGCTGGGGCTGCGCCAGACCTACCTCACGCACCTGGAGCGGTGCGGCATGGTGCATGCCGTATCGGGCCAGATGTGCGGGGTGCTGCCGACGACGCGCTACCAGGCGTCGGAGTCGGCGGTCAGCCGGGAGATCAGGACCCGGCTGGACAGCGCGATCCGCACCGGCGTGCCGCCGGACCCGCGGACGGCGGCGCTCGCCGCGCTGGCCCACGCGGTCGGCCTCGGCAAGCACCTCTATCCGGGGAACGAAGGGCGCTCGTGTCGCTCGCGCCTGCGCGACCTCATCAGGCACGACCCGATGGGCGGCCTCGTCGCACACGCCGTGATGGATGTGCAGAACGGCGCGGCGGCGCAGCCACGCCGCGCGCCGGGCGGTGGCGGCGGCGGTCCGGGCACCCCACGTGGTGGCGCGGTCATGCCGGCGGGAGCGGCCTCGGTGGCGGCTCAGGCGCAGCGCGCGCAGCCGCCGCGGCCGGCAGCGGACCAGGCGCGTCATCCGGCGCCGCTGGGCGGCCGGCTGGCGGCTCGCGCCAGCTGAACGGGCGGCGTCGGCCGAGCCGGCGCTCGCGCGGGGCGTGCTGAGCCGCGACGCCCCGTATCCACGCGCGCCCTGACCGGCGCGCACGCAGACAGCGTGCGTCGGTCAGGGCGCGCGTCGGGCTGGGTACGGGCTCGGGTCGAGGCCCGTGCTGTGCGCGCCGGTCCCGGCAGGCGGCCGGATTACCACCTCGCGTGTGCTCGATCCAGCACCCTCTGTTGCCATTTGGCAGCGCCTTCACCCATGGTGGTGGCAAGCTGATGGAAAGTAGTCGTACTTAGTCCGTCCGGCTTGTCCGGGGTGGGAGCCGACGCGCCGCGCCGGTGGTCCGCGGGCCCGTGGCTGGGCAGCGGCAGTCCTTGCGGGCGCCGCCAGGTCACACCTCCCACCCCGCGTCGGCCGGGCGCAACGCGGAGGTGCTGTTCCTGTGGCGTCGAACGTCAATCCCACCGTCCGTCGGCGCCGGTTGGGCCAGGAGCTGCGCAAGCTCCGGGAGCTCAAGGGCATGACCGCCGAGGAGGTCGCGGACCGCCTGCTGGTCTCGCAGTCCAAGATCAGCCGGTTGGAGAACGGCCGCCGCAGCATCAGCCAGCGCGACGTGCGCGACTTGTGCGGGGTGTACGACGTCGAGGACCACCGCATAGTCGACTCGCTCATGCAGATGGCCAAGGAGTCCCGCCAGCAGGGCTGGTGGCACGCCTTCGGCGACATCCCGTACAGCGTCTACATCGGCCTGGAGACGGACGCCGCCTCGCTGCGGGTCTACGAGCCGCTGGTGGTGCCGGGGCTGCTCCAGACGCAGGCGTACGCGGAGGCGGTGATCGCGGGGGCGCTGCCGGAGGCGACGGCCTCCGACATCGAGAAGCGGGTCCAGGTGCGGGTGCGGCGGCAGGACCGGATCACCGACCCCAGACATCCGCTGCGGCTGTGGGCGGTGCTGGACGAGTCCGCGCTGCGGCGGGCCGTCGGCGGCCCGCAGACGATGGTGGAGCAGCTCGCGCACCTGATGGAGCTGTCCCGGCTGCCCCATGTGACCGTGCAGGTCATGCCGTTCAGCATGGGGGCGCACCCCGGCGTGAACGGGCAGTACGCGATCTTGGAGTTCCCCGACGCGTCCGACTCGACCGTCATCTACCTGGAGGGCGTCACCAGCGACCTCTACCTGGAGAAGGCGAACGACGTGCAGAGCTACGGCGTCATGTACGAGCACCTGCGGGCGCAGGCCCTGAACGCGGACCAGTCGCGGGAGTTCATCGAGAAGGTGGCCAAGGAGTATGCACAGAACTGAAACGGAGAGATTACACCCCGTGACAGTTCGGTGTGAAGAGCTGCTTGGAATATGCCACTCGGTCGAGTGACTGGCACCTCACAGCAGGCGACCGGAGCGTACCGTCACTGTCACATCACGACCCAGGGGAGCAGCTATGGCAATTCAGCAGGGCAGGACGACCGTCTGGACCAAGTCGAGCCACTCGGGCGGGAACGGCGCGTGCGTCGAGGTCAAGTCCCCCACGACGGCGGCGATCGCGGTCCGGGACTCCAAGGCGCCGGAGGGGCCCGCGCTCAGCTTCGGCCCGGCGGCGTGGTGCGGCTTCGTGGACTCGGTGCGGGAAGACCTGTGCGTCCGCGGAGCCGACGGCGGCTGTTAGGGCCTGTCAGCCCAGAGCCGTCCGCAGCCGTGGGTGGGGCCGGGCAATCGCCCGGCGCCCCGCCGCGCCTCAGCCCCGCTCCGCCCGCACCCGGCGCGCCCGGGGCGCGCCTCCTCCTGCTGCCCTCACGCGCGGGGATAGCGCGCCAGCCAGGCCGGGGACGAGGCCGCGGGCGTGTGCAGGGCGGGCCCCTGAGTCATCTCCATCGCGAAGTCGTCGGCCAGCTCCAGGATCGTCGCGCGGCCCTCCAGTTCCGCCACCCAGCCGGGCGGCAGCGCCGTCTCCCCGTGGATGGTGCCCAGCAGTTGGCCGCAGAGGGACCCGGTGGAGTCGCTGTCGCCGCCGTGGTTCACCGCGAGCAGCAGCCCGTGCTGGACGTCCTCGGCCACCAGCGCGCAGTACACGGCGATCGACAGCGCCTCCTCGGCCGTCCAGCCCTCCCCCAGCGCCTCGACCCGCTCCGCCGCCGGCATGCCCTGCCGTACGGAGCCCAGCGCCCGCTTGAGCGCGTCCGTGGTCTCCTCGTGCCCCGGCCGGTTGGCCAGCTGGGCCAGCGCCCGCTGCACGGCGTGGTCCAGGGACTCGCCGCGCGCCAGCGCGTGCACGATGGCCGCGCAGGCGCCCGCGGCCAGATAGCCGGTGGGGTGGCCGTGCGTCTGCGCCGCGCATTCCACCGCGAGTTGGAAGACGAGCTGCGGCTCCCAGCCCACCAGCAGCCCGAAGGGCGCGGAGCGCATGACCGTGCCGCAGCCCTTCGAGTCGGGGTTCTTGGGCTGCTCGACCGTGCCCATCCGGTCGTCGGCCAGGCCGGTCAGGCAGGCGTTGCCGGGCGCGCGGCGGGCGTAGAGCCACTCCTCGTGCGCCAGCCAGCCGTCGTCCTTCTTCCGCTCGTCGGGGCCCCAGTCGCGCTGGGTGGCGGCCCAGCGGCGGTACGCGGCGTGCACGTCGGTGGGCGGGTGCCAGGCGCCGGTGTCCCGGCGTACGTGCGCGCGTATCAGGCCGTCGACGGTGAAGAGGGTCATCTGCGTGTCGTCGGTGATCGCGCCGCGCCGCCCGTACGCGGGGACGAAGTCGGTCACGCCGGCGGTGCCGTGCGCCTCGCGGATCGCGTCGAGCGAGTCGAACTCGATGCCCGCGCCCAGCGCGTCGCCTATCGCCCCGCCCAGCAGGCAGCCACGCACCCTGCTGCGGAAGTCCTGCTGCTCCACGCGACCCCAGATCACGTCACTCTCAGGTGCAGTCACGGTGCCCCTCCCCTCCGTCTCGCCGCTGCGGAGCAGCACTCTAATAGACAGATGTGTGCGGAATGTGGGGGCCGAGGCCCGGCTCCGGCCGGCCGCCGCGAGCCGCTCCACCGCCTCCTGGCCGCGCCCCCGCCGCCAACTCCCGTACCGGCCTTGCCCGTCCGCTCCCCCCGGAAGACGGCCGCGCCGACGGTGATCCGGCCGCCGGACGCGGGCTAGTGCCGCGTCAGGGTGGAGACGGGAGAGCGGGCATGGTGTTCGCGCAGGTGCCGCTGACGGCGGCGGTACGGAGCGCGTGCGGGGTCAGCGGGCCGGCGACGCGTCTGCACGGCGGCGAGGAGTCCGCCGCCTGGCGGGTCGGCGACCACGTGATCCGCGTCGGCCCGTACGCGAGGGACCCGGCGGAGGCGGAGTGGTGCCACCTGGTCGCGGCGGCGGCACGGGCGGGCGGCTGCGCCGAGGCGGTGGCCCCGCTGGCGCTGCCGGGCCGCGGCGGGGCGACGGTCGTACGGGTCGAGGGGCGGGTGGTGTCGCTGTGGCCGTACGCCGACGGCGGGTGGGCGCCGGGGGGAGCGGCGGGAGCGGCTCCGGCGGCACGGCTGCTGGCCCGACTGCACCGGGCGCTGTCGGGGGCCGCGCTGCCGCCCCGCCCGAGGCCGAGCCTGCTCCAGACCGGCCTGGACGGCCGGGCCGCCTACGGAGACCCGCGGCTGCACGACCCCGAACTGGACCGCTGGCTGGCGCACTTCAGCGCACGCGCCCCCCTACGGCACCCGCTGCACGGCGACTACTACCGCGGCAACCTCCTCGCCGCCCGCGACGACCTGGCACGGCTGACCGCCGTACTCGACTGGGACGAGGCGCTGGTGGCCCCGCCGGAGGTGGAAGTCGCGTGCGCGGCACTGGAGTTCAGCGGCGACTTCTGCCAGGATCTCGCGGATGCCCGCCGCTTCACCCGCACCTACCTGCGCGCCGGAGGCACCGCCCGGCAGCTCGACGACGAGTCGCTCGTGCAGCTGATGCGCCACCGACTGCGGCGCGAGAGCGTCTACTTCGCGCAGGCAACGGCAGCCGGCGCGGCACACGACGCCGCGGACCTCGACTACCACCGGCGGCGAATGGAGGCGTACGCCCGCCTTCGACCGTGACGGGCCGCCGGGCTGCTGCGTGTCCGGTGCGGAGACTACGGTTTGCCCATGCCAACGATCACCGACCTCGCCGCCGTCCTCCGCCGACCCGGCTTCTGGTCCTCCTACTACGGCGAGAACGTCGCGGACACCGAGGCGGAGAACGGCGCGGACCTGCTCCGCCGCGCGCTGGGCGCCGATCCCGACTTCGACGACGACTGGCTCTGGGGACCCGACCCTTACGAGCTCGTCACCGACGAGATGGACGACGAGGAGGAGGACCGCGTCATGGACGCGGCCATGGCGGCCGGCGCCGTGCTCCACCTCCCGTTCCCCTCGGGGTACACCTGGTCGGTCCGGTTCAGCTCCTCGCCCGGCATCTACCACGCCCTGAGCGCCCCGAACGGCACCGACGTCATCAGCCTGGGGTACGACGACCCCCACTTCCACCTGCCGATCCTGCGGTGGGCCGAGGCGCAGCGGATCGCCGCGCATCTCGGCCGGCAGACCACCACGGGCGAACCCGCCCCGCTCCCGGCGGAGTTCGTGCTGCCGCTGCTGGCGCCCGTGACCTGGGCGACCTCTCCCGAGGAAGCAGCCGAGGCGGAACGCCGTCTCGCCGAGGCGTGGGCCACCACCGGCATGACCAGCCCGGAGCACGCCGCCGAACTCGCCGCCCGGCTGGTGCAGCGCATACCGGCGCTCGTCTGGCGGCCCGACCCCGTGCACGGCTGGACCAACAACGGACGGCACAGCCACCGCAACCCTGCCGCCGGTTCCTGGGAGCCGGACGAGTTCGCGACGTTCCGCCGGTTCCTGGATGTCCTCGGCACCGACAGCCCGGCGGCTTCCGCCACGTCTGCGGCTGCGGACACGGCGGGGGCTGACACGGCGGGGGCTGACACGGCGGGGGCTGACACGGCGGGGGCGGTCGCGACGACGCGGTGGCGGATGGACGCCGACGGCCCGGTGGAGCCCACCGTCGCCGTGAGCGGCGGCCAGGTGTACTGCTTCACCTCCGCGGACGCGAAGCTGCGGGCACTCGACGCGGCAACCGGCCGCGAGAACTGGTACACCGGCGTCCAGGACCGGGGAGCCGGCCGCAGCACGGTCTCCGTCGCCCACGGCCTGGTCTGCTACGCCGGTGGCCGGCAGGGCCTCGACCTCGTGGCCTTCGCCGAGCAGGCCTCGGGCGAGGCGGGCACCGCCTGGGTGCACCCCGTCGACCCCGGCACGACGCGTTACGCGCCGTCCGGGGCGTACTCCGGCTGGGCCGACACCACGCCGGTCCTCGCCGCCGGACGCGTATTCGTCACCGAAAGCAGCCTGTACGCCTGGCAGTTCACGCCCTCCGGTCAGCCGAAGCCCTGCTGGGAGGCGCACCTCTCCGGGCATGCCACGCCGCGCGGCCGCCCCGTGGTGGTCGACGGCCTCGTGTACGTCGCCGTCGCGGACGGCTACCGCAACGCCAGCACCGTGCAGGCATTCGACGCCGCGACCGGCGAGCCCGCCCGCACTCCCGCGGCCTCCCCGGAGGACCGTCCCGCGCAGCGGGAGACGGAGGTGAGCGGCACCGCGCAGGACCTGGTGGCCCACGGCGGCACGCTGTTCGTCGCGGCCGACGCGCTGACCGCGCTGGACGCGTCGACCGGTGAACCGCGCTGGTCGGTGGCGACCGAGCGGCAGTGGTCCGGCGCGATCGGCGTGAACGACGCCTGGGTGGTCGGCACCACCTGCCGCCTGCCGCCGGAGGCGGAAGGCGCGGGCCCCGAGTGGCAGTACACCATGGTGGGCGTCGACCGCAGCCGCCGCGAGGTCGCCTGGACCTTCACGGCACCCGGACGTCTCGCCTCGAACGGCGTGGTCCTGGAAGGCCGGACGGCCTACTCGGTCGGCTACGACGACCGCGACGCCACGCTCTACGCGGTCGACCTCACCAGCGGGGCCCTGCGGTGGCAGCACCCGCTGGGCCGCTCCACCTGCCTCCCGGCCGCCGCGGACGGAACCGCCTACGTCTCGACCGCCGACGGAACCCTGCTGGCCCTCACCGCCCCCGCAACGCGCTGACGCCCTCCGCGCGCCTCGGCGGCCCGCCCGCCGGGGCACGTCGGCACACCGGCACCCTCGATCACTGTTCGGTCACATAGGGCGCGCACCTCGCACACACCCGTCACCATGTCCCTCCGACTCAACTCCAGGGGGCCGCCCATGCACACCCGCACCAGCACCGTCGCAGCCGGTGTCGCGCTCCTCCTCGCGGCCACCGCCTGCACGAGCGGCGGCAGTGACACGCTGGAGTCGCTGGCGAAGGCGGGGGCCGCCCAGAGTTCGAGCAAGCCGGCGAGCGAACCGCCCCCCGAGGCGAACGGGCTCGCGTTCGGCAGCCGATGGACGTGGGACGAGCCCGAGGACGACCAGTACTCCGCGTCCAAGGGCTCCGCCACTCCCCTCGGCTACGTCCAGCCGGTCACCGCATCCGCCACCGCGGAGGAGGAATTCGGCCGACCGGGCCATGTGTGGGCAGGACTCGAAGTCAAGGTCTGCTTGATCACGGGCGGGAGCTACATCACCAGCCAGCCGTGGACGCTGTCGTACAAGGACGGCAAGCGCCTCTACCCGTCCGCCATCACGTACGACGACTTCCCCCAGCCCGCGTACCCCACGGAGGAAGTGCTGCTCGACGAGGGCGAGTGCGTCCGGGGGACGATCGTGTTCGCCGTGCCCGGCGGCCAGCGCCCCGACCGGGTGATCTACGAAGCCGGTGACCGCTCCGAGCCTGCCGACTGGGCCGTGCCCAGGGCGTAGGCGCCCCTTCCTCCGAGGTCAGCCGCCGACCTTTCCCACGCTGATCCGGCGCCCGCGCGTGGCGTCCACGACGATCGGGATGCCGTCCGGGATCTGGCCTGCCAGATCGTGGAGCAGGTCCTTGACGGGCGGGAGGTCGCCGGGGCCGCGCACGTGGATGTAGAGGGTCCGGGAGTGCGCTTCGACGCTGGTGACCCGTGCGCCGGGGGTGCCTTCGAGCCAGTGCTGCGTGGTGCTCCTGGCCCGCGCGGTCCAGGTGTGCAGCAGCACGGTGGTCACCGTGTTGGCGCCCAGGGGGAGGAGGACGGCGGTGAAGAGCAGGCCGAGCATCACGTACGCGCGCCGCGCCGCCCGCAGGCCGTGGACGCCCCGCTCGCCGGGGGCGCCGGTGTAGCCGAGGGTGGCGAAGACCACCATGCCCGCGAAGACCAGGGCCAGCAGGTTGGACAGGAAGAGCACCAGTGCGCCCAGCGCCAGCCACCACGACGTCTGCCCGGCGCACACGCCGGTGACCACGAGCGGCGGGACCAGGGAGATCGCGATGGCCACCCCGGGGAGGACCGCGGCGACGTCCTTGCGGGCCAGGGCGACCGCACCCGCGAAGCCGGTGGCCAGGGCGGCGATCAGGTCGAGCAGTCCCGGTGAGGTCCGGCCGGAGATCTGACTGTTCGTCAGCAGGTCGAAGGCGCGCGGCACCACCAGCGAGGCCGCTGCCCCCACCAGGACGACCAACAGGCACCCCAGCACCACGAACGCCGCGGCGGTGGTGCGGCGGCGCTGCACGGCGCCCAGGGCGATGCCCATGATGGGCGTGGAGAGCGGGGCGATGATCATCGCGCCGATGACGGTGGCGGTGGAGTCCGTCAGAATCCCGCCCGCGGCGATCACCGAGGACAGCGTGAGCATGGTCCAGAAGGCCGACTGCTTGGACCGGCTGTCCCCCGACGACAGGTCCAGGTCCTCCTGGAGGCCCTCCAGGGAGCGGCGCTGACGGTCGGGCAGGACCCTGTCGCGAAAGTGGCCGAGCATCCGCCCAGTATCGGGAGCGGGAGCGGTTGGGCAGTTCAAGGACACGGCGCCGCGCCGCAGTGCTCGGTAAGGTCGCCCGCCAGGTGGCTCGGCCCGTCAGCCGTCGCGCGGGGCGGGGCCGCCGAGGCCCTGCGTGTCGGGCCGGGTGGCGGTGGCGATCAGCGTCGGGTCGGGCAGCGTACGGGCGGTGCGCTCCAGCGCGGCGCGGTAGGGGCCCAGGGCCGCCGCGCGGGACGGGGGCAGGGCGGGGGCGAGGGTGTCCAGCAGGGCGCGGACGCGGCGGTGTACCTGGAGGGAGTCGGCGCCGTAGAGGAGGATCTCGGCGAAGGCGAGGTCGAGCAGCTCGGGCCAGTCGGGGCGCGGGACGGTGACGCGGGCGGTGCCCTCGCCGTCGCGGAAGGTGGCCGGGCCCAGCGGGCGCGGCGCGAGGCGCAGCAGGGCCGACTCGATCTGGTCGAGCGCCTGGACGGCGGTCGTCGGGTCGTTGACGGCGGGTGACAGGGCACGGATGGCGACGTCGACGAGGAGCCGCAGGCCGTACGCAGGGTCGTGGTCGATGCGGCGGGAGGGGCCGAGGCGTACGGCGCGGGCCAGGCGGCGTGCCTCCGGTGCGGGCGGTGCGGCGGGACCGGCACGCAGAAGCGGCGCGTCGGGTTCGACGAAGCCGCCGACGGCGACGAGGCAGGTGACGTGGAGGTCCAGGCGCGCGGCGAGCGCCGCGAGGGCGGGGCCGTCGATGTGCTGGACGACGCCCCCGCGCGGCGCGCCGATCTCGGCGCCCTCGGGCGGCGGCTCGCGCCCCGGAGCCGACGGCCCCGACGGCACCGGCCCGGGAGCCGTGCGCGGGTGCGCCGACTCCTGCCACGCATGGTCGAGCGCGGCGTGCAGCCGCAGGCCGACGGTGCGGACGAGGCCGCCGCCGGTGACCGTCTCGCGCAGTTCGGCGAGGCTGCCCAGGATCGCCCCGGTGGACAGGACGACGAAGACGATGGCCAGGGTGACCGACAGGCGTGGCACGTGGTCGTCGCTGACCTGGGCGAGGACGACCAGGGCGTAGACGGCGGTGCCGGTCAGCGCGCCGAACAGGACCAGCGAGCGTTCGAAGTAGCCCAGCACGCCCGCGAGGCGGGGAGACATGCTCTGTACCGACTGGACGACCAGGGTGACCGCCGTCAGCACGAAGCCGGTGAGCGTGATGACGCCGGAGGCGATGGCGCCGAGGGTGGCCTGCGCGGCGGAGGGGGCGTAGGTGAGTCCGCCGAGGTGCTGGGAGCGTTCCGCGTGCGGCAGCCACCAGCCCAGCAGCGCCCCGCCGCCCGCGAGCGCGACGGCCAGCCCCCGGTTCGGCCAGCTCGCCCTGGGGGTGTGCCGGCCGCGGGGGCGGCGCAGGACGGTACGCGCGGTGCGCATCGCGTGCTCACTCCTCCCGGTCGGGCGGCGGGGGCGCGCCGACGTGCGACACGGCGGCCTCGACGCTGCCGTGGACGGCGCCGGGCCCGAGCCGGGCGGCGAGGCGGTGCTGGTCGAAGTCCCGGCGGGTGACGGCGCGCAGGTGGGCCAGGTGCAGGGCGACGCCCTGGCGGTGGAGGGTCTGGCGCAGTTCCTCCAGCCGGTCCAGGACGGGGATGCCCAGGCGGTAGGTGGCGCCGAGGTCGAGGACGACGGTGTGCGGGGCGGGGCGCGCGGCGGCGGTCAGGGCGAGTACGCGCAGCCGGGTGCGGTCCGCGTTGCCGAAGAAGAGGGCGCCGTCGGGGCGGACGACGAGCACGCCGGGGACGGCGCGCGCCCCGGGCTGCTGGGCGAGTTCGCCGTAGTGGCGGCTCCCGGGCAGCCGGCCGAGCACCGCCACGCGCGTGGTGCTGGCGGCGGCGACGAAGAGCACCAGCGAGAGGGCGACGGCCAGCAGCAGTCCGGGCAGCAGGTCGAAGAGCAGCACGCCGAACAGCGCGGTCAGCGCCACCCACAGGCTCGCGCGGTCGGCCGCCGCGTAGCGGCGCAGGTCGGCGGTGGAGAGGAAGCCGCGTACGGCGACGATGACGATGGCGCCGAGCACCGGTTCGGGCAGCTGGGTGAAGAGCGGGGTGAGGAACGCGCCGGTGAGCAGGATCAGTGCGGCGGCGGCCAGGGAGGTGAGTCGGGTACGGGCGCCCGCGGCCTCGGCGGCGGCGCTGCGGGAGGCGCTGCCCGAGACGGCGAAGCCGCGGAAGAGGCCGGCGGCGATGTTCGCGACGCCGACGGCGGCCATCTCGCGGTCGGCGTCGACCTCGTCGCCGTGCTCGCGGGCGAACCGTGCGGAGATGCTGAACGCCTCCGCGAACACCACCAGCGCCACCCCGCACGCCCCGGCGGCCAGTTGCCACCAGTCGGCGGCGGGGATGCCGGGCAGGTGCGGTACGGGTACGGCCGCGGGGATCGTGCCGACCACCTCCACGCCGTGGTCCGCGAGCCCGGCCGCCGCCGAGAGGGCCAGCGCCGCGACGAGCACCAGCAGCGACGCGGGGATCTTCGGCAGGTACCGCTCCAACGCGAACAGCGCCGCCAGCGCGCCGACACCGACCACCGCCGAGGCGGCCGACCAGTCGGGCGCGTGGCTGAACACCGTCCACAGCCTGGGGAAGAACTGGCCGTCGCCGCTGGAGATCCCGACGATCTTCGCGACCTGGCGGATCACGATGGTCAGCGCCATGCCGAACAGGAAGCCGTAGAGGGCGGGTTCGGCCAGGAAGTGGGTCACGAAGCCCAGCCGGGCCAGGCCGGCGGCCAGCAGCACGCCCCCGGCGATCACCGCGAGCGCGGCGGAGAGACCCACCGCCTGGTCCGGGTCGGAGCTGACGTCGGCGACGGTGGCGGCGGAGAGCACCGCCGCGGCCGAGGTCGCCCCGACGATCAGGAAGCGGGAGCGGCCCAGCAGGACGTACGCGGCCAGCGCGACGGGGGCGGCGTAGAAGGCGTTCTGCGGGGGTACGCCCGCGATCTGCGCGTACGCCACGCACTCCGGCACGATCAGCGCCCACACGGTCAGCGCGCCGAGCAGGTCGCCGCGTACGGTGCCGGGCACGCCGGCGCCGCGCAGGGTGCTCCACGGCCTGCGCAGGGTGCGCAGGCCGTGGAGCGCCGCCCGCCATTGCACCGGTTTGAGCAGTCGCCCGGCCACTCCCGTACCTCCCTCCTGCGTCGGCGCACGTGCTCAGGGGGCCACGATGATCACCGTGATGACGAAGCCCGCGAGCAGGAACATGGCCAGGGTGAGCACCAGTCCGCCCAGGCCGTTGCCCGGCAGTGGGGGCTCGTGGATGCGGGACTGGCGCAGGCGCCACTGCGCGTAGCCGAAGAGCAGGACGGCCGTCCCCAGGATGACGAGGTACGAGCCCAACGCCAGGCGCAGCCCGCTGGGGGCGATGTCGGTGAGCTTGACGACGGCGAACGAGGCGGCCAGCAGCGCCAGCGAGGTGCGGGACCAGGCCAGCAGGGTGCGCTCGTTGGCCAGGGTGGTCCGCATGTCGGAGTCCTCGGCCAGCCGCCGCCCGGTGTCGCCGGGCGGCGGTTCCCGGTCCGTGCGGCGGTCGTGGTCGTCCGGCATCAGCGGGGCTCCGGGGCTAAGGGGTGACGATGGCGAAGTCAGGGTCGGGATCGAGATCGCTCAGGTAGCCGAACAGTTCGGTGAGTACGCCCGGCTCGCCGCGCACCTCGGCGCGGCCGTCGGCGACGAGCGCGTCGAGCTGCGCCGTGCCCAGCAGGAGGGAGCGGAGGTCAGCCGTGTCGAGGGTGATCTCGGCGTCGGGGTCGGTCACTTCGGGGGTGTCTCCGGCGATGTGCACGAGGACGCCGTTGCGCAGGCGCAGCACCACCGGGTCCCCGTCGCGTACGCGGAAGCGCAGCGTGAGGTGCGCGTCCCAGCTGCGGGGGCCGTCGACGCGGATGGCCAGGGAGTCGAAGAGCTGGTCCAGGGTCAGAGCCGCCAGCAGGTCGGGGGAGACGGTGGAGGTGGGGGTGCCCACGGAGCCCTCGCGCAGTTCGAGCGCGCCGGTGAGGTAGAAGTTGCGCCAGGTGCCGTTCTCGCAGCCGTACCCCAGCTGCTCCAGCGCGCGGGCCTGAAGGGCGCGGGCGTCCGCGTTGCCGGGGTCGGCGAAGACGACGTGGTTGACCACCTGGGCCACCCAGCGGAAGTCCCCGGCCGTGAAGGACTCGCGGGCGCGGCGCAGGACGGCCTCGGCGCCGCCCATGAAGTCGACGTAGCGCGCGGCGGCCTCGGCCGGCGGATGCTCCCACAGGTGGGCGGGGTTGCCGTCGAACCAGCCCAGGTAGTGCTGGTAGACCGCCTTGGTGTTGTGGCTGACCGAGCCGTAGTAGCCGTGGGTGTGCCAGGCCCGCTCCAGCGCCGGGGGCACCTGCATGGTCTCGGCGATCTCCAGCGGGGTCAGCCCCTGGTTGAGCAGGCGCAGCGACTGGTCGTGCAGGTAGGCGTACAGGTCCCGCTGTTCGGAGAGGAAGGCCAGGACGCGCTCGCGGCCCCAGACCGGCCAGTGGTGCGAGGCGAACGCGACGTCGGCGGAACCGGCGAACAGCGCGATGGCCTCGGTGAGGTAGTGCGCCCACACGTGCGGATTGCGGACCTGGGCGCCGCGCAGGGTGAGCAGGTTGTGCAGGTTGTGGGAGGCGTTCTCCGCCATGCACAGTGCGTTGTGGTCGGGGAGGTGGAGGTTCAGCTCTGCGGGGGCCTCGGTGCCCGGGGTGAGCTGGAAGACCATCCGGATGCCGTCTACGGTCGCCGTCTGCCCGGTGGCGGTGACGTCCACCGTGGGCGGGATCAGGCCGACGGCACCGGTGGAGGTGGTCTGGCCGAGGCCGGCGCCGATCTGCCCGTGCTCACCCTTGGGCAGCGCCGCTCCGTACATGTAGGCGGCACGACGGTTCATCGCGGTCCCGGCGTAGACGTTCTCGCTCACCGCGTGTTCCAGGAAGCCCTGCGGGGCGAAGACGGGGACGCCGCCCGCGACGTCCTCGTCGGTGAGGACACCTCGTACGCCGCCGAAGTGGTCGACGTGGCTGTGCGTGTAGACGACGCCGGTGACGGGCCGCTCGCCCCGGTGGCTGCGGTACAGGGCCAGCGCGGCGGCGGCGGTGCCGGCGGAGAGCAGCGTGTCGATCACCAGCACCCCGGTGTCGCCCTCCACCAGGGTCATGTTCGACAGGTCGAAGCCGCGCACCTGGTAGATGCCCTCGGCCACCTCGTACAGACCGTGCTGGGCGGCCAGCTGGCCCTGCCGCCACAGGCTGGGATTGGCGGTGTCGGGGCAGTCCCCCTTGAGGAAGCGGTACGCGTCGAGGTCCCACACGACGCTGCCGTCGGCGCCACGCACCGTGGTGTCCTCGGCCGTCCCGAGGAAGCCCCGCAGGGCGTCGTCGAAGTCGCGGGTGTCGTCGAACGGCAGGTGCTGCCGCACGGCGTGGTTGCTCGCCACGACGCTGGGTTCGGCGGCGCTGGCATCGGTGGTCTCGGCCACGTGGGTCTCCCTGGCGTTCGGCTCGGCGCGACCGGCGGGGCGGGCCCGCGGTGTCCGCCACGCTTCCGGAAGGGCGGGCGGCGGGCCAGCCGCGCGGGCCGTACGGGTGACGCGGGCGGGCGCCGGGGGCCGGGCGCCGCGAGTCAGCCGCGCGTACGGCCCCTGGAACGGCCGCGCGTACGGCCGCGGGCGAGCAGCAGCCCGCACAGGGCGCCGATCACCAGCATGATGAGCAGCGCGGCGTACAGGGGCATCGTCACCACGGGCACGACCAGCCGGATCTTCACCTGCCGCGTGTTCTCGGCGATCAGCACGACCGCGAGCGCGGCCAGCACCAGCGCCAGAACCCGGTTCGGCGTCAACTGCGCACGCCAGCCACCGCCGCCGCTTCCCCCGCCTCCCTTGCCTGCGGAGGACCACGGGCGCGGGGCTTGCTGTCCGCTCATGGTGCCAGCATCAGCCCGGCGGCGGGGTACGTCGCGGCGGGCTGGGCCGTCCGGGTGCCGTACCCGGGGGCACCCGGGCCGCACGCGGGGCGCGGCGCGGCACCTCGTACGTCGGCGACGCGCTCACGTCCGTTCCCGCGGCCCGGTCAGTCACCCGGGGTAGGTGGTGAAGGTCGTGAAGTTCCGCGCACGCAACGTGTCGACAAGGACGTCGACAGCGCCGGGAGCAAGGGTGGTTTGCGTCCTCCACGCGTCGAGGGAGTCGCAGAACTCGGCTTCGCGTCCCGCGATCTCGTCGGCGACCCACAGGTTCACTTGTCCGACGTCTGCGGTGAATCCGATGAGGGTGACCATCATCAGTCCGGCGCTGGGATTCGCCGTGAGGCGCACATGTCCGCCTGCCATGACGTGGGCCCGGTCGAGGAACCCGAGCTTCTGGGCGACCCCGGACGCGCAGATCCACCCTCGGTTTTCCAGCAGAGCGGACACGGTTTTGGTAGGCGTTGTCACACTGTCCTCATCGCGGCGTGCGTGGGCGGGGAGCGGAACTGCTCGGGCCCGGTGGGCTCAGGCGTTGGTCGCAGATCAGCAGCCGTTGATCGCTGGAGTGTACAGGTCGACGCGGTCCCGGCACGGGGCTGCTTGGCTTGGCCGGTCCGAACCAGCGTGCACCGTGCGGGAGTTCACTTGCGGTCCGCTGTCGCCGGCGGAGCGGCGGAACAGCTGGTCACCGGGCCGTGCCGGTGCGCATCGCAGCGGCCGGCCGAGCCACCACCCCTCGTACACACCCGGCTTCTGACGCACTCGGCGCCCACCACAGCACCGCCGCGCACCTCTACGCGATTTACGAGCGCAAGCCTAAGCTCGGGCCCATGGCACGGGAATGGGAACAGATCATCGTCGACTCCGCCGACCCCGTCGCTCTCGGGCGCTGGTGGGCCGAGGCTCTCGGCTGGGGTGTGGTCGACGAGTCCGAGGAGATCATCGAGATCCGGCCTGAGCCGGACCGGATGCCGGGCCTGCTCTTCGTGCCCGTCCCCCAGGGCAAGACGTCGAAGAACCGGCTCCACCCCGACTTCCGCCCCGACGACCAGGAGGCCGAGGTCCCCCGGCTGCTCGCCCTCGGCGCCCGGCGCGTCGACACCGTGCAGGACGGCCAGCAGTGGGTGACCCTCCTCGACCCGGAGGGCAACGAGTTCTGCGTCCTGGGCAAGCGCACGAGCTGAACGGTTCCCCGACGAGACATGGCTGCCGGCCATGGTGGAGGCGGCACAGTCCTGGGTCGACCATCGGGGCGTGACAGGGGTTTGACAGCCGGTGCCCCCGTGCCTTGACGGCCCGTCCGCCGAGGCACGGGGGCACGTCGGCGGACCGGCTACACGAGCAGCGCGGGCGGGACCATCGCACGCGCCCGCTCGTGCAGCGCGCGAGCGGCGGGAACCCTGCGATAGGGGCGAACGCGGGAGCACATGGCACGGACTCGTTCATCGACTCGCCCGGACTGCATTCCCGGGTAGTCGTCCAGGACGAGATTCCAGGAGTGGCACGCCTCCTCCAGGTGACCCACCTCCAACTGCCGTTCCGCCAGCATGGCGCGGAAGCGCAACTGCGAACGCCGACTGTCCGTTTCATCGCGCAGGCGGAAGTGAGACTGCATGGATTCCACGCTCCCCGACACGTCACCCGAGGCATAGCGAACCTGGGACACGCAGTAGGCCATTGTCGAGGGATTGAATCCACCCAGCGACCCCAATGGACTTTCGGCCTTCTCCAGGGCCGATTCGGCCACAGCGAGGCTTTGCAGCGCCTTCGCCTGTTCTCCGGCAACCGCAAAGGCGTGGGCCTGCTGAGCCGCGAGGAAGGCACGCATCCGAGGGCCGGTGGACGGGGCTGCGACGGCGGCGGCGTCTGCCAGCCGGGAGGCAGGGGCTCCATGCCCCAAGTCTGCGGCCTGGACCGACATGCCCCGGAGAATGTGGCAGTAGGTCAGGTGGTCCCCTCCGGCCCCCGCCAACTCCAGCCCCTTGACGTAGTACTGCTGCGCCAAGCCGTGCAGACCCTCGTCCACCGCCATCCACCCCGTGACGTAGCAGAGGAAGGATGCGGCGGACAGCATGGATTCCCGGACTTCGGACGCCGCGTCCACTCTCAGAAAGGGCGCAACCGTGTTGACGAGGAACGCGGCTGCCATGGGGCGCGCATAGCGGCCACCGAAGTCGTCATCGATCTGGGACAGGCGCTCCGTCATCGACTTCACGGCCTCGACTTCGGATGCGCCGATGCGTTGGGTGTGGCCTTTCTGGACCGCTTCCATCCGGCCCACGACATCCGGCCAGTTCGGCACCGCCAGAGCGACCGAGAAGAGGCCCACTCCCAGCACCCCGCGACGCGAGGGGTCCATGTCCCGGCGCCCCAGGTCGAGGATTCCCTCGGTCGTGGCCGCAGCCCCGGGCGCGAACGGCAGCGCCGGAAAGCCCGCCTCCGCGTGCGTGACCGGACGGCGCAGCCTGCGGGCCAGCGCCTCCAGCACCAGCGGACGCACCTCTGCCTTCGGCAAGTGACCGCGCAACCACTGGTGCACCGACTGGCCGCTGTACGTCAGCGGCGTCCCGCGCTCGGTCCCCAACCGGTTCACCTGCTGCGCGAAACGGCCCAGCGTCCACCCCGCCTCACGGTGCAGCCGCTCCAGACCGGTGTTCGGCCCCATGGCCCCCACAGAGACACCACCCCTCACCCACACGGCGTTTGACGCATTTGACGCACGCCACCCCCACCACCGTACCGCTGTGCGTAGCCACGCAGTTGCCTAGTGCAAGGA